>CAZABB010000080.1:0-1736 GCA_964483625.1 uncultured Planctomycetia bacterium | reverse complement strand
ATCATTGAGGTCCAAACGCTGAGGGTAACAGTTCAGTTCCAGTGCCACCCGGCAATCCGCCGCCGCACGAAGCACTTCATTCAAATCAACATCATACGGCGGCCGGGCTCCCAGAAGACGCCCGGTCGGATGCGCGATGATATTCACATATTTACTTTTACAGGCCCGGACAATTCTTCGTGTCAGCTGCCGGCGTGACTGTTTAAATCCGCTGTGAACGGCGGCAATGACAATATCGAGTTCTACCAGTACCTCCTCAGGATAATCCAGTTTTCCGTCGGCATCAATATCTACTTCCGCCGCGCATAACAGCCGCACTTTTTTCAGCTTGCGATTGATCTTCTTGATCTCAGATATTTTCTCGCGGAGCCGGCCGACCGAAAGGCCTGAGGCAACTTTTAAGCCTTGGGAATGATCGGCAACCGCCAGATATTCGTACCCCAGCCGCTCGGCGGCGTGTGCTATCTCATCGATTGTCGCGGTTCCGTCACTGTAAACCGAGTGCACGTGAAAATCTCCCCGGATATCTTCAGCCTCGACAAGAGAGGGAAGCTCCCCGGCTAACGCCCGATCGATTTCACCGTTATCTTCTCTCAATTCGGGAGGCACATACTGCATGTGGAAAAATTTAAACATGTCTTCTTCGGTCTTGGCGAAGAGAGCTTGCTTCTTGTGACCTTTGGGGAACATCCCGTATTCATTGATTTTATATCCCTGTTCGATAGCCAGCTGCCTTAAACGTATATTGAATCCTTTGGACCCGGTAAAATACATGAGCGCGGCGGCGAAACTACTCTTGTTGACGAGCCGTAGATCCACTCCCACGTTTCTTTCTCCGGCTGTCACCGAGATTTTTGTGGGGCCTTTCGCTTTTACGTCCCTGATTTCATCGAATTGAACGAATTGATCGCCGACGTTCTCAGGTTTTGATGATGCGACCAGAATATCTATATCCTTCACCGTCTCTTTACGCCGGCGCACCGAACCGGCGACCTCACAGGCCTGAACCTCTTTGAATGAGGCCAATTTCTTAAGAAAACATTCCGATAGGCTGAGCGCATCAACCAGCAAGACCTTCTCCCCGGAACTCTTCAGGTGTTCAATGCCTTTTAAAATATTCTCCTGAGTCTTCTCCTTAATCCCCTCCACAGACACCAGCTTCCCTTCCCGCGCGGCGCGTTCCAACATATCGAGCGTATCGATACCCATTTTTTCATGAAGGAGCCGGACGGTCTTGGGACCGATTCCGGGAAGGCCAAGCATCTTAAGCAGTCCTTCGGGGGTATTTTTTTTGAGATCTTCGTATTTCTGGCAGGTACCCGTGGCTACCATCTCCTGAATCTTTCCCGCCAGATCTTTTCCGATACCGGGAAGGTCCTGAAGGCCTCCTGCTTCGGCAATCACTCCTATATCCTGAGGCAGCCCTTGGAGTACCCGGGCGGCCTTCTCGTACGCCCTGACCCGGAAAATGTTTTCTCCCTTCACCTCGAGGATACCGGCAATCTCATTAAATATGTGCGCGATTGATTTATTGTCCATGATTTTTAGTCTACGTATAGTCTATGGCCTATAGTTTCTTTTACTCAATAGGCTGCAGACTAATGACTTTTATTTTATCCGACATATAAAAACAGTCCTATCCACAAACCGGATGCGAACTATCATATACCTTAAACTTTTAGGTGTAAGGTTTCTTTGGGGCGGGATAGGAGGCAACGATCTTATTGGTAATCGCG
>CAZABB010000079.1:0-2120 GCA_964483625.1 uncultured Planctomycetia bacterium | reverse complement strand
GCAAAACAGAAAAACGCTTCTTTAGAATTTGCGAATAAATGTTGACAGTACTTGGTATTTATGCCTGTTGCCAACAGGTACATGAGGAGTATAATGAGACTATGAAGAGGGTTGAGATAATATTTATAGTGTTGATTTTAGGGGCCGGGTACGCGTTTGGGCAGGGGTATGAAAGTGCCCAGCAATTCGGAATAGAGGAACGTGACCGGACGTTTGCTTCCGATACCATAGATGATACCTATGCCCGCTCTGATCTGTTTTCTACCGATACCCGCCCTATTCCTAACGTGCCTGAAACAGATACTTATACTTATTACGGCTACCAGGAACCGGATGAGTATTTCTATTCACCGACGTATCGGAATAAGTCGTCTTACATTCCCCGTGATTATCGGTCGGCTTCTATGCCTTATTACCTCTCTGCCGCGGGTGTAACCTATCCGCCGTTATACCCCAGTAGTCCGTCTGCCTATAATCCCGGTTTTATCGATGCCGCACAAAATGCAGCTAATCCTACTGTAAACATTCCTTCCACTATATCTACCCCATACGATTAAAGTGCTTGTCCTCTATCAATTATCTCACATCTGTCGTGTGACTATATGTTTATGTGATCTGCCTCTTGTTTTCTCCGGAGATCCCATAAAGATTGGCAATCCTTCCTGAAATAGTATAATAATATAAGTAGAGGATAGTGTATGAAAAAGATAATAGGGGTTTGGATAATACTGGTTTTGGGAGCCGGGTACGCGTTTGGACAGGGGTATGGTTCTTCTTCCGATCCGTTCGATATCTCAGGCAGTACCAGTTCATCGTATCCTTCCCATGTTCTCGAAAGCCTCTATGGCCGGTCGGATTACTTCTCTACCGATACCAGAGAGATCCCTTCGGTACCTGATTCGGTCGCGTATCAGTATGAACCGGTCGAATTCTTCACCAGTCCCATCTTTCAGTACAAAGAGGTCGTAGAAGAATCCGGCAATCTCCCGTATTACCTTACGTCCAAGGGCATTACCTATCCCGCCAATCCCGGATCGGTATACGATCCCGGCTTTATCGATGCCGCGCAGTCGGCCGCCTCGAGCTTTCAGACCGCGCCGATTCCCGCGCCGGCCTACACCCCGCCTTCAACTCCTTACGACTAAGTAAAGTCGATAGTCGATAGTTAAATAGCCAATAGCGATAAGCGATAAGCGGACAGGGTATCGGGTGCAGGGTACCGCGTGGCGGATCATGACCCCTTTGGCAACCGCGTAGGTTGCCAGAAGGTTACCAACCTTGATTGTGTTTTTAATTTTCTATAGAATGAATTAAAAGAAACTATGCTGGCAAGTAGATGGTTGAGGCTGGCCGCCGCGATCTTACATTCGGTTATTATCATAGCTGTTGCCATGATTTCCGCAGCAGTGCTTGGGGTTTTCAATCAGTTCCAGCCCGCCCCAAGTTACGGGCAGGTACTCTTGATGAACATTATTGGTCTGGCAGCGTATGTAGTGATAAACTGGCATTTTTTGTCACGACGGGGTCAGACGGTGGGTAAGAGAATATGCGGGATTAAGATCGTAAAGAAAGACGGGTCTTCAATCTCAGCCGGGGCGATTATTCTCAAAAGATATTTTCCCATCTGGGTTATTATGAATATACTGGTCATCGGAGCGGTTATCGGTCTCGTCGATTCGTTACTGATCTTTCGGAAATCGAGATATTGCCTGCATGATGATATCGCTGGTACGAAAGTAATCGAAGTCGCTGCCTGATACGAAAGGCCGGAAATAAAAAACACGGGTTCGTTTTGAACCCGCGTTTTTCTGCGTAAATCCGCGTTTAGATCCGCGGCTATCCGCTTCTATAATGGTTATTTATGTATCGCGCAGTATTTGGATTTTCCTGCGGCTTTTGCTTTACAGCGTTTTCCGGTCTTGGTCTTTCCCGCGCACCGAGCAGCTTTCTTCTTTCTTTTCATAGAATCCCTCCTTCCTTTTGATTGATATTCTCTTTCATTATATCATAAATGAATACCCCATGAAACCCTCAGTCCTTTTGAACATTAGGATTTGTTTGTATGATTCGGAAGATGTGTTTACAGTTCTTTGAAAAATAAAAATGGGTCACAGGCCCTC
>CAZABB010000078.1:0-2616 GCA_964483625.1 uncultured Planctomycetia bacterium | reverse complement strand
GGCGGTTGATTCGGTCGTTATGGTTATCGACGCGGTTAAGGGCATAGAAAGCCAAACGTTGAAACTCTTTGAAATCTGCCGCAAGCGGGGTATTCCGATATTTACTTTTATGAATAAGCTTGACCGTCCTTCGAAGTCCCCGCTTGAGCTGATCGATCAGCTGGAAAAAGTGCTCAAACTGCACGCGTATCCGGTTAACTGGCCTTTAGGCAATGGAGTTGATTTTAAGGGCATTTATGACCGGAGGGGGAAACAAGTGCATCTTTTTGAACGGGTGCCGGGCGGATCTTACCGTTCGCCGGTTTTTGTGAAAGAGCTGTCAGACTCTTTGGTAAAAAATCTGTTGCATGAAGAAACGTACCGGGAAGTTGTCGAAGAATTGGAGATGCTTGACGCCGCACACGGAGGATTTGATCAGGCCGCTGTGTCGAGAGGGGAGACAACGCCTGTTTTTTTCGGAAGCGCCGCCAATAATTTCGGAGTAGAGTTTCTTTTGAAGAGTTTTTTGCGGTTTTCTCAATGTCCCGCTCCCCGGCAAACAAATAAAGGCGAGATCCCGCTGGATCATTCTCATTTTTCTTCCTTTGTGTTTAAAGTTCAGACGAATATGAACCCAAGGCATCGCGACCGTGTGGTTTTTGCCCGAGTCTGTTCGGGCCGGTTTTGCCGCGACATGAAGATATATCACGCCCGGTCGGGCCGCGAAATTCGCTTGTCGGACTCTTTTAACGTTTTTGGACATGACCGCGAACTTGCCGATGAGGCGTATCCGGGAGATATCATAGGGTTTGTCACGAAAAAAGAGTTTCGGGTCGGGGATACCATAAGCGCCGACGCCGGTCTTTCTTTTGAAGAGATCCCCCGTTTCGCGCCGGAATGTTTCGCCTTTTTACAGTACACCTCCGCCGCGAGTTACAAATCGTTTCGAAAGGGGGTGGAGCATCTTTTGGCCGAAGACATCGTGCAGACGTTTCATTTGGATAATGTTCAGCGCCCGACCCCGCTTCTGGGCGCGGTGGGGCCTTTACAGTTTGAAGTTTTGCAGTACCGCCTGAATAATGAATACAAAGCCGAGACCATTCTTGAGATGATGCCGTGGAAGGTCTTGCGATGGATTGAAACGTCTCTTGAAAATGAGGAGTTAAAACGAATCCTGCCCAGCGGCGCGGCGTTGGCGTGCGATGATCAGGAGAGACCGGTAATACTTTTTAAGTCGGAGTGGTCGTTAAGGTATTTTTCTGAACGCAATCCTTCTATCGGGTTTTTGGATTCACCGCGCGCGAACCATGAGGTGTCTTTCTATGCGAAGAAGTGACGATTTTGTTAAAGAAAGAGGCTCGGTCATCTTATCCGAGCAATGCCCTCTATGCGGCGGGGCTGCGGCATTATTTTTTGAAGTATCGGATAAGACATACCATCGATGCGGGCGGTGTTTGGGGATATTTTTGAATCGGGCATATTTAGTTTCTCCGGAGGCGGAAAAGCGCAGGTATGAGGAGCACAATAACGATATCCATGACCCGCGATATCAGGAATTTGTCGGGCCCATTGTGATGAAGGTTCAGGAGAGATTCACGCGAGAGCATCGAGGGCTGGATTACGGGGCGGGAACCGGGCCGGTCGCCGCCAAGCTCCTTCGTGATAAAGGGTATTCCATCGAGTTGTATGATCCTTTTTTCTGGAAGAATCCAGAGGCCCTTAGCGCGCAGTATGATTTTATCGTTTGCTGCGAGGTGATAGAGCATTTTCATTTTCCGGCAAAGGAATTTAAACGGTTACGTTCTCTTTTAAAAACCGGGGGCGCGTTATTTTGCCAGACAGAACTCTATTCTGAAAAGACGGATTTTGAAAAATGGCACTATAAGAATGACCCGACGCATGTGTTTTTCTATCAGGAAAACACCCTGAATTGGATCAAAACGGGTTTTGGTTTCTCCGCTCTGGAAATAGACGGAAGAATAGCCCGATATTTATTATAGGAAGGCTGTTTTATGAAAAATATCTTAATTCAAGGACATTCCAATATTGGAGATGTTGTGTATGATCTGGCGGTGGTTGATCCTTTAACTAATCGTTATCCTGATGCGAAAGTTTCCTTTCTAACTTCAAAACGATGCCTAGATATTGTTGAAGGGTTTCGGGGGATACATCAGGTCATTGTTATTGACCGACAGGGTAAAAATAAAGGATTTTTGAACCGTTTGCGGTTTACGCTTGAGTTGCGAAGAAAGAAATTCGATCTCGTTGTCGTCTTGAGCAGTTCTTTGAATTGGCTTTTTTTGGGATCTCCTGCTGTCTGGCGAGTTCGAAAATCAACTAGAATGCAAAATTGCCATCCGGTCGATCGATATCTCGATATGTTGCGATCAAACGGGTTGATGGTTGAGACCGTTTCCTTTGGTTTTAACGTGAGAGATAAGGATGTTGTTTTCTGTGAAAATTTCTTGAGAGAAAAGGAAATTTTACCGCAAAATAAATTAATCGGTATATTACCGCTTGCGGCATGGCCTCTGAAAAGCTGGCCCATTGAAAAATGGAACAGACTGGCAGAGAATTTGGATCAGCGATGGGCTATAAAAATGATCAATTTGGGCAAATTACCCGACAATGAGCTTG
>CAZABB010000077.1:0-2867 GCA_964483625.1 uncultured Planctomycetia bacterium | reverse complement strand
AAGCAAAACAGAAAAACGCTTCTTTAGAATTTGCGAATAAATGTTGACAGTACTAAATTTTCAAAATCATCGACAATGATGTCGATCGGCGTTATAATAACTCTTAAATGAATGTACCGGAATCAGTTATAACAGGACTTGGTGTGGTTTCTCCCTGCGGGATCGGAAAAGAAGGATTCTGGCAATCTTTGAGTGAAGGGCACAGTGGTATTTCAGAGATCACCCTTTTTGACACCTCGCCGTTTAAGGTTACTCAGGGGGGAGAAGTAAAGAACTTTGAACCAAAGAAGATACTTGGCCCCAAGGGATTGCGTAATCTCGACCGCAGTACCCTTTCTCTTCTTGTCGCTACACATCAGGTGCTTGAGGATTCCGGCATCCAGGTAGATGACAAGAATACCGATGCAATCGGTATTTGTACCGGGACGACGTTTTCTCACCTCTGGTCGGTTGTGGAATTCGACCGGGAGGTGTTTACCGACGGATTGAATTTCTCTAATCCCGCCCTTTTCCCTTCGACCGTCATTAATGCGGCATCATCTCAAGCTTCGATCAGGTTTAATATCCAGGGCTTTAACACTACAATTAGTACCGGATATACCTCGGGCCTTGAGGCTTTACAGTACAGCCGGGAGGCGTTGTCTACCAAGAAAGCGAATATCGTGCTTTCGGGCAGTGTCGATGCGTTAAGTGCTTCGGTATTCTTCGGGTTTCATAAGCTGGGATACATGGGAGGATTGAAAGGAATTCCGTTAAGCTGCCCGTTCGACAAACGGCGTAACGGTATGCTTTTGGGAGAAGGAGCTGTGATGCTTGCGGTAGAGACCGAAAAGGACGCGCTCAAAAGAGGAGTGAAACCGTATGCCAAAATCAGAGGCGCGGGCCGGTTCTTCGACAGTTATCGTATGGGGAAGATACACCCTAAGGGTGAGGGGTTGGAGAAGGCTATTGTCCAGGCGCTGGATGAGGCCGGAGTATCGGTAAAGGATATCGATTATATCTCAAGTTCGGCCAATTCAGACGGGATCATGGATAGAATCGAAGTCGATGTGCTGAGCCGCGTGTTCGGCGGCGGACTTAAAAAAATCCCGGTAAGTTCTATAAAATCGATGCTGGGAGAGACGTTTTCTGCCGCGGGGGGGCTTCAGGTTGCTTCAGTGATCGGGGCGATGAAGAAGGGTGAGATCCCTCCCACGATCAATTATCTCCAGAAAGATCCTCAATGCGATATCGATTGTGTTCCCAATCAGGCGCAAAAGAAGGAAGTAAAATACGCGCTGGTGACTTCCTTCGGCCCGGGAGGCTATAACAGCGCCTGTATTATAGAAAAGTATACATAAGGAAATTGTAGAGGAACCCAGGTGTCCGTAGGTATCAGCGATCATCCTGGTGTATTCAAAAATCTGCGATCATCTGCGAATCAGGAGAGAAAGTTATGAAAGAATTGGCAAATCAGACCGTTATTATTACCGGCGGATCACGCGGCATCGGCAGAGCGTGCTCTCTCCGCTTCGCCAAAGAAGGAGCAAATGTCGTCTTTACCTATCATTCCAATAAAGAAAAAGCCGATTCGCTCAAAAAAGAAATGGACGGGATCGGGTGTAAGTCTCTGAGCCTGCAGGTTGACGTCAGAGATTACGATCAGTGTCGCAGCGCTGTTAAGGGTGCGGTCGCTGAATTCGGCACTCTGGATATTCTTGTCAATAACGCCGGTATCGTAAAAGACCGGGCGCTGATGATGATGTCACCGGAAGATTTCCGGGAGGTAATCGATACCAATCTCGGCGGCACGTTCAACATGAGCCGGGCCGTAATTACGGGCTTTTTAAAACAGAAGAAAGGGTGTATAATAAATATCAGTTCGGTAAGCGGCCTTATCGGTGTCCCGCGTCAGACAAATTACAGCGCGGCGAAGGCCGGTATTATCGGTTTTACCAAGGCTCTGGCAAAAGAAGTCGCCGCGTATAATGTCCGGGTGAATGTGATATGTCCGGGGTACATCAGTACGGAGATGGTCGAAAGTATCCCGGAAAATATAAAAGAGGAAATATTGAAACACATTCCGGCCGCGCGGCTGGGAGAGCCGGAAGAAGTCGCCCAGGCTTGTGTGTATCTGGCATCTGAAAAAGCACGGTATATTGTAGGGGAAGTTCTTAAAATAGACGGTGGTTTAGCAATATAGAAGATTGCTTATGTACCAAATCGAGGTGAAAAAATATGCCGACTGACTTTGCAAGTATGAGAAAAGAAATCAGAGAATTGGCCGCGGAGGTGACCGAAACCGAGCCGGATGAGCTCAAAGACGATGTGGAGTTCGTCGACTTGGGAATCGACAGTATGATGGCGCTGGAACTTGCCGCGGCGGTTGAGAAAAAATACAAGGTCGTGATCCCTGAAGAGGAAATCCCCAAATTACGTTCTCTGAAGAACGTTTATGATCTGATTGAAACCCTACTGAACAAGTAAAATGCATGGAGATTGGGATTTACGCCGGATAGCTGAGATTCTCCCCCAAACCTACCCGTTTCTTTTTATCGATAAAGTCATCGAGGCCGATCCCGAAAAAGGAGTCGTAACCTGCGTAAAGAACGTTTCGATGAACGAACATTTTTTTCAGGGGCATTTCCCCGATAACCCGATCATGCCCAGCGCGCTTATCCTGGAAGGGCTGGCTCAGGCGAGTATTATTCTCTATGCGATATTAAAACCTCACCGGGCAAAACAGAACCCGGTGTATTATCTGGGTAAGACCGAGATGAAATTCATGAGCCCGGTGCGGCCGGGAGATGAATTGTTTCTTCATGCCTCAAAGCTCAAGATCCTTGATTCAGCCGGCATTGTGCAGGTAAAGGCGATGGTGAAGGAAG
>CAZABB010000076.1:0-3188 GCA_964483625.1 uncultured Planctomycetia bacterium | reverse complement strand
GCAAAACAGAAAAACGCTTCTTTAGAATTTGCGAATAAATGTTGACAGTACTTGGAATAGTTAAAGATTGACTTTCGTGCGTATAAATGGTATCATGCCAGCCAGATGAGTAAGTTTAAATATACCATCAGCAAATTCCTTTTCGTGTCGGTACCCCTCCGAGTTTCGACTTCGTCCCCGGTTACTCCGCCTTAAAAAGCAGTAACACCGCGGCGTTTCGTATCCTTATTTTACCAAAAAAGTAATTGATACCAGACGGCTTGAGTCCCAAACTATGTTTGCGGGATGATTTTATTCAACAAGAAGGTAAAGATGATACGGGAAGAGAAAGAAAAGCTAAAAAAAGAGATTCAGGAGCGGATAAATGCGGTTAAGCGGGATCTTGAGAAATTAAAGGCGAAGAGTAAACCTTTTGTTTCCGACCGCGCTCATGGCAGGATGGGCAGGATTGACGCTATCCAGAATAGGGATTTTCGCGATCGGGGCATGCAATCCCTTGAGAGCGAGCTCCACGGGCTCGAAAAGAATTTGCGTGACATAGACAGCCCGGATTTTGGCGTTTGCGAACATTGCAAAGGGCCGATCGGGGATGAACGGCGCAAGGCCCTGCCGGAAACAAAAATGTGCATTAAGTGCGCGGAAAAGTTGTTATAAAAAAACGCGCAAAGAGTAGATTTTAAATCAAAAGGAGAAGTGATGAGTTTTAACAAAGTAGAAACGCAATTGGGTAATCAAAAAATAACCATTGAAACCGGCAAGGTCGCGAAGCAGGCCAACGGCGCGGTCACGGTGACATACGGCGGCACTGTGGTATTGGTCGCGGCGTGTATATCGGAGAAACCTAAGGCCGGGGCTGATTTTCTGCCTCTCATGGTCGAGTATCAAGAGAAAGTTTATTCGGCCGGGCGTATCCCCGGAGGGTTTTTTAAACGTGAAGGCCGTCCGACGGAAAAAGAAACACTGACGGCAAGGATCATCGACCGGCCTATCCGTCCGCTTTTCCCCGAAGGATTTTATTATGATGTTGTCGTTACCTGCAATGTTATCAGCAGTGACGGAGAGAATGACCCGGACGTCCTTGCCGCTATCGGCGCGTCCTCGGCGCTTCATATTTCGGATATTCCCTTTGACGGGCCGGTCGCGGCCGTGCGCGTGGGGATGAAGGACGGACAGTGTATCATCAATCCCGGATACGCTGAACGCGAGGAAAGTTTGTTGGAGCTTTTCGTTGTTGGCTCGCGTCACGGGATTGTCATGATCGAGGGCGAAGGAAAAGAGGTTACGGAAGAAAAAGTTGCCGAAGGTCTCAAGTTCGCTGAAACGTTTTTAGAGGAAATCATTGCCATTCAGGATAAATTGCGCGGTCAGGCGGGCAAAGAAAAAGCCGCGGTTACGCTTTCCGCGCGGCATGCCGGCCTGAAAGAAAAAGTTTCGTGGATGTGCCAAGACCGCCTAAACGGCTATTATGAACTCTCTGAGCCGGCGGAAAAAGAAAAAATCCGTAAAGATATTCTGGCGGACATTTTAAAAGATATTTCTGTGTATCAGGAATACGCGGCTGACGGCAATGAAGTCACGGAAAATGACATCCGCGGGATATTCGATGAAATCGAGTCTGAAGTAGTTCGAACATTTATTCTGGATAAGAAAAAGAGGTTTGATGGCAGGGCATTGGATCAGCTGCGTCCTCTTTCCTCGGAAGTTAATATTCTTCCTCGCACGCACGGCTCGGCTTTGTTCAGCCGCGGCCAGACCCAGAGCATGGCGGTTGTCACCCTTGGGACAAAACGTGACGAGCGAATGATCGAAGGCCTGCAGGATCTGGCGTATAATAACTTTATACTCCATTATAATTTTCCCTCTTTTAGCGTGGGAGAAGCTCGTCCAACCAGGGGTCCCGGACGCCGTGAAATCGGCCACGGCGCTTTGGCTGCCAAAGCTCTTAAGGCGGTTCTGCCGACAAAAGAGGAATTCCCTTATACTGTCCGGGTGGTTTCCGAAATACTTGAATCCAACGGTTCATCTTCCATGGCCAGCGTCTGTTCCGGATGTTTAAGCCTTATGGACGCCGGAGTGCCGATAACAAATCCGGTCGCGGGTATTTCCGTCGGGCTTGTGAGCGATTTTGATAAAGGCAGGTATGAGCTTTTAACCGACATTATCGGCATGGAAGACCATCACGGTGACATGGATTATAAGATCGCGGGAAGCAAAAAAGGTATTACCGCGATACAGCTTGACCTGAAAATAAAAGGATTGCCGGTTGAAATCCTGATCAAGGGTATGGAAACGGCGCGTAAAGCCCGGATGGCGATCTTAGAACATATGAGTTCGGTTATCGCGGCGCCTAAGAGCGATATTTCCGAATACGCTCCGCGGATTGTGATGACCGAAGTCCCACGGGATAAGATCGGCGAAGTCATCGGACCGGGCGGCAAGATGATCAAGCGGATTAAAGAAGAGTCGGGTGTGGAATCAATCGATATAGATGATGACGGTAAGGTTTTGATCGCCGCTTTCAGCAAGGAAGCCGCGCAAAAAGCGGTTGATTTCATCAATGGGTTGGCCCAAGCGCCTGAAATTGGAAAGATATATGACGCCGTAGTAGTCAAGGTTCAGAATTTCGGCGCCTTCTGTGAATTTCTGCCGGGCAAACAGGGGCTGGTTCACGTTTCGGAATTTTCAGATGAATTCGTTAAGGATTTAAGCCAGGCAGTCAAGGTCGGCGACCGTTTCAAGGTTAAACTAGTGGGAATTGACCCGATGAGGCGGTGCAAATTGAGCAAGAAACAGGCTGAGGCAAAATAACCGTTGGGATATCAGGTATGAAAGATCAGATTAAGAAAGAGGCTTCAAGGCGCAGGACATTCGCGATTATTTCGCATCCTGACGCGGGCAAAACAACGCTGACCGAAAAACTGTTGTTGTACGGTGGAGCTCTGGATTTGGCCGGTTCGGTAACCGCGAAAAAGAAACAGCGCGAGACTGCCTCGGACTGGATGGAGCTTGAGAAAAAACGCGGTATTTCTATTTCATCAACCGTTTTGCAGTTTGATTATGAAGGTTACCGGTTGAATCTGCTCGATACCCCGGGGCATAAGGATTTTTCCGAAGATACCTATAGGGTTTTAATGGCGGTTGATTCGGTCGTTATGGTTATCGACGCGGTTAAGGGCATAGAAAGCCAA
>CAZABB010000075.1:0-4291 GCA_964483625.1 uncultured Planctomycetia bacterium | reverse complement strand
CCTAAGTTCTTGCGTAATTGGTCGATCGCCATAAGATAATGAGCCACAGAGTGGGCAGAACATGGTGCAATGCCGGTTATGTCCGCGGCAGTGCCGGATTGCGCCGGCGAAAAGAGGCCATTGCGGTGTACGGATAAACCGTGACGGGACCCTGTACACACTGGGGTACAATAATCCGGTTGCCGTCGGTCCGGATCCCATCGAAAAAAAACCTTTCTTCCATGTGTTGCCGGGTAGTTGCGCGTTATCGGTCGCCGTCTCCGGATGCAATATGCGCTGCGTGTTCTGTCAGAACTGGAGTATTTCTCAGAGCACTCCCGATCAGACGTCTAATTACACTCTTTCGCCGGGGGATATTGTACGACTGGCCCGGGAATACGGGTGTCCTTCGGTGGTGTTTACCTATACCGAGCCCACGGTTTTTTATGAATATATGCTTGAAATTGCCAAAGAGGCCAAATCCGCCGGTCTGCTGGTAGGGATGCATAGTTGCGGATACATCAATCCGGCTCCTCTGGTTGAGCTCCTGGATTATATGGATTTCGTCAACATCGATTTGAAAAGTTTTTCCCCGGAGTTCTATCGGGATATTTCCGGCGGTACGGAATTGGAACATGTTCTGAGAACGTTGCGGATCGTTCGTCAGGCGGGAGTTCATCTTGAGATCACCGCGCTGATTATCCCGACGCTGAATGATTCCGATGCGGAGCTCCGCAATATGAGTTCCTGGATTGTTGATAACCTGGGGGAGGATGTCCCTGTCCATTTTTCCCGGTTCCATCCGCAATATAAGCTGAAGAACCTCCCCGCCACTCCTTTGGCGACGTTACGAAAAGCCTATCGGATCGCCGGGGATGCCGGGTTGAAATATGTGTATATCGGTAATGTTTCCGGAATTAACGAAGAATCGACCTATTGTCCTTCCTGCTCAGAAAGAGTTATTCATCGGGTCGGGTATTCGGTGATCGATGATAATATAGTTGAGGGCAAATGCGGTTTTTGTTCGGAGCCGATTAAAGGGGTGTGGCGGGTTCTCAACGTAAGGGATCTTCAGCCGGAATAGGAAGGCACCGCCGGCATCCGGCACGTCTTATTCAGGAAACGAATTGACATTATCCTATAGTTTGATATAGTGTTATGGTTTTGCGATATATACTATCTATAGTAGGCATAGTAATAATATCTGTGAGCGCATCCGGGTATGCGCAGCAGAAGGTGGGAGATTTTAATCTTTCTAACTTCCGTGGAGACGGAACGAAAGACTGGGAAATGAGGGGAAAAGAAGCGTTTGTTTTTGACGAATATGTGGATGTCAATCAGATGCAGGCCCGCCATTATCGCCAGGATCGTATTATCGACATTAAAGCGGATAAAGGGATGCTCTACAAACCTCAAATGGATGCGTATTTAAGAGAAAACGTAGAGATTCACAGTGATGACGGAGCGGCTCTGTATACCGATTCTCTTACCTGGAAAAAAGACAAGAACCTTATCTATACCGATGATCCGGTCCGGCTTGCCCGCAATTCTCTTGAGATCGAAGCCCGGGGGATGAATGCCGATACTGAGATGGAGACGGTCGATTTCACCGAAGATGTTACTCTTATGTCTCAGGATGAGGAAACCGGAGACATGATTACCGTCCAGTGTCAGGGGCCGCTGGAGGTCGACTATAACCGGGGAGTCGCGGTATTTAAAGATCAGGTCCGGGTAGAGTCTGAACGGGGCCTGATGTTTTCCGATAAAGCGACGGTATATTTCAATGCCGATCAGCAGAATATTATGCGGATCATTGCCGAAGGCAACGTGAAAATCGTCCAGGGTGAAAATATAACATTAGCCGATAAGGCGACGTATGTGAACGCCGAGCAGCGGTTGGTCCTGGAAGGGACTCCGCACCTCATTATTTTTCCCGATGAGACTACTGGAAATTAAAGAACTGGAAAAATCGTACAATCAGCGTCAAGTGGTGAACAAGGTTTCTCTCAATGTCCGCCGCGGCGAGGTGGTAGGGCTTCTGGGGCCAAACGGAGCGGGAAAAACCACATCATTTTATATGATTGTGGGCGTGGTATTTCCCGATCGGGGCCAGATCCTTTTCGACAATCAGAATATTACCTATCTTCCCATACATCGCCGGGCCCGCTACGGTATCGGCTATCTTTCTCAGGATCCTTCGGTGTTCCGTAAGCTGAGCGTTGAGGAGAATATTATGGCGGTGCTGGAAACCTGTTCCTTATCGGCGAAACAACGCCGGCGTCGTCTCGATGAGCTTCTGGAGGAGCTCAATATCGGACACCTGCGCCGGAATAAAGCGTATACCTTAAGCGGCGGGGAAATGAGGCGCCTTGAGATTACCCGGAGTCTGGTGACGAACCCCTCGTTTTTATTGCTGGACGAACCCTTTTCAGGGATAGACCCTATCGTGGTCAATGAAGCCAAAGAAATTATTACCGACCTGAAAAAGAAAGGAATCGGCATTCTTCTTACCGATCACAATGTGAGGGAGATGCTTTCGATCACCGATCGGGCGTATCTGATTTACGAAGGTAAAATATTAATATCAGGTACCTCGCAGGATCTCATTAATGATCCGAAAGCACGTGAGATATATTTAGGAAAAGAATTTCAAATGTAGAGGTAGAGCGATGAAAGTTGAAGTGCGGACCAAGGAGAAATTACAGCGGACGATACAAGTCGAGGTAGGCAAGGAAAAAATCCTGGAGGATAAGACCAGGATTTATCAGGAATTGGGAAAAAACTTAAGCGTGCCCGGTTTTCGTAAAGGAGTCGCTCCGTTAGATGTTCTGGAGAAACATCACGGGAAAGCGCTGCGTGAGGAGTTTTTAAAGAAAATGCTTCCGGCGTATTACCAGACGATGCTGCGTCAGGAGAGCATGGTCCCGGCGGGATTGCCCCGTATTTTTGATGTGGATTTCAGCGGAGAGATATTGAAGTTTTCAGTTGAGGTCGAACTTAAACCCCAGCTGGACATTTCCCCCCAGATATACAAGCAGATTAAGGTCAAGGAACAGCCTATTGAGGTGACCGAAGGGGAGTGGGAAAAGATATGGTCTAATCTGGGGGAGACGGTCAAGAAATACACCCAGCAGCCGCTTACTGAGGAGCAGATGATTCAATGGGCCGGATACAAGAACAAGGAAGCTCTTCATCAGGCGGCGACGATTGAATTAAAAAGCGTGAAATTACGCCAGCGCCGTCAGGATATGGAGCGGCAGGTTATTGATGTGCTTCTGAAAAAAATAGAAACTGATGTCCCCGGTAAAGTCGTTGAAGAACATCAGAAGAAGCTTCTCAATCAGGAACTGTATAACCTGCAGGCGCAGGGGCTGCCGAAAGAAGAGATCGAGAGGCATAAAAAGAATCTCCAGGAAAAGATCGGGCCTCTGGCAAAGGATCAGGTAAAGTTGTACTATATCCTGGAGGCGATTTCTCAGAAAGAACAGCTGGCTGTTGATTCCCGGAATCTGTATGATGTAGTGATGGGCTATATCCTGGCCCACGCGGTGTTTGAGTAACACAGATGATCACTGATTGAAAAACCCGCAGATCATCGCTGATTGAGAATATACGGATGACAGTAGATTTGGATTATCTGAGATAATCCGTGTTTCTCTTTTCTTGCGATCATCTGTGTACAAGAAGGAGGATGTATGGTAAATCAGATGCCGATTCCTATGGTTATTGAGCAAACCGGGAGAGTGGAACGCGCCTACGATATCTATTCGCGCCTTCTTAAAGACCGGATTATTTTCATCGGCACCCCGGTCAATGACGCCGTGGCCAATACGATTATTGCCCAGATGCTCTTTCTGCAGATGGAGGATATGAATAAGGAGATCAGCCTCTATATCAATACTCCCGGTGGTGTTATTACCGCGGGGCTGGCTATTTACGATACGATGCAGTTCGTCAAGTGTGATGTCGCGACCTATTGTGTCGGACAGGCCTCCAGCATGGGCGCGGTGTTGTTGACGGCCGGGACCAAGGGGAGAAGATTTGCCCTGCCGAATTCACGTATTATGATTCACCAGCCGTGGGGCGGAGTACAGGGGACCGCCGAAGACATCTCGCGCCAGACCAAAGAGATATTGAGGTTACGAGAGAGACTGAATAATATCCTTTCATCGCATACCGGTCAATCACTGGAGAAAATCCAGGAAGATGTCGATCGGGATTATTTTATGACTGCCGATCAAGCGAAGGAGTACGGGGTTGTAGATCAGGTTATTGCTCATACGAAAGAGTAAAGAGGACAGCCTCTTTCTCT
>CAZABB010000074.1:0-4303 GCA_964483625.1 uncultured Planctomycetia bacterium | reverse complement strand
AAAATGCTTTTTTGCAAGGGGAGAACTTTTTTCCTTGACTTACTTTTTCATAGGCGCCCACCCGGTGATCTATACCGCCGCCTCGTATGTACACATAGACTATTTACAGAAATACGTACCCTCACTCGACGCCATCGGACTGAATATGTACTCTTCGATCCGGCTGGCGCAGGGCATCTGGGCATTTGGGAAAAACGCGCCCGATAAGCCGTATATCGTCACCGAATACGGGCCGCACCTGCCCTACGACCGTCCGAAAGATCTTAACGGTATGCCGATCGAACAAACCGATTATCCGAAAGCGAAACTCTACCGTGACTATACCGAACAGATAGAGAGTTTTAAAGGATATAATCTCGGCGGATTCGCGTTTCACCTGGGTGAGACGACGCAGGAAAGTATGACGTGGTGGAACATAAACGAAAGCGAATTAAAACGCCAATCGTACTGGGAACTATACGAGATCTATACCGGGAAAGAACCGCCTCACTCTGCCCCGAAGATAACAAAAATGGTACTAAGTAAAACTCAGAACCTGCCGCCTGATGAGACGATCGAGGTAACGGTTAAAGTGGAAAATACCTATGCAGAATACCTTACCTACCAGTACCGTCTGAGTACGGCCCGCTTCGGTGTGTTACAATATTACGTGAACCAGTATATCAAGCCGGACGTCGAAGGAAGCGGCAATACGGTAACGATAAAAGCGCCCGGGGAGCACGGTATCTACCGCGCATACTGCTTCGTCAAAGACTCCCACGGCAACGTATCCAGCATAAATCGCACAATCAAAGTCGGCGAATAATCTTTAGTTCGCGCGTTAACCCCGTACTCGCGTTGTCCCTGACGGGACTTCCCGTTCTCCCGTTTTTTAAAACGGGCTCAACGGGGTAACGGGCAAACCTTTCCCCTTTTGTAATTTGTCTATTGTATATTGTAATTTCTTCCTCTAACCGCTAACTGAACCATTCCGGCAATGCAAGTTTGTCGGAGGTTTGACAGACGGGATAACGGACGAACGGGCGAACCTCTCCCTACTGGTGAGGAGATGAGGAGGCGATCTGAGGTCATGGTGACCTATATACTTCTGGTGGCTGGAGTCCTGGTGACGTAGCACCCTATATCTGATATAATACCTGTGACGTGAATGAAAGGAGGTCTGTATGGGTATACACATGAATATGGATCTAATTACGCTCAAATCATTCCTGTTCTGGTGCACGGTCATCAATATCATTCTTCTCCTGTGCAACATTGTGATATTCAAACTGGCCAACGGAATTATCTGCCGTCTATACGCAAGATGGTATAACCTTGCCCCGGAAGAAATCAACGCATCATATTACCGGTTGATGGGAGTATACAGAATACTCGTTATTGTTTTTAACATTATCCCCTGGATCGCTCTGGCCATTATCACCAGATAGCTTTTCACACGGACTTTATTGTCTTCACGTGTTTCGTGTGGTTTTAGACAGCAACGTTATCTATCAGCCGTACTCTACCTACGTAAACGGCGACGACGATGAGGGCGCGGGATCGGACGGTCTTAAGCGGTTTGAGGGTATCGGGCTCGACGATCTCGATGTACTGAATGCGAGCCGACGGAATAGCAGTTACAATATCGTTTTTGATCTGACGGGTAAGCTGAGCTGAAGTTATATTTTCCTGGCAGGCTTTTTTGGCGTTCTTGAGAGCCTCGTAAATCCCGGCGGCTTTCCTGCGTTGCGTCAAAGATAGATATTCGTTGCGTGAGCTCATCGCCACCCCCGTTTCCTCGCGTACAATGGGGCCGGTTTTGACCTTGAGCGGGATATTCAGGTCACGGACCATCTTCTCGATCACTTTGACCTGCTGATAGTCTTTCCGGCCGAAATAGGCGGTATCGGGCGTGACGATATTAAACAGCTTGGCGACGACCGTGCACACCCCCTTAAAATGCCCCGGCCGGTACCTGCCGCATAACCGGTTACTTAACTCGGTTTCCTCAACGTATGTCGATGTATCTTTTGAATACATTGTTTTGGGACCGGGATAAAAGACAAGGTCGACTTTTTCTTTTTTTAGTAACGCCCGGTCTTTTGCGAAATTACGGGGATATTTTCTTAAGTCTTCCTTTGGCCCAAACTGCAGGGGATTGACGAACACACTCACAACCACATAATCACATTCTTTCCGCGCCCTTCTTACCAGCGACAGGTGACCTTCATGCAGAGCCCCCATTGTCGGCACAAACCCTATTCGTTTGCCTTTCGCTTTAGCACGGGCAATTTCCTGTCGTACTCTAGAGATGGTTTTAGCAATTACCATACGTTTCGAGTCACATAGTCACATAGACACACGTCACACGAACGCCTGCGTTGCCGGCGGTCACACGTTGCACGACACACGTCACACGTATTTTTCTTCACGTGTGACCTTGTGACCTTGTGTCCTTGTGACTCGCCGAAGGCAAGCGTGTGACCTTGTGACCTTGTGTCGTGTGACCTTTAAAGCCTTTTATTTCACTTCTTAACTCTGGTGCTATTTCGAACAACGGTTCCAGAACAAAAGCTCTCTCATGCATTCTCGGATGCGGGATCTGTAAATCCTCTTCGTCAACTCGCTCGGTGCCGTAAAGAAGAATATCGAGATCGATCGTACGGGGGCCGCATGGTTCACCACGTATACGGCCCAGCTGCCGTTCGATTCCCTGCAGTTTTCGCAAAAGAGGGTATGGTTGATACGTCGTTTTTATCCTGAGCACCCCGTTTATGTATTTCCCCTGCGGCGGGCCGCCGACCGGATCAGTTTCGATCAGAGATGAGACGGCGATAATTTCGATCGCGGGATCAAGATCTAAAAGATGAATCGCCTGTTCGATATTCTCTTCTCGATTCCCCACGTTCGATCCGACACCAATGAATACGGTTTGCATAAATGTTTAAATCACCAATAACCAAGATACAATAACCAAATAATCACCAAATCTCAATAATCAAACAAAAACGGTATCCGTTTGGAAATTGGATATTGGAATTTGTTTGTATCTTGTTTCTTGGAATTTGGTTATTCATTCCAAAATATTGAAAACCAGGTGAGATCAAATTTTCTTTAACGCACTTTTGAGTTTCTTCTCATCCACGGTAAGCGCAAACCGCATATACCCTTCTCCGTACTGACCGAATCCCACACCGGGAGTGGCGACAACCTGCCGTTTCAATAATCTCTTGGCGAAATCGATCGAAGAGGTGCCCCGGGGAAGTTTGACCCAGACGTAAAAGGTACTTTCAGAATAAATCGGGCCGAATCCTTTACGCTGTAAGCCGTCGACAAATACTTCCCGGCGACGGTTGATTGTCCGGCGCAGGTCGTGAACATAGGCGTTCTCTTTCTCCAGCGCATACGCCGCCGCGTCCTGAACCGCACCGAAGATGCCGGAATCGATGTTACTCTTTACTTTTGAGAGGCCGGCAAGGAGTTGCGCGTTCCCGCTTACCCAGCCGATCCGGAATCCCGTCATACAAAAGGTTTTGGATAACGAATGGAATTCAACGGCGACTTCTTTCGCTCCCCTGATCTGCAGGATACTGAGTGGTTTTTCTTTATCATACAACTCCGAATAGGCGTTATCGTAGACGATGACGATCCCGTAACGGGCGGCGAACCGTACCAGTGAATTCAGAAATTCCCGGCTAGCCAGCGCGGTTGTGGGATTATTGGGGTAATTGAGACAGATGATCTTCGCCTTGTTACGTACCGATACCGGGATTTTATGTATATCGGGTAGGAATCCTCCTTCAGCGCGTAACGGCATATAATGAATTTGGCCGCCGGAAAACAGTGCCGCGCCCCGGTATCCCGGATAGCCGGGCGAAGGCACAAGCACGTACTCACCCGGGTTCACAAACGCCAGGGGAAAATGCACCAGCCCCTCCTTCGATCCCAACGTGGGAAGGATTTCCGTATCGGGATCAAGCGTAACCGTAAATCTTTTCTTGAACCACTTCTGTATAGTCGCCCGTAACGCCGGTTTCCCCTGATCCAACGCATATTTCTGGTTCGCCTTGATCTTTGCCGACCGGTGAAGGACCTCAATGACCTTCTTTGGCGCGAGGATATCGGGATCGCCGACCGAGACATCGAAGAAATCGATATTCTTCTTACGCAACTTCGCTTTTTCCTTATCGATCTCGGCAAATAAATACGGAGGGAACTGCTGCAATCTTTTTGAAAACTCAAATGCTTTCATTCAATCTCCTTTAATTAAAAATCCGAAATCCGAATATCGAAATCCTAAACAAATCCGAGATTCGAATGTTCC
>CAZABB010000073.1:0-4404 GCA_964483625.1 uncultured Planctomycetia bacterium | reverse complement strand
GGACACAAGGTCACAAGGTCACACGTGAAGAAAAATACGTGTGACGTGTGTCGTGTGTCGTGTGACGTTTGACCTTACCAATGATACTCCGCCCCCTCCTCCACTCCCGGTGTGTCGGAGACCGCCTTGGCAACCTTGGCAACCCCCGGGGTTGCCAAATGGTACCAAATGGCGGACAGTGTATAGCGGTCCAGCCTGCCCCACGCTGTACGGGGCTGGCAGGTAGCGATAAGCGGATAGAGAATGGTCGATAGTAGAGATGAGATAGGAATCCAACACCGAAGACTAAAGACCAGAGACCAGAGACTTTAAAACCGGTACTCCGCCCCCATTCTCCACCAGCGGCCTTGCGCCTTGACCTCTGCCAGCTCATAGTAGCCCCGGTTAAAGATGTTGGTGCCTTCTAAAAAGACACTGAAATCATCATTGATATCTTTCGATATCTTCACATCACAGGCAACGTAGTTTCGCCGCTGGTAAGGCCGTACGAGGTGGGTAAAAATATTGACGTCGGCTGAGAAAACCGACAGCTCAAGCCCGGCAGTCAGGCGGTGTTTGTCATAATCGAACAGATATTTGGAGAAAGAATACGGCGGCGATGATGAGTGAATATAGGTATAATCAGTATGTATCTTCTTTATTATAGTATTGTCGATCTTAAACCCGAGCCCGCATTCAATTCCTTTGGTCTGAAATTTTCCGGCATTGCGCGCCTGCCAGGGGCCGGCGGCGGTATTTTTTACCCAGTCGATCGTGTCGCGATACTGTTTCAAGAATATCCCGCTATGGAACCGGATGATATCCCCGGAGAAACTCGCCATGAATTCGACATTATCAACTTTTTCCGGATCAAGAGAGGAGTTCCCCACATTTGCCGGGGAATTATAAAAAAGTTCGGTGAATGAAGGGTACCGGAAGATACGGTCAAATATGATATCGAATTCAAGCCTCTTTGAGGGAACAATTCCTAATTTAGCATGCCAGGCCTGATTCAGGCCGTATCCCTGATAGTGAATCGCTCCGGTTGAAGCCTGAAGAACAAGATACTCGGCCGGCCGGCCCGACCACGATAATTCAAAAGATTTCCGGATGCGGGAATGATTACCGAGCGAGGTACTGGTAATTTTCTCCCGGGCAATGTCGGCATCGAATTCAAATGAATCCCAAAACGACACTTCCGTTCCTCCCCCATACACGTACGTGGTATGGTCATTGCCATAGAATGACGGATTGTGACGATCCAGCAGGAAATGATCCCCGTGACGACGGAAATAAAGGTTCGTATCGAACGTAAGGGTATCATCAATTTCCGCGTGATGGCCGAATTTTACCAATCGCTGACTGATTTCTTCGTATTGATGCGGGAAATTCACCGAATAGAACGTGCTGGCTCCGAACTGTTTCTGAAGGCTTCCCAACAGCAAAGAAAACTCGTTCTCAGGATCACCCAGTACCGAATACGCCGAAAATCGGTAATTATCAAAGTCGGTATCGGCCCGGCCGCCGGATGAACTCCTGTGATCAATCGAAACTCTATTACGTACGGTATCGTTGCCGAAATTTACCGAAAGGCCTTCGGTGAAAAGCGCGTGTTCACCGAAGGATATCTCGACCACGCCTCCCTTATTTTTCGGCTTCTTGATACGGTAATCAACCGTATGACGCCCCTTATCTACCGCGACACGTTCTATATCGTAGGGCGTAAACGGGATTTCTGCTGAGAAATGGCCGGTTTGCGGGTCGTTCAGGCCGATATCGTCAATCGAAACGAATACATCCTCGAAACTCGAGCCGCGCAGGGAGATGTCCTGCTGGACACCGAAGGTATTGCGACGGCGCAATTCTACTCCCGGAATATACCGCAACGCCTCCTCGACCGAACGCGCCGGGACAGTCCGCAGATACTTCCCGGTAATCACGCTCTGAGACCGCTGTGATGCTGGATCCGACATGACCACGATCGGTTCCAGATCGACCGTCTGAGCCAGGCCGGCGGCACTGAACAAAAAGAACGAAAGAAAATATACGATATAACGCATACGGTTTTCTGGAATTTGAATTATGAGGAGGAGAATACGGAAAACGCCTCTTTTAAATCAACCTTCCCTTCATAAAACGCTTTCCCGACAATAATACCTGAAACAAAAGGGGTCTCGTCACGGACACGCAAGAGGTCATCCATACTCCCGATCCCGCCGGAGACAATGTACTCAGGGCCCGGGATATTTCGGAGTTTTTTGACATGGTCGATACTGGGACCGGCTAATGTCCCGTCTTTGGAGATGTCGGTATAGATAATTGTTTTTACGCCTTTATCTTTAAGGTATGCCACGAATTCCAAGAACGAGACCGATGTTTTCTCCTGCCAGCCTTTCGTACGCAACATACCGTCAAGGACATCGACCCCGACGGCGACGTTCTCGCCGAACTCAGTAAGTACAGAATCAAGAAACGCCTCATCCGTAGCTTTGGTGCCGATAATGAGCTTACGCGCGCCGGCTTCAATGAGGCGTCTGGCTTTCTCGATCGTGCGGATACCGCCGCCGGTCTCAACAGGAATACCCGACGCGATCATCTCAGCGATGATCTTTTCGTTATCGCCGTCACCGAACGAGGCGTTTAAATCGACGACATGGATCAGGGAAGCGCCCAGGCCGTATAACTCTTTGGCCATCGCGATCGGATCGTTGCTGTAGACGGTACACTCCTGTTTCTTGCCCTGATACAGCCGGACAACATTGCCGTTATAAAGATCGATAGCAGGAATTATTACCATAATTCAGCGTTTAGCGGTTAGCGTGTAGCGGTTAGTAGGAATATTATTACTCAATTTACGGATATATGTCACTAACAACTTCATGACCTCATCTAATAATAACGATGTTTGGTGAAAGTTTTCTGAAGAACAAAACCCGATATCTTTACTTAAAGACAATTGTGTTTCTAATTCTGCACATGAACCTAAGGCTACTTTGAGAAAATGGACATACTCTTTAGATCCCCTCCTGTATCCCTCTGCAATGTTTGAGGGAATGGAGACAGCCGATCGTCGAACTTGTGATATTAATCCATATAATTCTTCTTTAGGAAAAGACTGAGTTATATTGTATATTTTAATTACGAGCTCATAACTTTTCTTATAAGCTTCGAGTTCTTTATAACTCTGTATTTTCATGGTTTCTATCCGCTAATCGCTATACGCTAGTCAATTATTCCTTTGGTCGACGGCACGCCCTCTCGGCGGGGGTCGATCTGGGTTGCCTGATCTAAAGCTTTTCCCATCGCCTTAAATAACGCCTCCAGCACATGGTGCAGGTCGCCTTCGGCCGATTTGACGATATAGACGATACTAAGACCCGCGTGATTGACAAATCCTTCCAGAAACTCTTCGGCATCGGTAAAGGTAAAATCGGTCTTATCAAAAGTTTCGGCCAACACACTATCCACCTTCACCTTATTGGCGCTTGATGATTCCCGGTGCAACGTAGGCCGGCCACTGATATCAACATTAGCCTCAACCACGACTTTATCCATCGTCGCCGAAAACGAACCGTACCGGTTGATCCCAGCCTTATCGCCGAGAGCTTCCTTAAACCCTTTCCCCAGAGCGATACCGATATCTTCGATAATATGATGCGGCAAATCTCCGGTCGCTTCGAGAGTTAAATCAAAAAGGCCATGGAAAGCGAACAAGGTCAGCAAATGATCCAACGGCTCAAACCCCGTTTTCACACTCGTTTTCCCCTGGCCATCGATGACCAGCTCACCGTTAATGTCGACTTCATTGGTTTTACGCTTAATAGTCGCTTTTCGCATAGTTCTGCTCCTATTCATTGACGAAAGAACGACCGCTTCGCTTGGACGAAGGACGACCGTTCCTCTCGGACGCATACATTATTTCATACAAAAAGAATCGGCTTTCTTTTCCATATTTGCAAGCATAGCAAATACATGCTCATATTTATCATCCAATTGTTGAAAAACATCATTTGTAATATATTCGCAGGCAAGAGCAAACTCTAACCATGTCTGAGTTTCTGCCGCTTCCTGTGCTGCATCGGTAAGCTTGCTGGTAAAAACTTTTATATATTTGCGTTTACGCCAAGCCTCTGCCATACAGCTGCAAATAGAACGAGAAGATCGACGTACTTGATCAGTTAAAGAATATTTCTCCTCTCGAGGGAATTCTTTTGAGATATCATATATTTCCATTGCAGTAGCAAAAGCTAATTTATATACTTCCAGATTCCTTACGCTCTTTATTTTTGTCGTCCTTTCGTCCCTCGTCCGAGCGAATGTAGTGAGCGATCGTCCTTCGTTCATCATTTTATACGTTTCCTGACACTCTCAAGATGTTTCTGCCGACGGTCGGGCACTCCCTCGCCCTCATCGCCCGGCTCGAGA
>CAZABB010000072.1:0-4711 GCA_964483625.1 uncultured Planctomycetia bacterium | reverse complement strand
AGAAAGAACAGATAGCACTTACAAAAATTTAGCTTGCTTAACGGGGTGCATTACAGATTTCGGATTTAGGATTTCGAATTTTGCATTATGAGAGTTAGATCTAAAGCACGGGAAATTGCTCTTTGCGTACTGTACCAGGTAGAAACCAGTAAACTGGAAGGTAAAACTCTTCTTGACCGGTATATCGAACGGTATCCCCAGAAACAGGAAGTCATCGATTTCTCCGGTTCCCTTGTAGATGGCGTAGTCAGCCGTCGTGACGAACTCGATTCGATCATAAAAAAGTACGCGAAGAACTGGGAAATCGATCGCATGGCGATCATTGACCGCAATATCCTGCGCCTGACGATCCTTGAGTTATTATTCTTAGAAGGCATCCCGCCGAAAGTCGCCATCAACGAAGCCATCGAGCTTGCCAAGCGGTTTGGCGATATCGACTCGCCGCGGTTCGTCAACGGGATCCTGGATAAAGTGTATAAATCAGAAAGCAAAAAGGAGAATGAGTCACAAGGTCACATAGACACAAGGTCACACGAGGGGAGAAAAGAAGATACAGACGTGTGACTATGTGACGTGTGACTGTGTGACCTGAATAAAATGGACCAAAAGGCCGACCTGCATATCCATTCCCACTTCTCCGACAGTGACTACTCAGTCGAAGATATTTTTCAGAAAGCTAAAGAAAAGGAACTTACCGCAATCGCGATTACCGACCATGATACCACAGGAGGCATCGAACCAGCCTTGGCTTCAAGCGCTCAGTTCGGAGTCGAATTCTTACCCGGTATCGAAATCAGTGCCCAGTACCGTGATTTCGAAGTGCATATCTTAGGATACGGCATTGACCATCGTAATAGCGTATTGAGTGCCGCCTTGAGTGATATTAAAACCGTACGATTGAATCGTCTTGTCGCGATGGCAAAAAAGATGAACGAGATCGGACAAGAAGTCGATATCGATCAACTCACCGGTGAAATTGAAGGGAAGATCGCCACCCGGTTCCATCTGGCGCTTTATATGGTCAAACGAGATATCGTTTCATCGATCTGGGAGGCGTTTCATAAATATCTGGCGCCAGGGAAACCGGCCTATGTGGCAAGGCTTAAATTTTCCGCCAAAGAAGCAATTGATCTGATCCTCAAAAGCGGCGGGGTTCCGGTTTTAGCCCATCCCCATATGCTGGCCCAGGAGCGCTGGATCGAAGAATTCGTCTCTTATGGCATCCGGGGAATCGAGGCGGTGTATCACGGATTCAGCAAAAAGCAAAAGAAGCATTACCGCCAGCTGGCCGAAAAGTATAATCTTTTAACGACCGGCGGGTCCGATGCCCACGGCAGCCTGAAAAAATACAACGAGATCGGTTCGGTAACGGTACCTTATAGCTGGGTAGAACGCATAAAAGATGAACAAAGAAAACGTATTTCTAGCCGAAGCAATTAAGCTTGCCGAACGGGCGCGCGGCCGCACTTCACCTAATCCGTTGGTCGGCGCGGTCATCGTCAAAGGCGGCAGGGTTATCGCGCGAGGGTACCATAAGCAAGCCGGTTTCCCTCATGCCGAAATTGAAGCGATCCGTCGCAGCACGTCTTCTCCCAAAGGGGCGACGCTCTATGTGAATCTCGAGCCGTGTTTCCACTGGGGAAAGACACCACCCTGTGTCGATGCTATTATCAATGCGGGAGTGAAAAAAGTGGTGATTGCTACCAAAGATCCCAACCCGAAAGTTTCCGGAAAATCAGTACGTAAATTGCGCCGTGCCGGCATCCGGGTGGTAACGGGCGTAATGGAGAGGGAAGCCGAGAAGCTCAACGAAGTATTTTTTCTCAACATGAAAAAGAAGCGGCCGTTTGTCGCCGCGAAATGCGCTCAGAGTCTGGACGGAAAAATCGCCACCAGGACCGGCAAATCGAAATGGATTACGTCAAAAGAAGCCCGAACGTACGCCCGGAGTTTGCGGGATAAGTACGATGCGGTACTGGTGGGCATCAGTACGGTGATCGAAGATGACCCTGCCCTCGACGGCATCCGTAAGATACCGTATAAAGTAGTTATCGATCCGAAACTGCGCCTGCCGTTACAAAGCAGGCTGGTAAAACGATCGCCGGAGGAATTGATCGTTTTTCATTCCGCGGATGCCGGTAAAAACAAGAAAACACAACTGGAGAAGAAAGGTGTGCGTCTGTTTGTGTTTAAAGACCTTAAAAATATTTTGAAAACATTATATAAACTGGAGGTCATGTCGGTATTTGTCGAAGGAGGGGCGGAGACCCTGGGAAGGTTTTTCGATAAAAAGTTAGTCGATAAGATCCATTTTTTCTACGCGTTTAAAGTTATCGGCGGCAGAGACGCCCTTGCTTCTATCGGAGCACAAGGTGTAAGCTCGCTTCAGAAGGCGGTATTCATAAAAGATGTGGAAATAGAACGGGTCACGAAAGGTTTTCTGGTGACCGGGTACCCGGATTTCAAAAAATGATCAATGCAAATTCAGCATTGAGCAATTAACAATGCATGAACGAACAGCTGTATAACCTTATTCTCCGCCGCCGGACGGTACGTCTCTTTACTCAGGAAAAAATCCCGCGTGACATCGTAGAAAAAGCTGTCGATGCCGCACGTCTGGCGCCTTCGGCGCGCAACGATCAGTACCTGGAATATCTGATCATCGATGATGCGGTGTTATGTGAAAAAGTATTCGGTATGGTCAAGATGGGCGGATATGTCTTTCCTAAACGCATGCCGCGCAACGACAACCGGCCGACGGCCTATATCGTCATCGTATGTAATAAAGAGAAATCGTCGCATCAGGATAAACGGGATGTGGGCGCGGCGGCCGAAAATATTCTCCTTTCACTGTGCGCTTTTGGATTGGGAGGGTGCTGGATCGGTTCGGTGGATAAGGGAACATTACGCAGTGAATTCTCTATTCCCGATATATATGAAATCGATTCGGTTATCGCTTGTGGCTATCCTGCCGAAGAACCGGTGTTAGAGGAAAAGGACGAGGTGAAATACTGGCTGGATGCTGAAGACGTGCTCCATGTCCCCAAACGTCCGTTAGAAAAAATTATACACTATAATTTTTTCTAGCGTTGAGCGTATAGCGGTTAGCGAATAGACTGAAAATGGAATCAGTCAATTTTAATTCTAAGATTATTCTACGTGTGACTATGTGCCTATGTGACTTTGTGACGTGGTTATGAAAGAATTCGATCAATTAGTAAACATTCTGGCTACCTTACGTGGCCCAAACGGCTGTGAGTGGGATAGAGCTCAAGACATCGGCGATCTGAAATCGCATCTTCTTGAAGAGGTGTATGAACTGATCGATGCGATCGATTCCGGCCAGACTGATAAGGTCAAAGAAGAAGTCGGTGATGTCGTTATGCTTTTGGTGTTCGTCTCCCAGCTGTATAAAGAGAAGGAAAAGTTCTCGATTGAAGATGCCCTGCACAGTATCGGTGAGAAATTGATCGTGCGCCATCCCCACGTATTTGCCGGGAAGAATCTCAAAGACAAAAAAGAGATTGTTTCCCACTGGATAAAAGAAAAAGCTAAAACAAAAAAACGTAAGATAATAAAGGAGAGACTTCCCACTACGGCGCCGGCATTGCTCTTGGGATATCTTTATTTTAAAGAGAAAGGGTATCTGAACCCGGCGCAGGATCGTGCCCAGCTCGGGAGTAAAATAGAAGAGAAGATGAAAGAACTCCCCGGTTCCTTGGAAAAGGGATCGGTTATCGCGGCGCTGTTTACTCTGGTCGAAGCGGCAGCTTTCTTAAAAGTCGATTTAGAGTGTGAATTACGTAAAAAAGTGCTGGAATCCGCCGCCGGGGCTTGCTATCCGGCGGAAAAATGACGGCTAAACAAAAGCCGGCAGTTCTTTTATAATCACTGGAATCTCTTTTAATCACCGTAATCAAAGGGTTCCTGTCTCCCGGGACAGAAACCCTTAAAAAACTCCTTGACAAATATTCCTATAAAGTGTATATTCGTTATCACCTCTAATGGGAACGAGGTTTCTTTTATAATTAGAAAAACAAGGTAAGAATTTAAGAACGTGCGTATACGTGCGTTTTTATCTATATTGTTCTTTGATTGTGAGACCATAGTTATAACCCTTGAAAAAAATTGCCTTTGGAGGGTTTGATCCTGGCTCAGAGTGAACGCTGGCGGCGTGGATTAGGCATGCAAGTCGAGCGATCCTTGTTACTGAAGGAGACTGAAGCTTCGGCCGATGTTTCCGGATGTGACGCTGGATAGCGGCAAACGGGTGAGGAACACGTGGGTAACGTACCTTGTGGCGGAGCATAGCCTCGAGAAATCGAGGGTAATTCTCCATAATCCCTGGAAACTGGAATGTTCCCGGGCAAAGATGGCCTCTACTTGTAAGCTGTCACCGTAAGAGCGACCCGCGTCCTATCAGGTTGTTGGTAGGGTAACGGCCTACCAAGCCAGAGACGGGTAGCTAGCGTAAGAGCGTGTTTAGCCACACCGGGACTGAGACACTGCCCGGACTCCTACGGGAGGCTGCAGTCGAGAATCTTTCACAATGGACGAAAGTCTGATGATGCGACGCCGCGTGGGGGATGAAGGTTTTCGGATCGTAAACCCCTTTTATCGGGGAGGAATGCTGCTGAGTTAATACCTCAAGCAGAGTGACTGTACCCGATGAATAAGCCACGGCTAACTCCGTGCCAGCAGCCGCGGTAAT
>CAZABB010000071.1:0-4848 GCA_964483625.1 uncultured Planctomycetia bacterium | reverse complement strand
AAGCAAAACAGAAAAACGCTTCTTTAGAATTTGCGAATAAATGTTGACAGTACTCCTTTCCTTCAGACATTGCGCTCATCATATAAATCCTGTACAATAAGAGCATATATTTTAAAGGCTTATGGGATTATTTGATACAGTAAAATCCTGGCTTGGTCTTCAATACACCATACCCGCACGTTCCCGCACCAGGCGCGGCAAGAAAAAAGCGGCAAGGAAAAAGGCGGTTAAAAAGGAATCTTCTAAAAAACCCGCAAAACCAACCCGCGCCAAACGCCGTCCGAAAAAAAAGGAATCCGTGAAAAAACAGTCGAGCAAACCTCCTAAGAAGGCGAAAAAAGTAAAAAAGAAACCATCAAAAAGAGAAAAAAAACCGGCGAAAAAGAAGAAGCCAAAACTGAAACCGGTCTCAAAACCAAAGAAAAAATCTAAAACTGCCAAAAAGCCTCTCCGTCGAAAATCATCAGTTTCCCGCCGCCGGGCGGCTCCCAAGAAAAAGAAAACCGAACGGGAAATCGGCACCGTTACGCACTACTTCTCGAAAATATCCGTAGGGATCATAAAGCTGTCCGGCGCTCTGCGTGTCGGCAGGACGATTCGTTTTAAAGGAGCGCATGATGATTTTATTCAGACGGTAGAATCCATGCAGGTGAATCACCGTGACGTTACCATTGTCGGCCGGGGTGCCGAGGCAGGGCTAAAAGTTATCCAGCGTGTCCATCAGGGTGATAAAGTATATCTTGTCGAAGACTGATTCTGTGAGGTACATTATTAACAGTGCGTAGAATCAAAAAGACAATTATTGTTTTCATAGCTTTTTTCGGTAGAATCTTCAGGAAATATCTGCCCGCCGCAAAATCCCTTGAACTGTCGCTTCGCGCACGCGTTCGACCCGTTCTAATCAGATTAAAAGTCTGTTGTGGCCACGCGCTTTCGGCATATCGCCGTCAAATAGAAAAAGACCGCCGCAAACCGATACTTTTCGTTCTGGCCCTTTCCACCTTTGTTCTCTTTGTGCTTGTCTTCGCGGTCGATTTGCAGCCTAAGATCGGAGGAAATTTCTTTTTCTCCAGTGACGACCCTCAGTTTCTGGAAGATAAAAAGATAGCTGAAACATTCAATCAGTCCAATCAGGTAATCATCAGTGTCCGGGGGGATATCGACTCTCAGGAGTATCATCATCGCATCGATTCTTTCAGCGAATCGTTGAAAGTCATGCCTCAGGTTTTAAATGTTCAGTCTCTCACCCATGGCCCCGCTTCTGTGCACGGCGCGTTAAAGAGTGAATTGTGGAGCAGGATTCTTGTGTCCGATGACAAGAAAGCGAGTAATATCCTGGTATTTGTCAAAGACGTGCCGCCTGAGGATCTTATTCCCGGCATTGAGAATCTAAGTGAACGTTTCGAGACAGACGATTTTCAGATCATGATATCGGGCCCGCCGTATGTAACCGAACTGATCCGTCGGAACCTGCTGCGGGATCTTAAAATATTCAGTGCCGTGGCTTTTATCGTTTTCGGATTGATGATCTTTGCCATCTTCCGGTCAAAACTTATTCTCTTGGGAACATTGATTACCTGTGTCAACGCGAGTGTTTTTACCCTGGTCATCAATCATTTTCTGGGGATGAAGGTAGGGGTTCTTACGGCGAATCTTTCGACGATTGTATTTGTCCTGACTCTTTCTCACATTGTCTTTATTATTTTCAACTGGCAGGAATCGATCAATCAGAAGGGTAAATCAGAATATGAGAGTTCCGTTGAGGCGCTGAAGGTAACCTTCCCGGCTTCATTCTGGAGCGGCTTCACGACATTTTTGGGGTTCTTAAGCCTTATGTTTGTTCCGGCGAAGCCCTTACAGAGTTTAGGCATATCCGGTTCGATCGGAACGCTCCTCGCCCTTGTGTGCGCCTATACGATCTTCCCCTGGTTTATGCACGCCCAGACGCGAAAAGTAAAAAATCCGCTTCCATTAGATGATCTGGAAAAATACGGCGAATCTTTCTTTACTACGCCGCATCCCCATCTGGTATGGGGGATTTTGATCACGATCGCGATCTGCGTCCTGGGTATGATTCGACTTGATACCGATCCCAGCCTTCTTTCTTATTTTCGTAAATCCGGCGATATCCGGCGCGGTCTGGAATATATCGATCGCAATGGAGGAAGCAGCCCTTTGAAAATAGTTATCCGTGATTCCCAAGGAGATACCTTTAACCATGCCGGTATGTATAAGCGGTTGTGGGAACTTCAGGAGGAACTGGAGGAAGCGCCGACGGTCGGAAATATCATCTCGTTACCGCTGATTATGGCGGAAGCCAAAGACCGCATCCCTCTTTCGTTTCTTCTTGCCTGGGAGTGGATCCTGGATATTCTCGATAATCCGGCCCGCGGTGAGGTGACAAAAAGTTTCGTTACCGACACCAGAGATCGTACATTGTTCATTGCCCGGATGGAAGAATCTACCCGTCAGGGCCCGCGGGTACATATTATTAATGATCTAAAACGCAGAGTAAAAGAGAAGGGTTTTGTTATTGATCTGGTGGGGGGCGGGCGTGTACCTGCTCCAGGGTAAGCTGTCCGATCTTGTGACAAGGAGCCTTTTAAGCGGGATTACGCTGCTTATTCTGCTTTTTGTCATTATGGGTTTTTTCCTTTCCCGATCGGTCCAGGTGACGATCGGGATGCTCGTAAGTTTATGTTGTATCCCGTTTTGGCTTTTGGGTATTTTGGGATACGTAAGGGTCCCTCTTGATGTCATCGCCGCGCCCGCGACCAATATCGCTATCGGTATGGGAGTTGACGCGATGATTCACATGGTTATATTTGTCCGGCGCGTGTATCCCGGCCAGATGATGTCGCCCAAAGCCTGGCGGCATGGCTGTCGTCATCTCTGGCGGCCGATCATGAGTTCAATGGCGATCGTCGCAACGGGGTTTGGAATATTCAGTCTCTCCCAATTTCCGCCAACCCAGCGATTCGGGGCATTTGTCATCCTGGGAACATTCATGAGTCCGCTTGCGGCGTTGTTGATATTACCGTATCTTTCTTCCGATAAAAAGCTGAAAGAGGGAATTGAGAAAATACGAAATAAACTTATTTCAGCGGGAAGCCATTCTTCAAATTGACACACAACAAGATTCCGATACAATATTTCTACGATATTTTGATGAAAGATAATCGAAACCAAAAAGGGGAGGGGGAAGTAATATGGCAAAGAAAGCATCATTATTAAAAGGGAGAAAGATCAAACAGCAATCACGCTGGCTTCCGTTTATGCTGCCGTATGCGATCACGCTTATCGGTCTTGTCCTTGTGCTTCTGGTATCGAACATCGTCTGTCTGGTCAAGATAGGGAATTTAAGTCGGAAAGTTCAGACATTGAAGATTTCTTCATACGTTCAGGGAAAAATCCGGGCGTTGCCGATATCTGAGCCGATTACGAAAGCTGAAGTCTGGAGGATGATCCAGGGGGCACTGGCAAACAGCAGTAACGATACCGCTCACCTGATGAATCTGGTGAGGGCTCTTGAGGAAGATGTTGCCCGCCTTCAAGCAAAACTGGATATTACCCGTACCGTCAAAGAGGCGCCTAAGGGAAAGAGGGTAACGCCGACGAGAATTATCCGGAAGAGGAAGGTCGAAGACGAAGAACCTGTTTCCCGGGGGACGCCGCTGAGCTTCTAACAACGAATAGCGGTGAGCGTTTAGCGGATAGATGAAGACCAGGGTGGGCCGGGATTTCGCAGCTCATCCGTTGTGTAACGGATTCGCGCGGAACCTGCCAGGGAATATATACCTGAATACAATGCAGGTTAGAACCCTCTTCTCGGCTGGTTGTTTGGTAGCTGGGAGATAATTCGAGGCTAATATGATAAATAAACGGGTGGGCGACGGGATTTGAACCCGCGACATCTTGAGCCACAGTCAAGTGCTCTGCCAACTGAGCTACGCCCACCGTTGATAGGAGAGTAGTATTTATACCAGATTTATGTCACGCTGTAAAGGAGCTTTTCTCTGGATGCTCTTTGTGTCTTTAGGAAGTGGGTGTGCTACTGTACCGAAAGCGATCGAGAGTTATTATTATGCCTATGAGCATATCCAGCTGGGGGATTCTAAAGAAAAAGTACTATCTTTACTAAAACCTGCCCAAAGTTCACTTGGTGCGGCTCAACAAAAACCGCAAGAGCGATTTTCCCGCGACGGCCATATCTACGATATCTATTATGCCCGTTCAGCCTGGATCCCCGACGGCGAAACAACTGATGATGAATTCACCCCGTATATTTTCAAAGATAACGTTCTGACCGAGATCGGCTGGGATTATCTGGGGGGGCCTGAGCGAACCTCGGCTGAGGTCGCCCGGGAACAGGCCGAAATCGAGAAGGCAAGAGCTTCGGCCGCGCGGATTGAGACAAAGATCGAACAGACCACTCAATATACCCAGGATTGATCCTTCCCTTTTTTGACCTTCAATATCCCTTCTAACATAAGGAATTATTTTATTCGTCTCCGTCGTCCGGTCGAAACATAGGGTTTGTAATCTTATGTTAAACAGTCACTTATGAGCAGTTAATCTTGTCAAGAGGTGTCAATGTGAATTTTTCGATAATATTCTGTAAGCTATTGTTAAACAAATATTTACATAAAATAATACTTCATCTTAACCTCTTGAAAGCGAGCCAACTTTTGTGTTACACCTTTAAGTGTGGAAAGAAAGGAGGTGCTAATTTCCCACAAGGTGTGCCCAGGAAAGCAAAAGGGATGATAAGGTAATCAGGGAGGATTACCAGTACACAAGGAGGTAACTATGCCAATGTATGTGTTAAACAACATCCCATCAATGCGC
>CAZABB010000070.1:0-4942 GCA_964483625.1 uncultured Planctomycetia bacterium | reverse complement strand
CGGAAGAAACGACAAACCTGACCAATCAGCAGATCGTTGTCCAATCGGGCATCTCGGCTCTGGTCCAGGCAAATTCTGCTCAGACATTGGCATTGGCTCTGTTGGGCGGATAATTTTGACGAATAAATGCCGGGGGGGATTCCCCCCTGGCATGTATTGATAGGTTATATAGTAAAAAAGAGTGTGAACGATGGCTGATCAGGAAGTAATAAAAAACATCGATTTCAAAGAGATCAAAACGCGCTTCTCCTATCTGAATCTCAAGAGAGATATGCGTCAGAGGGATTCGCGGGCGGAGAAACTGCGGGAGATGGCGCAGGAGAAACTTGAGGAGACCAGCCGTCAGGAACAGAAAGAATCCTACGAATATTTCGAGTATGGCGTCGACCATCGGGCCGAAGAGTCGATGGAAAAGACGCAGGAGTTGATAGAACGCATACAAGATACATCGCTCTACGTGCGGTTTCTGGAAGCAAAAGGAGCGATGCGGGCGCATGTTATGAATAAAGTCACAAAACAGTTGGTGGCAGTAATACCGTGGTATCAGAGAGAACAGGGCGAACCGGTGCCGCAGAATTCGCAGTTCATGCAGTTGAACCAGCAGATAGCCGGCGCCTTCAGTTCTTCTCTCACCGGTGGGGAGGTGGATAGACAGGTATGATTAACGGAATTTACGGAACCAGTATCGATATCAATACCGTTGTTTCTCAGTTGCTGGCAAGGGCGTCTCAACCGATGCTGACGTACCAGACACGGCAGTCTTCTTTTCAGAGTGAATTGACGTCGCTTACGGCGGTGCAGAGCAAGCTCTCTTCTCTACAGAGTACGCTTGCTTCCTTTTTGACCGTAAGTTCTTCCAGCGCGTTTAAGGCAAAAGAAGCGACTTCATCGGACGAATCCGTGCTGACCGCCAGTGCCGACGCGACCGCTATAAACGGAACCTATAACGTCACGGTCAATAATCTTGCCACCTATCATAAGATCGCATCCACGCAAGAACCCCAGACGGGAAATCAGGTCATTACGAACGTGGGAGCGGGATTGAGGACGGTGCGGTTTACCATCGACGGTACCGATTATGATATCGATGTAACGCTCGCCGCCGGCGAGGATAACGAAACGATCCTGCAGAATTTTGCCGACGCGATCAACGCCTCCGGCGCGCCGATGTCGGCGGTTGTCGTCAATGAAACCGGCACCAGTACCCGGCTTGTCGTGACCGCGGATGATTCCGGTACGGCAGGTGAGATCACCAATGTCGAAGACCTGGCGGGAAATCTGGCGACATTTATTCAGTTGAGTACCGGCGGTCCGGGCTGGACTCCGGCAAATGAACTGGTTGCCGCCGAAGACGCCGATTTCGATGTCGACGGATTGAATTTTACCCGTTCGACCAATAATGTGAATGATGCGATCAGCGGCGTCAGTCTCAACCTCCTGCAGGACGGGGGCGCGACCTCGACCGTTACGGTGGGGTCGGATACCGAATCGATCACCGCCAGTATTCAGTCATTTATCGATGCGTATAATGAAGCGATGACCGCGATCGATTCGGAAACGGCGTACGATGTGGCCAGTAATACCGGGGCTCCTCTGCATACCGAGACGGTCGTAAAAAGAATTCCTCTGCATCTGCGTCAGCTGGCCACGAATTCGGTGGCCGGCCAGCCGTTGGCGACGAATTCATTGTATATGATCGGGATCGAAGTTACCCGGGAAGGTGAGATGCGTATTTACGATAGCGCGAAATTGACCAATGCGATCGAAAATTCTCTGGATGATGTGCAGACGTTGTTTAACAGTGCCGACGGAGTCGCCACCCGGCTTGATGATGCGCTTGACGATCTGCTTCTGCCGACGAGCGGATCGGTCAGCCGGCTGATCGATACCGCCAATAAGAATATCGACAGGATGCAGGATAAGATAGACGATTTCGATGAGTATCTTGCCAGTCTGGAAGAAAGGCTGTTATTGCAGTGGTCGAGAGTCGAATCGATCATCAACCAGAATACGACGACCATGTCGTATATCACGAACTTGCTGCCGGCGTATCAACAGAGTTCTTCCTGAGCCGGAATATATACATAGTTCTTTCTTAGCCGCTGTGGTACAATAAAGAAAACAAAAGTCAGCTTATCGGCCAACTCCCGGTAAGCTTTCTTTTTTATGTCAAAATGTTAGTTCATGTTGACGCTGCGTGCCTTTCAGGCATCGGCCGGCAGATACCGGCATGAGAAAGATTGTCTTCGGCGGCGGCAGTTTTAATCTTTTTGTGTATGATGCGAAGTATTCATCAGGAAATTATCAAGGCGCTGAAAAGCCATAATGCCCGCTACGCCCACCCGTTGAATTCGGCAACGTTAGCGAAACTTTTACATATCAACCCCTCTTATGCCAGGCTTCAGGCGGCATCGCTGAGAGATCTCGTCGGAGTACGCCGGGGCAAAGGAGGAGGATATTATTTGAAGGGGCAGGAGTGAGTAAAAAAGCACTATACGAAAATCTTGCGGGAGTCGTTCTTCGTCTGCGCAAAGGAAATATTACCGAAGCGGCTCAGGGAATCCCTCTGGTCGTTCAGGGGCTGCGTCAGCTTACCGAAGGTAAGCCCGATGCGGCAGTGAAAGACCTGGCCGTTGCGGTACGGGGAATCGTGAGCAGCTTCGAAAAACGTGATTTTGTGCTCATGGCCGATCTTATCGAATTTGAGATTTTACCGCTGTTGAGAGGGGATCATGGAGAGTAAATTCTACGAGCAAAACATGGCGGCGCTTCGTGTCCGTTCTCCCGCTCTGGCGGATGCGGTCTCTTCTCTGCCGGAAGATCCCGCGGTAGAACTGCTTGAATCGAAATCGGGAGTGCCGACCGTCAAGGTAAACGGGATTTTCTTTCACAGTGCCTATGCGCCTCTGGTTGAGGCCGACTATTTACTGCAGGAAGTAGACCCCAAAAAATACAACAATATCGTCTTTATCGGTATGGGATTGGGTTACCATATCAAGCGGTTCTGGAACAATCCGTATTTTCAGGGAAAGATCGTGATCGTGGAGAAGAATGCCGCGCTCTTTAAAAAAGCGTTGATGGCTTCCGATTGGACAAAGCTCATTGCAGATCGGATGGTTATTTTTGCCGTCGGCGACGATGTGGACCAGACGTTCAGGACGATCGAAGAGTGTGGATTTTTCCAGATCAATATGGGGAATATGGGGATCGTGATCCACCCGCCCAGTACCCAGGTCTTCATGCCGTATTATCTCCCTATCTGCAAGCGGATCCGAGGCGCCCTGGGTTTTATGCGGGGCTCTTTCGGGGCGTTACGGGTATTCCACGATTACTGGGTCAAGAACGCCATGGAGGATCTCGTCGATGTCGTCGCTTCTCCCGGATTATCTCAGCTGGAACGTTTGGCTGAGGGAATACCGGCGATTGTCGTATCGGCCGGCCCGTCCCTGGATAACGATATAGAAACCCTGAAAAAGGAGCAAGGAAAAGCGGTTATTTTTGCGGTAGGGACCGCCTATCGGGTGTTATTAAAGCACGGGATCAGGCCAGATTTCGTTGTAGTCGTCGACGCGCATGAGGTTATCCTGAAGCAGTTTAAGGATATCGACCCGGCCGGGACATATCTGATCGCGGCGAATTTTATCCGTAAAGAGATCATTGATCAGTTCATACCGCGGGTTTTCTTCTACTATTCGGCAAATAACCCCTACTATACGCTCCTGCCTGCCTCGCAGAACAAGAAAGGCGATTTGTTCGCCGGCGGGTCGGTGGCTCATACCGCGGTAGACGCGGCGGTGAAAATGGGATGTAATCCGGTTATTCTGGTGGGGCAGGATCTTTCCTACGGTACCGACGGATCCCGCAGTTACGCTTCCGGTTCGGTCTATGACGGCAAAAGTATTACCTACGATGACGAAGATGATTTTAAACGCAAAGGCCTGTTATGGGTGAAAGGTAATTACGACGATAAAGTATTGACCGGGCAGACGTTTTATGTTTTTATCAGCAGTTTTGAAAAGTATCTGAGACAGAACCCTCACGTAGAGATCATCAACGCCACCTCCGGCGGCGCATTCATCGAAGGGGCCAAGCTGATACGGCTCGCTGAGGTGATGGCCCGGTATGAACGGGCGGATGCCCGCGATGGATTCATGCATACCGTCAGAGAGATTCAGGCAACGTTTGAACCGGACTGGGAGGGCTTCCGGGAGGTTCTGGAGAACGCCCATGAGCGGTTTGTCACTCTGGTGAAAGATATTGAGATCGGGTATGAAAAGGCAAAACAGTTCAAGCTGTTGTTGGAGGAAGGGCATACGGTGTCCGATGAGGTGCGAAATATCCCCCAGGAGCTGGTTGAATTGGGTACGCGGCTGGACGAGGAACCGTTTACCGCCCTTTTGCAATGGGGTACCGGGTATATGAAATTTCTGGAGATGAATATGCAGTTGAAGCTGGCGCCTACCGTACCCGACGCCCAGGAGATATTCTGTAATTCCATAGAAGATGTCTATAAAGGATTCCTGGACTCGGCACGGTTCATCAAGGAACATATCGAGTTCATTTTAGAAAAAGGAGAGCTATGGAAGAAAATAAAAAGTATAAAATAGAAAGAATAAAATCCATGTCGGATCTGGAAGCGCTCATCCTTCTGTATGATGAGTTGATCTCGGCTCTGGAAGAGGCGAAAGGGGCCTGGAGTGACGATGAGCGGGGAACATTCCAGGAAAAAATGGAGTGGGCAAAAAAGATCCTTCAGGGGCTGCAAAGTATCCTCAATTTCGATATCGACCGCCAGCTGGCGCTCAATATTTCAAAGATCTACCAGTACCTTGTAAAGAAATGCGAGGTTGCGCAGTCGGAAATACGGCAGACCGCGTCGATCATCGAGGAATGCCTTGCGCTGATCGTGAAAACGCGCGATGCTTGGATCGAGGTGAAAGAA
>CAZABB010000069.1:0-5777 GCA_964483625.1 uncultured Planctomycetia bacterium | reverse complement strand
TAAAACTGCTCCCTTCAGGGTGCGGTTATTAGTAATATGGTGGAGGCCATATTCACAACCGCCGCAGCGATATCTTTCTGTTTCAAGATATCGTACGCCGCTAACACTTCAGCAATCATCACGCCACAGGCAATAATTGCGCAATCTTTCCCGTCGATGAGAATCTGCCCCTTACCCAGAACAAATCCTTCCCGGGAGGTAACCGTGGGAACTTTGGCCCTTCCCAGACGAATATAAAAAGGCCCGGGAGTTTTCGCCGCAGTCCGTATCACCGCGCGAGTCTGGGGGCCGTCAGCGGGAACGACAATTTTCATATGAGGAATAGAACGTAGAAACGCAATGTCTTCCAGAGCCTGGTGAGAAGCTCCGTCTTCTCCCACGGTAATCCCTCCGTGCGTCGCAACAATTTTTACGTTCAATTGATTATAACAAATCGAATTTCGGATCTGATCCAGAGGCCGGGCCGTGGCAAACATGGCAAAGGTCGAAGCAAAAACGATCTTCCCGCAGGAGGCCAGCCCCGCTGCGGTTGCCATCATGTTTTGTTCGGCAACGCCGAAATTGAAAAAACGCTCCGGAAACTGACGGGCAAAGAGGGCCGTACGGGTGGATCCGGACAAATCGGCATCACACACCACGATATGGGAGTTCTCTTTACCCAATTCTACCAGAGTCTGACCATATACGTCCCTGGCATATAAATGCTGAGAATCAGTCATTTGTTTCCTCAATGCTCTGCCCGATATCACAGAGTTCTTTCAATGCGATCTCCTTCTCTTTTGCGGTAGGAGAACGGCCATGGAAATCGACCACATGTTCCATAAATGAAACCCCTTTGCCCTTGACGGTATGGGCAATAATCACCGTAGGCTTCTGCTTTATAGTTTTTGCCTGATCGAACGCCGCAAGCAATGCTGAGATATTATGCCCGTCACATTGTTCGACATGCCACCCGAACGATTCCCATTTATTGACCAACGGTTCAAGATTCATAATATCCTCTACTCTTCCGTCAATTTGAAACCGGTTATAGTCGATAATACCACAGAGATTATCTGCATTATAATGAGCCGCGGCCATTGCCGCTTCCCAGATATTCCCTTCCTGTATTTCACCGTCTCCCATCAGACAATACACCCGGTAATCTTTTTTATCAAGTTTTCCCGCCAAAGCCATTCCCAAGGCGACACTTAATCCCTGGCCTAAAGATCCGCTGGCCAATTCCACTCCCGGCGCACGCCGGTCGGGATGCCCCTGCAGGATGGATCCGAATTGTCTCAAAGTACCTAAATGTTTCCGGTCAAAATACCCGTTGAGACATAACGCCGCATACAGTGCCGGACAACAATGGCCTTTGGAAAGATGAAAACGATCGCGGTCTTCCCAGGAGGGATTCTTAGGATCATGAGCCATAACCTCACAGAATAAACACGTAATGATATCGGTACTGGAGAGCGAGCCGCCGGGATGACCGCTCCCGGCAACAGAGAGCATCTCTACGATCAACTCACGCATCTGGTTTGCCTGTTTTCTCAACCGTTTTACTTTACTTTCCATATTTTTCCAATCTCTGGTTCAATGCCTCATCTTCCGGATACAGAGAATGTCCTTTTTTGTAAAAATACAATGCTTTCTCATTCTGTTCTAATTTCAGGTAAACATCGCCCAGATGCTCATACACAACCGGTTCCTCAAGATACTGCAAGGCATTCAGGAGATATTTTTCCGCTTTTTCGTATTCCTGCCGTTTGTAATATACCCACCCCAGGCTGTCGAGATACGCTCCGTTCTGAGGATCTTTTTCCAAAGCTTTCCGCACAAGCCTCTCGGCTTCATCCAGCCGTTTGCCCTCTTCGGCATAGATATACCCCAGGGAATTCAATGTGTCACGATGGTCCGGATCAATCTCCAGGGCTTTGCGCCACATACCGATCGCTTTACGGCGCTGGGCGTTTTCTTCATAGAGATATCCCAGCCAGAAATAGCCTTCGGCATAATCGGGCCTCTGACTGATAACCGTTTTATAAATTTTAATCGCTTCCTGCGGCATTTCTTTATAGAAGTAGAATTGGCCGAGATACTCCGAAATCCGTATGTTTTCGGGACGAAGCTGGTGGGCTTTTTCAAGAAAAAACTGATATTCGGTTTCCAGTTTCTTATCAGCCTGCTGGCTGGAATAGAGAAAGATCAGTGCGACCGAAGGTTCAAGACTGTCCGTCATTAATTCCTTGGCCGCCTGTAATTCTGTTTCGGCTTTTTCGAATTCTTTTAACTTCAGAAGAACTGAGGCGAGCTTAAACCGAATATGGCCCGATTCGGGATCGATACGCTTGGCCCGCTGCAGATGACGATAGGCTCCCTGGTAATTACCGTCTTTTATCGCCAGAATCCCCTGGAGGTAACTACTTACGCCTTTGGAATTGGGAGCGGCCCAGCTAAAGGAGAAACACCCCAGACATAATCCCAGGCTCAGGGTAATAAGAAAGATTCTTCTTCTCATCCAAATGAACAACTATTTTTTCTTATGACGTTGTTGTTTTCTTCGTTTCTTAAACCAATGGCGTTTTACTTTTGATAATTTACGTTTTCTGCCGCACGGCATCGTACTTCCTCCTAATAGATCAGTTTATTCAAGGGGTATTCTATAATTCCGGTCGCACCTGCTGCTTTCAATTGAGGGAGCATATCTCTGACCTGACTTTCATCAATCACAACCTCCAGAGCATACCATCCCTCTATCGTCAGAGAAGAAAGAGTCGGCTGTTTCAACGCCGGAAGGATACCTAATACTTTCTGGATATCTTTTTCCTGCACATTCAGCTTCAGCCCTACCCTTCCTTTAGCTTCCAGCGCTCCTTTCAACAACAAAAGCATATAATCCATTTTTTTCTTTTTCCAGGTATCCTTATATGATTTTTTATTGGCGATAAATTTCGTGGTTGATGTACAAATACAGTCGATCTCCCGTAAATTATTCGCCTTCAGGGATTCTCCGGTTTCGGTAAGCTCAACGATCGCATCGACCAGACCGGATCTGACTTTTACCTCCGTCGCCCCCCAGCTGAACTCAACGTCAACCTTGATCTTACGCTGCTTAAAAAATCTCTTGGTATATTCCACAAGTTCGGTCGCAATACGTTTACCCTCAAGATCCTTCAGTTTTTTGATCGGTCCGCCGTCTTTAGCGGCAACAACCCACCGGACCGGTTTCAGGGTCTTTTTGGCATAGACTAAATCGGCCAGGCGCCGGACATCGGAATTATTCTCCAGGATCCAGTCTTCTCCGGTAATCCCACAGTCAATAACTCCTTCTTCCACATAGCGCGAAATCTCCTGAGCCCGCACCAGTACGGCCTGAATCTCATTGTCGTCCAGAGAAGGAAAATAAGACCGTCGATTGACCGAAACATTAAATCCGGCCATCGAAAACAGTTCAAATGTCGATTCCTGCAAACTCCCCTTTGGTAAACCTATTTTTAGCGCTTTCATACAATTCTCCTCAAATAAGCTTTTAGAATTATACTGTTTAAACCGCCGTTTGTAAAGCAAAATATGAACCCCCTTACGGGGATTCCGCCGAGCTTAAGCCGTCATCCTCCCGAGGCAAGAAAACGATTAGCCGCAGATGCCACCTCCGGAACCGTAATATCTCCTAAACAACGCCGATTATATCGACACGGGGGGAGGCGGAACTTACGGTAACAGGGTTGACAGGATAGATGCTTTGAGATTACGACGGTCCGGTCAGGGTCAGAAGGATAGGATCCGTACACAGCCTCATCTACCGGTCCGGCCAGAGCTATGATCTTTTTCCCCAGAGCATCGGCAAAACGCAGGGGCCCGGTATTGTTTCCGATAAAAAGAGAACAATATTCCATAAGAGCAATCATCTCTCCAAGAGATATATCGGTTAAAGAATGGCAATGTTCTTTTGCCGGCCCCGCCGCTTCACAGAGAGCAGCAATCTCCTTCTTTTCCTTCGGCCCGGCAAAGAGCAGTATTTCGACCGAGAACTGCTCAATGAGCTGCCGGGCTAACCGGGCGAACTTTTCTTCCGGCCACCGTCTCATGCCCGCATCCTTCCCGAACGCTTCTCCGCCGCACGGAACCAGACCAATAAGACGTTTGTTATCCAGACCGTGCCGGGCGATGAATTCACGCGCCCACCGCTTATCCTGGGGCCCCACATATACCTCAAGAGGACGGCCGGTAAGGGGAATATCCAGCACCCGTAAGAGATCCAGATAATAATCGGCGACATGCCTCTGGAGAAAACCCTCAAAGGGAACTTTATCGGTAAGGAACCTCCCTCTCCCTTTATAATCCAACCCTACCCGGCGCGGAATCCCGGCCAGAAGAGAAAAGAATCCGAACTGGGAATTAAGGGACAAATCCAAAGTGACCTGAACATGACAGTGTCTTATCCGGTTAAAAAAAGCGGATATTTTTTTCAGCCAGGCCCACGTAGAAATTCTCCTGGTTTGTTCAAATTCATCACGGTCATAGATAAATGTGCCCTCGATATGCGGGTTATTGTGTAAGATCTGGTACGTACGCCGATTACACAGATAATATATTCTGCTGTGAGGATAGACGTTTTTCAGATTGGCGATCAAGGGAGTTGAGAAGATCACATCACCTATGCCGAAAGGATTGATCACCAAAAAAGAACCCGGGAACCGGAGACGTTTACTTTTTCCCACGGCTCACTTTCCGGCTGAGTATCTGGTCGATTGTATCGATAAAATCATTCCTCTGTTGATTCGCCAGATCGATTCGCCGTTTTACGCCTCCGATATAGGAAAGAGGCTTGTCTTTACGCCGGGCTTGGTCTTCCAATTCCCATATCTGCATATTTTTCCTGCAAAGACCGTCGATTGCTCCGGCGAGACTTGAGATCTTGCCGATCTTCCCTATGTCTTTGGGATCGTTGTACAATTTCAGCTTCTCGTCTTTCAAGGCGATTTTCCCGTTTATCGCGGCAGCGATAAACGCCTCCACCTCCCGGATAAGTGTCCTCTTCTGTTTCTGCAAAAGATTGAGCTTGCTTTTAAGTTCAGACTTCGTAAATTTTGCCTTCTTGATTTTAAGCATTTTCTTTATCTGGGCTTCCCGGATCGATTTAATCGTCAATTTATCCACCAAACTTCCTAACGTCTCAGCCATGCTGCCCCTCCTCTTTTTAATCACCAATAACCAAGATACAAGATACAAACAGATCCCAACACTCAACGATTAAACATACATTGTATTTCTGTTTGGTTATTGATATTTGGTGATTGGTCATTATTTGGTTATTGTTTCTTGGTCATTGGTTATTCTAATATGACGTGTATCTCTTAATATCATCTTCTCCTACATACGTTCCGATCTGCACCTCGATGATCTTAACGATCTTATTCGTGGGATTGTATACCTTGTGTTTGATCCCTTTGGGAACATAAAAGCTCTGATTCTTCTTTACCGTCAGGGTCTGATCCTGAAGCTGTACCTGAGCCCGCCCCTCTACCACATTCCAATGTTCACTCCGGTACCGGTGGGTCTGCAGAGAAATGTATTTCTTAGGGTACACCCCGATCTCCTTTACTTTATAATTTTTCTGCTGGTGAAGCACCGTATAGTATCCCCAGGGACGATAGACCGTCCGGCTGTCCTTCACCTGTGGGGTTTTTTTCCGGCTCAACCCCTGGATCATTTTTTTCACTTTGTCGGAATACCCCTTTTTCATCACCAGGATCGAGTCGGAACTCTCAACCACAATAACATCTTTTACCCCC
>CAZABB010000068.1:0-6432 GCA_964483625.1 uncultured Planctomycetia bacterium | reverse complement strand
CTTCTGCCGTAAATTGTTGGGCAGATGGATCAGCGTTTTTGCCTGTTCTGAAATCGCGTTGACGATCCGCCGATGGCAATGGCCTAAAATGGAGACACCCCAGCCCGGGAAAAGATCCAGATACTTGTTTCCGTTTTCGTCCCACAAGTAACTCCCTTTCCCTTTAACGAAAACAGGACCAACCCGTTTGTATACCCCGATCAAATAATCTTTTTCTTTCATTATAACTTAGTTTTAAAAGTCACATAGACACAGGGTCACAGGGTCACACGTAAAAAAGAAATTTAATCCTTTTCCCGTTTCCCGCGTGTGACGTGTGTCGTGTGACGTGTGACCACGATTCAGTGTATTATTTCCGTACCAATCCCTGTATCGGTGAAGATTTCCAGAAGGATAGCATGGGGAAGCTTCGCATCGATGATATGCGCTTTTTCCACTCCTTCTTTGATGGCGTGAATGCCGGCTTTCACCTTAGGAACCATCCCTTCATCGATCACCTTACGGCTGACCAGCTGCTCGGCATCCTTGACGCTCAACGTAGAAAGGAGCGATTCTCCATCGGCAGGATCATGCATAACGCCCCGCACATTCGTTAAAAACACGATTTTCTCGGCGGCCAGAGACGCGGCCAGAAAAGACGCGGCTTCATCGGCATTAATATTGTAGCACTGTCCGTCGGAGGCAATCCCCATGGGACAGATAATCGGAATCGCCTCCGGCAATGTCTCCAAAATCCTTTCTTTATGGATCCCGGTAACATCGCCGACAAATCCCAGATCTTTTTTGCTTTTTTTCTTCTTCACCATAAAAATATCATCCTGCCGTTTAAACCCGCGGGCCCGTATGCCGTGCGATGAGATCTCCTCCACAATGAGATCATTCAGCTTGTTCAACTCTTCCTCTACAATCTTAAGCGTCTCCTCATCGGTCACCCTGAATCCTTCATGGAACTGGGAATTTATCTTCATGGTTTTAAGCCTCTCGGTAATATTGGGACCGCCGCCGTGAACCAGAATCGGCCGGATCCCCGTATACCGCAGGAAAGCGATATCTTCCAATACGCTCCGGCGTACCCGCTCTTCTCCCAGAATCGACCCGCCGTACTTAAACACGGCGATCCTTTTGTGGAACTGTTTTATATAGGGTAACGCTTCAATTAAGACATCCGCTTTCTTGATCGCTTCTTCCATCCTTTAACTCCTTCTTAAATTTTTTCAGTCTTTGGTCTTTAGTCTACAGTCTATAATTCTCATTTTTCGATTCTTCTAATAAATACTATCGACCAGAGACTAACGACTGCATCCTTAGCTGTATCCTGCGTTAATATGCACATAGCGGGGAGTGATATCCGAACACCATCCCTGCCAGGCATATTTTCCTTTCCCTATTTTCACCCGAATAGCAACCTCTCTCTTTTTCAGCGAACTTGCCGTTACCGAAAACGTCTTCTCATCCACCCTGATACCATACGCGCCCAGGGCGGCGACGATCCTTCCCCAGTTGGGATTCTCTCCAAACAGTGCCGAACGAAACAAGACCGAAGACGAAACGGCCTTAAACGCTTTCTGCGCCTGGGCGGTACTTTGAGCGCCGGTGATGACTACCCGGGCGATTTTGGTCGATCCTTCTCCGTCAGCAACGATCATCTTCGCCAGATCGGCACATACGGCCTTCAAGCCCTGCGCAAACCGGCGCCGCAATGACGGGCTGTCAATCTTACCCGCCTGACCGCTGGAAAGAAAAAAGACACTGTCGTTGGTACTCATACACCCATCGACCGAAATACTATTAAAGGTCTCATTCACCACCTCGCGCAGGAGCTGGTTCATAAATGCTTTCCCCACGTTCGCATCGGTTAAAATAAACGCAAGCATGGTGGCCATATCCGGCTGGATCATCCCCGCGCCTTTGGCACATCCGACGATCCGTATCTGTCCCCCTCCGGCGGTGAAGTCGTGAGAGGAGACTTTCGAGAATGTATCGGTCGTTCGTATACTCTGAGCGAACAGAGGGAAATTATCTCCTAATTTACCGTGCAGTGCCGGAATCTTTTTTTCTATTCTGCCAAACGGCATCGGCCGGCTGATAATTCCGGTAGACGCGATAAGCACACTGCGCGCGGCAACCTGTAAATTTTTAGCGACAGCCCCGCAGAGAGAGGCGGTTTTTTTTATATCGCCTTTTTTAGTAAAACAGTTGGCATTCCCGCTGTTGACTAGAAGCGCGTGAATACGATTGGAAATATTTTTTTTACTGACCCGGACCGAATAAGAATCATTTGCATTTTTGGTAAACACACCGGCGACCCGAGCTCCCGCCGGGCACGCGATCAAACCCAGATCATATCCCTTCTTCTTGATCCCGGCATGCATACTGGCGACTAAAAAACCCTTCGGTAACTTCATAATAAATAGCGTTGAGCAATCAGCGTACAGCGAATAGACGAAGGATGAATTTATTTTTGCGTATTCAGCTTTTAGCTCTAAACGCTAATCGCTACACGCTATACGCTGGATTAAATGAGGCCTTCGGTCTCATCTAATCCATACATGATATTCATATTCTGCACGGCACTGCCGGCGGCACCCTTAATCAGATTATCAATACAAGAGGTTACAACGGCCTTTTTCCCGTCGACGCTTATGTCGACCCCGATTTCACAGAAGTTAGTACCCGTAACGTTCTTGAGTTGCGCCGGGCCATCTTTAACCCGTACAAACGGGGCTTTCGCGTAATATTTTTCATACACGCCCAGAAGAGCCGAACCCGTCATCTTCCGTTTTAAACTCACCCAGAGCGTCGAATAGATTCCGTCAATAGACCCCACATGCGGCACGAAAGAAAGCGAAACTTTTTGTCCGGTAAGCGTCTCAAGAGATTCCAGCATCTCCGGTACGTGCTGATGCGTAAACGGTTTGTAAGCCCAGAGATTTCCGGCAATGTTGGAGTAATGATATTCGAGTTTCGCCTTTCTCCCCGCCCCGGTGATTGAAGAAACCGAATGCGCGATAACCTCCCGGGAAATCTTCTTCTCCTTGAACAACGGAACCAACGCTAGAAGAATACTGGTAGGATAGCACCCCGGATTGGCAACCAGCGACGTACAGGCAATCTGTTTCCTGGAAAACTCCGGCAGTCCGTAAACGGCGTTTTTCAAGTTCTTTTTATCCGTATGCGCCTTGGCGAAATATTTCCGGTAGAGACTGGCGTCTTTAATCCGATAATCAGCCGCCAAATCGATGACTTTTTTCCCTTTTGCCAGAAACTTTCCGGCAACGGTCATCGAAACCATGTGCGGCAATGCCAGAAAGACCACATCACACTCCTTTGCCGCCTTTTTCAAATTAAAAGGCTCACACGCCAGATCAACGATACCCTGAAACGGCGGATGAAGCACACTGTAGGCAACCGGCCGGTATGTCCGCGAAGAAAGATAGCTCAATTCCACCCGCGGATGCGCCGATAAAATGCGCACAAGCATCTGGCCGGTAAACCCGGTCGCTCCGATAACCCCTACTTTTATCTTTTTTATATTATCCATAGTAAATAAATAATAAAAAGTATGATAAACCAATTTTCTCCAACCGTCAATAGATTCGATATCATACCAAAAATCGCGCGGATTTTCCCATAATCGTAAGGACTGGGAGCTTAGGAGTCGATGGCAAGATACATACGGAGAGAAAGCGCGCGAACGAAAAGCTTAACGTTTGGTCCACTGGAAGCGCCTGCGTGCGCCTTTACGCCCGTATTTCTTTCGTTCTTTCGCTCTGGGGTCACGCGTAAGCAAATCTTCTTTTCGTAAAGCCGACCGCAGAGAAGGCTGCAAGGCAAGAAGAGACCGAGCAATGCCTAAACTGATCGCCCCGGCCTGCCCGGCAATACCGCCGCCGCATACATTTACTTTTACGTCGACTTTATCGAGCATATCCGCTACACGCAAAGGTTTGATGATCTGAGCCTGATGATCAAGGACAGGAAAATATTTCTCAAGCGGCCTCTTGTTGACCGTGATAACCCCTTTACCTCCGGAGACGAGTTTCACCCGCGCGGTCGAGGTCTTCCTCCTGCCGGTTGAAAGGTATTCTTTTTTTTCCGTAGGGATGTTTATCATAAAACTTCTAACTTTTCCGGTTTCTGTGCTGCCTGGGCGTGTTCTGAGTCGGCATAAATTTTCAGATCCCGCAGCAGCATTTTCCCCCGCGGTCCTTTGGGCAGCATTCCCTTTACCGCGTACCATAACACCTTTGTCGGAGTTTTCTCCATTAACCGTTCCAGTGTCATTTCTTTTCTTCCCGAAGGATACCCGGTATATTTATCATATACTTTCGTTTTCATCTTGTCTTTGGTCACCTTAACCTTGGCGGCATTAATCACAACCACCCGGTCACCCGATAAAAGATGCGGGCTGTACGTTGCCTTATGTTTACCCTGTAAAATCACGGCAATCCGTACCGCAAGCCTTCCCAGAACCTTGTCCTGGGCATCGACGAGATACCACTTTCTCTCCTGAGGTTTAAACTTCGTTTTCTTCATAGACTAACGTTTATACCATATTCAGGAAATTTGTCAAATGAAAAAAGGTCACACGACACACGTCACACGACACACGTAAAAAGGCATTTTCCCCCTGAATTTGCTTATCACGTGTGACGTTGCCCCCTCTGGGGAGGCTTCGCACTGACCTTGTGACTATGTGGCGTAGCGACAGCTAAGTATTGTTTTTTCAGCGATTTTTGGCCTAAAACCTTGTTTTTTTTGCCTAAATATGGTAAGCATAAGATGGATTGAAAATCAGGTGTCCACTGAATCTCCGCGAAAAACCTAGTGTTTTCGGGGAGTAAAGGCAAACCACAGGTGACTGTGGGACGCAAAGCTACCTGTCCGCCTCAGGCGGAGAGAGGGGCCGCCAGATGCGACGAGCAAAAAGACGGATCCCCTGAGGTCGAATGCCTTAGGGATTTTTTTTTGCACAGAACAAGCCCCTTGAAGGTAGTACGCGAGAAATCCTTCAAGGGGTTTTCTTTTTAGGGCCGCCTCAAGTTTCACGGGAAAGGGAAAGAAGACAAAGGACGCCTCAAGCCACGGATTGAAGGGAAGAACGAAAAAACACCTGCCTCAAGCTACGGATGAAGGGAAGGAAAGAAAAAGGAGGACCTAGAATGTTGTATTGGGGTAAAATGTGTTTAGTACTGATGGTAATCGTGAGTGTTGCCGGCGCGGTGTGCGCGAAAGATACTCAGAGCCTGAAAGTATCCTGTTCTATCCCGGCAGTACCCGGTTTAAACGCACCGGCTGCTTCCACCACACAGGTCATCTCATCAGAAACACAACCGATGATCATTCAGAAAGATGTTGAGATGCGCTTGACCAGTGTATATGCCCGCTAAGAATTACTCGTTTTGAGCTACCGGGATATTGTACATGAAGCTGACATTTTCGAACAGGACCAGCTCTTTGGTAAGCGGCACTTTCGGCAAGTATTCTATCGGCAGACTTTCTAATTCGATGTTGACCGTATGAGGGCCCGTGGCAGCCCTGCGGAATGAATAACGGCCGTACGAATCGGTTACGGTCTCGGTACCGTCTTCCAGCCGTAACCTCACCCGGGGAACTCCCTCATCGATACCGCTGGTAAACTCCCCGTCACCATTGACATCTTCGAACACGATACCGTAGATCTCCGAATGCGACGCAATACCGAAATTGAGTGAGACCCGGTCCTTATGTACGATTCTTCCTTCCTGAGTGGCCGGAACCGTAAGCAGAAAGCCGGAAGGAATCGTCTGGGTATCGATATTTACGTAAGCCTTCTCGGCACGAACCCTGGGGAATTCATAAAAACCTTCGCTATCGGTCACCGCGGACTTGTTTTTCCCCAGCCACAAGGATACACCAGAAACGCCTTTCTCTCCAGCCTGGCGTTTTCCATCGAAATTCTCGTCCTTAAATACGTACCCGGACACTTTCCCCTGCGGTTCCCACCGAAAACCCGTATCCCATAAGAACCGCATGCCCGCATACACATCGAATTCGATTCGCTTGTCCACATTTGCGCTGTCCGCCCACACGTTTCGTACCCGTGAGGTAAGATAGAGTTCAAGATCCGGTTGCGGCGAATAGTTCAACTCATTATAGAACTCAAGATAATCTTCACCGGATAAGAAACTTAAAGCCGACGCGGCATCTTCTTCATCGCGATAAGTAACCCGGCTGTTTACTTCAACCAGGGTATTGAAGAATTTCCCGTACCAATCCAAGCCGGTCTCAAATGCTTCCGGTTCGGTGCGGATACCCGTCGCCCTTTCCTGAAGCCAATTGATCTCTTTATTGGCATACCAGTACAGATCGCCGACAATGCTCATTCTTAATCCCGCCGTCGCCTGGTCGTTCAAATAATCAAGAGAAGGTGTGGTGAAGTTCTTATTCTCC
>CAZABB010000067.1:0-6764 GCA_964483625.1 uncultured Planctomycetia bacterium | reverse complement strand
GAGTCTGCCCCATCACCTTTAATATCTGAAGAGCGTTTAAGAGGCCGTCGGGCGTGGGAAGGTAGTCAAGGAAGATGATATGCCCTGACTGCTCCCCGCCGATATTCAAACCGTGCTTGATCAACGCTTCTAATACATATTTATCGCCGACCTTGGTATAGATGATCTTCCCGTCGACCTCCTGCAGGGCCACTTTTAACCCCAGGTTGCTCATCACGGTCGTCACGATGGTATTCTGAGGAAGCTTTTCATGCTGGATCATATGCCGGGCAACGACACCTAAGATGTAATCGCCGTCAAGCACGTTTCCTTTCTCATCGACAATGATCCCCCGGTCGCCGTCGCCATCCAGCGCGATACCGATACTTGCGCCGGATTCTTTTACTACCTTCGTCAAAAGATCGGGGTCTACCGCGCCGCCTTCGTTGATATTTTCCCCCGAAGGCGTATCGTGTATCGCCACGACATCGGCTCCCAGTTTCTCAAATACCGTACGGGCGAACCCGCAGGTCGCGCCCCAGGCGCAATCAACGGCAACCTTGATCCCATTAAGGCGCAGGCCTTTTACGGTAGAAAGGAGAAACTTGATATAGCGCTGCTGGGCGTTCTTCACCGGAACGGATCTCCCTTTTCGTCTTACCGAAATACCGTTTGGCGTATTGATCAGGGTGGTAAAAATAATATCTTCGATCCACTCTTCGTCTTCCTTTAACAGCTTGTAGCCGCCGGCGTTAAAAAACTTAATCCCGTTATCGGTCGGCTTGTTATGGGAAGCCGAAATCATGATCCCCATGTCCGCGGTCAGGTCTTCGACCAGAAAGGCAAGCCCTGAGGTCGAAATCGTCCCGGCGATAAGGACATCGATGCCGTATGAGGCAAACGCGTTGGTCAGAAGCGTCTCGATCCGCTCTCCCGTCAGGCGGGTATCCCGGCCGATAACGACGCGCAGCTGTTTACGGTCATCTTTTCGTTTGTAATACAGGAATTTGGACACGCTGCGGCCGATCTTAAAGATCATCCCGTCGCTTAAGGGATATATACCCGGCGTGCCCCGTATACCGTCGGTTCCAAAGAGATGTTCCCGTTTTCTGTCCATTCTTAAACTCCTTATCCGGTTGAATGATTCCGGTGATTATATTGAATGTGATTACAATAATCAGGACCAGGGAAAGAGCGATCTTTTTTATGCTCGTTTCTAATTCTGATTATCCTTATTTTCCTTAGCGTAATCACTGCAATCTCTCCTTAATCACTGCAATCGGGGCGAAAGCCCCTCTGTTATGTAGTAACTGCCACCTTCTCTTCGTTCCGGCGGTTATAATAGCTATAGTAGTATCCGTAAAGGATGGGATTATAATTTTCCACCTGGGTCAGGACAAACCCCAGGAACTTACTGTGGGAATGGGCCAGGAATGCCCGGGCTTTCTGGACCAGCGCGCTTTGAGTCCGCTGAGACTGGACGACCATCATCACCCCGTCGGTCTGATACGCTAACAACCCCGCGTCGGTAAAATGCGTCACCGGCGGCGTATCAAGGATCACAAAATCAAACGGTTCGGCTTTCACTCTTTCCAAAAAAGCCTTCATCTTACGCGAGCCAAGAAGCTCGGAAGGATTATCCGGCGTATGCCCGGAGGGAATGACGAAAAGGTTTTCCTGCTGGGTCTGCTGAAGGCCCACACTGTAATCAAAATCATTGGCGAGAATGTCACTTAAGCCATATTCGCCGTTTACGTTAAGTAAATGATGAATGGTGCCTTTGCGGAGGTCACAATCGACCAGGAGAACTTTGGATTCAAGGTCCTTAGCCAGGGCGGTAGCCAGATTGGCCGCGGTAACGCTTTTCCCTTCGTTATGAAGGGCGCTGGTTATCGTGATCACCTTGGTAGGAGCACTCGCTCTGGCCATGCTCAGCTTCGACCCGTTCGACATCTTCTTCAACTGGGATTTCAGATTGGTACGCAGGATCCTGTATTGCTCGGCAACCGGAGAGGAATAATCATGATACACAACGACTCTGGGGTCGACGCCGGATGAATCTTTTACCCGCGCGACACTCAACTGTTCACGCAGCCTGAGCTTATCTTCCAGGGTGAGAAGTTTTTCCTTCCCCTTCTGAAACGTCGTTGTCGGTTTCTTCTTCGCGACGACGGGTTTCTCAGGCCGGGGCTTTTCGGTCACGTCCACATCGGTCTTCGGCGCGACTTTCTGAAGCTGATCTTTCTCGGTTTTTGTCATCACCTCGACCGCGGTCTGTTTGACCCGCAGTTTCTCCTGTTCTCTCTGTTCCTGAACCTTTCTTAACGCGTCACTGATCTTTCCCATCGGTTATTCCTCCTTATTTATTGATTACGACGATTAAAATACAAAGATTACGGTGATTGGAAAAGGGATTACAATGATTATTCATTTGCTATCGCTTTATTGACTAGACGACGGACCTGGCAGCTGCGATTGCCGAAATTAATAAGCAACCCTCTCCTAAAATCACTTGCCTTTAAATAAGAAACCAGCTGAGCTTCAAACAACTTAGGCAGGATACCGGTTACAGCTTTAAGCTCAACAATTACTTTGCCTTCTACAATTAAATCTACTCTTAATTTTCCAACCTTTTCTCCCTCGTAGATAATTTTAAACTCCGTCTCTCTTTCGTAATTGATGTTGTTTTTTTCGAACTCAACGATTAAAGCATTATGGTATACTCGTTCAGTAAAACCGGCTCCCAACTGAGAATGAACTCGATACGCACAAGCTATTACTTTCTCGGTTAAAGGATCGCTTATTTGTCTCTTTGTCTCTGTCTTCATCATAATCACTGTAATCTCACTTTTATCACTGTAATCCCTCCTTCACATGTGAAGGACAAGTTCATCGATCTCCCTGGTGACTTCATCAACAATTGCGGCATCGATCTCTTTGCGTTCTTTCAGGAAACCGGTCAAAAGTGCCCGGTCACAAATAGAGTTTACCAGACGGGGGATGCCTCCGGAATGGCCGTATATCTTATCCAGCGCGTCATCGGCAAATACCGGCGACCCGTTTGCCCCGGCAATTGTTAGCCGGTGCCGGATATACGTACTCATCTCCTCTTTGGTCAAAGGCCGGATATGATAATACACCGCGACCCGCTGCCTGAGCTGGCGTAATTCCTTCATCTCAAGCATGCTTTTTAATTCCGGCTGGCCGATAAGCACGATCTGCAGAAGTTTCTCCCGTTCGGTTTCTAAGTTCGACAGCATCCTTACCTCCTCAAGCACGCTAGGCCTTAAGTTCTGCGCTTCATCGATGACCACAACTACGTTAAACCCCAGAGTAATCTGCTCCAGAAGATAGCGGTTTAAGGCGTTGAGCAGCTTGATCTTGGGCCAATGATCCTTAAACGGGATCTCGAATTCATCCAGAATGGCCATGACCATCTGCTTTGAAGTAAGATGGCTGTTGGTGATCAGCGCGATCTTGGTTCCGCGGATAAGCTTATTTAAGAGCGCGTGCCAGACGGTGGTTTTGCCTGAGCCGACCTCACCGGTCAATACCGCGAACCCTTTTCTCTCCATGATCCCGAAGAACAGAGTATTAAGCGCTTCCTCATGCTTCTCGGAGGAGAAAAAGTACTTGGTATCCGGGGTTACGCTGAATGGTTTCTCTTTGAATCCAAAAAATTGTTCGTACATGGTTTAGTTTTTTATATGATCCGGTTCGCCCGTTTGCCCGTTATCCCGTTACGCACGACGAACGACACGCAACGAACGACTATATTCATAATATGATAGTAATTGCCATAACCAGGATGAGTACTCCGACGGCGATCCCTATAAAGAGCCATATCTTCTTGCCGCCTTTTTTACCTTTCTGAATGTCTTCTTCGGTGTTGATCTTGGAAATCGAGCCCAGGACCCGTTCATTGAAATGCTCTTTTAACTGCTCATCGGTCTTAAACGACGTATCGGTATATTCGACAAGGTACACGAATCCGAATCCCACACAGCCGCCTAAAAGCAACCCTAAGATATTTAATTTAAGTTTGTTGGGTTTAATCGGCTCAAGCGGCAGACGGGCCGGCTCGATGATACGGAACTTGGTACGGTTATCGGAATTGTCCAGGTTTTCGGTGATCTTTGCCGACTCGAGCCTCTCCAGAAGCATCTGGTATATCTTCTCGTTGATCGATTTATCCCGGGTAAGCCGGACAAGTTCTTCCTGCTGCCGCGGCATGGAATCAGCGATCTCCACATAGTTCTGAGCCTCAACCCCGACCTTCTCGGCTACCTGCTGGATATAGGCATCTCTTTTCTCTTTTAAACTTTTGATCTTACGTTTTAAGGATACCACGCGGGGATGATCGTCGGTACAGTCGATCGACGCCATGACCAGCTCCGATTCGGCGTCGGCGAGTTCCCGGTTTATCTCAGCCAGGGTGACACCGGCGGGAGTTTCGTTGTCGGTCATGACTTCTCCGCCGTCCTCGACGATCTTGATCGTCCGTTTCTCCGATAACGTCCCCATTCCGTAAATTTCCCGGAATTTTCTCAGTTCCGATTCCGACTTATTGAGCTTTTCTTTATAAATAGCCAGCTGTTCGTTGATAAAATCGATCGCTGATGTGGTATCTTCGATCTGAGCCGTAATATTCTGGCTGATCAGGATATCACACAGCGTATTGACCAGATTCTGAGTGTCCTGAGGATTTTGTCCCTGGTAGGAGATCACGACGACATCGCGTGATTTCATCGAAAGCCTGATATTCTGGCGGATCTGATAGATCAAATGTTCCAGTTCAATGGGATTCTTTGTATTATCATTGAGTCCCAGTTTCTCGACCAGCTGAAACAGGCGCGGCCAGGACAGTATCTCCTCTCTGAGGGCGTTGATCCGGTCTCCCACGGTCGTGGATACGGCAAGATTCTGTAAAAGTGGATTGACAACCTTATCATCCTCGACCAGGATGACCGCTTTCGCTTCAAAGATCTTCGGCAACATGAACCCGCTGATGAAGAAAGAGATCACAATGATCGTCATCGGCAGGATAAACCAGTTCTTTCGCCTCAGAATGATCTGCAGGTATTGAGAAATATCGAATTTGTTTTGTCCGGTCATATTCTTTTACTCCTTATGTGGTGCTGTCCGAAGACAGCACCCGATTTCGGTGATTCATGAGAGATTACGGTGATTAGACGAAACATGTTCATATTCAATTAGAATCCTCCCGAAAGAGCTCCTTCTACCGCTGCGGTACGGCTGATGGGAGCAAGAAGGTTGGTTAAAGCTTTATTGAATTCACTGGGCACCGTCGAAGGCACAACCACAAGATCTCCCGGCGCGAGCATAACATTATCTTTTAAAACACCTCGGTATAACAGCTTGAAAGTATCTACTTTTTGTAATATGGGTTTGTTTTCATCGGGACGGATAACCAGGGTACGACGCATGGCCGCGGCATCGGTAGGAAGGCCGGCATCGACCAGCGCGTCACGTAACGCGATCTCATCTCCGGCCATCGGATATCTTCCCGGCCTGCGTACCGCGCCTAAGATATAAATATTCTTACTGCGGTAGGCTAAGATCGTCACACTTACCTCGGGGATCTTCACGTATTTTCCGAGCTCATCGGTAATAGCATCTTTCAATTCTTCTTTGGTGAAGCCTTCGGCCATAACGTCACCCACAAAATTATACTGAATATTTCCGTCGGGGCCGACCACAAACTGACCGGAGAACTCCGGCTGGTTACGGACGATGATCTCAACAGCATCGCCTCTTCCCAGCGTATAATCTGAAGTCGCAACCGTTCCCACAATCGATGACAACGCATCGACCTGAGACATCGACTGCCCGGTTCCCATATCCGCGGTTGCCGGCACGCCTTGAGCAAATACCAATAAAGAAATGGCCATGCATGATGTCACGACAAGAATGCTGATGACTTTAATTTTGTTTAAGGTACTCATCGAATCCCTCCTTTTTTCCATTTTTTCCACACGGTCTCTACGTTCTATCTCCATCTATTTACGCCTTTTCGTATAAGGTTTCGACAAAATTCTGCAGTTCGTCCAGTTCTTTTTCCGAATATACCCGCCAGCCGCGCCAGTCGCGTTTGGCTTTACTGACCTTACCGGAGTTCTCCCAGCGGACAATCGTCCGGGGCACTACCCCTATTTTTTGAGCAACTTCGGTAATTGTCATTCGTTCATTGTGAATCATTATCTTCCTCCCTTATAGTAACGTTGAAACGAGGGACGCCCGCTCGGTTATACCTCGCTGGGACGACCATTCGCTCTGCTCATTCGGACATTCTTTTCGTCCTTCATCCAAGTGACTGGAAGGAACGGTCGTCCTTCGTTAAATCGTATACTTCTGTTTATTAAAGAACTGTCATGGTGTGTCACGGACTTTCATAGTAAGCAATTTTGATGCCAGATTGAAGGAAATACAAACAATAGTTAACAAATTGCTGTCCCACAGAGAGATAGAGAATGAAAATAATGTAAGCGCTTACAGTAGCATTTTTGAGGGGTTTTCAGAGGGCGGTTTTTGTTGAGAAAAATGGATATATCAGACGGTAGGTCTTCCCCGACGGGAATGATAATGATACAAGCTATTGCGCCGCAGTTATTTATAAACGTTGTTTTTTCGGGACACCATGTTTAAAAAAATCAACAGTTTCCCCGGAAGGAACACCTTCCGGGGAAAGTCACATAGACACCTGCCTGCCGGCAGGCAGGCATAGTCACAAGGTCACAAATGCCTTCGGCATGTCACAAGGACAC
>CAZABB010000066.1:0-7009 GCA_964483625.1 uncultured Planctomycetia bacterium | reverse complement strand
TGTACCGTCGCTAAGGTTTTGCCGGGTAAGCCCTGTTAAAAATGAACGGCTTTTTAACAGGGTATATGCGCCTGGCAGAGGGTGTGGGTTTTACCTCCTTTCCACCCTTCTCCGCACGCATTTATCCCGTTAGAAAATACCTTCACAGGTGTTAATGCAATGCCCCGGGCGTTTTTTCTAACGGGATATTTTCTCGGGTCCTTCCCGGGCGGGCCTGGGCCGAGGGTCAGCCGAGTCGCAGTTTGTCAGTGATTTTGACTTGAAAAACGATGTCAGGGACAATTTTTCATGCGCACCATGATTTTGGGAAAGGCTATTTATACGCAATATATTGTATTTATTGAGGTTATGACTGACATTATTTCTTATTTCGGGGTAAAAAGTCCGGGGCACCCTGACATTTCAATGCCAATATGTCAGTAAAAGGGGCCCAAAACGGCTCAAAACATGGTCAAAACCGGGTAAAATTGTCATGATTGTCATGCGAATGTCAGTAAACCCCGTTAGAGAACTTTATTCTCTAACGGGGTAAATGCCATGGGAATTTGCAGTGAAGGGTGTTTCTGAGGTTGGGAAATATTTTCATTGACTTATCAATTCTATTGCAATACAATGCAAGATGTGCAAAACAAAAGGAGCAAGAGGTAACCTATCATGAGTGACTTAATAAAACAACTTGAACTCTATCGTCTGGAAAATAGGATTACTCAAACAAAGCTCGCGGAAGATATCGGCGTCAACTTCTCCACTGTCAGCCGGTGGCTCAATGGAAAAACCAGGCCGAACAAAATTCAGCAGTATCATATCGAAAAGTTTTTATCATCGAAATTATTGAAGGATAAAGAAAAATGAGATTATCGGATAACGAAAGACGCGACGCTATAAAATATATCCAGGAAGGAAAGCCTCTTCCGGAAAAATACCGCTTTCTTCTTTTTGATGATGACCGGGAAGTTGAGCTTGTATGGAACGGAAAAACTCAGGAAGTCAACAATCTCGTGCTTCCCTTTCAGTCTATCGAACATATAGATGAACCGAGATCAGAACGTATTACGGGTAACAAACAGGACACTTTTGATTTCTTCGATCCGTCAGGCAGGCAAATCAGGGGCTGGACAAATAAACTTATCTGGGGAGATAACAACCTTATACTCTCGTCTCTTAAAAACGGTCCCATGCGCCGCGAGATAGAAAAGCAGGGAGGCCTAAAACTCATCTATATTGATCCGCCTTTTGATGTGGGCGCTGACTTTTCCATGAATGTTGAGATCGGGGATGAATCATTTACAAAGAAACCGTCGGTTATTGAAGAAGTTGCTTATCGGGATACCTGGGGTAAGGGCGCTGACAGCTTTATTGCCATGATCTATGAGCGGTTAAAACTTATGCATGGATTATTAGCTGATGATGGAAGTATTTATGTTCATTGTGATTGGCGGTTAAATAGTTGTGTTCGCTTAGTTATGGATGAGATTTTTGGAAAAAATAATCATATGAATCAATTGATTTGGAGAAGGTCAACGCCTACTGGTGGAAAAACAAAATCGAAAATGTTTCCACGAGATTATGATGTGATAATCTCCTATAAAAAAGGCAATACTCCAGTTTTCAATAATATTTATTTGCCGTATTCTTCCGATTATGTGGAAAAGTTTTTTACAAAGAAAGACCCAGATGGTCGTCGATGGGCTTCGCAAACGTTGGGTGATTATTCGGATGAATCAATTGCAAAATTTGAAGCGGAAGGCAGAATTTTTAAAACCAAGAGCGGAGCAAAACGATTAAAGTATTATTTGGATGAAGCAAAAGGAATTTTAGCTGATGATGTCTGGACCGACATAAGAAATGTTAGGCAGGAAGCTGTTAGAAACATTGGAAAAAAAGACTCAGCTGAACTTTTGGATTATCCAACACAAAAGCCTGAGTCATTATTGGAGCGATTAATTTTAGCATCAACTAGTGAAGGTGATCTTGTAGCCGATTTCTTCTGCGGGTCAGGGACTACCTTAGCTGTTGCCGAAAAGCTGGGCCGTAAATGGATCGGGTCAGACCTTGGGCGGTTTGCTATGCATACTTCACGCAAACGCCTTATCCAGGTGCAACGGGAAATGAAGAATTCCGGCAAGAATTTCAGGCCTTTTGAGATCCTTAATCTCGGCAAATATGAACGCGAACAATATGTTAGTGTCGACAAAGATATACGGAAGCAGGAAAAACATCAGATTTTGGAGAGAAAAGAAAAGCAGTATATCGAGCTTATTCTTTCCGCTTATAGCGCCCAGCCGGTTGATTCTTACAATAACTTTGTCGGCAAAAAAAGAGACCGTCTTGTTGCTATAGGGCCCATTTCAACGCCTGTGTCCTCAGCATTTGTTGACGAAGCGATCAAAGAGGCCAGAGGAAAAGGCGTTACCAAGTTTGATGTTCTCGGATTCGATTATGAAATGGGACTTGATTTTGCTGAACTAAGCAGGCAGGGCGTTGACGTCCAGTTTAAAGTTATTCCGCGGGAGGTATTTGACCGCCGGGCGGTTGAAAAGGGGCATGTCAAGTTCTATGATGTTGCGTATATCGAGATAAAGCCCATAGTAAAAGGCCGCGGAAAAAAGAAAACAATAGCGGTTGAATTGCGGGATTTCAGCGTTTTTTATAATCAGGATAGCGTCGAGGAAACCGAAGGGGCGCTTAGGGCCGGTGCGAGCAAGATTGTTATTGAAAACGGCCAGGTCATAAAGGTTTCCAAGGATAAAAAGACATCGGTAGTAACCAAAGAAGTCCTCACAAAAAAATGGACAGACTGGGTAGATTACTGGTCTGTTGATTTCAATATGGAAAGCAGAAAAGAAATTGTTCGTTCCGTCGATCCTGATACACAGGAAGAAAAAGAAGAATGGACCGGGGCATATATATTTGAGAATGAATGGCAATCTTTCAGGACAAAAAAAGACAGAAAACTTGAACTTGTATCCGCAGAAAAAGAAGTCTCACCCGGGCGGCGTAAGATAGCCGTTAAGGTGGTTGATATCTTCGGCAATGATACGACAAGAGTGATTGAGGTGAATATTTCATAATGGCGTTACATAAGAATTTTCCAAAAGATAAATTCGCGATTTTAAATCCGGATATACGCTGGTTTCCGGCGGATGAAACTCTGCGTGAGCAGGGCTATGAGAAATTGCTTCCTCCTTTCGTGCCGGAGTTGCGTAAAAAGGTCAAAGAATGGCGGGATAAAAATTACGAAGGAGCGAGTGCGACGTCAAAAGCTTTATTGATTTGGTGGTTTAAGCAGGAGCATGTAGTTTATGGGGCTGACGGTAATTCTTCCTTGTTCCAGTATTATTTCGCGCAGAGAGAAGCAGTTGAGACCATTATCTGGCTTTATGATGTCGCTGGAGCAAGAAACAAATACGATCTTCTTCCATTCGATTCCCTGGGCCGTGTAAGCCCGAATATGTTCGATGAGGACTGGCTTCGCCTGGTTATTAAAATGGCTACCGGAAGCGGTAAGACAAAGGTTATGAGCTTGCTTCTTGCCTGGTCATATTTTCATAAATTATATGAACCGGATTCGGAACTTTCCCGCAATTTTCTTTTGATTACGCCCAATATTATCGTGCTCGAACGCATAAAGACGGATTTTGACGGTCTGAAGATATTTTATCAGGACCCTGTTCTGCCCGAGAATGGGTTCGAGGGCCGGAACTGGCAGGATGATTTCCAGATAACTTTACATTTGCAGGACGATTTAACTACGGTATCACCTACAGGTAATATATTTCTCAGTAATATCCACAGGGTCTATGAAAGCGATGTAAAAGAAGCGTCTTTCAGTGACGAGGATTTGACAGATTATTTCCTGGGCCAGAAGCCGGTATCAAAGACGAACGAATCCTTGGTGGAACTGAGCAACGTTATCCGGGATATTGATGAAATCGTTGTTTTTAACGATGAGGCTCACCACATACACGATCCCAAAATGGCATGGTTCAAGTCAATACAGGATATTAACAATAAATTAAAGCAGAAAGATAAACAGATTTCTCTGCAGATAGATTGCACGGCAACGCCAAAGCATAATAACGGCGCGATTTTCGTCCAAACAGTTTCGGATTATCCTCTTGTAGAAGCTATACATCAGGGAGTTGTTAAAACCCCTGTTCTTCCGGATGAAGCGAGCCGCGGAAAGTTGCAGGAAAAGCAGAGTGCCATATTTACCGAAAAATACGAGGATTATATTAGTCTCGGCATAGAAGAATGGAAAAAGACTTCCAAAGAACTTGAGCCTACGGGTAAAAAAGCGATTCTGTTTATTATGACGGATGATACAAAGAACTGTGATGAAGTTCAGGAGTATCTGGAGAAGAATTATTCCGATCTTAACGGTAAGGTTTTAACGATCCATACCAATAAGAGCGGTGACATATCGGAAAAGGTGACTGGTAAAGCCAAAGAAGAATTGGATCGCCTGCGCAGACAGGCTAATGATATTGATGGTCTGGAAAGCCCCTATAAAGTTATTGTTTCAGTTTTAATGTTAAAGGAAGGATGGGATGTTAAAAACGTAACAACGATTGTCGGACTTCGGGCCTATTCATCCGCTTCTAATATACTGCCGGAACAGACACTCGGCCGGGGCCTGAGACGTATGTTTTTCGGCCGGGAAGATGTCGAAGAATATGTCAGCGTTACCGGAACACCGGCTTTTATGGATTTTGTCGAATCGATCAAAGCCGAAGGCGTGGAACTGGAAAAACGCAAAATGGACCGTACATCCAAAGCGGTCACTCCGACGGTTATAGAAGTAGATCATGATAACCCCAAGAAAGATATCAAGAAGTTAGATATAGAGCTTCCTATCCTAACGCCACGTATCCAGAGAGAATATAAAAATCTGTCGGACCTGGACGTATCAAAATTCGCTAACGAAAAGCTGAAAGTAAAACAATTCAACGAGCAGGAACAGAGGGAAATAGTTTTCCGGCATGTTGTCGAAGAAAAAGTCCATCATACTACCACCTTGGAAAGTAATATCGAACCCAACTACCAGAGCGTAGTAGGATTTTTTGCCCAGAGCATTATGAGGGAACTTCGTCTTTTTGGGTGTTATGATGTATTGTTCGGAAAAGTTAAAGACTTCATTCAATCTTATTTGTTCGAAAAAGAAATATCCCTGGATGATAAAAACATCTTGAGAAACCTGTCTGAAATTGAAGCATCGAAAACAATATTGAATACCTTTAAGAAGGAAATCAACGCTTTAACGGTACGGGATGTGGGTGACACGCAGATTAAAAATTATACGAAGATCAGTAACAGCCGTCCCTTTGTCGTGAATGACAGGGCTTATCTTGTGCCGAAGAAAAGTGTTTTTAACAGGATTGTCGGTGACAGCCAGTTCGAGCTTGAATTCGCCGATTTTCTCGAGCGTCTTGGCGATGATGAGGTTGTTTCGTTTGCTAAGAATTATTACGAGGTTCATTTTAAGATCGATTACAAAAACGTCGATGGCACGATTGCTAACTATTACCCGGACTTTTTTGTTAAAACAGACGAGAAGACAGTTTATATTGTTGAGACAAAGGGCCGTGAGGATTTAGATGACCCGCTGAAAATAAAAAGGCTTGCTCAATGGTGTGAAGACGCATCCGCCAGACAGCAAAAGATCACATACAAAATGCTCTATGTAAAACAGGAAGAGTGGGATAAATATAAGCCGAAAACCTGGAGCGATGTCGTCAAGCTGTTCAAGCAATAGATGTTTGACCACAAAATCAAAGGTTACATCGCCAGAATTTAGGGATAAATAACACATGACTACAAAAAAAGAGATAATAGAGCTCCACAAGAAACAATTGAAACTGGATATTAATGTAATCCGCTTAGCTATACAGCATAAAGCGGTAAAAGGATTAGAAGCCGAAAACGCTTTTAAGCGTTTATTAAGAAAACATCTACCCCAGAGATATAACTTGTCATCAGGATTTGTAGTAAATGCCGAACGTATTTCACATCAGCATGATATTGTCGTATATGATGATTTTATGAATGCTCCAATGTTTTTGGGGGATAATTCTGGACTGTTTTTGGGCGGTTCGGTATATGGTGTCGCAGAGGTAACTATTACCCAACTAAACGCTTCTAAGCTAGAGGGTGATATAAAAAAGATTGCTCATCTGAGGAAAATATTTCCCAAGAACAAAGTTCCATTCCAAAAAGTAGTATCCTGTCCGATAATTGACCAAGACAAGATAAAAGAAGAAGTATCGCGTAGTTTGTCATCAGGGCATTGCGTTAAGGATGTATGGCCGGAAATAAAGGAAAAATGTTTTTCAAAAGAAGGCGCATATATCGAAGATGTTTTGAGTATAGAGTCAGGCGATTCTTATGATAAGCAAGACTTATCGGATGTTTTTCGTCGTTATGGATCATTGTCCAAAAAATACATAGTGAAAGAAAAAACAATATTGTCTACTCCACCCCCGAGGACTTTTCTATGTGCTTTAGATGGAACAGCATATAAGTCTATTGCAACGCTGGCCAAAGCCGTAAAAAGATTAACAAAAAAATACAGAGCACATCTTCATGGGCTATTGGTTCTTGGCAAACAAGGTGCTGATTGGTTAATATCAACACGGGCATATGAAAATTATGATGTCGAAGTAAAAACTAAGGACGCTTTCTTTGAGTTTTTGCAAAGTATGAACCGTGATTTTCAAGGGATGCTTGTTGGTAAATTACCAGCGGCAGAAGATATGAGGTCGATAAAATAATATTAAGTAACGTTTCGGTAAGGGGGAATTTTTTATATTGGATGATTTATTCGATGAATTTATAGGTTACGATTTTACCATGGGTGCAGATGTTGTGAAATGTCCGCACTGCGGTGCCGATGTCCCCTGCAGTCTGTTTTTCGATAACGAAGTCGAATGCTCGGAGTGTGGGAAGAAGTTTAGAAAAGACGAAAAGGAATAGATAATGGCTAGAATACATGAAATTAAAATCGAAAATT
>CAZABB010000065.1:0-7104 GCA_964483625.1 uncultured Planctomycetia bacterium | reverse complement strand
CACGGGGTCGATGATTATCTGATCAAACCGCCCGATCCGCTTGATTTGCGCGTTCGGGTCGAGATGGCGATGCGGCGGGCTCAGTACAGCTATTACGCCAGTGCCTTAACCGGTCTCCCCGGCGGCCGGATTATCGAAGAGATGGTGAACGAACGGTTCTCAGGCGGAAAACCGTTTTCGTTTGGCTATGTCGATATCGATAACTTCAAGTATTTTAACGACGTGTACGGGTATTTAAACGGTGACCGCGTTATTATGCAGACGGCGTACATGTTGTATAACGCTCTGAAGAATTACGGAAATAAAGATGATTTCATCGGCCACATCGGCGGGGATGATTTCGTCTTTCTTACCACGCCTGACCGGTATAAGGATGTCTGCCAGTATTTCGTAACCATTTTTGACCGGCTCATTCCGTTTCATTATTCCGCCGGAGACCGTAAACGGGGGTTTGTGATCGCCCGGGACCGGGCGCATAAGATCAAACGGCGTTCCCTGATGAGCGTTTCGGTCGCGGTCGTTAATCGTCCTATTCCTTCGGAGATATCCAATATCATCCAGATTAACGAACGTGTTGCCGAGATCAAACATTACCTGAAAGGATTGGAAGGCAGCCATTATATGGCCGACCGGAGAAATAACGAGGCGCACGGAGCATCGTCGCCGGTTCGTTCCGGCAGCAGCCGGGCGCCGGCACTGTATAAACCGCTGGGTCAGATCCTTATCGATAAGCAATTGATTTCCCAGGAACAGCTCGATGAGGCGTTGAGGGTTCACTGGAAGAAAGGGCTGGTCTTGGGGGAGACATTGAAGGAAATGGGACTGGTGAAAGAGAAGGATGTGCAGGAGGCGTTGAAAACACAGGAAGCAATCGGAGCGACCAGAGTGAATTGATCCGGTTTCCATGTCACGGGAGAAAATTACACGTCGGCAGAAGAATATCTCACGCCTGGTGCGTGAGAAGAAACAGAACCTCGGTGGCAAGGCCACACTGAGTGGCAAGGCGACGCTTAAAAAGAAGAGACGACGTAAACAAGAAAAACATTGAAAGAGTAAGGGGGAACCATGGAACGAGTATATTTTACCCAGCAGGGTTATGAGAAAATGATTCAGGAACTCGAACATTTAAAGAATGTGAAACGCCGGGAAATATCTCAGGCAATTGAACAGGCACGGCTTTTGGGTGACTTGAAAGAGAACGCCGAGTATCATGCGGCCAAAGAAGCCGCTTCTCATAATGAGGCGAAAATTCATGATATGGAAGATAAACTTTCCCGGGCGGAAATTGTCGATGAAAGCGCGGTGCCCGACGATAAGGTCTGTTTCGGGGTAACCGTGAAACTCAAGGATGTGGAAAGCGATGAAGAAACCGAATATTCGCTGGTGGGGAATGAAGAAGCCGATCCGGTCTCAGGGAAAATATCGGTTACCTCACCGGTAGGGAAGGCTCTCCTGGGACATAAGGTCGATGAGATCGTAAAGATCGAGGTGCCCGCCGGTACGCTGGAATATAAGATCATTTCTATCTCACGGTAAACCACGAATATATCAAAAAGCAAAAATGAGGTAAAGGTGTGACACCATGTTTGTATCTCTATCTTTTGCTTCTTGACAGGATAAAATAGTGCGCTATTGTTATAAAGATAGGTGTCTGTATTGTAGGAGGGTATATCAGCGATCAGCTTTGTGTATTCAAAATCAGCGATAATCTGCGTTAAACAGAAGGAGGGACGATATGGCTGAGTTTAAAGAATTGTTTCAGACTGCCGATTGGAAATCGGAAAAACACGTGCCGGTGATTACCGCGCCGGAAACGATCAAAAAAGGCGAAATAACCGCGGTAACGGTGAGTGTCGGTAAGGAAGTCGCCCATCCCAACAAAACCGAACATCACATTGCCTGGATCGAGCTCTATTTTCAGCCCGAAGGCGGTAAGTTTCCCTACCAGATCGCCCGGACCGAATTTACCGCGCATGGTGCATCGGCCCAAGGTCCCGACACCTCAGGCGTATATACGCACCATGAGGTCGCGGTGAAATTCAAGGCGGAAGCCGGCGGAACACTGTTCGCATCAAGCTACTGTAATATCCACGGGTTGTGGCAGAGCAGTCAGAAGATCGGCGTAGAATAGTTGATAATGTCTGTTTGCCCGTTCGCCCGTATGCCCGTTCAAAAAACGAGTGAACGGGAAACCCGCCGATGGCGGGTAACGGGAGTACGGGATAACGCGAGAACTAAAGAGACCAGAGACTGATAGTCGTATGGCACAGTCGAATAAGACAAAAAAACTGAGTCCCAATATCATCCTGCTGGGTATCGTGAGTTTCTTAAACGACTTGAGCAGCGAGATGATCATGCCCATCCTGCCGTTTTTTATTCAGTCTCTGGGCGGGGGAGGGATGGTTATCGGACTCATCGGGGGAGTGCGGGAAAGTATTGCCAGTGCGCTTAAAGTTTTCTCCGGATATTTTGCCGATAAAACCGGTAAACGGAAAAGACTGGTTGTCGGCGGATATGCGATATCATTTATGTTTAAATTCTGCCTGGGCTTGGCGCATTTCTGGCAGCAGGTATTGATCTTTACCGGCCTGGAACGTATCGGGAAAGGAATTCGCAGCGCTCCGCGGGACGCGATTATCGCCGAGTCGGCCGAGAGTACCCGGGGAAGGGCATTTGGTGTTCACCGGATGTTCGATACCTCAGGTGCGGTCCTGGGCGCGCTTCTTGTCTTATTCCTCTATTGGCGGCTGGGATTGGGATTTCGTCTGATCATTATCATTGCCGCGGTCATCTCATTTTTTTCGCTTATTCCGCTGTTCTTTGTGAAATCTCAAAAAACCGCCGTATCCACCGGCACGTTGCGGGTAAACCTTAAGAATCTGTCCCGGCCTCTGCGTCTCTACTTAGGCGTAGCGGGACTTTTTGCCCTGTCTCATTTCAGCTACATGTTTTTCATCCTGCGGATTCAGGAGGATTTCGCTGGTCAGTGGTCCGAAATCATGCCGCTGATTCTATATATTGTTTTTAATATTTTTTACGCGGTGCTTTCGATCCCGTTTGGCATCCTTTCCGATAAGGTCGGGAGGAAGACCGTTCTGGGTATCGGGTATGGGCTCTTCAGCGCTATCTGTTTCTGTTTCGCTCTGTTTCGTTCGGTGGTCCTTTGTGTGGTGCTCTTTGCGCTCTATGGGGTGGTCCAGGCGATCATCGACGGGAATCAGCGTGCCTATATTTCCGATATGGCCGCAGCGGATGCCCGGGCGACCGCCCTGGGGGCTTTTCATACCACGATCGGCCTGCTGACGTTACCGGCGTCATTGGCCGCCGGATTCTTCTGGCAGTATATGTCTTCAAACACGGCCTTTCTCTACGGCGGTATCGTAAGTGCCGCGGCGATTGTGCTTCTGTTGTTGTCCTGGAAGACGCTTCCGGGAACAACCCGATAGGTTTTTCCGCCTCATTTTTCGTAATTTTTCGGTTGCAAATGACCATTAGATTGCTATAATGTCACCTTACATGATCCCGATGGACATCGGGGAAATGTAATCCCCACCCCTTTAACGGGAATACGGTAAGGTGGAATCCTTGAAAAATATACGTCAGACTAACGCAGTAAGATCCGCGATCATCTGCGTACTAAGAAGGAGGGTATCCTATGGCAGTAAAAATCGGAATTAACGGGTTCGGGAGAATCGGACGGCATGTGTTCAAGATCGCTTTTGAGAAAAAAGATATCGACGTGGTAGCCATCAATGACCTGACCGATGCGAAAACGTTGGCGCATCTTCTTAAGTATGATTCGGTATACGGCCGGTACCAGCACGCGGTAGAGGTGAAAGAGAACGCGATCGTGGTCAACGGCAAAGAAATCAAGATATTTGCTCAGAAGGATCCCAAAAGTCTGCCCTGGAAAGATCTCGGTGTCGATATCGTTATCGAATCGACTGGCGTATTCAGAAAAAGAGAACAGGTTGCCTGGCATCTGGAAGCCGGAGCAAAAAAAGTTATCTTAACCGTTCCTTCAAAAGACAAAGTCGATAATACCATCGTGTTAGGCGTCAATGACGACGCGTTGACTTCCGATGACGCTATCGTATCCAACGCTTCCTGTACCACCAACTGTCTGGCTCCGGTGGTAAAAGTTCTGCATGATTCCTTTGGCGTTGCCGAGGGGTTAATGACGACTATCCACGCCTACACCAATGATCAGAGAATCCTTGATTTTCCTCATAGTGACCTGCGTCGCGCCCGCGCCGCGGCACTTTCGATGATTCCCACGACTACCGGCGCGGCTAAAGCGGTCGGGCTGGTTATCCCTGAATTAAACGGTAAACTCAACGGGATGGCAATTCGTGTTCCCACTCCCACCGGGTCCCTGGTCGATCTGGTCGTGAAATTGAATAAAGACGTATCGGTTGATGAGATAAACGCTGCCATGCAGAAAGCCGCCGAAGGTCCGATGAAAGGCATTCTGGCGTATTGCGAAGATCCGATCGTTTCTGCCGATGTGGTTAAAGATACTCATTCGTCTATCTTCGATGCCAAAAGCACGATGAAGCTGGAAGGCGGGTTTGTGAAGGTGCTTTCCTGGTACGATAACGAGTGGGGATATTCCAACCGCGTTGTCGATCTCATCGGGCTCATTGTGAAAAAAGGACTGTAAAATTCTCGCGGTAGAGACCGCGAGAATTTGATTACAGTGATTAAAGAGATGATTACAATGATTAAAAAATCACCGTAATCCCTTGATAATCACCGTAATCATTTTTTAAAGGAAGGTATAGTATGAGTAAGGTAACGATAAAGGATCTCGATCTGAAAGATAAGAAGGTGATCGTTCGCGTCGATTATAACGTACCCTTAGACGATAGCATCCGGATTACCGACGATACGCGGATAAAGGCCAGTCTACCTACCCTGAAATATCTTCTGGATGCCGGCGCGGCGAAGGTGATCATTATGAGTCACCTGGGAAGGCCTAAGGGGAAAGTTGTCGATACGATGCGGATGAATCCGGTCGCGGTGAGATTGAGTGATCTTCTGGGTGAGTCGGTACAGAAACTGGATGACTGTGTCGGTGACGCGGTAAAAAAGGGCATTGAAGACGCTTCAGAGCGGGTCGTTCTGCTTGAGAATGTACGTTTCTACAAGGAAGAGACCGACGGAGACCAGGAGTTCGCGAAAAAACTCAGCTCTCTGGCCGATGTGTATGTGAACGATGCTTTCGGTACCGCCCACCGTGCTCACGCCTCAACCACGATCATTGCAAAATTTTTACCTTCTGCGGTAGGATTCCTTATCGAGAAAGAAATCACCTATCTTGCTCAGGCATTGGATCCGAAGAAACCGTATGTGGTCATCTTAGGCGGCGCTAAAGTTTCCGATAAGATCGGGATGGTCGAAAATCTCATCGAGAAGGCCGATACGATCCTGGTCGGTGGAGCGATGGCATATACCTTTTTAAAAAGTCAGGGAAAAACGGTCGGGTCTTCCCGTATCGAGGCCGATAAGCTCGATCTGGCTAAATCGATTCTGGAGAAAGCTCAAGGCGCCGGAGTAAAGATCGTCTTACCCGTCGATCATCTGGTCGTGAGCGCGCTCGATAACCCCGAAAGCAAAAAAACGACAGCCGACGTTTCTATTGAAGACGGCTGGCTGGGTGTCGATGTAGGGCCTAAGACGGTCGACGTATTTAAAGAAGAACTCAAAAACGCAAAAACCGTACTGTGGAACGGTCCTTTAGGTATTTTTGAGACGCCCGATTACGCCTCCGGTACAAAGGAGATTGCTTTGTTGCTTGCTGAACTGACCGATAGTGTCGTGATCGTCGGCGGCGGAGACAGTGCCGCGGCCGCGAGCCGCTTCGGTGTAAAAGAGAAGCTTTCGCATGTCTCTACCGGAGGGGGGGCCTCGCTGGAATTTCTGGAAGGGAAAGAGTTGCCGGGGATTGCGGCAATACCTGAAAAGAAGTAAGAGGAAACGCGGAATCCGAAACGCGTTCTGCGTTTTGTCAGAGTGAGATTTTATTTTTTCTTTACGCGTTCTGCATGTCGCGTTACGCGTTACGTTTAAAAAAGGAGTAATTATGGCACGGAGACCATTGATCGCGGGAAACTGGAAAATGTACAAAACAACCAACGAAGCCGTTGAGCTTGCTTCGGGGCTGGTCAGGGAAGTGGGAAAATTTGTCCATGCCGACATTGTTATCTGCCCCACGTTTACCGTGCTCAATGATGTCTATAAAGCGGTCGAAAATTCGGTCGTCTCGCTCGGGGCCCAGGACGTGTACTGGGAATCGGAAGGGGCCTTTACCGGTGAGATTTCGCCGATTATGGTGAAAGATACCGGATGTGAATATGTCATCGTCGGGCATTCCGAACGCCGTAAGCATTTCTCAGAGACCGATGAGTCGGTAAATAAAAAAGCAAAGGCGGTATTAGGGATAGGTCTTACGCCGATTATCTGCATCGGGGAAACACTGGATGAGAGAGAACAGGATAAGACGATGGAAGTCATCAAGACTCAACTGGAAGGTTCACTGGCTTCGTTTGCCGCGTTGGATGCGTTAAACAGCGTGATCGCCTACGAACCGGTATGGGCTATCGGTACGGGAAAGACCGCCAGCGGTGATCAGGCCGAAGAAGTACACGCGTTCATCCGCCGATGGCTTACGGAAAAATATACCGAGGATACCTCTTCGAAAGTCCGTATCCTTTACGGCGGCAGCGTGAAACCGGAGAATATACGCGAACTGATGCAGAAGGACAATATCGACGGGGCTCTGGTCGGAGGCGCGTCGCTTAAAGCCGATTCATTCTCAGCTATTGTCAAAAACGGTGTAAGTGATACAATCGAAGCATAAGATATGGAGTTCCAAATTACAATTTCCAATTTCCAATTAAATAACAATAACCAAATTCCAAATGGAATCGGTTTCGATGATTGGCGCTTGGGATTTGGAATTTAATACAAGAATGAAAAACGGATATGTATAACCTGGTTTTAAGTTTTCACATACTGGTAGTGGCATCTCTGGTTACGATTATTCTCATTCAGCGCGGCCGGTCCGGGGGGCTGGTTGAGGCGTTAGGCGGCGTTGAGTCG
>CAZABB010000064.1:0-7381 GCA_964483625.1 uncultured Planctomycetia bacterium | reverse complement strand
TCTCCTTCTGCAGGCTTCTTCCGACAAGCTCCACGACGATCCCCACCCGCGTACTGCGGCCGAACTGGCCCCACACCCGCATCCCTTCTCTTACGGTAGCACCTGAAGGGATGCGGTAATCGAATTCTTTATCGACGGCAAGATTAAAAACGACACGGGCAACGGAGCGTTTCTTAGAACTTTTCACGATACGACCTTTCCCGATGCGATTACCGGAGAACCCCGGCTTTTGATATGCGTCACTGTAATCATAATGTAATCACCGTAATCGGGCGACGGCACGCTTAAAGCGACAGCCACCTTTCAGGGATCGGATGAAGAGAGCTCATCCAAAATATGGTTTCGGATAGTGAGACGGGCATTGGTTACCGGAAACATGTTTTTTTTGATTTCATCAAGATTCTGGCGTACCGAATAGATCCTGGCGATAAGGTCCCGCGCGTTGCGGGCGTAAAATCCGATACCGCGGCGGGAAGTTACCTCCATGTTGCTTTTCTCCTGCCCCCAGATAAAATGCGTGTAGATAAGAGGTTTTTTCAGTTGAAACGACTCAAAAACGGTAATACCGCCCGGCTTGGTCACGATCATCTGAGCGGTCCGCATCAGGGTCCAGATGTGTTCGGAAAAAGAGAACAACCGTAATCCCGGTAAAGCGAGGTTTTCGAGTTTCTTTTTCAACGCGCAATTGTTTCCATAACTCACGATCAGGTAAAAATCGTCATTCAGCGCCCGCAACGCCTCGGGGAGATACCTCATTTTTCTTAAACCCACCGATAAGAACAGAAGACACGGTTTATCCTCAGGCAGAGAAAAGGTCTTATAAATACTCCCCGGATCATCCGCATCATAAAACCCGGCGCGTAACGGAAAGCCGGTAACAAAGACTTTATCCCGATCGATCCCTTGGGCACAAAGTTCTTCTTTGGTACACTCCAGCCCCACATAATAAATATCCACGCTCCTGTCGATCCATACCGGATGAACGCCCAGATCGGTTACTAAAACCACATTCTTGCAACCAATCTCGTCTTTGACATCGGAGATCAGTGACGAACTGAAAAAATGGGTCGAGAAAACCACGCGAGGTTTTTCTCTGACGATATAGGCAAGGAATTTCCGGAAAATCAACCGGTGGAAAAAATGCGTAAGACGGTTCAGCAGAGTACATTTACTGACTTCAAAGATAATTATCCACAGAAGATGGCAATATTGAATGAGAAAACGATACCCGGAGGAATATATTTTTTTCATCACCGGGTGGGTAAAATCAAGGATGTCGTGGCAGGGGACGCCGAACTCTTCGCTTAACGCCCGGGCGGCATTTTCGTGTCCTCTTCCACAACTGGCATATACGATCAGAATATTATCGGCCATAATGGGCACAGAGATAATAGGAGGCTAACAATAGATTATCAAACACATACTCCGGCTGACACAGCCAGTCTTTCGAACCGGAAAGTTTTTCTCTTCCCGAAAGGACCAGGACGGAATGAGCGCCGAAATTCTTTGCCGTCTCGATATCGACAAATGAATCGCCGATGAGAAAAGAACAATCGGGAGACACTTTGCTGTCTTTGAGAGCCGTCTCAAGCATGCCCGTTTTCGGCTTGCGGCATAAACACCCCTCGCTCGAACCATGCGTACAATAGTATATACCGTCGAGGAAGGCCTTTTTTTTCTTTAAACCCGAACGCATCTTTTTATCGATAACATCCAGATCCTTCCGAGAATAAAGCCCTTTTGCGACACCGGACTGGTTGGATACAACAAACACCTTGAATCCGTATTCGTTGAACTTCTTCACGGCTTCGATACTGCCGGGCAGGAAAGAAAACGAACGGGCTCCGGTCACATAGTTCCCTTTCCCCGGGAACGTATTAATCACTCCGTCACGATCGAGAAAAATCACTTTCATTGTATAGATATATAAATTATTAGCCTACCATTTCCGAAAAAAAATTGCAATGCAAATATCGCCCCCCCCGGCCCGCATGCTCCCGCCGCCGGATGATTACCGCATCCCCTCATCCATCAGCCGCCGCACCACGCGGCCCGGCACGATTCTGAATTCACCCTCGCCGAGAGTTCCCAGACGTATGTTCCCGATACGAATACGTTTCAGATCGATGACCGCATACCCCAGACTGCCGAACAGACGACGCAGATGCCGTTTCTTCCCCTCATGAACGATGACCGTGAGCGTAGTTTCTCCCTCACCTTCTTTTATGATCCGGGCGGAATTCACCTTAAGCAAATCTCCTCCTTCTCTCACACCCCGGCTCAGGCGGCCGATAAACCTTTCGGCGAAATCTCCCGCCACGGTAACCCGGTACTCTTTTTCTATGGAGAACCGGGGGTGAGTCATGTGATGGCACAGCTCCCCGTCATTGGTAAGGATGATCAGCCCCCGGGAGTTTTTATCCAGCCGCCCCACCGGATAGAGCCGGCCCAGATGTTCGGGCACCAGATCAACGATCTTTTTTCGGGCAAAGGGATCACTTAAGGTCGAGGTTACTCCCTTGGGTTTATTCATCAAGAGATACACGTATTCGGACAGACGCAGGGGCTGATGGTCTACACTGACTCGGTCGTTTTCGTTAACCTGAACGCCGGGAGTCCGGACCACCTCATCATTCACTTTAACTCTACCTGAGGCGATCAGCTCATCAGCCCGGCGCCGGGAACATACCCCGCTTTGGGCAATATATCTATTTAATCTCATAATCACGTCACATAGTCACACGACACACGTCACACGTGAGACAATCTCGAGCAATAAAGATCCCACACTATATACCAGAGACCAAAGACCAGAGACTATATACTGACCCCGAATATGCCCTTGCTGTTTACCCGGGTGATCTTCACCTGGACCATCTCTCCCAACCTTACATCCCCGGTAAAATTCACCCGCAGGTAATGCTGAGAGTAACCGCAAAAATATTTTCCCTTCTTTTCTTCGGCGATAACGCTGACCCGGCGCCCCACAAATGTTTTCGCATACGCATACGCCCATTCTTTTGCCAATGACTTTAACCTGACCGACCGCCGCTTGATTTCCTTTTGATCTCCCAGACGGGTATGTTCAAGCGGTGTTTTGGCCCTGGGCGAAAAATGAAAAACGTGCAGACGCATCGGACGTATCTCTTCTAAAAAATTGAGTGTGCGATCGAAGCTTACCCGGTCCTCTCCCGGGAACCCCACGATGATATCACCGCTGATGGCGGTATCGGGATGTATGGTGCGGGCTTGAGAGATAATCTCCCGGTACTGAGCGGTTGTTTCCTTCTTATTCATCGCCTGTAATATCCGGTCGTCACCGCTCTGAAACGAAAGATGAAGATGAGGACAGAACTTCGGATGGACAAGAAGCTCCAGTAACCGTTCATCGAGATACAGAGATTCCAGAGAACTCAACCGCAGCCGTCTTAGCCCTTCGATATCCAGGCACCGGCGGATAAGCCGGTATAAATCCGCCTGAGGCCCTATATCCTTCCCATACAGACTGGTATTGACACCGCACAGGACGATCTCCGGATGATTGACGCATAACCGTTTTATTTCAGCGATGATATCTTCCTCGCCTCGGCTGCGGGAGGAACCGCGCAGATGCGGAATTTTACAGAACGTACAGAAATTATCACACCCGTCCTGGATTTTCACAAAGGCCCGGTGCCGGGAAGATTCGGTCACAGACAGCGACCAGGGAGATATGGTTTTAACCTCTCCCCCTCGTAACACCTCCCCCAGGGAATATTTTTCCGTTTGGGAAAGAACGTAATCAACTCCTAACCGGGTAAGCATATCACGGTTCAGTTCGGCCAGACAGCCGATCGCGGCAATCTTTCCGCCAGGATTTTCCCGACGCGCTTTGCCGATCGCTTCCCGGCTCTTCCGGTCGGCACGATGCGTCACGCTGCAGGTATTCACCACGTACACATCGGCTCTATCTTCAGTGACCTCAAATCCCTCTCTCACGCAATCTTCCCGCAACGCCTGGGTCTCATACTGGTTTACCTTACAGCCGAGAGTGATGAATTTGACTCTGACAGGTCTTTTTGTATTTTGTTTTTTATTTTCCGGCATTTTTTGAATTCACCCCCCTCCGAAAAAAGAGAATTAAAAGGTTCAAAAAGCGAAAAAGAAATTCTTTTCCGGGCAGAAGCGCCGCCGACTGGCGGGGCGATTTTGATGTTTTGAAAAAGCAGTCCCACCATCCGCCGCTTGAAAGCAAAATTCACCTCGGTAAGGCTGTCGTCATAGTCCTCAAGAAACTCTTTTATTCTGTTTTTATACCCTGCCGAATGCTCTCGCTCCATTGCCGCAAGCTCAACGCCAGCAAGGATATTTTGCAATTGACTTTCTTCTTCGCGAAGTTTTTCCATCTTACCACGAAATACATCTTCGCCAAGGATATTTTCAAGGTAGGCATCAGTAAGCTTAGCCTGTTTTTTATGGTTCTCGCTAAGCTTAAAGCCCGCTTCATCACCGTTTATACCCAAAAACGGGTTTTTGAGGGTATTTACGGCACTCATACTGGTTAAACGGTTGTTTTTCAGCTTGGGATTAGTGGCTAAGACTTTAACTACATCATCGATTATAGGCTCTACGTCCTGCGCCCGAACAGAGCGATTTTTGCATTTATTCTTGTGATGAAGCGGGCCCGAACAGCGATACCACCGTTTTTTAAACTTAGTCCTGGGATTTGATATAGCAAGTAGCCCTGAATAATAATTGCCGCACTTGGCACAGCCCATTATGCCGTGCAGTAGATATTGAGTACCGGTAGCGCGCGGCGTCCAACTGTGCTTCCGCTCATCGACTATCTTGCGAACCTTTATAAAGTCTTCTTCGCTGATGATAGCCTGATGCCTACCCTTCACCACGATAAATTTTTCCTCATCGTTGACCTGATACTTGTAATCCCTATCTGCTTTCGAACTCTTCAAATACTGCTTACGATTCCAAACAATCTTCCCCATGTATATAGGGTTTTTTAAGACATCGCAGATAAACTTATTGTAAAATATCTTTCCACTACGTGATTTATAGCCATTCTTATTAAGGTATTCCATAACTCGGAAAGAACTGCGCCCATCAATATACAGGCGATAGATCAGTTTTACAATTTCCGCTTCTTCGGGCACGATCTCAAGCAGTTTCTTCGGTTTATTGTATTTGTAACCAAAAGGCGCGTAGCAGGAGCCCTGCCAATTACCTTGTTTGGCAGACCTTATCATTCCCGGTACAACCCGCTCGGCAATACGATTACGTTCAAACTCAGCGAATGAGCCGAGTTGCTGAAACATCAGCCGTCCGGCTGAGGTTGAAGTGTCGAATGGTTCAGTAGCTGATTTGAACGCCACGCCATAACCAGATAACTCATCGACCAAATTAAGCAGGTCTTTAAGGTTACGACTGAATCGATCCAGCTTGTAAGCGATAACCAATTCAAACCGCTTGGCCTTGGCGTCAGCAAGCAATTCCTGTAAGGCAGGCCGCCGCGTTGAATAAGCACTTACCCCATCATCACAGTAAACCTTGTAAACCTCGTAGCCTTCGCGTTTGGCAAAATCCTCTAAATATTCACGCTGGACAGCAAGTGAATAACCCTCACGAGCTTGGTCTTCGGTGGATACTCGTATGTAAACAGCAACTTTCATATCTTCTTTTATTTATTTTTTTCTAATTTCGCATTAATACTATATTGTTCACCCTTCTTTAAGATATAATCTTTCGTCCAAGATTTATAATTTCCTTTTCTAATAGTAACGGTATATTCCCCTGGATCGCGAACACAGGTAGTATTCGTTTTCCTATAGTACTTTTTGTTATTAAAGTAAATATCCGCCCCCGTAGGATCAGAATTAATAAGTAATACTACACCCTCAGAGTGAGACAGCGGAAAATAAACAGATTTTGATGGCCCAACATCTTCAACATACCAAACTGTATCACCAGTAGCACCAGTCGCGCGCACTATGAATGAATTATTTAGCATAGGAACAACTATTTTTTCTTCTTTTTCGGGTTTAAAAAATATATCAAAACCATCGCTAACCATTACCGTTGGACCGCTTGCAATATTATTAACACTTACTGCATCAGATGAAACAACTGTAAACAATGCCCACCCAACATCATACAGCAAATACTGCCAATTAAAATCATCAACCTTGTCTAAGGGTTGAGCTGTACTACCCAGAAATGTTCTCTTTGACTCCGCATAATTTAAAAAACGTTCTTTAATTTGTGCATCCGATACCTTTTCTAATGCGTCTTTAGTCTTTTCAGGTAATTCGTTATATTTCAACGATAGATCTTGTCCAGCGTCTTTAGTAATCAAATTTTGTCCAACAGCCCACTCAATAATTGCTTCAACACCAGCTCTTGACAATGTTAAATCTTGCTTTGAACTTAAATCATCGCCATATGATAATTGGGCTACGATAAAAACAAAAAACATGAAACAACCCAGAAACACTGTTGCCCTCATAACACTACCCCCCCCTTATCATCTCGACTTAACGATAAAAGTATAGTCACCGCTGACCATATTAGACCAAAAATAAAAAACTGTCTCTGCATTGATAACCAAAAATTCACTATTGGCGCTGATAAATCAATAGTAGCATGATAAAAAATCCGCCCAATTAAGAAATCTTCTCCAATAAAGTATGCAAGAAATGATAATAACAAAAATATATTACTCTGAACAAACAAACAAATCCTTGAAAAACCTCTGATTTCTACCCTACTGGCTTTATAGATAATAAACGCCCACATTAGCCCTATAAGAGTCAATGATATCTTACCAACAGACTCTAATTGCGAGAAAAACATATTCGTAGCAATTATTTTTGCTTGATTGTCTAATTTAACCAATTCCATACCCGTATCAATTTTACTATATCGAACATAGAAAATAGTCAGCGAAGAAAATAACAGAATAAAACCCAAAATAACCACAATAACCCTAATTTTTTTAAACATGTTCGCCTCGCTTATCAAAACATAATAATCATTCGTTTAGCGTCTCACGCCATTCTTTAATATGATTAATATCATCCTTCGTAAAAACCGGAAAGTTACGATAATCCCTCTTTGGTTTAACCCATTCCTTCTTAAACCAATAATAAAGGGTCTGGCGTGTAACGCCTAATTCCTTCGCGGCTTCTCTCATATTGTATCGTTTATCTTTCATGAAATTGATTTTACCTCTTTTTACACTTTTTGTCTACAAATTTATAGGGGGATAAATTGGCTCGTAGCACAAGGAGCGGAAACCAAAGGTTGAAGCCTGAGCAACGAGACAATTTTTCGGGTGGGTGCCTATGAAAAAGTAAGTCAAGGAAAAAAGTTCTCCCCTTGCAAAAAAGCA
>CAZABB010000063.1:0-7431 GCA_964483625.1 uncultured Planctomycetia bacterium | reverse complement strand
GAAATCGCGCCGTCGGCCCCGGCGCAGCAGGATTTACTATATCCGCGGCCGGGTAGGGAAGAAAGCGTCGATTGCCTAAATCAGTCTATAGTCTATGGTTGTTAGTCTATAGTTGAAAATTGGAGAAGAAAGCAAGATGGGGCATAAAGGATTTTAGTAGACTATCTACTAAAGACCAGAGACTAAAGACTTGATGAGGAGCGCGCGACGAATCATTGTGGGATTGGATGAGGCCGGGCGCGGGCCGCTGTGTGGTCCGGTGGTCACCTGTGCTTTCTTTTTTAAACCCGGCCAGAGTGACGTCGCGGCGGCTGATTCAAAAAAACTGTCGGCGTTGCGGCGTCAGGAGTTCTTTGAGATACTGTGTCATAAGGGGTATTACGCCGTCAGTTTTGCCACCCATCGGGAAATCGACCGGTATAATATCCTTCAGGCAACGATGCTCGCGTTTAATCGTGCGGTGGGGGCATTACTTGAAAAACATCCGTATCTTAATCGGGCTGAGTTTATCGTCGATGGGCCGATGTTCAAGACGGATTTACCTGTTCGTTACCGGTGTATCAATCGTGCCGATTCCACGGTGCGGGAAGTTTCTGCCGCGTCGATTATCGCCAAGGTTACGCGTGATCATCTGATGGAGGTTATGGATGCCCTGTACCCTGAGTGGAATTTCTCGACTCATAAAGGGTATCCGACCCGGGAGCATCGCAATTTGCTGGCGCGTCAGGGGAGTACTCCCTTTCATCGCAAGACGTTCGACCCGGTCAAATGAGTCGCCAGGGGATATTCTACGAAGAAAAGGCTAAAGAATTCTTAAAAAGAAAAGGGTATCGAATATTGAAACAAAATTTCTCCTGGCGGTCCGGTGAAATCGATCTGATCGCTCGGGATAAGGGAGTCACCGCTTTTATCGAGGTGAAATCCCGTAATCAACGGGCCGGATATGCTCCCTCTGAGGCGGTTACCCGCGCAAAACGGAAGAAAATTATTCGTACCGCGAAGGTCTATTGCCGCCGGAAGGGGGAAGGAAACTATCGTTTTGATGTCGTAAGTATTACGCAAGGCGATAGCTGGTTAGTCTATGAGTTGATACAAAACGCTTTCGGTGCCGATGAAGTATTATAAAAATGATTTCAAAAAGTATATTCGTGATCTCGGGAAGCCTCAGGCTCATCCCGGGGGAGGCAGTTGCGCGGCGCTGGCGGTATGCCTGGGGATATCTTTGATCCAGATGGCCATCAGCTACAGCCTGAAAAAATCCCGGAAGAGGGGGGTGGTTCGTTCTCTGTCTCGTTTGGAGACGATTAAATCAGAGGTGTTTGGATCGATTGATTCCGATGGGGAGTTGTTCGCCCTGCTGTTAAAAGAGAAGGATCCGGCAAAAAAAAGGAAAGACCTGGCGCGTATGCAGAAAGATATTATGGATCTTGCCCGGGGCGCTGCCGGAGCGATACGTATCTCCCGCCGGGTAAAGCCGGAGGTCAGGAAGTCGTTATTGAGTGATTTCCGGCTCGGGATCAAACTGTGTCAGGCGGCGTTGTCTGCCTGCCGGGAAAATTTGAAAGTAAACCAGATCATGTTCGGGGTCCGTAACGCGGCTAAAATCGCGCGGGTAAAAAAGTATATACAGGAGTCTGCCTGATGGGAACCGTATTTGATGTCACTGCTGTTTCGAAAAAATTAAAGCGCCGGATCAAAGCGAAGCGGCGAAGGGCCGGGAACGTGAGTCTGGCGGCTGTTACCGTAGGCCGCGATCGGGCCACCGAGGTGTATCGTGCCAGCCAGCAGCGTCTGGCGAAAAGTTTCGATGTCGCCTATCACCACTACCGCCTGCCGGCAAAGGCTTCTGTTAAAAAAACGGCCCGTCTTTTGAGTGAATTGAATGCCGATGCGAATGTGTGCGGGATTATGATTCATAAACCTCTGCCTGCGGCGTGGAATGAAGTCGGGCTGTTTTCCCGGATTGCTCCGCATAAGGATATCGAAGGAGTTACGCCGGCTAATTTAGGGCGTGTTGTTTTAGGAGAACCTTTATTTATTCCTCCCACCGTACGCAGTGTCCTTGCGGTCCTGGATCAGATACAGGTCGATCTGTACGGCCGGGATGTGGTGTTGATCGGCTTCTCTTCCCACATCGGCAAACCGTTAAGTGTTCTTCTGGCTGATCGGCTGGCAACGGTGGATATCACCCATATCGGAACCTACCAGAGGAAGAGGCTCCCCTTTTATGTTTCTCAGGCTCACGTTCTGATTTCCTGCGTCGGTAAGCCTCATTTCATAAGGCCGGATTGGATCAAAAAGGGCGCTGTGGTTATTGATGTGGGAATCTCGGCCCGGGGTGGGAAAATATACGGGGATGTTAATTCCCGGAAAGCCTGCCAAAAGGCTTCTCTGGTCACTCCTGTTCCCGGAGGGATCGGGGCTTTGACGGGTTTTTTTCTTTTTGATAATTTATTGAAAGCGGCGATGATGCGTTCAAAAGAAAATCCTTCTTATGAAATATAATGGTATCGTTATTGTCGGAGCGGGCTGTGCCGGGCTGGCTTTGGCCAAAGAGATACGAAACCTTGATGCTCAGGTAAAAATCACCCTTCTGGATAAAAATCCCTATTGGTTTCCCAAGGAGCACTATTGCCGGGATCTTGTTTCCCGTCAGAAGCCGAAACCGGTGTATCTGAATGATTTTGCCGCAGAATGCCAGGCCGAATTTTTCCGCCGGCGAATCGACCGGATACAGTTCAACAAGAAACTCATCTATTGCAAAGATGCCGATCCGATCCCTTATCAGGCTCTGGTTTTAGCCTGCGGAGCGCAGAGTGAGCCTCTTTCGATTAAGGGTGAGTTTCGTGACGGCGTCTTTTATTTTGACAATCTGGACTTTTTTGCGGTAAGGGATATGTTGAAGATCAGCCACGATATCAGCATTGTGGCCCATACGTTCCTGGGAATAAATCTGGCTTTCGCGCTTTCTTTTCTGGGGAAAGAAGTAAGGGCTTTTACCAATGGCTGTGATTTTCTGGGACAGGAGAAAGAGAAGATATATGATGCCTTACACCGTCGCGGCGTCGCCGTGTACGATCGAATCGAAATTCAGGAGATCATCGGTGAGTCTCAGGTAAAAGCGGTGAAGACATCAATCCCCAGAGTGTTTTCGGCTCAGGCGGTATTTATCGACAGCGGATTTTCCGCTTCCCATAAGCTGCTTGATTTTACCCCGCATTCACCACCGGCGTTTCAAGTTCCCCATGACGATGTGTATCTTTTAGGGGATATTTCAGACGGCAGGATAGAGAACGAATCATTTTTCTTCTTACGCAGTAAGCATATCGCGTCATCGGTACGGTCTCTTATCCGGTTTATTTCCACGGGTGAATTGCAGCCGACCCCGCCGAATGAGATTGATTCTCAAGAGATAAAAAAGATGCTGAATGATGAATTTAATGTGGAAAAAATGGCGTCTTTAGTGTAAACTATTCCCTTTAGTTCTGGTCTCTGGCATATGTTTTTTAATCTATCGACTATCGACCATAGACGAACGACTATTTATTTCGTGTTTAGAGTTTGACTGTTTCATCTTGGGTCTTGGTGATTTAAAATTAAAGAATATAAGGAGGTAACAGATGGCAGAGTGGATTGGAAAGGACAGACGGTCGCGCCGTTGTTTTGGCTTTGACGAAATCGCATTGGCCCCGGGCAAGATAACAATTAATCCCGAAGATGTTGATGCCAGCTGGGAATTAGCCGGGAAGAGATTCGCGGTGCCGATCCTTGCCGCGGCGATGGATGGGGTCGTTGATGTGCGTTTTGCCATAGAGATGTCCCGCCTGGGGGGTGTTGCCGTATTAAATCTCGACGGGATTCAGACCCGTTATGAAAACCCCGATGAAGTGCTTGATGAAATTGCCCGGGCGACGCCTCAGGAAGCGACCAATCTTATCCAGAAAGTCTATACGACTCCGATCAAAGAGAAGCTGATTGCCAAACGGGTAGATGAAATCAAGAAAGGCAAAGGGTATGCGGCGGTAAGCTGTATCCCGCAGAATGCCGAACGGTTCGGCGATATCGCCGAAGATGCCGGTGCGGATTGTTTCCTGGTCCAATCGACGGTTATTACCTCCGAACATATATCGACGAAATATAAGCCGCTCGATTTGACGAAATTCTGTCAAAAGCGGAAGATTCCCGTTATTCTGGGCAATTGCGTAACCTATGAGGTGACTCTGGATCTGCTTGAGACCGGATGTGATGCCATATTGATCGGGGTCGGTCCGGGAGCCGCCTGTACGACGCGCGGGGTATTGGGTATTGGCGTGCCTCAGGTCACGGCGACCATTGACGCCGCCGCCGCGCGTGATTTTTATTTCAAAAAGACCGGTAAATACGTACCGATGATTACCGACGGCGGGATGAGAATCGGAGGAGAGGTATGTAAAGCATTCGCTTCCGGTGCCGACGCGGTTATGATCGGATCGGCTTTTGCCCGGGCCAAGGAAGCGCCGGGCCGCGGGTATCACTGGGGGATGGCGACATCACATGCCAATTTACCGCGGGGAACGAGAGTGAACGTGAAAATATCCGGATCTCTGGAACAGATACTTTTCGGCCCCGCCGAGGTCGACGATGGGTCCCAGAATCTTATGGGAGCGTTAGCCACCAGCATGGGAACGCTGGGAGTGAAAGACATCAAGGAGATGCATTTTACCGAGATTATCATTGCTCCTTCCATCCAGACCGAAGGAAAACTCTTTCAGGTTGTTCAGAAAGTGGGGATGGGGAAATAGAAAACGTAACGCGTATCGCGTCGTGCGTAACGCGTTAAAATCCGGGGAAACAGAATCATTTAAGAACAAAATTATTACGCAGAACGCATTCCGCGTTTCGCGTTACGAGATTATGACTGACACTATTTTAATTCTTGATTTCGGATCACAGTATACCCAGCTGATTGCCCGCCGGGTCCGCGAACTGAAAGTCTTCTCGCTGATTGAGCCGTGCACCGTAAGCGTCGAAAGAATCAAAAAACTTAAACCCAAGGGTATTATCCTTTCCGGCGGGCCCTATAGCGTATATGAAAAGGGCGCGCCCAGGCTCTCTGCGGATATCCTGCGTTTGGGGATACCGGTATTAGGTATCTGTTACGGTATGCAGAGTATTGTCAAAGGGTTGGGAGGAAGAGTGCGCGAATCCAGCCGCCGTGAATACGGGCACGCTCCGATGTATATCGATAATCACCAGGATCTTTTCTTTACGCTGGGGGCCAAAGTGGTATCCTGGATGTCGCATGCCGACCGGGCGCTTCAGTTGCCCAAAGGTTTTATTCGCATGGCGCATACCTTAAGCACACCGTATGCGGCGATCGGGTGCCCTGAGAAAAAGATTTACGGGGTACAGTTTCATCCGGAAGTGGTTCATACCGAAGGAGGCTTGCAGATTATTTCTAACTTTCTGTTCCGTATCTGCGAATGTTTTGCCAACTGGCAGCTGGAAGACTTTATTTCCGCGCAGGTGGGACAGATCCGCAAACAGGTAAAAAAGGATAAGGTCGTGTGCGGCTTGAGCGGAGGGGTGGATTCCTCGACTCTTTCGGTATTGATTCATCGTGCTATCGGCAAGAATCTCAAATGTATTTTTATCGACAACGGGCTTCTGCGGCGCGGGGAGGCCAAACAGGTCATAAAAGTTTTCGGTGATGATTGTAAAATAGACCTTCATTTCGTCGCCGCGGCCGGTTTGTTTTTAAAGCGGTTGAAAGGAGTTCTTGATCCGGAAGAGAAGCGTAAGATTATCGGCCACACGTTCATTGAGGTATTTGAAGCCGAAGCGAAAAAGATAAAGAATGCGCGTTATCTGGCGCAGGGTACACTGTATCCCGACGTGATCGAATCGATTCCTTTTTTCGGAGGGCCGACATCAAAAATCAAATCTCACCATAATGTGGGAGGGTTGCCGGAGAGGATGCCTCTGAAGCTGGTGGAACCGTTCCGCACGCTGTTTAAGGACGAGGTGCGGGAAATTGCCAGACTCCTGGGGCTTCCCCAGCGCATTATCCATCGGCACCCTTTCCCCGGGCCCGGACTTGCCGTGCGTATTGTGGGGGAAATCACCAAAGAACGCCTGCGGATATTACGGGCTTCCGATGCTATCATGGAAAAAATCATTAAGGCCAGGAAACTTTACCGGCCGCTGTGGCAGGCCTTTTGTGTCCTCCTGCCGCTCAAGAGTGTCGGGGTCATGGGAGACAAACGAACATATGAATTTGTTATTGCCGTCCGGGCGGTTGAGAGCGCCGACGGGATGACCGCCGATTGGGCCAGGATTCCTTACGAGGTGTTGGGAGAAATCTCCAATACGATTATTAACCGGGTGCGGGGGGTAAACCGGGTTGTGTTCGATATCAGTTCCAAACCTCCCGCGACGATTGAATGGGAATAAAATAGCGATGAGCGATCAGCGGTTAGCGATGAGAGAAATATAGATTTTATATTCCTTTCTTCGTCTATTCGCTCAACGCTTAACGCTCAACGCTAAAATATGACACACGCTGACTTTGTCCACCTTCATGTTCATACCCAGTACAGTCTCCTCGATGGGGCCTGCCGTCTCGATCGCCTGATCAATCAGGCGGCGGCCATGAAAGTGCCGGCGCTGGCGATGACCGATCATGGGAATCTCTACGGCGCGATAAAATTCTATCAGCAGTGTTTGAAAGCGGGCGTTAAGCCGATCATCGGGTGTGAGGTGTATGTCGCCGGTGAATCACGGTTCAAAAAAGAATACAAGAGTTCCGAAAACGCTATCTATCATCTTCTCCTGCTGGTAAAAGACAAGGAAGGATACGCCAATCTGGTACGGCTTTCTTCTTTAGGCCATCTGGAAGGATTCTACTATAAACCGCGTATTGATCACGAACTTATCGAACAGTACCATTCAGGGCTTATTGCTACCAGTGCCTGTCTTAAAGGTGAGGTCGCTTCTCTGATCCTCAAAGGGGAAATCAACAAAGCGTATAAAAAAGCCGACTGGTATCAGCAGGTGTTCGGAAAAGGAAATTTCTATCTGGAGATGATGGACCACGGAATGAAAGAACAGCGCATGGTCAATGAGCATCTGGTCAAGATTGCCGCCGATCTGGACATACCGCTTGTGGCGACCAATGATGTCCATTACGTGGAAAAGGATGAATCGTTTGCTCACGAGGCCCTGTTGTGCCTTCAGACGCAGACGACCATGGATGATCCCAGCCATTTTCGGATGAGTAGTGACGAGTTTTATTTTCGTTCTCCCGACGAAATGAAGAAGATATTTAAAGATTACCCGGAAGCGATCCGGAATACGCTGGAGATTACTCAGAAGTGTAACTTTACGTTCGATTTCTCCCAGAACCATCTGCCTCATTTCCCTCTCCCGGCCGGGGAAGGAAACGAGAATGAA
>CAZABB010000062.1:0-7598 GCA_964483625.1 uncultured Planctomycetia bacterium | reverse complement strand
CTCCCGCGTCGGGATTATCGAAACTGTATCCGCCGCCCTCGGTGGCTACCACCGTATCGCCGTCGACATGCAATGTGGCGTCGGGAGTCGCGGTTCCGATACCGACCCGTGCGGCGTCGGTATCGACATAGAGCTGGTCGGTATTGACGATCATATCGCCCGTTCCCGCCAGGGTTACGTTCAGGTTCTGGTTGTTCGCCGGGTCTAAGGTCATCGCGCCGCCGGTAGTGATCTCGCCGGCCGCGGTGTAATCCAGCGAATCGGCATCTAAATGGGTATTCCCCACCTCGATCGACGTACCGAAATACCCGGTACGAACCCGGGTGCCGTTGGTGGCGATATCATAGGTGTTGTCGGTCGTCCAGCGAATATGGTCGTCGACAAATATCTCGTCGCCGGTGGTCGTCAACGTCAGGTCTCCGGCCGCATCGACTTCCAGATCGGTATAGATCGTATCGTCGGTATGAGTCAGCCGTATTTGCGGGCTTCCGGCGATTTCCACATCTAATCTTTGATCGGGAGAAGATGTCCCGATACCGACTTCGTCGCTTGATGCGTCAATAACCAGAGTGTCGGAATCGACATTTAACGCGTCGGCTACGTCGGCTAATCCCCAGGTCGAAGCGTTCGTCGAGGTGATATCGGCGGCATTTAAGGTAATCGTATCGGCCGCGGCGTCTCCCAGAGTGGTATTTCCGTCGATTTGCAGATCGGCATTGGAAGTGAGATCGGAAGAAACCGTTAATGTTCCGGTAATATCACTGTTCCCTCCCGAAGGAGCGAGAGTGATGTCTCCGGCCGCGTCGACCGTAAAAGAAGCATAATTGGCTCCATCGGTATGGGTCAAGCGTAATTGTTCCCCGGTATCGTCCAGCAGTTCCAGCTTCGCGTCGGGAGTAAGAGTTCCTATGCCGACTGCGTCGGAATCCGTCTCGAGGCGGATTTCCGTCCCGTCGTCCACCCAGCCGCCGGCGACTCCTCCCGCCGCAATACTTCCATAAATGGTTCCGGTGACCCGCAGATCCCCGTTTACGTCCAGTTCATAGGCCGGGTTATTGCGGGATATGCCGACGAAGTCGGCTGAGGCGTCGACGAATAAGACGTTATCGACATTATCTCCGTCAACCCGGAAATCGGCATTTTCATTGTTGAAATTGTGGTGAAAATGAGCATCGACAATGTGGAACGTATTGGTTTCAGCACTGACATCGGTTAATGCGGCCGGGTTGCCGATTCTGCCGCGGAAACCGAACGATCCGTCGCCGACCTGTAACCAGTTTCCTCCGGGTATGGCTGAATAGTCACCGGAGGCGACATTTTCCAACCCCCCGCCGATTGCCGAATAGTTGCCGGAGGCGGTGTTATTCTGTCCGCCGCCGATAAAAGCGTAATCAGCCGAAGCGATATTGGTATCACCGCCGGCTATCGCGGAATACTGGTTCTGGGCCTGGTTATCGGCGCCGCCGCCGACGAATGAATAATCGCCGCTGGCGGTATTGGTGTCACCGCCGCCGACTGTCGCGTGTTGCGCTGAGGCGATATTGGCATTACCGCCGCCTACGGTGGCGTAATCGTTGCTGGCGACATTATCCAGACCGCCGCCTATGGTTGCGTAACCGTAATTCTGTCCGTTGGCACCGGTGGCCGACGTTCCGAATCCTAAGTTGATATGGGTATCGGCATTAGTACCCCATAAAGTGGCATCGTTTGAGGCAATACCGCCGGCTCTGGCTTTTACGTAATCGGCGGGAGCGGTCTGTTCGGTCCAGGTGTCCGACCAGCTTAAATTCCCTGCGCCGTCGGTAATAAGGATATAGTTTATGGTCCCGTCATCGGGCGGAAGAGTGTAGGTTACATTCTGGGTCATTGCCGCGTGCGGATCGATGACGACTTCATAATCGGTGCCGCCCTGTTCGGAATACAACCGTAATTGTCCGTCTTGACCGTCTCGTCCGGAACGGATCGTCCCGTTTACGTCCAGCTGATACACCGGAGTATTGGTATTAATACCGATTAATCCGGTATTGGTCGCGGTCAGAAGCGGATTCCCTCCGTCCTGAATGTAAAAATTGGCCGGGGCGGTCATATTCCATACTACGTCGGTGTTGTCGACGGCGATACTTGAGCCGTCGTCATAGGCGTCATCGAGATTGTAAGTGATACCCGCGGCTCCTCCGCCGGAAATGTTTCCGTCGACTTCAAGATTTCCCTTGATGTAGAGGTCGGCATCGGCCGAAGGGTTATCGAAGGCGGGAGCGTTGTCGGAAATATACATATCTTCATACGTATAAAGGGTTCCGTCGGAAGCCATGCGGAATCGTGAAGTCGAACCGATTTGGAAATCGAACAGATTGTTACTTCCTCCGGGGGCGCTGGTTTCAGTAACGTTGAATTTTAATCCCGTGTAACTTCCGCCGCCTTTATTGACGTCCAAGGACAAGTCGTAACCGACTTCGTTACCGGTGGGGGCCGATATGGTAACGTCGCCGATCAAATTGTATCCGGCTGGGGGTGCCAGTGTCAGCGCGTTATCGAATCCGGCAATCGTATCGACGTAAAGATACTGCCATGCCGCGGTATCCGACCCGAGGGCATAGGTCGAATCCACGTTCGGCAGGATATTGTTTGAGGAAAAAATGCCGCCGTCGGCGTATGTAGAACCGTCGATTTCAAGTACTCCGGTAACATGTAAATCATCATTGGATGTGGCGTTGGTATTTGTCCCGGCTGCGGTACCGATCTGGGTATTTCCGCCGATTCCCGGCGAGATAACGATGTCCTCTCCCGGCGCGGACGTGATATCCACGGGTACCCCGTCGAATTCCAGGGTACAGGCGAATACGTCCGGAAACGTACCCACCGACAGTAATAATATAAAACTACATATCCCCGTGATAGTTACGACTTTCCTCAACATGATTGCCCCCTTTTTCTTTGTCTTTATTATTAGCACTATGTTCACTTTTATCTGTTAACATTTCTGACAGAGTATCTTCGGCGATAGCGAAATTCCGACCGATGCGGACGGCTTTAATTTGCCCTTTTTTTATACGTTTATATACGGAAATGCGGCTTATTCCGAGGATTTTCGCAGCTTGTGCACTGGAAAAAAAATGGTGAACAGCCATTTACCCTTACCTTCCTTTTTTACCCGTAACCAGCCTGTCAGGTTAACCTCTGTTAACCTGACAATTAAAACCTACCATAAAAAAAGTAAGAAAAAAAGACTTCTCTATATATTATATATACAAAAAGTGTAATAAAATTAAGAGTTTCAAGTACTGAAACAATATTTTACTTTTTTACAGCAATATACGTTTGGTTTTGATCCGAGTCGTCTCAGGTTACCTGATTGTCGTCGAAAAAGCTTTCGACTCCGGATAAAACGTTCAAAAAGAGCTCAATATCGAAAGCGTGAACCAATTGCTATTCTTCGGTTACCCGCAGTATTTCCGAAAGAGACGTGATTCCCTGTTGCGCCTTTTCCAGGCCCGCATCCCGTAACGTTTCCATGCCGGAATCAATGGTTTTCTCCCGTAAGATCGATGCCGATACTTTTTTGGTGATGAGTTCTCGTAACGGATCATCGGGCAGACACAGTTCGTAGATACCGCTGCGGCCGGAGTAGCCGCGCTGTTTACATGTCGGGCAACCTTGTTCCTGGTAGAATCTGGCGTCTTTTTCCGGCGTGAATCCCAGTTGGGCGCAGATTTCGTCACCCGGGGTATACTCTTTTTTACATTCTGAACAGAGGGTGCGAATAAGTCGTTGCGCGATTACTCCGATAACGGCCGATGAAACCAGGAAGGGTTCGACTCCCATATCGATGAGACGGGTAAATGCCGACGGGGCGTCGTTGGTATGCAGGGTAGAAAAGACCAGATGTCCGGTTAATGCCGCGTGAATCGCGATATCCGCGGTTTCTTTATCACGGATTTCTCCGATCATAATGATGTCGGGATCCTGCCGGACAATAGAACGAAGTCCGGTGGCGAAGGTAAGACCGGCTTTGGGATTTATCTGGGACTGCCGGATATAGGGCAATTCGTATTCTACCGGATCCTCAAGTGTCATGATATTCTTCTCCAGGCTGTTGATTTCATTGAGGGCTCCGTAGAGGGTTGTCGTTTTTCCTGATCCGGTAGGGCCGGTGACCAGAATGATGCCGTAGGGACGATGGATAAGCTGTTTGAATTTTCCCAGGGTGTTTTTGGAGAAGCCAAGGTCGGTAAGGCTCAGGACTCCGGATGAATGGTCCAGAATCCGGATAACTACATTCTCGCCGTGGATGGTAGGAAAGGTCGAAATTCGCAAATCCACGGTTTTACCCAGGATATACATTTCAATCCTTCCGTCCTGAGGCAGGCGTTTTTCGGCAATATCCATATCGGCCATGATTTTAATTCGGGAAATAATCGCCGATTGATTTTTTAACGAAAGAGGTTTCATTTCGTAGAGAACACCGTCGATACGGTAACGGTAGTTAAAACTTTCCTGGCGTGGTTCGATATGAATATCGGAGGCTCTCATGTCCACGGCTTTGGCGATCATGTTGTTGACGATTTCAACCACCGAAGCCAGATTTGCCGCTTCTTTCAGTGAGCCGATTTCCTGGGTTTCCCGGTGATGGCCTTCGGTATGTGCGGGATGAGGTTTGGTCCGATGCGAGGTGTTTTCCGAAAGATAATGTTGTTCTATTTTCATCCGTATCGCCGTGGGGGTTCCGAAAACGGATTTCACTTTTTTTCCCGTAATAGATTCGAGACGCTGAATAAGCTGGGTGTCCAGAGGATCGGTCATCGCTACGGTGAGCGTGTTTCCCATCAGGAATAAAGGAATAAGCGTATTCTGCGAACAAAGCTCCCGGGAAATCAATTTTAATACGCCGGGATCGACGGTAATGGTATTTAAATCAACAAAGGCGATTCCCAATTGTTGCCCCAGTGCCGAAAACACTCTGTTTTCGTTGATCCCGAAGGCGGTGCACAGGACTTCCCCGAGGAATCCCCCCGATTCTCCTTGGATGGTTAACGCTTTATCCAGTTGTTCCTGGGAGAGGATTCCCCGCTCAATAAGTATTTGCCCGATTTTCTTCCATTCTCGCATCATCATTTAACCTCTTTGATTGGAATTTTTAAGACTCATCTTCTGTGTTTTTCTCTACGTGTGACCTGTGACTTTGCCCCCTCCGGGGAGGCTTCGCACTGTCTATGTGACTTAAGATGTTGCTGTTTTTCTGCAGCAATATCTCATAACATTCCCGGTTTGAGTGTTTCCCATAGCGCGTCTTCGATCAGTGTTACCAGAGTAATCAGCGGAGTTTCCGGTTCCCCGTCCCGATAGACACTGACGATTATCTCCAGTGGATTGGAATCCTCGATTACCTCGGTATGAATACGCCAGGCGGCTCCGTTCAATTCAAACGGTTTGGTGTTTTCCGGTGGATAGATTTGGTCGCCCATTTCTAGAAAATCCATTTTGGTAATCGTGAGGTTTTTCATCTTTTCCATATGCCATTTGGCAAGGTTCGTCGCGGTAATCATGTCCCGGGACAGGTTAACCGAATAAAGAGATTGGGAGAACAGCTGCATGGTGGGGAGAAAAATGATTCCGATAAGCGTTAGAGCGATAAGAAGTTCGACATACGTGAAGGCGCCTTTACGGGTATCCATATTTATAATGGCCGGTATTTGAGCTGGATAGTACGGTTGATCCCTTCAACCGTACCGGTTGAGGTGATGACTTCCCGGTTAAAGTCGACCTCAACTGTGTATGTTCCTTCGCCCAGGGTTACCGGGCCGATTGCTTTACCGGACACTTCGTCAAGTCCGGCTTGATTGCGCAGAATAAATATCGCGTGAGATAGCCCCGCTTCCGCCAGATAAAAGGCTTTGGTGGAAGAGGCGTGATTACGGGCTAAAGAGTTTACGATCAAAAAAAAGCTGGCTAGACTGGTTCCGGCTATCGCCAGGGTAATAAAAATAATAATAACACTGAGAAGAATAATGCTTTTTTTCTTTTTCACCCGAAAAAAAGCATTATGGCGTGCGTTGAAAATGTCGGTTGAACGCGGCTTTTTTGGAAAGGTAAAAGCCGAAGAAGTTACCATTCTGTGGGAATATCTCCTTTTAAATTCCCCCATCGACCGTCGAGTGGCTGGTCCCAATCAATGATCACTTTTGCTTTATCTTTCAGGTAGGTCCACCCTCCATCTCCGGTGATGGTATCGTCACTGTCAATGTTTTCTATTTCGGTATTGCCTTCTTTCGCCGAGATGAATTCCGGCGGAAAAAAGTCAAGATAAGGGCGTTCTATCCCCAAATCATTGTAGGTTACCTCCAGGAGTTCTTCCAGACGTTCGGGATAACGTCCCTCTTTGGAACGGAATAAGGTGACCCGGGTCCGCAGATTACTTAAATTCGTTTTGGACGCGGCCAGCCGGGCTTCGGTATCGAATCCGACAAAATTAGGGATAACCGTTGCGGCAAGTATCGCGATGATTCCGATAACAATAAGCAACTCCAGTAACGTAAAAGTTTTTCGGTATTTGCCGTAATTGTTTCGAACATTGTGATTTGATTTTTGTTTGGGATTTGGAATTTGGGATTTGGAATTTTTAGCCATTAGTTTCTAAATACTTTAATAAGATTAAATATGGGCAATAAGACCGAAAGCGCAATAAACGCAACGACTATCCCCATTATTAAAAGCATAACGGGTTCCAGTACCGACGTCAAGTTTTTTATTGTATACTCTATCTCCGGTTCGTAAAAGTCGGACACCTCCCCCATTATTTTATCCAGCTCACCGGTTTTTTCTCCCGTGGAAATCATTTGAATAACCATGGGAGGAAACAGCCCGCTTACCTTGAACTGCTCGGCGATCGATTTCCCTTCGGTCAGTGAGATCCGTATGTTTCCTACGGCTTTGCGGATAACTTCATTGGTGATCGTTTTTTCCACCGCCGCAAGGCTTTCCAGAAGCGGCACGCCGGCTGAGGTCAATACGCTTAAAATCCGGGCAAACCGGGATATCTGGATTTTACTGTACAGAGGGCCGAAAACGGGAAATTTCAGAAGAAGACTGTGAAAAGCGAATTTACCTCGTTCGGTATTCAGATAGCTCCGAATCCAGAGCGCGAGCGCGAGCGAGGCGATCAACAGAATCCACCAGTAATTGCGCAAAGTGGTGCTTACTCCCAGGACGATCTGGGTGACGAAGGGAAGATCCATTTTCGAGGTCGTAAACACCAGAGCGAATTTAGGAAGTACGCCGATGACAAGAAAATTAACAACCAGAAACGCGACCCCGATAAGGACCGCCGGGTACAGAAGTGCCGATTTTATACGTGAGTTTATTTCGGTTTCCTGGACTCCCAGGGTTGCCAGCCGGTCTAATACTTTATCGAGCATACCCGCGGTCTCTCCCACCCGAACCATGTTAATGAACAGATCGTTGAACAAATTAGGGTACATCGCCAGTGATTCGGAAAAACTTTTCCCGCTCTGGACCGACTGATGGATTTTCTCCAGGATAGACTGTAAATTCCGTTGTCCGCTCTGTTCGATCGTTGTTGTCAGTGCCGGAAGAAGGCCCAT
>CAZABB010000061.1:0-7602 GCA_964483625.1 uncultured Planctomycetia bacterium | reverse complement strand
GAGGGCCTGTGACCCATTTTTATTTTTCAAAGAACTGTAAACACATCTTCCGAATTATACAATTCGTTTCGAATTTCGGATTTAAACTTTGTCTGGTTATTGTTTCTTGTATCTTGGTTATTTTCCAGAGGTTGTCGTTTATGCCCGTTCTGTTATAATACATCAATATATGAAAAGGATATTTTTTCTCTCTCTGGCGGCAGCCTGTTTCTTTCTCTCCGCCTGTGATCGGGGCGGTGCCCCCAGGGTCTGTATCGGGAAACATTGTTTTGGGGTCGAGGTTGCCGATACGCCTCTTTCGCGTCAACAGGGACTTATGTATCGTGACCATCTGCCGGAAAGAGAAGGGATGCTGTTTGTGTTTCCGGCTCCGGGCCGGCATGGGTTCTGGATGAAGAACACCTTTTTGCCTCTGGATATCATCTGGATCGATTCAAAACTGAACATTGTCGATATTGCCGCTGATGTTGAGCCGTGCCGGAGTGATAGGTGTCCTCTTTTGACGCCGCGTACGGACGCCTCCTACGTGCTGGAGGTAAACGGAGGCCTTTCTTTGCGGTATGGGATATCCGTCGGCGATCGGGTGAGAATGTCCCTTGAGAAAGCAGGAAGATAAAAATTTTGTTTAGAAAAAATACGGATGCCCTGTTATAATAGTTTTTCCCGCTAAGGAGTTAGTGATGATCGATAAAGTTATGCTTACCGCCAAATGTGCCGGCACATTCCTGAAGGAGAATTTCGGCAAGACCCATCCGGTCCATGAAAAGGGAGACAGGAATTTTGCCACTGAAATCGACCGCAAGGCCGAGGAAATGATTGTGAGTGCGTTACGCCGGGATTTTCCTTCTCACGGCATTCTGGCGGAAGAGAACGAGCGGCGTGACGTAGAAAACGAGTGTCTCTGGATCGTCGACCCGTTAGACGGTACTCATAATTATATGCAGAAAATCCCGGTCTACGGGGTTTCCATAGGGCTGGTGTGTCGAGGTGATTTTGTGCTGGGAGTGATCTATATGCCTCAGGAAGATGAACTCTATGTTGCCGAAAAAAATAACGGTGCGTATAAGAATGGGAACAGAATCATGGTTTCGCGGAAGCAGGAACTTAAAAGCTGTTCGGTTTCGTTTGATTCAAGTATCCGGCATAACGCTCCCGTTATGCTTAAAACGTTACAGAGTGTGGCCGGCGAGGTTTTTAATGTGAGAATGCTGGGATCTTCGGCCCGGCTACTTTCCTACGTGGCCGAAGGGAAACTTGATGCCGCGATCGAATATCATGATCAACCCTGGGATTTTGCCGCCGGCGTCTGTCTTATCCGGGAAGCGGGAGGTGTTTTTACCGATCTGGCCGGCAATGCGCCGACACACAAGACAGTGGGATATGTGACCGGGCCGGGAGATGTCCATAAAAAACTTATGGCGTTGGTCGAGAAACCATAGTAAGGAGGATTGAGATGAAACCTGTTGACAAAATAAAAAATCGCAGTTACAATAACGACACTATGTGGCTGGCCATTCTGTTTATTATTTTTACGGTTGCGGTAAGGCTGATCCCTCACGTTCCGAATTTTTCTCCCCTTGTGGCGATCGCTCTGTTCGCCGGGGTGTATCTCAGGAAACGCTGGGCGTTCATTATCCCTCTTGTAATCTATGTGACGTCGGATCTGATTATCGGGGTCCATGACGCGGTGTTGTACACCTGGGGCAGTATGGCTTTGATTATTGGGATCGGATTATATCTTAAAAGCCGGAAGACCCCTATGACTATATTAGGCGGCACACTGGTCAGCAGTATCCTTTTCTTTATTGTCACGAATTTCGGAGTGTGGGCTTCGGGATGGTATCCCCGTACTCTGGAAGGATTGATCCAGTGTTTTACCCTGGCAATCCCGTTTTTTAGAACGTCACTGGCGTCGAATATACTGTATGGGGCAGTATTGTTCGGAGCGTATGAACTGATAACCAAAAAGATACGTACCCCGTTGAAACAGACGGTTTCTTAAACTTCGTTCTTTTGAAATCTGTGGGATATGTTTTTCGGTGCCGCGAGGCTTAATAGGGAATCCTGTGATTCCGATACTTCGGAAAAGTCGGGAACTCTCCCGGAGCTGTAACCCGTCTCCGTGTCGCCTGACACGGGAATTCTTAACGCACGTATACGCCACTTTCGTCGTCTTAAAGACGGAGGGAAGGCTGCTTAAGAGTTAAGGGAAGTCAGAAGACCTGCCGAAAAAAGAGAGGTTAGATTCTGCGAGGTCCGGAGTCTAATTTTTTCGTTTTCTAGGGTCAAAGAAAATCAGGGTGCGCCCCTATACCATGCGGTATAGGGGCGTTTTTATTTTTTAGGGGCCTCGCAATCGCCAGAAGGAGGGTGAAATGAGAAAAGAGGTGTCGCGTAAAAATGCGTCCAGGCAACATATTCTAACCGTCAGGTACCGTGTCCTTCTCTCTCTTTTTCTGTACGGGGTTTGGGGTTTATGTGCGCCCGGACTTTTTGCCGGATCCTTTGATCTGGGGCAGATCGTCGTGACGCCCTTGAAGGTCCCTGTTTCCGGTTGGAGCCAGAGCGTGCATACCGATTTCGTCGGGGCCGATGCCTTTGAGGAACAATTCGAGTATACCGTCGGGGAGGCGCTCGGGGGGATGACCGGGATTGATGTTATCGGCGGTGGCCGTATCGGAACCGCGTCCGGCGGAATCAACATCCGCGGCGGACAGACGCGGCATACGACATATATGTTCGAAGGGATGAAGTTATATGATCCTTCCAATACCTCGGCGTACTATGTCCCTTCCGACTTTTTAACCAGCGGCTTGGAAAAGATAGAAGTCGTCAAATTTCCTCTTTCTTCGTTATACGGTTCTTCTCCGGTCGCGGGCGCGGTGAATTTCATCACGAAACGGCCCCAAGGAGCTCCGTATATCTCACTGACAACCATGGGAGGGTCTCATGCGACCAGTCAAGAGACGCTGGAGTTGGGAGGAAAAGTGAATGGTCTTTCCTATCTGTTTAACGTGGCACGTATCGATAGCGACGGTATATCGAAAGCGAAGGAGAAGAACAATAATCCGGAAAAAGACGCCTATCAGAATACCAATGTTACCGCCAATCTGATCTATAGCGAAGAAGATGAATTCGAGGTCGGTATGGTTTTTAAAGGTATTATGGCCCGGGCTGAACTTGACGACGACGATAATCTCGACGGGATACCCGAAGATGACCTCGATAATATCAGCTGGAATAAGGAGATGGCCGGGGTGCTCTATGGCGAGAAGAAATTCAACGAATATTTTTCCTATCGCGCCCAGGGGGGGATTTCTTCGGTATACCGCAGGTACCGCGATGATAACGCCGGAGGCGCCGACGAGTATACGCGGGGATGGTATAAGGGGTGGACCTATCAGTTTTCCAATCATCTGAAGATCGATCCGGTTGACGGGATGACATCGATTATCGGCTATGATTATACCCGGGAAAAAATGGACAGTTACCGGTATACGTTCGACTATACTTGGATGTTCGGGTTTGAGTCCGACAGTCCCAAGGAAATAACCGATACCAAGGGCTGGTTTTTCGAACAGATTTTTGAACCGACCGAGGATATTACGTTGGACTTTTCCTATCGCCGCGAAGATCACGCGATTTTTGATGAAGACTCTATCTGTAAGGTCAGCGGTTCCTACAGGGTTGGAGATGCCATTACTCTCTTTGCTTCCTTCGGGGAGGGATTTAAGGCTCCGTCTCTGTATCAATTGTATTCGGCAAACGGGAATACTGCGTTACAGCCGGAGGAGTCTCAAACGTGGGAAGTCGGCTTTGATTATGAGGTAAACGATAAGATCTCTCTGGGTGCGGCGTATTTCCACTCTAATTTCCGCAATCTCATCGATTTTGTCTATACCAATCCGGCATTCTTTGTCGGGCAGTATCTCAACGCCGCCAAAGCTGAGTCGGAAGGGGTGGAAATCAAAGTCGATGCGGATATAAACGACCGGTGTTCTTTTGCCGCAGGGTATACGTATTTGAACGGAGATCAGGATTTTGTCGATCAGGATTTCGTGACTATTTTCAAGCATTCGCTTATCCGCATGCCGGTCCATAAAGCGTTTGCCCGGTTGTCCTATTCTGTGGGAAAACTTACGACATCGTTCGATATGCGCTATGTCGGCAAACGCATTGACCGGATCTGGGTCGGCATGTTCGATGAGTTCGTTACGATGAAAGCGTATCTTCTGGGAAACCTTTCTTTTGATTATGCCGTCGACGAACATACGTCGCTCTTTTTGAAGGTGCATAACATCTTCAATAAAGATTACGAACGGATCAAAGGGTATCAGGAAGAAAAACTTTCTCTTTACGCCGGAGCCAGGCTCCGCTTTTAGAAAATAGTTTTTTTAGTCTTTAGTCGATAGTCAAATAGCGGTTAGGGGATAAAATTAAAATCCGAAGCAGGAAATTCGTATGTTCCAAACGGTTCAATGCTAGTTTTTAAGCACCTTTCTGCGATCATTGGGAGGCTTTTTCTCAATGATCATCTGTGTAGATATCTTGTAATCTGAAATAGAATACTCTATAATATTTTTAGATGGGACAAAATCGTTGGAATCTCTGCTTTGCTATTTCGATCATGCTTCACGGCCTGCTTTTGTTTTCCGTGCCGGCCTGGCTCATGTATCGCCACACGTCCCGGCCGAAACCATCTCAGATACAGCTGGTCCCGGAACGGATGGAAAAAATCCGTAAACCGGACATCGATGATTTCTTTTCCAAAAAACCTCCCGCCTATATCGATAATATTGTAAAGAAAACCATACTTGATTCATCGGCGCAATCGTCTCTTGAGAAACCGGAAATTGAGGCGCCGGCGCCTCATATCGAACTGGTCCTTCAAAAACCGAAAGCAGCCGATGATGGCGGCCGGCTCAAAGAAACCGTGCTGGCTTCGCAAAGAGATCAGCGCATTGAAGAAACTCCGGCTTATATGGATTATTACCGGGCCGTACGAGAGAAAATACGCAGTACCGCCCATCGCTATTATGATTATACGGATAAGGGAGTTGTGAATATCTCTTTTATTATCCGGCAGGACGGGAATCTTTCCGGCCTGGATTTAATGGATCAGGTTCAGACGAATAAACGGCTGATTCAGCTTGCCTACCGCAGTGTAAATGATGCCGCGCCATTTCCTTCCTTTCCCAAGGAACTGGATTACTCTCAATTGCAGTTCAACCTTTCGATACATTTCAAAAATAATTAGTTAACCCGTTCGCCCGTTAGACCCGTTTCCCCCGTTTGAGAATACCAAAACGGGAGTACGGGAAATCCCGTTAGGGATAACGCGCCAACGGGCAAACCTTACCCGTGACTGTTGACATTTCCCGGGGCCGTTGCTATAGTAAATTCAATGATTATGACGAGAGAACCTGTCGTGAGAGGTAAATTCTATCCCGCAGCGAAAGAATCTCTGCAGGGGATGATCGGCGGATTTTTGGCAAAAAATCCCGCCCGGACTATCGCCAAAGGAGCAATCGTGCCGCATGCCGGATATCAATATTCGGGAAATGTCGCGGTCAACACCCTGGCAAAAGTGATGCCTCCTAAAAAGGTCATTATCCTGGGGCCTAATCACAGCGGGCTGGGGGCCCGCTTTGGAGTTTTTCCCGGCGGAAGATGGAAGACGCCTCTGGGGGAAGTTTCCGTTGATGAGGAGTTAGCCGGGAAATTGACAAAAAAATCGTCCTTACTGGTTTCCGATGAGACGGCTCATCAGTTTGAACATTCCATTGAGGTTATTGTGCCGCTTTTGCAGTATTTTTTTAAAGAGTTCACGTTTGTTCCCATATGTTGCCAGGGTGCTTCTCTGGGAACGTATCGGGACCTCGCCGGACAGATGGCCGATGTGATCCAAAGAGAAAAAGACACCTTGATCATCGCATCCAGCGACATGACTCATTATGAACCCGAAGCAGTAGCCCGTCAGAAAGACCGTGCCGCGATTGAAAGTATCGTTCGTCTCGATGAGGAGGAGCTTCTCAGTAAAGCGAAGAAGCAAAACATTACCATGTGCGGTATCGCTACCGTACCGATTATGATCGCATGCGCCAAGCGTCTGGGAGCGCATAAGGCGGAGGTGGTGCTCTACCAGACCAGCGCCGACGCATCAGGTGATTCTGCCAGCGTTGTGGGGTATCTGGGGGCTATTGTCAGTTAAGAGGAGGACACCATGAATGAAGAAGTAAGAAAACGTGTTGATGAGGAATGGAAGGCCCAAGTCCAGAAAGAGAAAGTCCAGGCACAGAGTCATGGTGACTCCGCCTATCACCAGCCGACATTCAGTATCTTTCTTTCTTCGCTGGGCATGCAGGCGATGATTGCTCTGGGGAAGCTGGAGAATCCTCTTACGGGAAAGACCGAACCGAGCCTGGAACAGGCCCGTTTCCTTATCGATACGATGACAATTTTGAAGGAGAAAACCGCCGGGAATCTTTCTCCGGAGGAGGCCAAGATGATGGATGAAACCATTTATAACCTTCAGTTGATGTATGTCGAAGGGAAAGACAAGGTGAAAGATGGTTGATAAAAAACTGCTGGATGTCCTTGCCTGTCCGGTATGTAAAGGGGGGATCGAATTACATAAGGAGCGCATTATCTGTCGTGCCTGCAAAAAGGCGTATCCGGTCCGGGAGGGAATCCCGGTCATGATGGAGGCAGAGTCAGAACCTATGGAAGAAAACGATGAATAACATATTAGTAATTCATGGGCCCAATTTGCATCTATTGGGGACGCGGGAGACCGATATCTACGGGACATTTACCCTCAGTGATCTTGAGGAATCGCTCCAAAAGAGGGCGCAAGAGCTGGGGCTTGAATGTGAAAGTTTCCAATCTAACTCCGAGGGAGAGATTGTCGAGAAGATTACCCGCGGCCAATACGACTTTCTCATTATTAATCCTGCCGCATATACGCATACATCCGTAGCGATACGGGATGCTCTCTTAGGCGTACAGAAGCCGGCGATCGAGGTTCACATATCGAATATTTATCGTCGGGAAGAATTCCGTAAAAAATCGCTGGTTTCCGATACGGTGATCGGAGTTATCAGCGGTTTAGGAAAATACAGTTATCTTCTGGCTCTGGAGGCAGCACATTCATTTTTGCGTGAAAAAAAGACTTGATCAGCTCCTGAAATCATTCAAACGGCTTTCCATCGACGCGCTTCTGGTAAGTTCGCCGGATAACGTTCGGTATCTGACCGGAATGCCTCAAGGGCAGGGGTATCTTTTAATCAGCCCTTACGGTATATGGTACTTTACGCATTACGTCTATCTGGAAGAGGCAAAGAAGATATCTTTCTGGGAAGTTGTTCATGCTCAGGAAAATATGGCTGGAGCGATTGCCCGTCAGGCGAAAAAATCCGGCATTCGCACCATGGGATTTGAGGCAAAGATCCTTTCTTTTCTCGAATATAAACGTCTGAAAAACGCCATTGCCGCCGTCGGTATTAATTTTGTCAAAACCAGTGATGTCGTCGAACGTATCCGGGCCTGTAAGAGTCCGGTAGAGCTGAATGCGATAAGAAAAGCGGTCATGATCACCGAGGA
>CAZABB010000060.1:0-8039 GCA_964483625.1 uncultured Planctomycetia bacterium | reverse complement strand
CCGACGCGAGTCGAATTCTTTCAAACAACCATAAAGACATGGAGCGGGCGAGCGGTAAGGACTATCGTCGCAGACGATTTCTTCCTCGTCCTTCCCGCGTCTCTTTATTATGAGGGTAGTGGATTAACCGACGCGAGTCGAATTCTTTCAAACAACCATAAAGACATGGAGCGGGCGAGCGGAATCGAACCGCCGTTACTAGCTTGGGAAGCTAGAGTTCTACCATTGAACCACGCCCGCATGCGGCATAGTGCTCATGCACTGTTCCTTAAACAAAACTAATATCTCAAAGAAGACTTTTCTTTTTCGGAGTCCGCATCCATGCGGACGCCCTACGATTTCACTTTTTTCTAAAAGCATGAGGTGATTCGTATGCCGCTTCATGGGGACTCTGTCCCCTCTGACGCGACACTCGAAGACTTTCAAAGAAGAGACGCCCTCGTGCCGCTGTTACCCCTGGGGCAAATCACAGAAGAATTAGAAGAATTATAACAAAATACCTACTGATTTCAATCAGAAAATATACCCTTGATCTAAGTTACATTTTTATATGAAAGGACTTTTGCTGGAGAGGCTACTCACTTACATCCCACGAAAATCATAACAAGTTGAAAACTCTTTATTAGACCATTCCATGATAACTTTTAAGCAACGTTGCAAAATATAATTAATTTCTTCTTCTCCAAAAGAATACTTCACATATCTTGAGGTTCTACTCCTATTGTATAAAGCATCATATTCCCCTCTTATTTTAGGAAAATTATAATTCACTATCATTCTCCTTGCATCATGAGGAGATAAAGAGAAGTCCTTCTGGATACCACCTGCCTGTAGCAATGCCTCTTTTAATTCTTCTGAGTGGGCGAGTTTGTATTGTTTATCCTTTATCTTAATGTTTTCTCTGTTATGATAAATACAACATTCCACAATATGAACCGCCGTATAAAAGCATACCGTTATGACCCAATCTCTATATTGTGGATTGGTATAGAAAGTCGCTAGAAAATCGATATTATGCTGAGCATGTGGTTTGTGTTCAGACTCTTTAGGCATCTTTGATGATTCTAACAGAAGGATATGATGCTTCTATAGCAGTTCTATCTAACTCTTTGCTCCTCTGATTAATAAAAAGCAATTCTGGGAAAATTTCTACTTCCTCAAAAACAGATACAGATAGATCACTAAGCAAAGAAGCAATCCATGTTTCATTTTCAATTTCCCCTTCAACAATAAACAAAATTTTAATTTGTGCAGAAAGGAAGAGGGACAAATCAGCACGAGCTTCAATAAACCTCATTTGGTTCGATTCAAAATTATTTTCTATGGAGTCTTTGATATAATCTACTATTCGAGTATTGATTGCCAAATAGCTATCTAACTGTTTCCTTACAGTCGCCATCAAGCTCTTACTGACAGCTTCCACACCTTTTTCTACACCTTTCTCATAACCTTCTTGGAATGATTGCCTCTTAGCCATCTCTAAAGATAACAAAGAAGCTATATCTTGACCTCGGAAAGATTGGGAGTAAGAAAAAGCAGAATACCCAGAAAAACTTTGGACATCCATATCTCTCTTCATTTTATCTTATACTTATTTTACTACTTTTTTAGATATATGGTAGTTTTAATAAATACGACTATGTGCCATATCTCTTTACTATCTGCGATCATCTGTAGTCTCCTTCATCTGTGATCATCTGCGTATGCCCGAAGGGCACATTATTTTACCAGATTACATTCTTCAATCAATTTCAAAGAACAGAACGTCCCGCACATCGAGCAGATATCTTCCTGGGAAAGCTTTGAACTCATCCGGTATTTTTCAGCCTTCTCCCGATCCAAAGCGTAACGGAAAACTTCCGGCCAATCCCGACGGCTGCGGGCCCGGGATATCTTCAGGTCCCGATCCCATTCGTCGGGGAATCGTATCAGATCAACCGAATGCGCCGCGATCTTCGCGGCAATTACGCCGAGTTTTATATCTTCAGCCTGGGGATGGCGTAAATGCTCAGCCGGCGTAACCACACACAAGAAGTCCGCACCCGACATCGCAGCGATCGCCCCGCCGATTGCCGAAACGATATGGTCATAGCCGCAGGCGATATCGGTAGTAAGCGGCCCCAGCACGTAAAAAGGCGCCGCATCGCACAATTTCTTCTGCATCCGCATATTCAGCGCGACCTCATCGATCCGAATATGCCCCGGCCCCTCCACCATGACCTGCACCCCTTTTTCTCTCGATCTCCTCACCAATTCACCCAGTGTATACAATTCGGCAAGTTGACCGCGATCGGTCGAATCGGCAAGTGCCCCGGGCCGCAAAGCATCCCCCAGACTCAACGTAATATTGTATTCTTTGGCGATACCCAGAACCCGATCGAAATATTCATAAAACGGATTCTCTCTGGTGTTGGTATTCATCCAGCGGGCAAGAATCGCGCCGCCGCGGCTTACAATACCGGCGGTCCGTTTTTCCTTCTGAAGAAAACCAAGAAACTTCCGGCGGATACCGGCATGGATCGTGAAAAAATCCACACCACAGGCGGCCTGACGCTCCAAAGAAGCGAATATCTCATCCGGTTTCATCCGATCAAATGAACCGTATTTTTTTTCGGCCACATGAGCCGCTTCATACAACGGAACCGTCCCTACCGGTACGGTCGATTGAGCGATGATCTCATCCAGCATTGTTACCAGGTCCCCGCCCGTACTTAAATCCATAACCGTATCGGTACCATGGTCCAGCGCAACCCGCAATTTCTCTAATTCCTCTTTGTGTCCTTTTTTTTCCGTTGAAGTCCCGATATTGGTATTGACCTTCACTTTTAACCCTGCGCCAACCGCCACCGGCCGGGACAGGCGTTTGCGATTGTTGACGGGAATAACGATTTTACCTTCGGAAACTTTTTCGGCAAGATATTCGAGAGAAACGTTCTCCCGGCGGGCTATCTCCTCTAAGAAAACTTTTTTAAACATATCTGCTCCTTAAAATTCTTTACTGTTTCAGGTATATTATGGGCCGCAAGCAACGCTTTTCCTACGGCAATACGGGTAATCTTGCGGCGCGCGATCGAGGCCACATTAGCCGGGGTAATTCCACCGATGACAAACACCGGAACACGGGAACGAACGGTTAACGCCGCAATGGACTCAAGCCCCCAGGCCGGCACCTGAGGCTTTATCCCGGGAGAATAGACCGGCCCCAAACTGACATAATCGACCGGTTCTCTCTGACTCCGCATAAACTCCTGTTTTGAATGAACGGTCTTACCGATAATCCTGCTTTTTCCTAAAATCGTCCGCGCTTCGTTCACTGGGATATCCCCTTCTCCCAGATGGACTCCATCGGCATCGCTCAATCCCGCGATATCGACACGATCATTCACCAGAAGGATCTTCTTTTCGCGGTGAACGATTCTTTCCAGTTTTCCGGCAACAGAAAGAGCTTCCCGGTCTGAGACCGACTTAAATCGGTACTGAACGATATCGACGCCACTTTTCACGAACGCTCGAGCCAGGGAAAAGATGTCACGCTTGAGCGCGGCACACGATTCATGATCTAAAATTACGCAAAGCAGTCCATTTGCGATGAGCTTTTTTTTCAACCGTGTATAACCCATAGCGCGCTTTTTTGATTGTCTTGACACAGTCTGCATCGGTCAGTTTCAGAAATTCCTCCAATACCCGTAATGACTCCTTGGCCCGCTGGACATTGATATAAAATACATCGGCGACATTCGATCTTTTCATCTCCAGGCTATCGGCATTCTTCCCCGGATCGTCGACCGAATCCCGCGCCTGAAGCAGCCGATTGCGCAGGCTGGCCTGAGGAACCTTATCCAGTGAATGCCGCAAGGCCCGAACCTTACAGCGCAATATATCGTCGGCAAGAAGAAACCGAAAAATATCCTCGACAACCCGCAACCCTTCCCGGCAGCGGTTCAGATTGGCATCAATAATACGATATACGCCTTTTTCCCTCATCGTGAAGCTTCCCGCAGGATTTTTTTAATCATCCGGCTCGTCGAATAACTTCTCAAAACATTAACACGGAATACTTTTTTTACCAGATCCCTCCCCACGATATCTTTTTTCTTCCAATCGCCGCCTTTAACCAGATAATCGGGTTTAAGCTTTTTCATTAATTCATAAGGAGTTTCCTCCTCAAACAACACGACATAATCAACCGGACGTAAAGAACTCACATTCTGAGCCCGGGCCCATTGATCAAGAACCGGACGGGTGTTGCCTTTAATCCTGCGGACAGACGCGTCGGAATTAATCCCTACGACCAGCACATCGCCCTTGGCTTTCGCTTCTTTGAATATTTTAATATGGCCGGGGTGAAGCAGGTCAAAACAACCGTTGGTAAAAACTATTTTTTTGCCCTGCTTCTTTAGCCGAAGAAGTGTTTTTTTGAGAGTCGTTACCTTCTGTACCCGCTGAACCTTTTTGCTCATGCTCTTTTTTCATCCTTAAACGCTTCGTCAACGATTTCACAGAGAATATGGCCTATAAGGATATGGATTTCCTGCGCCCGGGCGGCGCCACACTCAGAAGCAATAAAACACAGATCGGTTTCATTCCGCAACACACCGCCGTCACCTCCCAGAAAGCCCACGGTTTTGACTCCCTGTTTTTTTGCCTGGCGCACGGCGCCGACGACGTTTTCCGAATTCCCTGAGGTCGAAATCGCCACCAGAACGTCACCCGGCTGGGCCACAGCCTGAATTTGGCGGGAAAATATCCGGGCGAAACCGAAATCATTGGCGATAGCGGTAATCAAAGAGGTATTGACCGACAATGCCATCGCGGGAAGAATGATGTTGTCATCTTTAAACCGCCCGACAAACTCAGCCGCTAAATGCTGACTGTCGGCGGCACTGCCGCCGTTGCCGCAAAAAATAATTTTATTCTTATTCTTGAGCGCAGTCACCAACAGACGGCCGATAGCTTCAACTTGAGCCCTCTGCTGTTCTATGCACGCTAATGCTTTCTGGTGAGCGTTAAGAACATCCCGGATGACTTTCTGCATTATCTCACTTCTCTTTAATAATTACGAAAAGGAACCTCGTATTCATCGTCGACAACTTCCTGTTTCGCCGCAAATGCCAGCTTACGTATCGCCAGATGAATCCGGATATCCCCCTTTTCTCCTAAAAGATAATTCAGCTTCTTTCTGATCTCAGCCTGCACACTGGCCATGAAATCTTTTAAGTTAATTTCATGGTTGAGACTTCCTCTGATTTTAATGTCAATCCCCTTGCGGCTGATTGCCACTCTCGGTTTTATATGAGAAAGCTCCTTGCGGGTCTCCAGGGTCTTACGAACCATATCCTCTATGGCAAAGAGGCTGATACTTACCTGTCCCTGCTGGGTTTGAATATTCACGGCCCGCTCCCTGCGCCACACGCCTCTGGCATACCGGCGAACCAGAAGCAGCCAGAATACGATAAGAATAACTCCCACGCCGCCGATCATCATTTGCTGCGTATAGGCAAGTTTGGCGTATTGGTCCAGATACGATACGATCATCTCCAGAGTAATCAACTCCGTCACCAGTCCGACGAGAAACGCTCCGATCGCAAAAGAAAAGACCGTGTAAAGAAGAAACGCAATAAAAAACATCGTTCAGCCTCCTTCCACTATTTTTTTGATTTTCACGTCCACACTGAGAGAATCTATATTCAATATGTTCAGCAGTGCCGAAACTACCCGCTGCTGCACCTCATAGGCCGTTTCAACCGCATTGCGATGAGAAAAAATCACAATCGGCAGACAGATTTTTAATTCCTTATCCTTGGCGCTGGCGGTGAAAATGCGGATTCCCGAAACCCGAAACAGTTTAAGGATCTTTCCCGGCAATCCGTAACACTCGACCCCGACACATTTCACCCCCTCTACCGACTTGGCCGAAATCGCGGCCGCCTGAGAAATAACCCCGCGGTGTATATTAATCTGGCCGAATTCGGAACTTAACCGGCGATTCATTCTTCTTCCTTCGTAAGAAATTTTTTCAAGAATTCGGTATGATAAAGCCCGCGGCGAAAATCAGGGTCATTGATCACCTGGCGGCAAAACGGGGCCGTGGTCTTGACCGGATCAACGATGAGTTCACTGAGCGCCCGGTCCATTTTTGTTAATGTTTCTTCCCGGTCCTTCCCCTTAGTAACGACTTTCGCGATCAATGAATCATAAAACGGCGGAATGGTATAGCCCGAATACATATGTGTTTCGATCCGAACATCCTTTCCTCCCGGGAAATAGCAAAAATCGATACGGCCGGGCGAAGGAATAAAATTCCTTTCCGGATCTTCGGCGTTAATGCGGCATTCCATCGCCGCACCCCGGAAGGTAACGTCTTCCTGCTTCACCGGCAGCTTCTCTCCCGCGGCCGTAAGGATTTGCAGTTTTACCAGGTCAATCCCGGTAATCTCTTCGCTTACGGGATGTTCGACCTGAATCCGGGTATTCATTTCCATGAAATAGAAATTGCCGGCTGAATCCATGAGAAATTCCACGGTTCCGACACTGGAATAGCGAATATTCTTGACCGACCGCGCCACCAGATCCCCCAGTTTTTTCCGGGTTTTGGCGTCGATGACCGGAGAAGGAGCCTCCTCGATAAGTTTCTGGTGACGTCTCTGGATACTGCAATCCCTTTCCCCCAGATGAATCACGTTGCCGTAGGTATCCGCGGCAATCTGAACTTCAATATGCCGGGGCTTCTCAAGGAACTTCTCGACATATACCTCGGGGTTTCCAAAGGCGATTTCCGCTTCCGATTGGGCCGTCATAAAAGCACTCACCAGCCTCACATCGCTATGACAAACCCGCATCCCCTTGCCTCCCCCGCCGGAACGGGCTTTCAGGATGACAGGATAGCCGATTTTATTGGCAAACGAGAGCGCTTCCTCTTTAGATTTAAGCGCCCCCTTACTCCCGGGGGTAACGGGAAGCCCGGCCTTGCGCATCGTCTCGCGTGCCTTGACCTTATCCCCCATGATCCGGATACTTTCGGCCGTAGGACCGATAAACCGTATACCGCACGATTCACATACCTCGGCAAAATAAGCGTTTTCCGCCAGGAATCCATACCCGGGATGAATGGCGTCGCTGTCGGTAATCTCAGCGGCACTGATAATACTGGAAATATTTAAATAACTTTCCGAACTTGAGGCTTTACCGATACAGACCGCCTCGTCGGCGAACTCAAGATGAAGGGAATTTTTATCACCCTCGGAATACACCGCAACCGTATTAATCCCCAGATCTTTACAGGCCCGGATAACGCGGATTGCGATTTCCCCCCGATTGGCGATGAGAACTTTTGAAAACATTGGTTCAGAAGGGTTTCACGAGAAAGAGTGGTTGTCCAAACTCAACCGGTTCGCCGTTCTCCACCAGAATCTCGACGATTTTCCCACCAATTTCGGCTTTGATTTCATTCATCAGCTTCATCGCTTCGATAATACAGACGACATCTCCCGGCCGAATTTCTTCTCCCACATCCACAAACGACTTAGCGCCCGGGGACGGAGAACGGTAAAAGGTCCCTACCATCGGCGATTTTATCTCAATAGCTCCCTCGTGTTTACTTGCCGGCGCCTGAGCTGATTCCGCAGGAGCCGGTGCGGTATTGCCTTGCGGCAGAATGACTGGGTGTTCACCGGAAAATTTCTTGAGTTTTACGCGCTGCCCCTCTTCTTCAATCTCCAGTTCGCATAATTCATTCGTCTTCATGAATTCCATCAATTCGTTCAACTTTTCTAAATCCAAGGAACACCCCCTTTATTTTCGTCGTTCGTATGTCGTCGTTCGTAGATCGTTAATTGCATCTTCGTATCTTGTCACTGTTCTTATCTAATACTTTTCACGATATACGCACGACGCTCGCCGCGATACGGCCCGTTAGGCTCTTCCCAGATATTCGCCGGTACGAGTATCGACTTTAATAGTTTCGCCCTGATCCACAAAAAGCGGCACCTGAATGACGACTCCGGTCTCTAACGTCGCCGGCTTCGTTGCCATCTTGACCG
>CAZABB010000059.1:0-8270 GCA_964483625.1 uncultured Planctomycetia bacterium | reverse complement strand
AAGCAAAACAGAAAAACGCTTCTTTAGAATTTGCGAATAAATGTTGACAGTACTGCCGAAGGCTGCCTGTTGACGAATGCTGGGTGCCGGTGTATTATTGTGATACGCCAGAAGAAGGGAAGTCTATCAAAAAGGAGAGAATTTATGAAGAAGCGGATCATTTTGATTTTCTGCCTGCTCATTTCCCTTCCTCCTTGTGCTCAAGGAGCCGAAGAATTGATCATGAGAGGTGAGCGCCGCGGCGTCAAAGCGTTTTTAAGTTACGGGTATGGAGACCGGGGGGCCGGTTATGACGAGTATTATTTCCGTCTTTCGGTGAATAATAACCGCCAGAGACCGGTTATGTTCAGCTCTTCGCAGGACCGGTATTATTTCAAAACCATAGAAGGGCAGATTCATATGGTCGGGATCGATAGCGAGAGGTGCCCTCAATTTATTAATCCCGACGATTTCGGAGAAATCCCGCTCACCGACAAGGGCATTATCACTATCCACCGGCAGGTGGAGGACATTGTTTTTTTTGTCATGCAGGTGGATCGCGGCCGTTTGAAAATCATATTGAAGCCGATGCACGGGAATATGTCATCTTTAGCTCTGGACTGATATCTTTCGGCCCGGGTATCCATTGACATTAGCCGACAATATGCTACATTAATTTCTATGGGAGAACGCAGACGGTATGTGCGAGTTAATAAATCGGTCAGTCTGAAATATCGTGTTGTCACCGGTGCGGTGAAAACTCATTCTGTGACCGAAGATATTTCCGAAGGCGGAATGCGGCTGCCTACGTTCCAAAAAGTAGAGCCGGGTACGATTCTCGAATTGGAAATAAGACTTTCGCGATACAAGAAGCCGATTGTCGTTGTCGGGAAGGTGGTATGGTGCCGTTCCCGCCGGGACAGAGACTTCCGTTTTCTTGTCGGGGTCAAGTTTATCAGGATCGCTTCAACCCACCGCAATGAGATCATTGCTCATCTTCTTGACGCGCTCAGTGAGATCCAGGAATAAAAAAGGAGAAGGCCGCGCCTATGGTGAGAAAAGCATTGCTTTTAAAAATATTTGACGCTGCCAGTATGCAGCGCTGGAATGATCAGATTCGTCCGGTTGAGTTAACCGAGCTCGATAAACAGGCCCACAAGATGATCATTGCCTATTGTTTAGGTAAGTGCGAAGAGGATAACGGGAATCCCGATTTTGACTGGGTTCAAATTATCGAAGCAGGGATTTTTGAGTTTCTGCAGCGCAGTGTGCTGACTGATATCAAGCCGCCGTTATTCCACCGAATCAAAGAAGACCGGCGTAAATATCAGGAACTCAATGACTGGGTGTATAAGAAACTATACGCGGTTATTTCACCCTTAGGAGAGGAGTTCTGCCGCCGGTTTAAAAGGTATCTGGTGGATACCGAACGGAATGTCAACCGCCGCATTATCAGTGCGGCGCATTTCTACGCCACAAAGTGGGAGTTTAATATTATCGAACGGGCCAATCCGCACGGGTACGCGATCGAAGAAATAAAAAACGATCTTGCTTCAAAGCAGGAAAAATACGGGGATTTAGCCAGTATGCAACGGCTGCTGAAAGAATCCCGTCTGCGTGAATTCGTCGATGTCTGCGGACAACTGCGGTTTCAATTGCGCTGGGGGCACGTCTGGCGGGTACCCAAGACCTCGGTTTTGGGGCACATGCTGATTATCGCGATGGTCTCCTATCTGTTTTCTCTCGAAAAAGATTCCAAATCCCCCAGAGCGATCAACAATTACTTTACCGGTCTTTTCCACGATTTACCGGAGGTATTGACCCGCGATATCATTAATCCGGTGAAGAAAGCGGTTGAGGGGATCGATGAGTTGATCAAAGAATACGAAAAGGAAGAAATGGAAACCAAGATATATAAACTTCTTCCTCCCGCCTGGCACGCGCAGATGAGGATGTTTACCGAAGATGAGTTTTCCAACCGGACGGGCGCCGACGGTATGCCTGAACGGGATGGGCACATGGTCAAAGCCATCGATGACCTGGCGGCGTTTATCGAAGTTTATCTGGCGTTAAAGAACGGCATTGAAAGTGAGATATTCCGTAACGCCAAATACGCCCTGGCCGAAAAATATAAATCGAAGGTAATCGACGGGTTCGATGTCGGACAGATATACGCCGATTTCGACTAAAAGAGCCGTTCGATAGAGTATGCTGGGCCAATGGTAATGCCTGCTTATGATCATACGGATTATAGTATACGGATTGCTTCTGGTCGGGTTAACGCTGGGGTATGTTAAATACCTTGAGCGAAACAGTATCTTTTTCCCCAGCCGCGAATTTATCGGGACGCCGAAAACCCTACATCTTGTCTACCGTGAATATACAATTACGACTTCAGATAATAATACTCTGCACGCGTGGTTTATTCCCGCCGCCGGGCCGATAACGTTTTTTCTCTGTCACGGTAACGCGGGGAATATTTCGCACCGTCTGGATAAAATAAAAACGTTACATGAGATCGGCGCAAACGTGTTTATTTTCGATTACCGCGGATACGGAAAAAGCAGCGAGGGTAGGCCTGAGGAGAAAACGGTATATAAGGATGCCGCGCGCGCCTACCGGTATCTGACCGGTGAGCTGGGTGTATCTGAGGATCAGGTTATTATCCATGGTACTTCACTGGGGGGCGCTGTGGCGATTGAACTGGCCCAGCATGTCGATGCCCGGGGATTGGTCGTTGAGAGTTCGTTCACCTGCGCCCGGGATATGGCGAAAAAGATGTACCCGTTTATCCCGCCGCGTCTTTTCCCCAATATGTTCGATTCGGCAACAAAAATCAAAAACGTGCGAATGCCTGTACTGTTTTTTCACAGCCGGCAGGATGAAGTTGTTCCCTTCGCGTTGGGCCGGAAGTTGTATAAGGCAGCACCGTCGGATAAGCGATTGATTGAACTGGGTGGGGGGCATGATCTGGGGTTCCTTGAATCTCAAATCCTGTACAAAAAGGCGCTGCGTGAATTCATCGCGGATATTTCTTCCCTCTAATTGAAAATTCTTTTTTGATCAAAATCAGCCTGAGTCAGAAGGAGGGGGCGGATCGCAGGTTACCCTTTTTTCTTTCTTTTTTCTCTGCGTCGCTGGGAAGGCTTGATGTAGTACCGGCGTTCTTTGATTTTCCGGAAAATACCTTCCCGCTTGCATTGTGTTTTGAATTTTCTCAATGCTTTTTCGAAATCGTGAGCGCTTTCGATCCTTACTTCAGCCATTATACCTCCTTTAAAGCCTATATTTTTACCACTTTTAGCCTCTTTTTGCAAATAAAAAAATAAAAATATCTTCAGGCCGGCGTTAAAGACAGGGCGTCTTGGGGTCCGGAGAAAGGATGGGGAAACGGTTTGAATTTCACCTGAGGTGGGGGTATAATTTTAATCTACCCTCATCGGAAGCGAGGGTCTGTTTTTCAAGAGACGAATTTTTTTAAGGCACAGAAGGAGTAACACAATGAATAATTTTGTATTTCACGTTCCTACCCGGGTATATTTCGGTAAGGGGGAGATTCGTGCCCTTTCGGGTGAGTTGGAAAAATCGGCCCGCCGGGTATTAATCGTCACCGGCCGGGGCAGCGTAAAAAAATACGGTATCTGGCGCGACCTCATGCGCCAGGTGAAAAAAACAAAGGTGAAATGGTGGGAACTTTCCGGTATTTATCCCAATCCTCATCTGGATGAGGTCAAAGAAGGCGTTAGATTGTGCCGTGCCGAAAAAATCGATTTCATTTTAGGCGTCGGGGGAGGAAGCGTGATCGATTCGGCCAAGGCGATCAGTGCCGGCGCGGTGTATAAAGGTGATGTGTGGGATTTCTTTACCCGTCGAGCCCAGGTGAAGAAAGGCCTTCCCGTCGGGACGGTTCTGACCAATGCGGCTGCCGGATCGGAGTTAAACGGAAACATGGTCATTACCCGTACCGAGACCGAACAGAAACTGGCGTTGGGAACCGAGGTCCTTCGTCCGGCTTTTTCCATCCTCGACCCGGCCTACACCTTTTCTGTCAACCCGTTCCATACTGCCTGCGGGGTTGTCGATATCATGGTACATATTTTTGAGCAGTATTTTTCTCCCGAGAAAGATACCGAAGTACCCGACCGTATTGCCGAAAGCCTGATGAAACTGTGTATCCATTTTGGTCCGATAGCCGTGAAGAACGGGAAAAACTATCATGCCCGGTCTCAGCTGATGTGGGCCTCTTCTCTGGCTCTCTGCGGGTTGATCTCGAAGGGGAAGACGTCCGACTGGGCGACGCACTATATCGAACACGAAGTCAGCGCTCTCAGCGATCTCGCCCACGGCGCGGGCCTGGCGATCCTTTCTCCCGCCTGGATGAGATACGTGTTGAACCACAAGACCGTCAATACATTCGCCGCGTACGCGGCGAATGTCTGGGGAATTAAAAGAAAAGACCCGTTCTCGGCCGCCGAGGCGGCTATAAGGAAGACCGAAGAGTTCTTTTCTTCTTTAGGAATGCCCCGGCGCTTAAGAGACGTGGGTATTCTTCCTTCTCAGATCGATGAGATGGCACAGAAAGCGGTCCGTCACTGGGGCGGGTCTCTGGGAAGTTTTAAACGTTTGAATAAAAAAGATGTCCGCAATATCCTCGCGGCGGTATTTTAAGAAAAGATCAAGGAGGATGTAATGCAGGTAACCGTCAATGTAGCGTGGCAGAATGACCATGCGTTTCGTGTTCAGCTTGAGAATTCTCAGAAGGCCTTTGTCATCGATAAAAAAACGGAAGATCATGTCCCTTCCGGCCCCAATTCGCTGGAGGTATTTTTGTCTTCTCTGGGCGGGTGTATCGGAATATACGCGGTCAATTATCTGAAGCGGCATAACGTGCCGTTTAAAGAATTGAAGGTTAAATCGTTTGCCGAATTCGGCAAGAGTTCGCCGCAGCGACTGACTGATATCACCGTGCGGGTCCTCACCGACGCCGACTTGAAAGATAAAAAAGATGTGTTTTTGCGGTTTATCCACAACTGTCCCGTTCATCATACGCTGCTTCATACTGATTCGATTACTATCGAGGTAGGAGGTCCCGATGCCTGAAGGAAGAAAGCATAAACGGAAAACAATCGTAACCGTAACAGGCGATACTGGGAAGACCTCACTGGGCTCAGGCCGGAGGGTGTTTAAGGATGACCTGCGTATCGAGGTGCTGGGGACTTTCGATGAGATCACCTCGTACCTGGGACTGATCAAGAGTCTTATTTCCTCAAAAAGCGATAAAAAGGTGTTAACCGCGATCCAGAAGGATCTGTTTTGTATCGGTACCGAATTTAGCTCAAAGCGCGGAAAACGAGGTGCCGGGGAATCCCTGGGAAGCCATCAGCTCAAGAAGATTCAAAACGCTATTGATTCGCTGGAGCGAAAAAAGAAAGTCGCGCCGCAAGGTTTCTGTTTGCCGGGGAAGAGTACGCTTTCGGCCCTGTTCGACGTGACCCGCTGTATCGTCCGGTGCGGGGAACGGAATATCGTAGCGCTTAAGCGAAAAAAGAAATTCTCCAATCAATATGTTTCGGTATATTTCAACCGGCTTTCCGATCTCCTGTACCTGTATGCCCGCTATTATGAACGATACCGGATAAAGATCTCAATTGAAAAACGCCGGTGAAGGAAGCGCTGTTATACGAACAATCCGAACATAACCACGTATGCTGCCGGTTATGCGCGCATCGCTGCCGTATCGCGCCGGGACAATCGGGATTGTGCGGGGTGAGGCGGAATTTAAACGGTACCTTGTACAGCGCAAGCTACGGCCGTCTTATTGCTGCGTCCTGTGATCCTATCGAAAAGAAACCGTTGTATCATTTTTTGCCCGGCACCTCAGCGTATTCGATCGCGACAGAGGGATGTAACTTCCGTTGTGAATTCTGTCAGAACTGGCAGATCTCGCAGAATCATTCCGGAGATTCCTGCGGCATCGTCGCGCCGGAAAAAGCAGTGAGGGCTGCGCGTCAGGCCGGCTGCCGCAGTATCGCCTATACCTATACCGAGCCGACGATTTTTTTTGAATATGCCTATGATATCGCCCGCCGGGCTCATGAAAAGAATCTCGCCAACATTTTCGTGACCAATGGATACATGACGGCAGATAGCCTGAATATGATCCGGCCGTATCTGGACGCGGCGAACGTGGATATAAAGAGTTTTCGCGATGAATTTTACGGCAAACGCTGCGGAGCGAAATTACAACCGGTGCTTGATTCGGTGAAGCGCATGAAAGAGATCGGTATCTGGGTTGAGGTAACGACGCTGGTTATTCCCGGTGAAAACGATTCGGAGACGGAATTAAAGAGTATCGCCGAATTCATCGCCTCGGTCGACCCGGTGATTCCCTGGCACCTGAGCCGATTCTATCCCCAGTACAAATTTCAGACGTATGACCCGACATCGATTGAGATGTTACAGAAAGCGGAAGATATCGGCCGGTCGGCGGGGTTACGGTATATCTACCTGGGGAATGTGGGAGAAAATACCGATACGGTCTGTCCGGAGTGTAATGAGACGTTGATCTCCCGGTCGGGCTTTTGTGTGCGGGATCAGAAGATTAAAGACGGGAGATGCCCGGAATGCGGGGAACGAATAGAAGGAATATGGACGTAAAAATTCCAAATCACAAATCACAAATTACAAATATTGAGATTTGGGATTTATTTGTTATTTGGTGCTTGGAACTTGGGATTTAAAAACATGAAATATCGATTATTGTCCTGGAACGTAAACGGTATACGGGCGGTAGAGAAAAAGGGGTTCTTAGAGTGGGTGGAAAAAGAACAGCCGGATATCCTCGCGTTGCAGGAAACCAAGGCGCATCCCGATCAGCTGTCGGATACTTTGCTCAAGCCCCGCGGATACATGAGTTTTTTCTCAAACGCCGAGCGCCGCGGTTACAGCGGCGTGGCGGTATACACAAAAGAGAAATCGCTTAAGGTTACCCGCGGTATCTACGGCGACGGAAATGACTCTGAGGGCAGGACGCTGACGTTGGAGTACCCGCGGTTTTTCTTTCTGAATATCTATTTCCCCAACGGCAAGATGAGCCCCGTACGTCTTCAGTACAAGCTCGACTTCTATCAGGATTTCCTGGCGCGGATTGAGATATTGAAGAAAAAGAAAAAAACGATTATCGTTTGCGGCGACGTAAATACCGCGCATACGGAAATCGACCTGGCCCGGCCGAAGGAAAACAGCATGGTTTCGGGGTTTTTGCCCGAAGAACGGGCCTGGCTGGACAGATTTATCGATGCGGGACTTATCGATACTTTTCGGGTCTTTGAGTCCGAGGGCGGGCATTATACCTGGTGGGATTACAAATCACGCGCGCGGGAACGGAACGTCGGCTGGCGTATTGATTACTTTTTCATCGACCGGGAATCGTCAAAATGCCTTAGAAAAGCGTTTATTTTAAAAGATGTTGAAGGCTCCGACCACTGTCCGGTGGGCATTGAGGTGGAATTTTGATAGCGTATAGCGGTGAGCGATGAGCGGTTAGACTAGAGAGTGAAACGAACGGTCGTCCCTCGTAATAGCGGGGATAAAGAGATGGATAAGAAGAAAGAGATTGTCAAGATATTGAAGAAAGAATACCGGGGAGCGAAGATCGCTCTGCGCTACGGCAGCACGTTTGAGCTCTTGGTCGCGGTTATTCTTTCGGCGCAATGCACCGATAAACAGGTCAACGTCGTGACGGAGGAACTGTTTAAAAAATATAAAACACCGGATGATTACGCTGGAGCTGATTTGGATGAATTCTCGGGAGATATCCGTTCGACCGGCCTTTTCCGCAATAAAGCCCGCAATGTTATCAAGACGGCAAAAAGAATAGTCGATGACTTTGGCGGAGAAGTTCCCCAAACCATGGAGGAACTGCTTACCCTTTCCGGTGTCGCGCGCAAGACCGCTAATATCGTGTTGTATAACGCTTTCGGTAAGAATGAAGGTATTACGGTTGACACGCACGTGCGGCGCGTAAGCGGCCGGTTGGGGTTAAGTCATCAGAAGTCGCCGGAGAAAATCGAACGGGATCTGATGAACATACTCGAACGAAATGAGTGGGGGCGGTTCAGTTATGTTTTAATCGAACACGGTCGCGCCGTCTGCCGGGCCCGTAATCCGTTGTGTTGTGAATGCGCGGTAGGTCATCTGTGCCCTTCAAGAAAATAATTTTTACCCTGAATGAATCCGATACTGTAAACTATTATTCGCAAATTGACAGATAAATAAAAACGGCATACCCT
>CAZABB010000058.1:0-8472 GCA_964483625.1 uncultured Planctomycetia bacterium | reverse complement strand
GCTGGTATCCGGTTTGCCGAACCGTATCCATGCGGTAAACATCGCTAAAATCGCCCCGGCGGCCGCGGCAAGATTGGTCGTTACGGCAATGACGGCGATACTTAAATCCGTACCGGCAGTCGTTGATCCCGGGTTAAACCCGAACCAGCCAAACCATAAAATGAACACTCCCAGTGCCGCCAGAGGGATGTTATGGCCGGGGATCGCGTTGGAAGATCCGTCTCTATTGTATTTTCCTAAACGCGGGCCCAGAACGATCGCTCCGGCCAGCGCGGCCCAGCCTCCTACCGAATGCACGACGGTTGAACCGGCAAAATCTATCATTCCTTTGGCCGCAAGCCACCCCCCGCCCCAGATCCAGTGTCCGACCACAGGATAAATAACAGCGGTGATGAAAATGCTATATATCAGATAAGAGTTAAACTTTGTTCTTTCAGCCATAGCTCCCGATACGATCGTTGCCGCGGTAGCGGCAAATACCGCCTGAAAGATCCAGTAGGCAAATTGCCAGAGTCCTTCCGGGGTCGCCGGATTTGCCGTATTCAGGAAAAATCCATCTTTACCGAAAAGCCCCAAGGCGCTTGTCCCGAACATAATGCCGAATCCTACCGCCCAATAAGCGATGGAACCGACGGAAAAATCCATAAGATTCTTCATCATGATGTTTGCGGCGTTTTTCGCTCTGGTAAATCCGGTTTCCACCATGGCAAATCCCGCTTGCATGAAAAATACCAGAAATGCCGCCAGAAGTGTCCATACGGTGTCAATCGCAACTGCGTTGCTTTCAGCTGAAGCCTCCGCCCATACCGGCAGAGTACCCATCAAGGCAATTGCCATGACCGGTAAGGTTCTTAATGTTTTTGAAATAATTCTTCCTACCATAGTTTCACCCCCTTAATCAATTAGAACGCGTAGGCAAAGCTGATGCCCGTATAAAAGCGTTCCGGTTGATTCCCGTCATTTGTATCCTCAAGGTCGTCCAGTGGCAGTGAATAATTGATCGACGGGCTCATTGTTAAATTGTCGGTAAGTGGCAGTGTGAGTGCCACAGAGAACCCCATATCATATCCGGAATTTCCGGCGATGAACAATTTGCGGTTATACCCGTAGTGGTACCCAAGATTGAGGGAGATCCCCAACTCTTCAGCAAGCATCAGCGAGTAGGTCATATCCAGAGAAACATACGTTCCCAGCCCCCCGCCGTTATTCGGATCGCCGTAATCGCGGTAATAAGTAAGCGATGTCTCTACGGGGAGATCGAGTCCCGGTATCCTGCTTAATCCCAACCCCACGTAGAATTCTCTACTATAGGAATTTGCCGCCGGAAAATCATAATAGGTATGCCCCAGTGAAACACTCAACAGGTTATTCAATTCCGCGGTGTAGTCGATCACATAATCGATTTCATCCGACTGTGCTCCCTGGTTATTATCGGTGTCCCAACTGCTCCAGAAACTGAACGTAAACCCGTAGGCACTGATATCTATTCCCGGCTGAATGACCGGATCCCGGTCAAGCAAAAATCCCCGCCAGACGTAATCAGAATAAAAATCAAGCGTTCCTGATATTTCCAGATCAAGGTCCAGTTCCTCCAGGATTCCATCGGCATATCCTGACGCCCCGCCTAAAACGGTTGCCATACAGCACAAGATTGCGATCACCAAATGCCTTTTGAGATTCACGATTGCGTTAACCATTTCTCTCCTCCTTTCTCAAAAAGAAAAAATCATTAAGCTTCTCATCGGACACATTGCCCGATTTGCCTCATTTCATGTGCCTGCTTTTCAAAAAAAAAGACGCTTCACTATCGTCACCTACGATAATGAAACGTCTTTGTTATATTCGCTTCGTTGTTTTACTTTTTAGGAAACAGCTTTGATTTCCTAACCGTCTTCACATATACAAGTAAACAGCTACCCGCATTGGTAACTCTTAATTCAACAAAAATTCTTCCGATATATGCGCGTATTTGCCGCGTATTTTTTTCTCTATCTTTATTACCATGACATGGGAAATCCCCAGGATATTCCCAATCTCCCGGGTTGTAAATCCATCCAGATACATCATAAAGATATTCCGTTCCCGTCCACTGAGCATTGGTTCTATTTCACTGAGAAAAAGATGCGCATCCATTATATGAGGCGTACGATCCTTCTGAGGATAGGAGATGATATCCGCTATCGCATGAGGTGAACCTTCTCCATATTCTGCATCTAAACTGAGACAATTCTTATCGAGAGATTTATACGCTTTTCTGATGTAATTCTTCAGAAAATAATAGCAGCTTTGCAGTATATAACTCTCGGTTTTATCTTCCCAAAACCCATACTCGTTTTTTTCCCAGAGATGAGTAGTGGCTTCCTGATAGAGATCATCCTCATCGAAATACGTGTAGCGATGGTTGAGTTTATACGTAATTGCTTTTAATGTAGGATGCACCCTTTGCAGTAATGTTTCAAATGTCATCACATTCCCCCTCTTTTTTGAGGCCTCAGAAAAAACAAAAACCCTTAGCAAGCTTTCTATGCTTTCTAAGGGCGTCATTGCCTTATCCTGATTTTCGGGGTCCTAAAAAGAAAAAACCCCAAATCTCTTGGGGGCATCTTTGCCGTTTGATCTCTACCAGCATTGTAGAAATCTAATCCACCTTTGTTTTTTTTATACTACAAAAAAAAGGCGTTGTCAACCCCCTTTATTTCATGTGTCAGTTTACCGGAAAATCAGCGATTCAACCATGGCGTTAAAGATCGATTCATACTGGGTAAATTGGTCGGTTAAAGCTGTTGCCGTAAGGACGTACAGACGTTTATCCTGCTTTAGGAAATACTGTATCTGGGTAATGTCAATATCTGATTCCTGGTGGTACCAGCGATACATATGTTTTATTGCCGGATTTCCTCCCGCGGTAATAAATTCTGTATCGAGAACTTCGTACTGAGGATATTCTTCTATCTGCCGTTCTCTGGTATATGCAACAATTGCGTCGAGCGAGACAGGCTTTTTCAATTCAGTCGTTTTAATCCCCAAATTCGCCGAGAAATTCTCTATGGGGGGAGCACGAAAAATCAGGTCGAATTCCAAAACTTTCCCCGGAATCCAATCGGGAGGATATGATATCGAATAACCGTCGACGTTCAAAGATTTAAAGATTGAGGGGACTTTTGCCGGACAGGGAAAACCCAGACCTCCTAAAATGAAAACGCACAATATGATTGTTTTGAATTGTTTCATAGGGATACCTTTCCTTTCTGAAAAATAATTGTAGCAAGCCCGGCCGTTAAAATCAACTAAAACCTCAATCCCTTTTACGTAAGGAGCCGAGTAACTTCTCCGGCGATAGTCAGACAAGCGGTCAGCCCGGGAGATTCGATGCCGATGAGATTAATAACCCCGGGTAGTCCGTTATCGGATTCTTCACGGATAAGGAAATCCCGGAAATCTTCATCTTCGGCCTGCAATTTAGGGCGGATACCGGCGGTATCGGGAATCAGCTCTTCCTCTTTCAGGGCGGGAAGGAATCGTTTCACCTGATCATAAAAAGCCCTCTTTTGGCCCATATCGACCGTATAATCGATTGTTTCGCGGTAATGCGCATCTGGTCCCAGACGAAGACCTCCGGCCAGATCCGGGGTAAGATGAATGCCTAAACTGACCTTTGTCGCCGGCGGATAGATAAGACGTTCCAGTGAATATTTCCGGGGATTATTGAGGCGGAAATACTGCCCCTTGCAATAATGGAGCCGGTAACGGTCCGTGTCGATATCGATACCGGCCCGGGACGCTATGGTATCGCTGTGTAATCCGGCGCAGTTTATAACGTGTTCGGCACCGAATGAAAACTCATTCCCTTGCGGCTCCCGTACGGTGACGGTATACCCTGCCGGGGTTTTTTCGATCGTGACCACCTCGGTAGAAAACGAAAATAGAACGCCGTTTTTTTGAGCCGCTTGATATAAAACGTTCATCAGTTGATGCGAATCAATGATCCCGGAATGTTCACAAAAAAGGGCCGCGCGCACCTTTACGTCGGGAGCATAGGCGCGGATCTCTTTCCGGGCCAGATACCGCAATCCCGTTACGCCGCAGATTCGGGCATTCTGAAATATTCTCTCAACTCGGCTTTCTTCGTCAGAATCAGTCGCGACAATAAGCTTTCCGGTTTTGCGATGTGGGATGGTATGTTTTTCACAAAAATCATAGAGAATTTCTCGCCCCTCTATACACGTTATTGCTTTCAGTGATCCGGGGCGATAGTAGAGTCCGGCGTGAATGACTTCGGAATTGCGGGATGAAGTTTCTTCTCCGAACGAACGGTTCTTTTCCACGACCACGACCGAACGATCTTCTTGTGAGAGCCTTTCGGCACAGCTTAACCCGATAACTCCGGCTCCGACAATGACGATATCCGTTTTTTTCATCGGTCCATTATAACAAAATCGCACCATAAAAAAACGCCTCCCTTACAGCAAAGAGAGGCGTTTTTGGTTTCAATCCGATTGCGCCGTTACGATTTTAGAATCGTTTTGGCAATCTCATCGTTTTTATCGGCAATAAACGTAATCCCGGTTTCTTTGGCGGTTTCCCGGTTTGCCGCGTAGATGTCATCACGCGATATCTCACTCAAGGAAAATTTACGTGCTCCGGCCATCAACTGCTGGAGTCCCGCGGCGAGCTTATCGGCCAGAGTCCAGGCGGCAATCGCCCCGCAGGGGATATTTTTCATCTCGTCTTTACCGACTTTCTTCTGGACATCATAATATCCGGCAAAAATCTCATCGGGCGTCGTGCCGAATTCGGTCACGGTAGACGGTAATTTATCCCAGTTACCGTTCAGCTTTTCTTTCTTTTCCGGGGTTACGACTCCTTCGATATTGGCGCCTAAAAATCCCGGGATCATAAGCGACCGTCCCATGCAGACCAGTTTCGTAAACGGCGCTCCCAGAGCGAGAGCTTTGAATATCTGGTCTTCTTTTGCCAGACCGCCGGCAAATGCCATATCCACGACTTTTTCTCCTTTATCAGCCAGCATTTTGGCATATTCATACGCCTTGGCGTGTAATACCGCCGACGGCACACCCCAGCTTTCCATCATATTCCACGGACTCATTCCCGTACCGCCGCCGGAACCGTCGATGGTGAGAAGATCCAGTTTGGCTTGAGAGGCGTATTTAATCGCCATGGCCAGAGCTTCCATCCCGTAGGAACCGGTTTTAAGCGATATCCGTTTATAACCCAGTTTCCGTAAATATTCCACCGACTTCATGAAGTTTTCTTTTACGGCATCGCGGGATGAGAGACTGGTATAACCCAAGCGGCTGTGCCGGGCGAAGGAACGAATCGCTTTATGCTGGAACGCTTCCTGTACTTCTTTACGGGTAGGATCGGGGTCAACAACATAGCCGCGGTTTTTCAAAAAAAGCGCGTAATCCAGGTTAGTAACCTGAATTTCCCCGCCGATATCCTTGGCGCCCTGGCCCCACTTCAGTTCGATAATAACTTTATCGCCGTACTTATCGATAACGTATTCGGCGACTCCGTTGCGGGTATCCTCCACATTGAGCTGGACGATGATCGCGCCGTACCCGTCGAAATATTTCAAGAAGATATCGATACGGCGGTCGAGCTCGGGAGCTTTAACGATCTTCCCTTTTTTAATTTCCGCCTGCTTGTCTACACCGACAACGTTTTCTCCCACCACGATCGGATAACCGACCAGTGCCGCCCCGATGGCAAACGAATCCCAGTATTTCGCCGCGATAAAGGTCGAGCCTAACGCCCCGGTCATCACCGGCACGCGGAATTTTGTTTTGACGTCTGTGCCGAACTGTCCCTGGAGACTTACATTGGGGAAAATACAATCGTCTTCCGATTCGGTGAGTCCGTTGGGCAGACCTCGCGCGCCGTAATTGTACCCGTCAATACGCAAAGAATTATAGGATACGCCGACATGACTGGTATTGGAACTTCCCGCCGTAACCGTTCCGAAATCCCGGGGATAAAGGACTTTTCTTCCCTGAAGGCTGGAGAGCCACGTCTCGCATTTACCTTTACAATCGGCACGACAGAGAGTACACAGGCCTGATTCGGCCGGATTCCCGCGATTCACCGTGCCTAAAGCATCGTTACTTTTTGGCCATTGAATCATAGTAAACCTCCTTTTCCTGTTGCAGGTGCGATTCTTAGCATATTATGCTTGATTATTAAGCACCCCTGGGTAAAAAAAAAGCGTCCCCTCCCTTTTCTTTGGAAAAGAAAGGACGCCATTGTCCTAAGAAACTAATATATCAATACTTAATAAGGTGTCAAGGAAATTATTAAACAGCGTTGAGCGTAGAGCGGTGAGCGGATAGCCTGAGGGAAATTATCAATGATCAATTAGTAATTCTCATTGAGCAATGAAAGAAATAAGATGATTTCCGGATAGCACATTGCTAAATGCTAATTTTGCATTGATCATTTATATTAGATGTGTTATGTAACTTGTGTGCGTAGATATTCGATGATGGAACGGGCGGCTTTTTGAGCCATACCCAGAGCTTCAATAACCGTCCCTTCTCCTCCCACAATATCCCCGCCGGCGTATACGCCGGGAAGAGAGGTTTGCATGGTCTGGGGATCCACTATGATATCTCCGTATGTATCGGTTTTTATCCGGGGACTGCCGCGGGTAAGGATCTGGTTGGCTTTTAAGCCCACGGCAATGATCGCGGTATCACAGGTCAGTTCAAAGTCGTTTCCCTCGATAATTTCCGGCCGGCGCCGGCCGGAGGCGTCGGGTTCACCCAGCCGGCATCGGTGGCAGTGAATTTGACGTAAAAATCCCCTCTCCTCACCGCAGAATCGGAACGGCTGGGTAAGAAATTCGAAACGGATTCCTTCTTCGCGGGCGTGATGGATCTCAAGGCGCCTCGCCGGCATTTCCTCTTCGCTGCGGCGATACAGAATAGATACATTCGGCTGTATTCCCTGGATTGTCTGCAGGCGTACGGCACACCGTGCCGCGTCCATCGCCGTATTCCCTCCCCCGATAACGACGATCTGTTTCCCGGCGTTGACCGGGGTAGCGTATTCAGGGAACCGGTACGCTCTCATTAAATTCACCCGGGTAAGAAATTCATTTGCCGAATATACATTGCATAACGTCTCCCCCGTTATACCTAAGAATGACGGCACCCCCGCACCCAGTCCCAAAAATACCGCATCATATCCTTCCTGGATGAGATCGTCCAGGGTCAGAGTCTGTCCGATAATACAGTCGGTAACGATTGTGACTCCCAGGGCTTCTATCGTGCTGATTTCCTGCTTGAGAGTATCGCCGGGGAGGCGGAACGGCGGGATTCCGTATCGGAGCACGCCGCCGGTTTTATGAAGACTTTCAAATACCGTAACGCCGATCCCGGCTCTCGCCAATTCTCCGGCACAGTTTAATCCGGCCGGTCCTGAACCTACGACGGCAACCTTATATTTCTTTAAGACATCGTTTTTTTTCCCGGGATCAGCCTTTTGAGCCATACCGTAATCCCCGGCAAACCGTTCCAGGAAATGAATATTGATCGCGTCGGGGGACGCGAACGGCTCGTCTTTTTTCGTCAGCACGCAGGCTTTCCGGCACTGATATTCCGCCGGGCAGATCCGGCCGCAAATAGACGGGAAGTTATTCTTTTGGCGGATCGTCCGGTAGGCTCCCCAATAGTCCTTCTCGGTAATCTGGCGGATAAACGTTTTAATATCGATTCCCACCGGGCAACCGGAAATGCAGGTCGGATTCTTACACTGAAGACAGCGGGAGGCTTCCTCTAAAGCTTCTTCTTCGGTGTAAACCTCAACCACCTCACGAAAATCTTTTATCCGTTCACTCGGCGCTGATTCTTTCGGTTGTATCGGTTCTTTCATCGCCATCCGGTCACACGACACACGACACACGTCACACGTAAAGAAAAGATACGTGTGACTATGTGACCTTGTGACTTTGTGACATTACTTGAGTCCTTTCAGTTTACAGATATGGTTCTCCTTATCCTCATACATCCGGCTGCGATTGGTCAGTTCGTCCCAGTCGACCTCATGCGCGTCGAATTCGGGTCCGTCGATGCAGGCAAATTTTACGTTACCGGAAACGGTAACCCGGCAGCAGCCGCACATTCCCGTCGCGTCGACCATGAGCGCATTGAGCGATACCATGGTCTTTATTCCGGGTCCCTTTGTCAGGGCCGCGAGGCGGCGCATCATCGGGATCGGTCCTACCGCATAGACCAGTTGAGGTCTTTCTTCTTTCAGGCGTTCGGTCAGAATATCAGTGACAAACCCTTTCTTGCCCAGGGTGCCGTCGTCGGTAGCAATAAAACATTGATCGGACACATCCGCCAGAGGTTCCTGTAAGATAAGCGTTTCTTTTGTCCGGGCGCCGATAATTGTGGTAACATGGTTTTCCGCCTGCTTGAGAGCCTTGGCTACGGGAAAGATCTCAGCGAT
>CAZABB010000057.1:0-8701 GCA_964483625.1 uncultured Planctomycetia bacterium | reverse complement strand
CCGACACGCGCCTCAAGCTCACGGTGGTCAAAAGGTTTGATCAGATAATCATCGACCCCGTGCTTAAGAGACAATAACTGGGTACGCAGCTGCCGTTTATTGATCAGAGTAATCACGGGAATAAACGCGGTCGTAAAATCGTCTTTCAGCAGACGGCAGACCTCAAGCTGTGTCTTCTTGGCCAGGCATACGTCCATGACGATGACATCGGGAGATATCTTCTTGATCGACTTGATATCGTGATGGACCCAGTTACGCAAAGAAACCTCGTATCCCCAGCCGTCGAAACAGAAATTCAACACCTCAAGTAAATTGTTGTCGGGCGAAATAATAAGGATTTTCTTATCCATATAATATTATTATCTCAAAAAATATTCTATATACAATATGATTCGGGACAAGGATGCAGTCATTCGTCGACAGTCGATAGTCTATCTGAGAACTAAATACTAAAGACCAGAGACTCAGAGAATGAAAAATCACCCAAGAGAACATACATCCTCCAGCTTCCGCAGTGCCGTTCTCAATTCCTTCTCATTCGCTTTGGGATGGACCTCGATCACTTTGATCACCGAATCATCCCGCAGGTATTTTTTCCACCGGGCAAAATCCACCTCGCCCGAGAACGGGGCAAGATGGTCCTCCACTCCCCGCACATCATGCAGATGCATACCTGCCAGATACGGGGAAAACGTGCCGAGATAATCGTCATCGGCGGCAAACCCCATATGCTCGGCTACACAGGCATGACCGACATCATGCCAGTACGCAAGGCCCAAGGATGCGAATTCTGAGAACAGTCGTGCGAATTCATCCTTCGATGGTATCTCATGCGGGTAATAGCGGTTCTCCAGCGCCAGGATCACCTGACGCTCGGCCGCGTAGGGAAGAAGAATTCTCAGCGCCTCAGTAACCGTAGCAAGAAACGGTTCCGCCCGTTCCTGTCTCCGGTTAAGGATTTGATGTTTCAGGTCGGCGAATTCCTGCGTATCTCTTTTCCCCTGGCGATACAGATCAAACAATCCTCTCACCCAACGATGATCCACCTCAACCATCCCGGCATGAATAACCACGACCGGCACCTGCATTGCCGCGGCAGCATCGATCGTCTCTTTGGTAAACCGCAGGGCAGCCTGCGCCTCCCGGGGGTTTTGCGAGGAAAGACGATAATAATCGCAATAATACCGGCGGGGACCACCGGGAGGAAGGGGACAGAAATTATGCGCACTGACGATTTTCAAACCGAGTTTTTTCGTCAGCCGGAAGAATTCATCCAGTTTGCCGGCGGGGAGATTATATCCGGCCTCAACCGCATCAAACCCGATGTCTTTCATCCGACTCAAGGCCGCGGCAATATCTTTTTTTTCAGAAATATTCCATACCGAAGTAAGCGCAAACATATGTTTTGTATTCCTTTGAGGCCCCATTTCAGTCGACTTATTCTGTTTTTCCGCCGGAAGGATCTCCGGCGCCGTCCTGTTCGGATGAAAGCAGCGCTTCTTTCGGTTGAGGGACTCCGGGATTTTCCGTCTCCGGGGAAGATACGTCGGGAGAAGCCGGCGCCTTTTTACCGGAATCAGACTGGGCGGCGACCGAACCGCTTAAGGGAATGAGTTTATTCACCGCCAGGAATCCTAACGGCCGCAGCAATCCTCCGATACTGGTCACATTGGTCAGACGCTGGCGATAATTTGCCGTAATCTCGAACGTCCGCGGATCTCCGTCGGACGAATAGCGTTTATAGACTATCTTCTTTAAAACGAATTCGAATATTCCGATCTTCAGTTGCGGAACCGACTCGATTACCCTCCCGGGAACAGAGGGGAATTTTTCTTCCAGTTCCGGAGTTTCCGAAGACGCAAAGACTCCGGCGAAGGCTTCGAGGTTGGAGAGTCCGGCCTCATTTTTCACCATAACAAGCTCATTGATATGGATCTTGAGGTCACGCAGGTATATGGTCCCTCTGAACAGATCGAATAATTCGCAATCGAAATATATCAGGGGGACATCGGCAACAAATGTATCCCGGATACTTGCCGGATTAAAAACTTTCACCCCTTCGATCTGAAGCGACGCGTTCATCAGGCCCACATCAACGCGATCTACGGTAATGACAAATCCCGTCGTCCGCCGTACCAGCCGCGTCAGGAAGAATTCGGCCAGGGCATCCTTGGCGGCCCACAGCACCGCAAGGAGCAAGACCGTTATCACTAAAAAAGTTACACACTTTCTCATATTTCACCTGAAAAGGTTGTATCTGAAAGGAGAAATACACCTATCTTTTTTGTTTGAATGTAAACGTGTATTTTTTCCCGGCTTCCAAGCGCTGCTCCCGGCCCTTAACCTCAATTGCCAGCGCCTCACGAATCGACCGCGCCGGGTCAATGTGAATCATAACCGTACATTGAGTCACCTCAAGAGAAAGCCACCGGCGGCGGTAGCAGAACGAAAATGAAAGTTTCTTCCAGTGAGCCGGCAGGAGCGGGTCCACGGTAAGCTTTCCGTGTAAACTCCAGATCCCGGCAAACCCTCTCATAATCATATCCAGCGAGCCGCCCATCACCCCGCAATGGATTCCCTCCGGAGTCGTACCCCCCTGGACGTCGTTTAAGTCGGAATTGAGCACATCGACAAATTTCTGGTACCCTTCCTTTTTCCGTCCCAGGAGGTAGGCGATAAAACAATGCGTCACCTTACTTAACGTCGAACCATGAGAGGTTCTCTTCTCGTAATAATCGTAATTCCTCCGCAAGGCTCCCTTCTGAAACCGATACCCCAGCTGCTTAAACACCTGCCGGAGTTCTCCGAAAGGAAGCAGATAGAAAATCATCAGAACATCGGCCTGTTTGGAAACTTTATAGGCATCGGGAGACTTTCCTTCCGCCTTCAGGATCCGGTCCATGCGGTGGATATCGCCATATTCGGCCCGGTACCCTTTCCAATCGAGTTCTTTCAAAGAAAAGTATCCCTCAAACTGACTGATAATATGCTTCCGGTTGGCCACGACCTTCATCTTCCGGGTGATCTTCTCCCAGGCCGCGAGCTCTTGGGGAGTGATTTTTAATTTACGCAGGATTTTTTTCCGTATCCGGGGATTCAGCACATCAATCATCTCGCGGGCCTTCTTGAGCGTCCAGACAACCATAATATTAGTATAGGTGTTATCTCTCAACCCGCCCTTTTTACTATGAGGATACTTTTCGTGAAACTCATCCGGCCCCATAACCCGCCTGATATGATACCGTTTATCGGCCGAATCGTATCTGGTCATGCTTGCCCCGAACTGAGCGATGGAAAGCAGGATCTCTGCTCCGTATTGTTCCATGAACTCGATATCATGCGTTCTCTCCCAGTAATGGTACACATTGTAGGCGATAGCGAATGATACGTGCCGCTGCAAGGAGCTGTGATCAGGCCCCCATTCGCCCGATAAGGGGTTTAAGTGAACGACCTGCGTCTCCTCCCGTCCGGAAGAACCGCTCTGCCAGGGAAACATCGCTCCCCGGTACCCGTACTGAGAAGCGTATTTACGGGCCTGCTTCAGGCGACGATAACGGTACTTCAGAAACCCTTGCGAAATGGTTGGAAAATGGAAATCAAAAAACGGCATGGTAAATAACGTATCCCAGAAAATATGGCCGCGGTAAGCTTCTCCGTGCAAGCCTCGCGCCGGCAGAGCCGCATCGAGTGAGGCGGTATGGGGTGAGGCGGTCTGCAGCAGATGGAAAATATGGAACCGGATCGCTTTCTGGGCAAACGCATCGCCGTTGATCACGACATCGGCTTTTTGCCACAACTGCTCCCAGACTTTTTCATGGGATTCGAGCAGCGCCTCGAACCGGGGCGCTTTCCTGACCGTCTTCTGCGCCGCGTTTTTCAGACGGCGCAGATGGTGATCGCGGGAGGTGTAGATCGCGACCGTTTTTTCAATGGCGTAGGAATTCCGTTGCGCGGCAAAAATACTGAATTCCTGCCCGATCCGTTCCTTGTTTTTCACAAGTTTCTTGATGCCGGGACGAATCTCCTTATTGTCCTGAGTAAAAATACGCACCCGGGAAGCCTGGACAAGATCGATCTTGGAATGATTGGTACGCATCAGAAGCACGACGCCGTTTGAGGCGAACGCGCCGGAAGAAGAGAACTGCCAGTGCTTGGAATTCAATTGACGATACCGTTCTACCCCGGTATTCTGCACCCGGCCGTCAAGCATATGACGAACCGTAATCGTATCGCTGTAATTTTCCGGAGTAATCTCATACCGCATCGCCCCGATATGTTCATCCGCCATACTGACAATACGGTCTATCTTAAGGAACGTCTGCTGCTTTTGCTGATTACGAAAACGGATCTTCCAGCTCAGGACGCCCCGATGCATATCCAGTTCCTGACGGTAAGAAATAATTCTGCTTTTAGCCAGAGAGAACCACTCTCCCTGCCCCACCTTAATCGCCAGAAACAGCCAGTTGGGACAATTGACCAGGTCTTCATTTACGATCGTACGGCCGGCGATATGGGTGGGAAGACGATTGTATACACCATGCATGTACGTACCGGGATAGTGAATCTTTGATGCCGTCACCCCGCAAAAGGCGCCGCGGGTGGCAAAATACCCGTTCCCCAGAGTACACAACGCCTCCCGCAAAGCTTCCGTTGGCGGGTCGAATTTATTATAGGTAAATTTCCAGGATGCATTCCTTTTCATTGTCATATGAATTTCTTTCTTTGTATACTACAGCAGGGACTCAAAAAACTTTTTCGCCTCAGCGGGAGATTTCAGATAAAAATCGGCCGATGAAGGCCTCTCTTGATCGCTCACCAGGATTGCCGTGCCGCGGGGCCCCACAACCCGAAACGCATCCTCATCGGTCACGTCATCACCGATGTATACCACACCAGCGGCATTCCAGGAAATATCCAGAGCCTTCATGATCCAGCGAATGGCTTTCCCCTTGTTCCAGTCGAATGCCGGCAGGATTTCATACACCATCTTGCCTTCCATCAACCGCAGCCGTACCTCTCCTTTCAGCATCTCATCGATTACCGCTTTGATCCCGGCACGTTTGGATTCAGCAACACACCGGTAATGCACCGCGACGCTGAACTTCTTCTCTTCGACCAAGAGGCCTTCGATACCATCCAGGCGTTGTTTCAATTTCCTGATAAGTTCGGCGACAATCCCTAACGTTGCCTCCGCGTGCGACTCAATCAAAGAAAAGTCCGGCCCCTTGATGTCGAACCCGTGGCTTCCCGCGTAAAACAACCCTTCGATACCGACGAGGTTCTCGACATCCTCTCTCATCCGGCCGGAGACAATCGCGGTTTTATATTTCCGCGAAAGTTTTCTCACGACCTCCCGCATCGCATCCGACAATACCGCCATCTCCGGCCGGTCCACGATAGGAGTAAGCGTTCCGTCGTAATCGAGGAAGAACACCGGATCCTTACCGAAAGGAAACGAAGAAAGATTCCTCTTATGCGCGGGGTGAATAGCGATTCCGGCCTTTTGCTCTTTTGAATGAGGATTCTCGGCAAAGCCGTAAGCAGGCGCGCGGTTAAACCAGCCTTGAATCCAGTCGACGTCGATCGCCGCCATATCCTCAACCACAATATCGGCTCCCGCCTCAATCAGTTCCTGGGTATTTTTACTGCGGGCAATGCCGATCACCAGACGAAACCCTCCGTTGCGGCCGGCGGTAACACCGCTGGTGGCGTCTTCGACGACAACCGACTCTCGCGGTGCCGTCTGAAGATGGAATGCCGCCTGGACAAAAATATCTCCTTCGGGCTTTCCCTGCAACCCCAACTCACTCGATACAACTCCGTCAACTCGGGATCCAAAAAGCTCTTCCAGCCCCGCCGCCTGAAGGATATACCGACAGTTCTTCGAAGAAGACGCGACTCCGATCCGTACCCCTTTCTCTTTCAGCGTCCGGATAAGGTCGACGGTACTGGTATAAATCTGCGGCTTCTGCTGGGCCAATACCTGGCGGAACTTGGTATTTTTCTTATTCCCCAGCCCGCACACGGTCTCTGTATCTTCGGAATCCTTGGCGTCACCAAAAGGAATATCGATACCGCGCGAGGTCAAAAAGCTCTTTACCCCTTCATACCGAGGTTTACCGTCGACATAGGTAAGATAATCCTCCTGACGAAATTCACTGAAATCCGTATTGTCCCGTTCGGCACGCATACGTAAATATTCGTCAAACATCTCTTTCCAGGCCTTGGCATGGACCGACGCGGTCTTGGTAATAACTCCGTCAAGGTCAAAAATAACCGATTTAAATGAAAGCTCACTCATAACGTTACTCCTTGTTGAAAGTGGTGTCAAAATCCGGGAGATAATTACATATTTATATTATACGCAAATTCTCCCATTCACCAAGTAAGAAAAATAGACTCCTCCCCCCTTTTTGTATGGTAGGGAAGGATTGATTAGAATGATTAAAAAAAATGACAGTAATTTTCTGAATTCACCCTTATAATATTATCCGAATCACCGTAATCGGCATATAATCTCTGCAATCGGAAATCTTGAAATGGTTGAGAGCTCTCGAAAATAGAGCTTGACAATGAAAGTCACCCCTATATAAAATACTTTATATTAGTTTTTCGCCTATTATAAATGGCGATTGAACCGGAAGGAAGAAAAAAGGAGGCAGCCAATGGCAAAAGCAAAACGCAAAGCGGCAAAGAAAACGAAGAAAAAAACAGCAAAAAAGAAGGTCGCCAGGAAAAAAACCGCGAAGAAAAAAACCGTAAAGAAAAAAACGGCCAAAAGGAAAACCGCCAAAAAGAAAGCTCCCGCAAAAAAGAAGACTACTAAGAAACGCATACAGAAAGCAAAACCCAAAAAGAAAACCAGAGCAAAACCCAGGAAAAAATCTTCCGCCAAAAAGAAACCGGCGAAAAAGGCCGTTAAAAGATCTCCCAAGAAAGCAGTCGTCGTTCCCTCGCTTGATTTGGAACAGTACGAGCCTCAGGTAAAAGAAGAACCGGGTCTGGTCGATATTACCAGCGGCTCCACGCAGTTCGCCTGGCTCGGTGTCGGCCAATGCGGCGGGAGACTGGTAAAGTCATTTTACGATCTTGGCTACCGCAAAGTGATCGCGCTGAATACATCCCGCCACGATCTCGATCTCCTGGAACTTCCCAAAGAACAGAAGTTCCTCATGGACATCGGAGAAATGGGAGCGGGAAAAGATATGGGCCGGGGGAAAGAAGCCGCCCAGAAGTACCAGCAGGAAATCCTGCATAAAATCAGGAAACTGTTCGGCTCAAACGTAAAGCATATCATGGTCTGCTTCGGGGCCGGCGGCGGAACAGGATCGGGAAGCGTTCTGGAACTGATCGAAACCGCGAAAAAATACGCGCGCTACATCGGCATCACCAATCCCGACAAGGCTGTCGGGGCGATCATGACCCTGCCGACCATCGGAGAAGCAAGTTCACCGCTTGTCGCTAAAAACGCGCATAAGATCGCTTCTGATCTCGGCAAACTTGCCGCGGCAGGGAAACTTTCTCCGCTGATCACCATCGATAACGAAAAGATCAACAAACTCTACCCCGGACTTACCGTCAAATCGTTCTGGCCGACAATCAACAGCACCGTCGGCGGACTGTTTGATATTTTCAATAAACTCAGCGCCCAGCCCAGCCGGTATACTTCGTTCGACACCGTAGATTATCAGAGCATCATCGAAACCGGTGGCTGCGCGATTATGGGGATCACCAAGGTCAAAGAGATCAAAGATACCTATTCGATCTCAAGTGCCGTGAAGAACAACTTGGAAAAAACACTCCTGGCCGGCGGATTCGATCTTTCCAGCGCCAAGGTCGCCGGATGTATCGTCATCGGCGGCAAAAGGCTCATGGCCAACGTCGAAGGGTTACAAGACAGGATCAACTACGCCTTCGATGTGCTTTCAGAGATTACCGGACAAGCCACGATCCACCGCGGCGTATATGAAGATGACCGTGATTCGTTACGGGTATACACGATTATCGGCGGATTGCAGCTTCCGGCAAAAAGGCTGGCTGAACTAAAAGGCTAACATCTCAAAATAAGGAATAAAAAAGGCGATGTTCTTAATTGAACATCGCTTTTTTTTATCGTTTTTTCTCTTAAGGAATCGACTCTTCTTTACCCTCTTTCTCTCTACGCATGACGTCCCGCATATAGTTCTTCTGCGGGATCCCGCAAAGGCGGGACGTTACGGTTATTTTTTCGCCTTCCCCTGGTTAGCCACCGACCGCATCGCCTTAGCTACCGCTTCTGAGTCTCCCAGGTAATAATGCTTAATCGGTTTTAAATCGTCGTCGAGTTCATATACCAAAGGGATTCCCGTGGGTATGTTCAGTTTGACGATCTCTTCGTCTGAGACATTATCCAGATATTTTACCAACGCCCTGAGGCTGTTGCCGTGGGCAGCGATAATAACTCTCTTTCCCTCCTCTATAACCGGCGCGATCGTATCGTTCCAGTACGGCAGAAACCGGGCTACGGTATCTTTCAGGCATTCGGTAAGGGGAAGCTCATCCTTGGTCAAATCCTGATACCGCGGATCTTTGCCGGGATACCGCTCGTCGCTTTCCTCCAGTACCGGAGGGGCTTCTTCACGCTGCCGCTGGTGTTTACGCTTTTTTTCGGGCGGACGTTCTGCGCGGCCGTCTGCCCGTTGGGGGCCGTGCAGGAGATCGT
>CAZABB010000056.1:0-8714 GCA_964483625.1 uncultured Planctomycetia bacterium | reverse complement strand
TTACTGGTTACCCCCCGGGTAGCCGAGCTTCTTTCGGTTCTCGAACCAGAATAGAGAATATGGCTCAATATTACTATTTTGCCGCCCAACTGCCGCTGTTGCGGTTTGGAGAAAGAAGCTTTTTTTCGTGCGATTCGTTCCGGGAGGAAGCGCAAAAATGGTTTTGCCCGAAGGATGTAGCCGTTCTTGAGGGTATCGATCTGGATTCCTTTTCTCTCCAGCCCCAGGATCCGCCGCTGATGGCGCAATATAAAGGATTCGAATCGGCGTTACGAAGAGAAATCGCTCAATACCGCCGAGAGCGGAAGGATCAAGGCGAGTATAAGTTTTCCGGCGACCTTTCCGGAAACGTCCTGGAAGGGAATCCTCTGGAAAAAGAGAAAAAGCTTCTCCGTATACACTGGGATTTTATCGATGAAATTGCCCAGGGGCATTATTTCGACCTGGCATTTTTCATAGCGTATTTTTTAAAACTGCAGATACTGGAACGATTAGAGGTATTTAATAAAGAACACGGTAAAGAAAAATTTACCCAAATATGTGAGGTAACTCTATGAGTAAACATTACGGTGAAATCGTCATGATTAACGGGAATATGCTTTCGGTTAAGTTTTCCGAACGCATATCTCAGAACGAAGTGGGATATGTCATCAAAGATCAGGAACGATTGAAGTCGGAAGTGATCAGGATTCAGGGCGATATCGCCAATATGCAGGTGTTTGAGGATACCAAGGGTTTGAAAGTCGGTGATAAAGTTGAATTCAGCGGGGAGATGCTTTCGGTACAGTTGGGGCCGGGGCTCCTGGGGAAAATTTTTGACGGGTTGCAGACTCCTCTGCCCGGCTTGGCTGAGGAGTTTGGATTTTTCCTGCCGCGGGGAGTCGAACTGGCGGCGCTGGATAACCGGACCCAATGGCATTTTACGCCCCGGATCAAGCCGGAGGATCTGGTACGGAAAGGGATGCCTTTGGGAATGGTGCCGGAGGGTATCTTCGAACATCTTATCATGGTCCCGTTCAATCTCGAAGGGGAGTATCGCGTGGAGTGGGTTGCCGATGAGGGAGATTACCGTATCGATGTCCCGATCGCCCGTATCAAGGATACGCAGGGGAAAACGATCGAATTAACCATGGTATTTGAGTGGCCGGTGAAAATACCCATTCAGGCGTATGTTGAGAAAAAACTTCCTTCGGAACCGTTGATCACCAAAGTACGTATTATTGATACATTTTGTCCGGTAGCCAAAGGCGGCACCTATTGTATCCCCGGTCCGTTTGGCGCCGGTAAGACGGTTATTCAGCAGATTACCAGCCGGCACGCTGAAGCTGATATCGTAATCATCGCCGCCTGCGGGGAACGAGCGGGAGAAGTTGTTGAAACATTGCGGGAGTTTCCCGAACTTACCGATCCCCGCACGGGAAAGTCTTTAATGGAGCGTACGATTATCATTTGTAATACCAGTTCCATGCCCGTTGCCGCGCGGGAAGCCTCGGTGTATACCGCGGCGACACTGGGTGAATATTATCGTCAGATGGGACTAAACGTCTTGTTGCTTGCCGATTCGACATCGCGTTGGGCTCAGGCGATGCGGGAAGTTTCCGGGCGGCTTGAGGAAATTCCCGGTGAGGAAGCCTACCCGGCGTATCTGGAATCGCGCATTGCCGAATTTTACGAACGAGCCGGTCTGGTCGAACTGCCGTTTGGCCGGATGGGAAGTCTTACGATTGGAGGGACGGTAAGTCCGGCCGGCGGGAACTTCGAAGAGCCGGTTACCCAGTCGACGTTAAAAGTCGTGGGGGCGTTTCACGGTCTTTCCCGCGACCGGGCCAATGCCCGAAGGTTCCCTTCCATTGATCCGCTGGAAAGCTGGTCCCGGTATGAGAGTGTTATCTCTCAGGAAAAAATTCTTGCGGCGCGGAAAATCCTGTTTGAAGGCAATGAGGTAAGTCAGATGATGAAGGTCGTCGGCGAGGAGGGTACGCCGATAGAGGATTTTACCGTATATTTGAAAGCGGAGTTTCTCGATAATGTATACCTGCAGCAGAACGGGTTCGACGAGATCGACGCGGCAACGACCCGGCCGCGTCAGGAGTATGTTTTCAATAAGGTCGCCGGGGTTTTAGAGAAAAGATTCGACTTCGCCGGCAAAGAAGAAGCACGGAAATTTTTCTATGAATTACGCCAGCGGTTTATCGACTGGAACTATAAGCCGTGGGAGAGCGAAGAATTTAAACAGCAGGAAAACGCGATAGATGGATACCTGAACGAAAAACAGGCAAAAGAGTCGACTCAGACTGGACAGCCGGAAAACGCCCAGGAGGACTTTTCCGAAAACAAACAGACGAGCGAGGAGTCAGAAAATGAAAAAAGTTCATAGTAAGATACTAAGCATAGTGGGTAATGTTATAACGGTCAAGGCCGGCGGGGTTTCCTACGGAGAGCTTGCCCAGATCAAAACATTCCGGGGTGCCTCGTTAGCCCAGGTTATAAAATTAGACGGGGAGACGGTTTCGCTGCAGGTGTTTTCGGGTAGTCGCGGTGTCTCTACCGAAGACGAGGTCCGGTTTTTGGGCAATCCAATGCAGGTTGCGTTTTCCGAAAATATGATGGGAAGAATTTTTGACGGGAGCGGGAGTCCCCGTGACCGGGGCCCCGAGCTGGGAGAAAACCTGATTGAAATCGCCGGCCCGCCGGTGAACCCGGCTAAACGGATCATTCCCAATCGCATGATCCGGACGAACATTCCGATGATCGATGTTTTTAATTCTCTGGTCGTTTCGCAAAAACTGCCTATTTTTTCCGTCTCCGGCGAACCCTACAACGAACTCCTGGCGCGTATCGCCCTTCAGGCGGAGGTGGATATGATCGTTTTAGGCGGCATCGGACTTAAATACGACCAGTATCTGTTTTTCAAGAACACGCTGGAGGAAGGCGGCGCGCTTGATCGTACGATCTTTTTTATTCATACCGCGTCCGATCCGATCGTAGAAGGGTTAATGGTGCCGGATTTAAGTCTTGCGGTTGCCGAAAAATTTGCGCTGCAAGGCAAAGACGTACTGGTGCTTTTGACCGATATGACTAACTTCAGTGACGCCTTAAAAGAAATCGCGATCACGATGGAGCAGGTCCCCTCCAACCGTGGGTATCCGGGAGATTTATACAGTCAATTGGCGGCACGGTATGAGAAGGCGGTGGATTTTGAAGAAGCCGGATCGATTACGGTACTGGCGGTGACGACCATGCCCGGTGACGATGTGACGCATCCGGTTCCCGATAATACCGGATATATTACCGAAGGGCAATTCTATCTGCGCAACGGGCGTATCGAGCCGTTCGGTTCCTTAAGTCGTCTGAAACAGCAAGTCAACGGCAAGACCCGCAAGGACCACCGGGCGATTATGGACGGGATGATTCAGCTGTATGCCCAGTTTAAGGAAACCGAGGAGAAAAAAGCGATGGGGTTCCGCATGAGCGACTGGGATAACAAGCTGCTGAAATACGGAGGGCTTTTCGAATCGCAGATGATGGACCTTTCGGTAAAGATACCGCTTGAGGAAGCTCTGAATAATGGGTGGAAAATTTTAAGTGAATGCTTCGCCCCTCAGGAAACCAGTTTTCGGACCGATCTCATTAAAGAATTCTGGCCCAAACAATGAACCGTTTAGAGCTACAAAGACACACGTCGCATGTCACAAGTAAGAAAATAAGGAATATTGTGATATTCACGTGTGACTATGTGTCTATGTGACCTTGTGACATGTTATGGGGAAGATTAAGCTGACGAAAAATGAACTGAGGAAACAGAAAGAGACACTGAAGATGTTTGTCCGGTATCTTCCCACACTGCAGCTCAAAAAACAGCAGCTTCAGACCGAGATCGGCAAGATCAACCGTATGATCACAGAGCTTGACCGTCAGACCGAGGATTTCCTGCGAAATGTCAATGAGTGGGTAGATGTGTTCGCCCAGGACGTCGGGCTCGATCAGTTTTTTAACGTCGAGAAGATTGTGAGTATAACCGGCAATATCGCCGGGATCGATATCCCGGTATATCAAGACGTGGAATTCGAAGAAAAAGAGTATGATCTCATACGTACGCCGCTCTGGGTTGATCAGGGGATAGAGGCGTGTAAAGAATATATCCGGCTGAAGGCAAAAAAGATGATCGTTCAGAAGCAGCAGGAGATACTCCAGGAAGAATTGAGAATTACTTCCCAGCGGGTGAATTTATTCGAGAAGGTAAAAATCCCCGAAACCAAAGAGAATATCCGGGTAATCCGGATCGCCCTGGGAGATCTGCAGACCGCCGAGGTCGTGCGCGGTAAAATCGCCAAAAAGAAACTTCTTAAAAAACAAATGGTATCAGCATGATTGTTCCGATGAAAAAAATTACATTATTGGTCAGTAATCGCGAATGCGAATCGGCTTTAAAAAAGTTACGTCAAGCCGGGGTTCTGCATATCGAACATCTCCGCCCTTTGGCCGGCGGCGACACCTCTTCTCTTGAGGAGAAACTGGATGGTACCGCAAGAGCCCTGGATATTTTACATACGTGGGAGGAGGGAAATCAGTCTCGATCTCACGGTAAACCCGAGGAAGCTGTCAAAAAAATCCTTTCATTGCACAAGGAAAAACAGAATGTCGAAAACAGGATCCCGCAATTAGAGCAGTCATTAACCTGGTACGATATCTGGGGGGACATCTCATCGGGGGACGTTTCGTATTTACAGCAGGCCGGGATTTTTTTAAAACTTTATGTATGCCCGAAGAAGGAATTTAAAAAACTCTCTCAGGATACCCTTGCGGTGTCGGTAAAAGAAAAGGGTAATTCGGTGTATGCGGCATTGGTCTCTTACAAAAAGCAAGAAGCTCTTCCGTTTTCTGAGGCAGGAGTGCCACAATCGAGACGACAGGATATCGAAGGAGAGCTTGTCCGGTCAAAAGCAAGGCTTGATGAGATCATAAAAGAATTAACCGGATTGACTTCTTGTTCGGCAGAGATCATCAAATATCAAAAGGCCATCGAGAAAGAGCTTGAATTCAATCGGGTACATGCCGGGATGGGTAAAGAAGAAAAATTTTCTTATCTTAGAGGTTTTTGTCCTCAGGAAAAGATGTCTTCTTTTCTGGAATTCATAAAACGCCAGCCATGGGCCTATACAATCGAAGAAGTCGATGATCCCCAAGATGCTCCGACACTGATAAAAAATCCGCGTTGGATCGAGATCATAAAGCCGGTCTTTCAGTTTATGGGAACGGTCCCCGGGTATCAGGAATTCGATATCAGCGTGTGGTTTCTCGGTTTCTTCAGCCTCTTTTTTGCGATGCTTATCGGCGATGCCGGGTACGGATTATTGTTTTTAGTGGGCACCTTATTTGTCAAAAAGAAAGTTCCGGCATTTCCCCGCGAGCCGTTTTTGCTATTAGTCGTGCTGAGTGTCAGCACCTTTATATGGGGGATGCTTACCGGGACCTGGTTTGGTGCCGAGCAAATAGGGCGGCTGCCGTTTTTAAAAGAATTGGTGGTCCCCAAAATCGGCAGTTTTACCGGCTCACCGGAATTTTTGATGCATATCTGTTTTTTTATCGGTGCCGTTCAGTTAAGCATTGCTCATGCGATGAAGCTTATCCGTTACGCCCCGGATCTGCGTAGTGTAGCTCAGGCCGGGTGGATTCAGATAACCTGGGGCGTATTTTTCATTGCCGGCAACCTGGTATTAGGAAAAGCATTCCCCGATTTCGCCCGGTATCTGCTGATGATCGGCATAGGTTTAGTCGTCCTGTTTTCTTATCCACAGAAAAATATCATAAAAGGCATTCTTATCGGTGTCGCCAACTTGCCGTTATCGGTTATCAGCACGTTTGCCGATACCTTATCGTATTTACGGTTATTTGCGGTAGGATTTGCTTCGGTAATGGTTGCGGTCAGTTTTAACGAAATGGCGTTAGGGGTGGGATTCAACGGAGTCGTCAGCGGATTTTTTGCCGCACTGATTCTTGTGTTAGGGCATCTTTTAAACATTGTGCTGGGGTTGATGTCGGTACTGGTGCATGGTATACGGCTGAACATGCTTGAATTTTCCGGTCATCTGGATATGGAATGGACTGGTCACGAATATAAACCATTTCAGGAGTAGCACACAGATGATCGCAGATAAAGAGACACAGAATTCACACAGATCAAAAATCAGTGATCATCAGTTTGAAATCTGTGGTCATCTGTGATTAAACAAAGGAGGTTAATATGGTAGCAGGATTAGGTGATTTGAATTTATCGCTTACGTTTGCGGCAGTCGGATCGGCACTGGGAACGGGAGTTGCCGGGATGGCGGCAATTGGTGCCTGGAAAAAAGCCTTTGCTCAGAATAAAGCGGCGCCGTTTATCCTGGTTGCATTTGCCGGAGCGCCGCTTACCCAGGTGTTTTACGGGTTCATTTTACGGAACGCCATTCAGCAGGCCGCTTTGCCGGCGGACTGGAATTCGTATATTCTGCAGATCATTATCGGCCTTTTTGCCGGGATTGCGATCGGGATGAGTGCTTTTATGCAGGGAAAGGCCGCGGCGCGGGCGTCCGATGCATTGGCTGAAACGGGGAAAGGATTCGCTAATTACATGATGGTTATCGGGATTATCGAGACGGTCGCTTTATTTGTGATGCTGTTCTGCATGAACGCGTTGCCGAAAGCATAAAAGATATTGCAATTTCGGTAAAATTGTAGTAAATAAGTAAGTACTCTTTGAAAAACATCATAAGGTCACACGACACATAGACACACGTCACACGTGGAGAAAATCTTTGAAATTCTCTCATCCGAGAAACTCTTCAGGGGTAACAGCGACTCAAGGGCGTCTCTTCTTTGAAAGTCTTCGAGGGGAGCGTCAGAGGGGACAGAGTTCCCATGAAGCACCATTCGAATCACCTTATGCTTGAGGGTGAACGTAGGGCGTCCGCATGGATGCGGACTCCGAAAAAGAAAAGTTTTCTTTGAGAGATTGGTTTTATTTAAGGAACAGTGCGATAACACTATGGTGCTGGGCGGTTGGCGCAGCTGGGGAGTCGCGCCCCGATGTACATCGGGGAGGCCAGGGTTTGATGGCAAAAGGCACAGTGTATATTTTAAAAAGCTTGAAGAGTGAACGGTATTATATAGGAAGCACTCTCGATTTGCCTCGTAGATTAGAGCAGCATGGTCAAAAGGCGTGGTAAAGGCAACTAAGTATGGAGTCCCTTGGCAATTGGTTTTTTCTCAGGAATACGAAACAATAAGCCAAGCCCGTAACAGAGAGTATCGATTAAAGAAGTTTAAGAATAAAAAGCTCATTGAAAGAATTATTCAGGACCAATATATACAACTGGGCGGTTGGCGCAGCTGGGAGCGCGTCTGACTTACATTCAGAAGGCCAGAGGTTCGATCCCTCTACCGCCCATTGTCTTCATTTCATTGATTTAACAGCGTACAGCGGTCAACGGATAGCGATGAGATGGGAAAACAGTAAATTTACATTTGACTTTTATAGTGAAAATCAATACAATAGTTTCTATCCGCTCAACGCTCTTCGCTCAACGCTTTTTTTGGGGTCGTCGATTAGCCCGGTTTAAGTCCCCTGACTGTCGATCAGGTGATCGTGGGTTCGAATCCCATCGACCCCGCCACGTGCAATTTTTTTCAAAAATAGACGTGGCTGGCACGTTGATGAAATCTCACGTGCCGCCAAAAGGAAAAACGCCCATCTCCCGCAAGGGGGGTGGGTTTTTTTTCTTTTAATGGGTTCGCGGTTTCTCGTAATGGGGTGTCCCATTTTCCTCTAGAGGTATTCTTAGCGGTGCGGCTTATCGTTCATCAGAGTCAAATGCTTTCCGCGAAAATAATAGGCCCCTTCGGGGCACTGCCTTCGGCAGATTATTTACGTACCTCATTATATGCAGATATTTTCTCTTGGGAGTGTTTCACTCCTATATGTTACATTTAAGGACAGACCTGCTTTGTAACATTATCTTGGTTAGTGCTATCTGCCGGGTCCACACAGTGTGAGGCAGGTTGGCTTCCGAATGACTATGCATGAGGAAGGGTAGATACGTGTGAAATCTCACGTTCCGCCGGAGGCGGAATCAGTGAACCCAAGCGCTGAAAGCGCAGTATTTCCATTAGGTTTTATCTTCCGAGGATGTGAATAGCTTTTTCACATGCGTGAATTGCGAGTTGTGCTTTTTCTCTCGTCCGTTCTTCTCTCATTTCCATATCTAATATAACGGTTCGTCTTAAAGCAATGACTTGGGTTTCAGACAAAAATCCTAATTCAGACGCAATTGAGGTAAGCATTGGAGTAGATGCGCTGAGCCCTACCTCGGAACTTTTTCCCGCAAGATATCTCTCCGCTTTTTCTTTTATAGCGATAATTTCTCCTTTTGCAATAGCTCGAATTGCTTTCGCACGTTTGCGGTTTGAACTGATTGTCACAAGCATGGTTGTGGATAAGCTCCCTATGAATCCTAAAATGCCACCGACTATTACCCCGATTAATTGAGAAGACATATTTCCTCCTAGGCTATTCTGAAGGTTAGTAAGAGAATCTTACGGACAACTTATTTTATCAAATAGGGTTATTTTAGGGAAAGCAATAAAATCTCTCCGGGAACCACGGCTCTTTCGAGCTGCCCAAAGATACTGTAAACTATTATTCGCAAATTGACAGATAAATAAAAACGGCATAC
>CAZABB010000055.1:5669-8938 GCA_964483625.1 uncultured Planctomycetia bacterium | reverse complement strand
GAAAGAACAGATAGCACTTACAAAAATTTAGCTTGCTTAACGGGGTGCATTACATCGTGCTTGTTTCGTGCTTCGGATTTAGTGCTTAGGGTTTAACGTGTTATTCTCCGAATAACACGTTCTCCATCGAATAGAGGCCCGCCGGTTTGCCGTGAAGCCATTTTGCCGCGACCAGCGCGCCTTGCGCGAAGATATCGCGGGTTTTGGCGTGATGGAACAGTTCGATTTTATCGACATCACTTTCAAATACTACTTTATGATCGCCGACGATCTCATCTTCGCGAATAGCTTCGATATCTTCTATTTTAATATCAAATCCCTGGTCGTTGATCACCTGGGCGATCTTTTTGGCCGTACCTGAAGGGGCGTCTTTCTTATGGATATGATGCGCCTCGGTTATATGTACCGAATAGCCCTTCAGTATCTTCGCCGCATCAGAAAGAAGACGAAACACCAGGTTCACCCCCACGCTCATGTTCGGCGCATATACAACCGGGATCTGCTCGGCGGCCTTCTTTATGTGGACGACTTCGGCCTCATTCAATCCCGTCGTGCCGATGACGATCGCTTTTTTTTGCGTCAGCGCCAGATCAAGATGAGCGATTGTCGCCGGGCGTGAGGTAAATTCAATCACGCAATCAGACGCGGCGATACAATCGGGGCTTGCTGAGACTTCGACCCCGGAGATTTCTTGCCCCAGCTCAGGATGCCCCTCTCTTTCCAGCGCCCCCACCAGCGAAAATTCCGCATCCTCTTGGGCTAACGCGATAATCCTTTTTCCCATTCTTCCCAACGCACCGCTTACGACTAATTTAATCATAGTTTGTCCTTACTTTCAGGTCACATAGTCACATAGACACACGTCACACGTTCTAGATTTTGTGTTCATTTTTTTCTTTTCTCCTGCCCCCTCACGTGTGACTATGTGTCGTGTGTCGTGTGACTTTACTTTATTAATTCGTATTGCTTAAGTATTTTTTTCAGCTTATCCCGATTCGCCTCACTCATCTTGTAAAGCGGCAGGCGCAATACCGGATCAACCATTCCCATGAGTCCCAACGCGGTTTTCACCGGAATAGGATTTGTTTCGAGAAACAGCGCTTTGATCAAAGCGTACAGCTCAAGCTGTATCTTACGCGCTTTGTCGTGATGTCCGGCGAAATATTCACTCACCATAGTATGCGTTTCTTTCGGCGCGATGTTTGCCACGACCGAAACGACCCCCGATCCTCCCACCGAAAGTATCGGTATGGTAAGCTCATCGCTCCCGGAAAGCAAAACGAATTTGCTGTCGACCAGCGACGCAAGCCGGGTAATCTGGTCAAGATTACACGAGGCCTCCTTAATGCCGATAACGTTTTTACAATCCTTATAGATACGCGCGACCGTCTCCGGCCGGATATTAATCCCCGTACGGCCGGGCACGTTATATATGATGACCGGGATATTCACTTCCTGGGATATCTTTTTAAAATGCTGATACATCCCTTCCTGGGTCGGCTTGTTGTAGTAAGGCGTAATCACCAGTGCCGCGGCGGCACCGATCTTCTCGGCATATATCGTAAGATCCAGCGCCTCCTTGGTCGAATTGGACCCGGCGCCGGCGATAATGGGAATTTTACCGCCCGCGGCTTCAACCGCGATCTTGACCACGCGTTTGTGCTCCTCATGCGAAAGCGTCGCGCTCTCACCCGTCGTGCCGCAAACCAGTATCGCGTCGGTCTTATTCTTGATATGCCAGTTAATCATCTCACCTAACTTATCATTATCAATCTCTTCATTCTTTCTAAACGGCGTCACTATCGCCACAATACTACCTTTGAACATAACTATTCACCTCACTTTTTTCAAATCACCAATAACCAAGATACAAGATACAAACAAATTCCAATCTCCAATTTCCAAACAGATACTGTTTCCGTTTGGATGTTGGGATTTGGTGATTAATTGGTTATTGTTTCTTGGTGATTGGTTATTCATTATTAAATACTCAATAAATGTGCTTAGGATTTTATACAATTATTTCACCCTTATACACAAGATATGCTTTCCCTTCAAACCACACGTCATACACAACCTGTCTACGGCGACGGAAAGAAACGTTGAGTTTCTCGCCGTTTTTGACTCCTACCGTAACCCGCTGCGGTTTATTGCCGTCGGCGGCATCCTGTTTCATCTTGAACACAATGGCTGAGGCGACTAATCCCGTCCCGCAAGCCTCGGTTTCATCTTCGACTCCCCGTTCGTAGGTCCTCACTCTTATCGCGTTCTCATTTCGCACCTCAATAAAATCAACGTTCGTCCCGTAAGGTGAAAACTTTTTATGAAAACGTATCTCACGGCCTATTTCGGAAACCGCGATGTTTTCCAAGCCTTCAACAAACACGATCGTATGAGGAACGCCGGTATTGATGTAATGAACGGTTATTTTTCTGCCCAGCACCTCCAGAGGAATATTCGGTCTCGCTCCCACAACATCGGACAATTGCACCTTCACCCGCGCTTCAGCCTTTTTCCTGTCCGATACCCGGACCTCAATCGGGCCGGCAGCGGTTTCAAATGAATTGTACTCCAAGCGAATCCGGCCTTCTTTTCTCCTTTTGGCGCTGCCGGCAAGCACCGCCCATAATCCCACACACCGCGCGCCGTTACCGCACATCTCGGCTTCCGATCCGTCGGCATTGAATATCCGCATGGTAAAATCGCATTTTTTCGACGGCTCGATCACCAGCATCCCGTCGGCACCGATGCCGTACCGGCGCGGACATGTTTTTTGCGCCAGCTTTTTGTACTGGGCCTTAGAGAGGCTCGCGCCTTTTTTGCGGGCATCGATGAGGATGAAATCGTTACCCGAGGCCTGCAGCTTGTAAAAGTTTAATTTTTTCATTTTTATTACGTTCGCCCATGCTCGCGTTGTCCCTATCGGACTTCCCGTTCACCCGTTCTTTTAACGGGTATAACGGGGAAACGGGCTAACGGGTTAACCCTGTTTCTTTATCTATCAAATCCCTATATGTTTCCCTTTTGCGGATAAGCTTCACCTTTTTGCCGTCGACCAGCACTTCAGCCGCCCGCGGCCGGGAATTGTACTGCGAACTCATAGTAAACCCGTACGCGCCGGCACTTAATACCGCCAGGTATTCGCCCTCGCCTACGCTAAGATCACGATCCTTCCCTAAAAAATCTCCCGATTCACACACCGGCCCGACGACATCGGCGGGAAGCGGATCGGCAAGCCTGGGCCGTGGATCTTCCATCACCGCCACAAT
>CAZABB010000055.1:0-5659 GCA_964483625.1 uncultured Planctomycetia bacterium | reverse complement strand
GCCCCGTATAGAGCCGGACGCATAAGGTCATTCATCGCCCCGTCGACGATCAAAAACCGCTTATGTCTGTTTTCCTTGGCATAGACGACTTTGGTTACAAACACCCCGGCATTCCCGACGACAAATCGCCCCGGCTCAATGATAAGGTTCACGTTCAACCCTTTCAGGAGCGGCACGACCTTTTTCTTGAAATCCCGCAAAATCGTCACGTTTTCATCGTCATAGGCAATACCGAATCCGCCGCCGAGGTTGAGGACATTAATCCTCATGTCCTGCCCGCGCAAATAGTTGATCAGACGCACCACCTTCTTTACCGCCTTCTCAAACACAGCAACCTTGGTAATCTGAGAACCGATATGCATATGAATGCCCTCTATTTTCACGGAAGGATACGCTTTACGATGTTTACACACGGCTTTAATCGTATACTCGTCGATCCCGAACTTTACTTCCTTTTTACCGGTCGTGATGTAGGAGTGCGTATCGGCATCGATATCGGGATTAAAACGAAGGGCCACGCTGACTTTTTTCTTCAATTTCCCCGCGATACGATCGATCGTCCGCAACTCGCCCAACGACTCCACGTTAAACATCCTGATCCCGTAGCCAATAGCATCGCGTATCTCATCCTTGTTTTTTCCTACCGAGGCGTACACGATTTTTTTCGGGGGGCATTTTACGACCTGAGCCCGATAAAGCTCACCGCCGGAAACAATATCCAGTCCCGCCCTCTCCTTCAACACCAGCTTCAGAAGTGAAAGGTTGGAATTGGCTTTTACCGAATAACATACCAGGAGATTCTTCCTGGCAAAAACACTCCTGATCTCCCGCAGACGGCTCCGTATACCGGCGGCACTGTAGACATACAGCGGCGTACCGAATTTGACCGCCAGACTCTTTACGGCAACGTCTTCGCAATACATCTGCCCTTTTTTATAGGTAAAATTTTCCATCATAGTTCTCTTTATTCATTCTCAATCCTTTATTCTTTTCAATTTCGGCAGCCGGTGCGGAATCGACCGTTTCGAGGAAACCGCCGCTTCAGGCCGCATTATTTTTTCAAGCACACAAGGCTCAAGCCTCGGATGAAATGTCTGCAATATCCGGACGGGAATATGCCGGATTTTCATCCGATGGACTTCCGCGTACCGGATAAGCTTACCGACAATCTCATGAGCCTGAGAAAACGGCACTTTTTTCTCCATCACCAGAAATTCAGCAATTTCGGTCGCGTACAGCGATTCATCCTCCAGGGCCTTTTCGATATTCTTGGTTTTAAGCTTCACCTTCGGCAAGAATCTCTCCAGTATCTGAAGCTCTTCCTTTACCGTCTCGACCGAAGAAAATAACGGCTCCTTGTCATGCTGCATATCCCGGTTGTAGGCAAGCGGCAGCCCTTTCATCACCGTCAATACCGCCGTCAGGTTGCCGTATACTTTCCCCGTTGCGCCCCGCATTAATTCCAGAAAATCGGGGTTTTTCTTATGGGGCATAAGCGAAGAACCGGTACAGAATTCTTCCGGCAGATCAAGAAAATCGAATTCCTTGCCGGCATAAAGAATAAAATCCTCTCCCAGCCGGGAAAGATGCGTCTGCACGATCGCCAGAATACTCAAGAATTCGATAACGAAATCCCGATCGCTTACATGAGCTACGCTGTTTTCGACCAGAAACGTCTTCTTCGGCTTCCAGCCCTTTCGTTTCATAAATTGTTTCAGCGCCTTTTTATAACATTCCCGCGGCAGAGCCGTTCCGGCGAGCGCGCCCGCGCCCAGATACGCAAACAGATTGTGCCCGTACCGGCCGAGCCGGCCGGCATCTTTTTCGAACATCCTCTGCCAGGCAAAAAGATAGTCGGTAAACCGGATCACCTGCGCCCGCTGCAGGTGCGTATAGCCGATGAACTCCTGGTATTCATATTTTTCCGCCAGGAGATTCAGGCTATTGATCACTTTAAGCAGCATTTTTTCGACCCGCGCGTTCTGAACCAGACAATACCATTGCTCATCAAAAGCGACCTGATCGTTCCGTGACCGTAATGTATGCAGTTTTTCCGAAAGCTTCCCCGCTTTTTTGTGAACGCGGTTCTGGATGTCGCTGTGGATATCTTCGCAATCTCCGTCGGGTTTGAACCTGCCCCGGCTGATATCAAGCAGAATACCGTCAAGAACCTTCATCAGTTGGCCGGCTTCCTTGGCAGTGAGGATCCTGGCCGCTTTCAACGCCAGCACGTGTATCTGGGAATGAAACACATCGTACTCGGCCAGTTTATAATCGAACTGTACCGACCGCGAAAAAGATTCAAACGCTTTATCCGTTTTCTTCTTGAACCTTCCGCCCCACAACTTTTTACTCATTTATCCTCCTGTTTTCGTATTGCGTCGTGCGTCGTGCGCATTGCGTATTTATATGCATTCGCTGATAACCCTGTCTTTATTATTCTTCAATTCTTCAGCTTTCTACGCAATACGCGGTACGCGATACGCATTACGATTTAATGTACGGCATTGAGAATATATTGATGAACCCTTTCGCATCGGCGCGGTTAAACGCATCTTTTGCGCCGTAGGTTGCCAGTTGTTTTTTATACCGCGCGTAACGCGACTCCCGCGCCGCAACGGTGATATTGCCTTTATAGAGGCGAAGGGTGATCTCCCCGGTTACCGGTTCTTGAGTCGCCTCGATAAACACGTCCAAAGACGCTTTTAGCGGTAAAAACCACAATCCCCAGTACGCCAGCTGAGCGTAGCGCAAAGACACGATCTCTTTAAACGACAACGTATCCTTATCCAGCACGACACTTTCCAGTTCGCGATGCGCGTAAAGCAATGTCCAGGCCGCCGGAGCTTCATAAATCTCCCGCGACTTGATGCCCACAGTCCGATCTTCCACCAGATCCGTCCGCCCCACGCCGTGTTTCCCGGCGATCGCGTTTAACGCCTCGATCATAGAAAGCATACTTTTCTTTTTGCCGTTTAACGTAACCGGAACCCCTTTTTCGAACCCGATCTTGACCACCTGTTCTTTCTGCGGCGCCTTTTTGAGACTCTTCGTCAAAAGATAAGCGTCTTCTTTAGGCGCGTTTTTTAAATCCTCGAGCATCCCCGCCTCGATACTGACACCCCAGATATTCTTATCGATACTGTATATCTTCTCCTTCGTCGCGCCGATGGGGATCTTTTCTTTTTTGGCGTATTTGATCTCCGACTCCCGCGACGAAAGGTGCCATTCCCTTAACGGAGCAATGATCTTCAATTTCGGATCAAGCGTTTTGACCGTCGCCTCGATCCGTACCTGATCATTTCCCTTACCGGTACAGCCGTGCGCCACGTAATGCGCTTTCTCTTTATGAGCGATATCCACCAGATGTTTAGCGATCAGCGGCCGCCCTAAAGCGGTCGAGAGTACGTATTTATTCTCATACACGGCATTGGCTTTCAGTGCCGGCACGATATATTCATCGACAAATTCCTTGCGCAGGTCTTTGATGTATATTTTCTTCGCTCCGGTCTTCTTCGACCTTGTGCGCAAGTGATCGGGCGAAAACTCACTTCCCAGATGCGCTGAGAAACAGACGACGTCGAATCCTTTTTTCTGTAACCACCGGATACAACAGGAAGTATCGAGTCCGCCCGAATAAGCCAATACAATCTTTTTCTTCATCTGTTCTCCTTAAAAATTCGAAATCCTAAATCCGAAATCCTAAACAAATCCGAAATGAAGAAAATCCTAATGACCAAAACGGGAAACATCTTTGTTTGGAACATTCGAATTTCGTGCTTGTTTCGAATTTCGATATTCGTGCTTCGGATTTCATTTATTCTATCCTAATAAACTCACCAATATCGCTTTTGCCGTATGCAGCCGGTTCTCGGCCTGGTCGAATACGACCGAATTTACACTGTCGATAACGCCATCGGTAATCTCCTGCCCCCGGTGCGCGGGCAGACAATGCATAATCAGACAATCCGGATTCGCCGTCCGCAGGAGGTCTTCGTTGAGCTGAAACGCGGTGAAATCTTTTACCCGTTCGGAAGCTTGCACTTCGTCACCCATCGAAGTCCACACGTCGGTATAAAGAACGTCGGCATCCCGGGCCGCCGCCGCGGGGTCCGATCCTATCGAGATTGTCCCGCCGCTTTTTTGGGCGACCATACGGGTTTCATCCAGTATCGATTGATCCGGCCCGTACCCTTCGGGACAAGCCACGGAGATATTTCCACCGAAAATAGAAAACGCGTACATCAAAGAATGACAAATGTTGTTGCCGTCACCGATATAGGAAAACTTTATTTTTTTGAGATCTTTTTTCCGTTCATACAGGGTAAACAGATCGCCCAGCACCTGCGCCGGATGCAGCAGGCCGCTTAACCCGTTGATCACCGGGATCCCGGCTGCAGCGGTAAAATCCAGGATGACCTGGTGAGAGAACGTCCGCAAGATCACACAGTCAAGATACCGCGAAAGCGCCTTTGCCGCGTCAGAAACACTTTCCCGCTCGCCCAGTTTGACTTCCTGTGGCGAGAAATAAACCGGCGCGCCTCCCAGCTTGAGCGTTCCCACGTAAAATGAAGTTTTGGTCCGCAAAGAAGGCTTTTGAAATAAAAGCCCCACGGTCTTCCCTTCGATCTTTTTAGAATACCTCCGGGGAACTTCCTTGATCTTCCTGGCAAGTTCAAGGAGCCCGAAAATTTCATTTTGAGAGAAATCCGCTAACGAAATAAAATGCTTTATCATAACTTTTTAAACACACCTTTCAGAATTTTTATTCCGGCGTCTATTTCCTTCTTCGTTACGTTCAACGCCGGCATAATTCTTAATACGTTTCCATGCGTCGAATTGACGACCAGTTTATTTTTAAGCGCCGCCTCGAACACCGGATACGAAGGACAACTCAACTGAACTCCAATCATCAGCCCGCAGGCACGAATTTCTTCGATCTGCGGAAATTCTTCTTTTAACGCATTCAACTTCCCGACAAGATACCGTGAACTCTTATTTACCTTCGCCAGTATCTTCTCTTGCCGAAACACCCGATACACCTCATAGGCCGCGCGTGTCACAAGCGGATTGCCGCCGAACGTGGAGGCGTGATGCCCCGGACGCATGATATCACATACATTCTTTTTCACCAGCATCGCCCCGATCGGCACGCCGCCGCCCAACCCTTTGGACAAAAGGAGGATATCCGGCGTTACGGTATAATGCTGATACGCGTACATCCTGCCTGTACGGCCCATCCCGGTTTGGATCTCATCGAAGATGAGCAGAAGTTTTTGCTTACGGCAAACTTGAGCAATCCTTTTTATGAATTCTTTTTTCGCCGGCCATACCCCTCCTTCGCCCTGAATCGGTTCCAACATGATCGCGACCGTTTTTGAAGTTATTTTCTTTCCCACGTCACGCAGATTATTGAATTCGGCGTGCACGAATTTCGGGACCAGCGGTTTGAACGGATCCTGGTATTTCCTCTGGCCCGTTGCCGCCACACTACCCATTGTCCGGCCGTGGAAAGAATTCTTCATGGTAATGATCTCATACCGTTTATCCTTCATCCCGTACAGCCGGGAAAGCTTAAGCGCCGCTTCCACAACCTCGGTCCCCGAATTAGCAAAGAATACTTTACCTCCGAACGCACTCTTTACGATCTCTCCCGCCA
>CAZABB010000054.1:0-9047 GCA_964483625.1 uncultured Planctomycetia bacterium | reverse complement strand
GCCTGCTCCAGAAGCTTAAAGATCAGGCCGAAATAATCCTGTGCATCTATGCCGGGGATATCGAACGGCGCAAAGTACGGGCCGATTTCGGGATCACCTATGATGCCGACGCGTTGAAATTAATCGACGACCTCAGAGAGTGGGGTATTCAGGTCGCAGCCGTCGTTATCACGCGATTCAACGAACAGCCGGCGGCAAAGATATTCAAAAATAAGCTCGAACGCCGCGGCATGAAGGTATATACCCACCGATTCACCCGGGGATATCCTACCGATGTGGATATCATCGTAAGCGATGAGGGATACGGAGCCAATGAATATATTCCCACGGAGAAACCTCTGGTCATCGTTACCGGTCCCGGACCGGGAAGCGGAAAACTGGCCACCTGCCTTTCCCAGCTTTATCACGACTATAAACGCGGACATACATCGGGCTATGCCAAGTTCGAAACGTTTCCCATATGGAACCTGCCACTTAAGCATCCGGTTAACGTAGCCTATGAAGCTGCGACCGCTGACATCAAAGATTTCAATCTTATCGATCCGTTTCATCTTGAAACCTATAAGGAAGCGACCGTAAATTATAACCGGGATGTCGAAGTCTTTCCCATCCTGAAAAGAGTTCTGGAAAAAATAACCGGATCCCGATCGGCCTATCAGTCGCCTACCGATATGGGGGTCAACCGCGCCGGGTTCGGCATTACCGATGACGCCGTCGTGAGTGAAGCGGCAAAACAGGAAGTTATCCGCCGATATTACCGGTACCGTTGCGAATACGCCATGGGATTTTCCGATCAGGATACCGTACAAAGAGCCGCGTTACTCATGGAGGAGCTTAATATATCCTGCCTCCAGCGCCAGGTAGTTGATGCCGCTCATCAGGCGGCACGCCAGGCCCGGGAGAAAGAGAAGGGGAATCAGGGAGTTTTTTGCGGAGCGGCAATTCAGTTAAAAGACGACACTATTGTTACGGGGAAAAACTCACCGTTGATGCATGCGGCATCAAGCCTGATTTTCAACGCGATTAAAATCCTTGCCGGAATACCCGATAAAATCCATCTCCTTTCTCCCCAGATCATAGAATCAATCGGAATCATGAAAAGGAACCTCCAGGGAAAAAAAAGAGTAAGCCTTAACCTGGAAGAAGCCCTGATCAGTCTCAGCATCGGTGCGGCAACGAACCCCACGGCCCAGATAGCGATGGAGCGATTGAAAGAACTTCAGGGATGCGAGGTTCACATGACTCATATCCCGACGCCGGGGGACGAAACGGGCTTGCGGCGGCTGGGGATTAACCTTACCAGTGAGCCCAATTTCTCCTCTAAAAGTCTTTTCGTGATATAGCTACCGCAAGATTTCCCGTCCCGCCTCTGGCGGCAGGGCTAACGAACTGATCTGCCCAGCATATTTTCCTTGACATTCAGAATAAATTTGCTATAGTAATCACGAGACAAAGGCGTCTTTTCTTTTTTTACAAAGAGGGAAGACGCCTTTACCTTTTTTAAGAGTCGTATATCGGAGAATAAAATCGTACCCAACGACATACGAGATGTGAATTACGATATACGCATGACGATATACGAACTACAAATTTATGTGTGGCGTATTTGGGGTCTTCGGACATAAAGAAGCAGCCAATCTTACCTATTTAGGGCTTTACGCTCTTCAGCATCGCGGCGAAGAAAGCGCCGGCATCGCTTCCTACGACGGCAAACGGCTCTCCTACCAGAAAGGCGTCGGGTTAGTCAGCGACGTCTTCGACGCAGGTAAACTCAAAAAACTCAAAGGACACTGCGCCGTCGGGCATAACCGTTATTCGACAACCGGATCGAGTATCGCCGAAAATATCCAGCCGATCATGGTCAACCACCGGAAAACTCCTGTCGTCGTCGCCCACAACGGAAACTTCACCAATACGTACGAACTCCACCGTTCCCTGGAAAAAGAAGGAGCTATTTTCCATACCACGATGGATTCGGAAATTATTATCCACCTCCTGGCCCGCGGCAAAGCGAACACGCCGGAGGAGAAATTAATCCAGGCTCTGGATGTCATCAAAGGAGCGTACGCCCTGGTCATGATGCTGGGGGAGACGCTCATCGCCGCCAGAGACCGCCATGGATTCCGGCCGCTTTGTCTCGGCAAGCTCAACAACGCCTATATCGTCGCGTCGGAGACATGCGCTCTGGATCTGATCGGAGCGCAATATATCCGCGATGTGGCACCGGGGGAAATCGTGCAAATCAATAAAAAAGGGATCACCAGCCTTCATACCTTCGCCTCCCGGCAGCACGCTTTCTGTATTTTTGAATACATTTATTTTGCCCGGCCTGATTCCAACATCTTCGGGCATAACGTCTATCAGGTTCGTAAAAAATTAGGGAAAACCCTGGCGCAAGAATTTCCCGCTTCCGCGTGTGATTTTGCCATGCCCATCCCTGATTCAGGCAGTTACGCCGCTCTGGGATTTGCCGAAGAAGCGGGGCTTCCCTTCGAATTCGGCGTCATCCGGAATCATTACGTGGGAAGAACATTTATCCAGCCCTCCCAGCTTACCCGTGACTTCCGGGTCCGGGTAAAACTCAACCCGATCAAAGACGTTCTGAAAGGGAAAAATATCGCCATTATCGAAGACTCTATCGTCCGAGGAACAACAAGCAAGACCCGGGTAAAGACCCTGCGGGAAGCCGGCGCTCAATCGATCCATATGAGGGTAAGCTGTCCGCCTATTCAATGCCCCTGTTTTTACGGAATCGATTTCCCGACCAAAAAGGAATTGATCGCTTCGAACAAAACTCCCCAGGAAATAGGAAAATTCATCGGCCTGAACTCACTTTGTTATCTGAGCCGGGAGGGGATGCTCAACGCGATGCCGCACCGGGCCGATGAATTCTGCACGGCGTGTTTTACGGGGAATTACCTGGAGAAACCCAAACGGAATACGAAAAAGAACATTCTGGAGACGAGACGATAATATGCCAAAATACATATTTGTCACCGGCGGGGTTATTTCAAGCCTGGGTAAAGGGATCGCTTCGGCGTCCATCGGAAAACTTCTGGAATCGCGGGGATTACGCGTAACGATCATTAAATGCGATCCCTACATCAACGTCGACGCCGGGACGATGAATCCTTATCAACACGGAGAGGTATACGTTACCAAAGACGGAGCCGAAACCGATCTTGATCTGGGGCACTACGAACGGTTTACCAACGCCGAAATAACCAAAGACACCAATATCACGACCGGAAAGATCTATCACGCCGTCATTACCAAAGAACGCCGCGGGGATTACCTGGGGAAGACCGTTCAGGTAATCCCGCACATCACCGACGAAATCAAGGCCGGCATTCGCCGGGTAACAAAAAAACGGCACGTCGATGTGTGCATCGTCGAAATCGGAGGAACCGTGGGCGACATCGAAAGTTTACCCTTTCTGGAAGCCATACGTCAGATGGAACTGGAAGAGGGAAGAGGCAACAGCATCAACATTCACCTGACGCTGGTTCCGTTTATCAAGAGCGCCGGAGAACTCAAAACCAAACCGACTCAACACAGCGTGGGGAAATTGAGAGAAATCGGTATCCAGCCCGATATACTTCTCTGCCGCTGCGAAAGAAACTTAAACCGCGGTTTAAAAGAAAAAATCGCGTTGTTCTGCAATGTAAGGCCGGAGGCGGTTATTCCCGCCCTGGACGCCAAAACAATTTATGAGATACCGCTTTTGTATTCGCAAGCAAAGCTGGAAAAACTGATTCTCAGTCTCTTCGGAATCAAGGGCAAGAGCACTTCAATCCTGCGGCAGTGGGCGCCGAACGTGGTGCGCCGGCTTAAATCTCCCAAGCGCACGACCAGAATCGCCGTGGTCGGGAAATATATCACCCTGCAGGACGCCTATAAATCTATTTATGAAGCGTTGATTCACGGCGGGATCAGCCATGACGCCCGGGTGGAAATCAGCAAGGTGGATTCCGAAGATATCCAGAAACGAGGCGCGCCAGAAATGCTTGCGGGAGTAAACGGCATACTCATCCCGGGAGGGTTCGGCTCACGGGGGATCGAAGGCAAGATCGAAGCGGTACGACATGCCCGCCAACAGAACGTTCCGTTTTTAGGCATCTGCCTGGGTATGCAGACCGCGGTTATCGAATTCGCCCGGAACGTATGCGGACTAAAAACGGCTGATTCTTCCGAATTCAACACCAAAACAAAACATCCGGTAATCAGCCTGCTCACCGAACAGAAAAACATCACCTTGAAAGGAGGAACAATGCGTCTGGGTTCGTATGCCTGCCGCATAAAAAAAGGGACAAGAACCGCCGCCGCCTACCAATCGCACACTATATCCGAACGGCACCGGCACCGGTACGAATTCAATAACGCCTATAAGAAACGGATGGAGGACTCCGGCCTCATCATTGCCGGGATTCATCCCCAACGCCATCTGGTTGAGATCGTGGAGATATCCGATCATCCGTTTTTTATTGCCTGCCAGTTTCATCCCGAATTTCAATCCAAACCGGACCGAGCCCACCCTCTCTTTGCCGCTCTGATCAAAGCATCACTGAAGTAGCGGTCGGCACTCACAATAACCAATCACCAAGAAACAAGATACAAACATCCCGTTCCATAATTTCATTATTCAGCGGGACCCCGCTATATACATTTCGTATATGTGCGGGGAATTCCAATAACCAATCACCAAACGGATTCAGATATCCTGTTTTAAGATTTTGTTTGATTATTGATTGGTGATTATTTGATTATTGAAGAACAGGATTTTACTCGGACAGATCATGATATCTCCAACGTGTATAAAGAGAGGAGAAATTCATGTTTGCGGCGGCAATAACTTATGGTAGAATATTTTTTGATATGGAATGCCCGGAATTAAGAAAAGATTTTCCGTTCTATGTACGACACCAGTTGTCGGAAGAAAAAGTCCAGATCCTGGAAGAGCATTTATGCGTCTGTCAGGAATGCCGTGATTTCTTAAGCAACCTTCTCGATCATAAAGAACTACTCAATGAACCGCTTCCCCAACAGCCTGCTCCCCAGGAAATTACCGCGGCCAAACCGGAGGCCCCTTCCGGCAGCCCGATGTCTTCAGCCTTTTCCTATATTCTCATTGCCGCCGCCGTATTGATGATCCTGGCATTGGGATTCCTCATGCTCCAATCCCAAAAATTCACCGCGCAATGACCAAAGCGATTTCTTTCGGTATCTTACAGGGGCTCACCGAATTCTTGCCCGTATCAAGTTCCGGCCACCTGTTTCTGGCAGAACATATTACCGGAAAAATTCCCCGCCTCGTTCTCTCGTTCTCCAGCGACGCGTTTCTCTCTTTTGTCGTCTACCTGCATCTTGCGACCCTGTGTTCTTTAATTATTTTTTTCCATAAAGAGCTTATCCACCTCATCTTGAACCGCTCTCTTTTATTGAAAATCATCTACGCGAGCTCAGTTACCGTCATCGGCGTACTCCTGATAACCTTCTCTTTCGCTACCCTGTTTGAAAACAGAATATTCACCGTGATCGGATTTGCTCTGGGAGGAGGCCTTCTTTTACTGACACGACGGGGAGGAGAAAGATCTCTCGACCACGTATCCTTCAAAGACTGCACCATCATCGGGATCGTCCAGGCCTGCGCGGTCTGTCCCGGCCTGTCCCGTTCCGGGGTTACCATTACGACATTGATGAGGCGGGGATTCACCCGGGAAGATTCCTTTACGTTTTCTTTCCTTCTGGCGATACCCACGATCCTGGGAGCCTTTCTCTATAAACTCAGCGATCTGACCCGGAGTCAGATACCGTTTTCGGTTTTGGCCTCAAGCTTCATCGCGACGGTCATCGCCGGACTCATTGCGCTGATCATTTTAAAAAAATTTACTCATAAAGGCACGCTGTACCGTTTCGGGTATTACTGCGTAACTCTCTCAATCATTACGATATTTTTATGAACATATCCGTACGCCATCACGACGATATTGTTATCCTCGATCTAAAAGGGACGATCGATATCAACGCTTCCGAATTCGTCGAAAGAACGGGCCAGATACTGAAGCGCTATCCCGGAAACATTGTCTGCAACTTCAGCGATGTAAATCTCATCGATTATGTCGGAATCTCTATTATCGCCATTGTATATAAGAATGTCCTCAATCATAATCGAACGTTAGAAGTCTGCAATGTGCCGGCGCATATTCAGAACCTTTTTGCTATTGTCGGACTCAATAAAGTCTTCACCTATTATCCGTGTGAAGAAGCGGCGATCAAAGCTCTCGATGAGAAAAAAGGAACAAACGAGGCGACCGATCAGCATCTACGGCGGCGCTTTCGGCGCCTCTATCTCAATACTCCGGTTACGTTCAAACAAAAGTTTGTTCAAAACGACCCGATCCACGAAGGTAAGATCATCGATTTAAGCGCCGTCGGGGCATTTATCACTTCCGAAAAAATATTTCCTATCGGAGAGGCGCTCTCAGTTACCATGCATCTAGGAGAGGAAACTCCGGCGCTTGAATCCGACGCCAAAGTCGTGTGGGTCGCCGACAGAACGCTCCAGATCGCGGCGTTACCGGGGATGGGAGTGGAATTCCTGGATCTGACTCAAGAAAAACAGGAGCACATCGTCGCCTTTGTGGAGAAGAATCTTGCCAGTTCCCAGTTTGATTGACGGATTCTTATCCCGGTCTATTATATTATAGGTATTAGCTATACATATTGCGTTTTTTTAAAAAAGGCGTTTTTTACTCCAGAATGTGAGGTCATATTGACTTTTCAAAATTAAAAGTATACAATTAAATTGAGAAAATATAGAAAGAAGTTCTTTTTAGTTTTTCTATGAGAAGAACTTCGAAATGCAGCTAACATAAGGAGTCAAAAATGAAATATATCTATTTCTTAGTAAGCGTTTACGTTATATTGGCATTTATTACCGAAGGGGTAGCATATGGGGCGTTCTGGGATACCTGGGGTAACGATGTCACGGCCCTTAATCAGGCTCAGGCCCAGACTCAGCCGGAAGCTGACGCAGAAGAAGATGATATAACCCGGGCCCAACGCCTGATCAATGAAGCCCAGAGCCTTTTGAGAGAGAATGAACCTGAGGCCGCCCGCGAGATGATTCTTGAAGCCCAGGAAATCCTCCCGCAGGACCCGACGGCTCAGCGTACGCTCATCGAAACCTACCTGGCCCAAGGTCGGAATCAGAACGCCAAAAGCATCCTGGCTCAGACCATCAGCCGTCCCGAATTTTCCGAACTTATTTTCTGGGCAACACGCCGGTATTATGATCTTTTTGAAAACTCCGGCGGGATCGAGGCGGCAATTGAACAACTGGAAGGCCTAAGCCCCAACGCCAGTGTGCAAAAAGCCATGGCGCAAGGCTACGCCCGATTAAGAGACTGGAGCCGGGTAACCGAAATCTATGAAGAACTACTTCGCGCCGACCCTACGGATCATTTCCTGGCCGACCGTCTGGCGAATTATTATATGATGAACCGTGATTATTCGGCAGCGGTAAATATTCTTGAACAACTCATTCGCAACAATCCCGAAAATACAAGTTATACCAACAGCCTTCTCGACGCCTATACCAAGGGCGGGCAGGAGGAACAGGCTCTGTCGCTTTACCGCCGGCAGATCGAACAAAAACCTCAGTCGCCCGGACTCCACGGCCGGTATGCTCAAGCCTTGATGGAATTCGGCCGGCTCCAGGAATCCCTGGCTCAATGGGAAAGAGCGTATCAGCTGGATTCATCAAACCTTTACTTTAAACAACGAATGGGAGAAACCGCCATGGAAGCGGGAGATTACGAACGGGCCAGAGTTGAACTCAACGAACTGATACGCCTGGCAACCCAACAGAAAAATACCCGTGTTAAAAAAATAGCCACGGAACATTTAAAAACGTTAGAGGAATTGAGTAACCAGTAATGATCGAATATACCGAAAATCGGCTCCAGAGAAGCGGGCGATTTTTTCGTCTCCTGCTGACTGTCGCAGGAATCCTTTGCCTTTTGACCTGCGGGAAAGGCCTCCTCGCCGATACCTATCAGGAAAATTTCGACGGCTGGGCAGACGGCACAGAGATCGAAGGCAACGACAAGTGGGCTTTGGAAAGCGGCGAAAGCCCCAACGCTGTCGTGGAAGACGAACTTACTCCTACCGGAGGAGGTAATACGCTGAAACTCGAAGGAGACGAGGATGCCCTGCGGGTTTACCGTCCCGATACCTACAGCAGCGCTACGCCCACGTGGGTAGAATTCATTGTCCGTCCCGGGATAGGATCCGAACGCAAAGACATTCCCGCCGACAAATTGATGGCGGTTACCTTCGACTACTCCGGAAGAGTATATGTCGCCGACGGACCCAGCTGGCTCGACACCGGGTATACTTTCGACGACGACCTCTGGTATCAGGTCACCGTACGGTTCGATTTCGAGAGTAAATCGTATAACCTTTACGTTTCTCCGTATTCCGGCGCGGACGAAGACCTCAATATCATAGCCCAGGATCTCAATTTTATTAACCCATCTCTGGGCGCCCTTTCCACTATCGCTTTTGACAACGCCTACAGCACCCGCCGCAGCGATAACAGTTACATAGACGATATTACCATTCACGCGATTAATCAGATTATGATTATCACTCCGCCCCAGGTTATCACCAAAAATAAAGCGTCGGGGCCGATCACGATCCAGCTGCAGAATTCCTACGGCGAACCTCAATCGGCGCCGCGGGACTTCACGATCATGCTTTCTTCGACCTCGGTCACCGGAGATTTTTCCCTGGAGAAAAACAACTGGATATCAGTCGCCCAGGCAACCATATCCGAAGGAGAACAGCAGGTCACCGTTTACTATAAAGATTCGAAAGAAGGTGAATACAATCTGAAAGCCGATGAGGATCCCGATAAGGGCTGGACGGAAGCAACCCAGCCGATCGAAGTAACCACCGACGCTACTCCTTTTACAATCGCGGTAACCACACCGCAAATCGCCGGTGAATACTTCGATATTGTCATCACGGCAAAAGATGACGAA
>CAZABB010000053.1:0-9415 GCA_964483625.1 uncultured Planctomycetia bacterium | reverse complement strand
CTTTTTTACGGCAACGTTTTTCGAAAATTGTAAACTTGACATCCGAATAATACAAACAAATCCTGAATCCGAATGTTCTAAACTTTAAACGGATCCTGTTTGAGAGCTTCGGATTTTGGTGATTCGTATTTGTTTCGTGCTTCGTATTTCGTGCTTCGAATTTTTGCCGTGGTTATTTGTGGATAACCTGGAGGATATGAATCGTGATGATACTGAACCCCAGCCACACCCTCATGCACCGGGTCAACTGAGATATCCAGGGAATGTCTTTTTGCCGCAAAACCGCCAGGATCCCTTCGACAATCAAAAACGCTCCCGCGAGAAGAGCGACGATATCGATGAGGATCGGATCAAGATAACTGCAGGAATCGACCAGCCGGCTGGCGCGGATCTGGATATATGAGACGAATCCGATACTGACGAAAGACCCTACGGTCAACAGCAAAAATGTCTTGGCTTTTTGAGAGCAACGGCCGGATAACGACATATCTATTTTTTAATTTTAAGGGGAAACCCCTTAGGCCTTCTTTTTAAAAGAAGGCCTAAGGGATGTAAACTCATTATCGTACCGGAGTTTAATACATACCCGGCATTCCGCCGCCCGGCATTCCGCCGCCCGGCATCATGGGAGCTTTCTCTTCTTTCTCCGGTTTGTCGGCTATAACCGCCTCAGTCGTTACCAGAAGAGAGGCGATCGACGCCGCGTTCTGAAGCGCCGTACGGGCAACCTTGGTCGGATCGATAATCCCGGCCTTAAACAGATCGGTTACCTTCATGTTCTCGGCATCGTACCCGGTAGGACTTTCACTATTTTTGATCTCTTCGACAATCACCGAAGACTCCTCAATCCCTGCGTTAAACAGAAGTTGTTTGATGGGAGCTTCGAGAACTTTCTTGATAATATTTACCCCGACCTGTTCATCACCGTCGGCTTTTAATTTGCCGACCGCGGGGATACAGCGCAGGAGCCCAGTTTCACCGCCGGGGATGATCCCTTCTTCGCGTGCGGCACGGGTCGCGTGAAGGGCATCCTCAACACGAGCTTTCTTCTCTTTCATCTCGGTTTCGGTTGCCGCGCCCACGTTAATCACGGCAACTCCGCCGGAAAGCTTGGCAAGTCTTTCTTGTAATTTTTCCCGGTCGTAATCGGAATCGGTATCCTCGATTTGGCGTTTAATTTGAGTAATTCTTCCCTGGATATCGGTGGTTTTTCCCGCGCCTTCTACAATGGTGGTATTTTCTTTATCGATACGGACGCGTTTAGCCTGACCCAGATCTTTTAACGTCACACTTTCTAACTTGATACCTAAATCTTCGGTAACAGCCTTTCCTCCGGTCAATACCGCGATATCCTGAAGCATCGCTTTACGCCGGTCACCGTATCCGGGAGCCTTAATGGCGCAGCAGGAAAAAGTCCCCCTGATCTTATTGACAACCAGCGTTGCCAGTGCTTCACCTTCCACATCTTCAGCAATGATCACCAAAGGTTTACCCGAACGGGCAATCTGTTCCAAAAGAGGAAGCAGGTCTTTAATAGCGGTAATTTTCTTCTCGCAAATGAGAATATACGGGTCATCCAGCACACATTCCATCTTCTCGGCGTCGGTAGCAAAGTAGGGAGATAAATATCCCTGATCGAACTGCATCCCTTCGACGAAATTGAGTGTCGTCGCCATGGACTTTGCTTCATCAACAGTAATCACCCCGTCTTTCCCGACTTTATCCATCGCGTCGGCAATTAAATCGCCGATATGAGAATCACCGTTGGCCGCGATCGTCGCTACCTGAGCGATTTCTTTTTTATCTTTGATTTCTTTCGATAATTTTTTCAATTCCTTGACGACCGATTCTACCGCCTGGTCGATCCCTCTTTTTAACGCCATCGGATTGGCGCCGGCCGCAACGTTCTTAATACCTTCTCTCACCAACGCTTCGGCAAGGACCGTTGCCGTCGTCGTTCCGTCACCGGCGGTATCGGAGGTTTTCTCGGCCACCTCTTTTACCAGTTGGGCGCCGATATTCTCGTAGGCGTCTTCCAGATCGATCTCTTTGGCAACGGTCACGCCGTCTTTGGTAATCGTCGGCGAACCGAATTTTTTGTCAATTACGACATTACGGCCTTTGGGGCCCAAGGTCACTTTGACCGCTTTGGCCAGAATCTCCACGCCGCGCAGTACTGACTTACGGGCGTCTTCATTGAATATTAATTGTTTTGCCATCGTGTGACACCTCCTTCAAATTTACTGAATTACAGCTAACACATCATCTTCACGCATAATAATATATTCCTGATCATCGACCTTAATCTCTGTCCCGGAATATTTACCGTACAAAACGGTATCTCCGACTTTAAGGGACAACGCGACGACTTTTCCGTCTTCGGTTTTTTTCCCTTCTCCCACAGCCACGACCTTCCCTTCCTGAGGCCGCTCCTTGGCGGTATCCGGGAGTACGATCCCTCCTTTTGTCACTTCCTTTTCTTCGGAACGCTCAATAACCACTCTGTCTCCTAACGGCTTGATCTTCATCAACTCACCTCCTTACTTAAACTAAAATCCTTATAATCCCTTCCTTTTTCTACGTCGCAATGAAAATTAGCACTGTCTAAGCTAAAGTGCTAATTATTTTATCGAACCCTATTTTGTTGTCAAGAGGTTTTTATGAAAAAATGGTGAGAAAAGATGACAGGGAACGCTCTCGAGCGGGAAACATACCGGTTACACCCCGGCCAGATGCCGCAGACCACGAAAAATCAAATCAGGATCATACCGGCAGGCGAAAGTGAACCGGCGGCGAACGGCAGCAGCCCCTCCACCGGTGACGACCACCTGGTTCTTTGCCATTCGGGGTTGCCCCAAAAGACGCGGAGCGTATTGGGCCATCCAGGCATTGATCATCAATACCGTCCCCTCGTACACCCCACGGGTCGTACTGGCAACGGTATCTTTGGGGATAGATAAACTCCGCCGGAAAGTTTTCATCGGCACACTGGGAATCAGCGCGCACGCAGAAAGCGCCCGCAACGAGATGTCCATTCCGGGAAAAATAAAGCCCCCCGTATAGTCGCCTCCCGGAGAAAGGATATCGAAGGTTATCGCCGTACCGAAATCGATTACGATACGCGTTCCCGGATAAAAAATATTCGCCGCATACGCGCTCACCAGACGATCCTGCCCTACTTCTTTTCTCTTATATCGACAACGTATCGGCACCTTTTTCTGTCTCCCGATAATGATCGCGTCTTTTCTGATGCGGGAAAAAATCCTGGTCACACCGGGCACGACCGAACAGATAACGATCGGATCATTACGATACTTCTTAACCGCCTGCTTGATCGAATGATACGAACTCTCTGGCGTAGACAGATGACGGTGGCCGAAAAAATTATTCTTGCGGCACCGAACCATATGAATCGTCGTATTGCCCACATCGACGAGAATCATCGCAGGTGAGTCACCTCCTGAGGAAACATTTTATGACACTCTCCGTCATCGGTACGGACCAGAATCGCCCCCGCCTCATCCAGACAGAGCGCGTGGGCCCGCACCCAGCGATTTCCTTTTAATATCTTTATATCCCGGGAAAGCGTATCCATATATGATTCAACCTCTCTGATCATACCGCGAATACCCGCTGGCTTCAATCCCCGGTACAAAGTCGTAAATTCATGTATTATTTTATAGAGAATCTCCCGGTGTGTATAATCTTTTTTTTCCTCAAGATACAGAGATGTCGCACCGGGAGGTATCTCACCCGAATCACTGCCGGTATTAATCCCGATGCCCAAAACAACAAACGGCATATCCCGGAAATGACTCTGCGTCTCAAGAAGAATCCCCCCGATCTTTTTTTCACCCACCAGCAAATCGTTGGGCCATTTCAAACGCACAGAAACCATGGATTTAAGCGCCCTGATCACCGCCAGAGCGGCAACAAATCCCAAGAGAGGCCGAACCCGGCGGGATGACGGCCGCAGTAAAAAAGAAACATATAACCCGCCTCCTTCCGGCGATACCCACCGGCGCCCCAGACGACCCCGTCCTCGCGTCTGCCGCCGGGCCCAGATGACGGTAATCTCCCGGGCCCCTTTTTCGGCTTTCCGTAACGCATAGGCGTTGGTAGAATCGACCTCATCCAGAGCGATAATTTTCACGAAGCTCTTGTTGAATTCTCTGTCCGGTTTTTTCATCTCTTTTTCTTACCGGACACCCGGGATTCAAGCAGTTCCTTTAATTCCTTCGCCTTATCCCGCAGGCGGGCGGCTCTTTCAAATCGCAGGTTCTCGGCGGCGATATACATCTCTTTTTCCAGTTGAGCGACGACCTCAACCAGTTCCATTTCTTTTTCTTCCCATTCCAGCCGTTCATACAGGTGCTCCTCCTCCTTCAGATACACTTCTATGCCGTCACGGATCGCTTTTTCGATAGTACGGGGAGTAATGTTGTTGCTGTGGTTATACTCAATCTGCCTAGTGCGCCGCCGGGAACTCTCCTTCATCGCTTCAGCCATTGAATTGGTAACGGTATCGGCATATAACAAAACTTTTCCGTTAATATGCCGGGCGCAACGCCCTGCCGTCTGGATCAGGGACGTCTGAGACCTTAAAAACCCCTCCTTGTCGGCATCGAGAATAATCACCAGAGAGACCTCCGGCAGATCCAAACCTTCCCGCAGAAGATTCACTCCCACCAGCACATCAATCTTCCTCAACCGCAGATCTTTAAGAATCTTCGCCCGGCCGAGCGCATCGATCTCAGAGTGCAGATACGTTACCTTTAATCCCTCCTCCTGCATGTACTGAGCCAGTTCCTCCGCCATCCGCTTGGTAAGCGTGGTTACCAGAGTCCGTTCTTTATTTTTGATACGCAGACGAATCTCATGAATCAGATCGTCAATCTGGTTCTTAACCGGACGGACTTCGATTTCCGGATCAACCAGCCCGGTCGGCCGGATGATCTGTTCGATGACCTTGCCGCCGGAAAAGTTCACCTCATAGTCCGCCGGGGTCGCCGAAACAAACACGATCTGTCCGGTAATCGCGGTAAACTCCTCAAACCGTAACGGCCGGTTATCCAGACACGAAGGCAGACGAAACCCGTATTTGACCAGCGACTCTTTGCGCGACCTATCGCCGAAGTACATCCCCTTGATTTGAGGAATGGTCACATGGCTCTCATCGATCACGGTAAGGAAGTCTTTGTCGAAATAGTTCAGAAGACAATCCGGCCGCGATCCGGGCGGACGCCCGGAAAGATGCCGGGAATAATTTTCTATTCCGTGGCAGTAACCCATTTCTTTCAGCATTTCCATGTCATAACGCGTACGGGACTTGAGCCTTTCAGCCTCGAGGACTTTACCGTTCGCCCGGAAGTAATTCAGGCGCTCCTGGAGCTCGGCATCAATGGTTACCAGGGCCCGTTCGATGCGGTCCTTTCCGATCATAAAATGTTTTGCCGGATAAACGCTTATCTTATCCCACTGCTGTCCCCGTTGTCCCGTTAGCGGATTAAATTCGTACACCGATTGAATCTGGTCGCCGAAGAATTCTATCCGGATCGCCTGTTCCCGGTACGAAGGGAACAGATCGACGGTATCTCCCCTTACCCGGAACGCACCCCGATGAAAATCCACATCATTGCGTTCATACTGCAGACTGATCAACCTGTTCAGTAATTCCCGGCGGGTAATCTCCTGCCCGGTCTCGAACAACATCGTAAAATCCTGATAATCCTCAGGCGAACCCAGGTTATAAATACAGGAAACCGACGCGACAACGATAACGTCCCGGCGTGAAACCAGCGATGTCGTCGCCGAAAGGCGCAGACGGTCAAGGCGCTCGTTAATCGAGGCGTCTTTTTCGATATAGGTATCGGTCTGAGGCAGATAGCTTTCCGGCTGGTAGTAATCGTAATAACTCACGAAATACTCGACCGCGTTATGGGGAAAGAATTCCTTGAATTCGCTGTACAACTGACTGGCCAGCGTCTTATTATGCGAAATAACCAGTACCGGACGATTCAGCTTCTCGATCGCGCAGGCCAGAGTAAACGTCTTACCGCTGCCGGTAACTCCCAGAAGCGTCTGAGCTCTCCTTTTCTTTCGCAGAGATGAAACCAGGCCGGTAATGGCCTGCGGTTGATCGCCGGTGGGATTGAATTGACTGACGAGTTTAAATTTATTCATCAATTTCCAGCGAGAAATCAACGGAGCCGGGAGAATGAGTAATACTTCCGGCTGAAATGAAGTCCACCCCGGTTCGGGCGATCGACCGGACATTGGCAAGATTAACGCCGCCGGAGGCTTCCAGAAGGACTTTGGGGTATTTCTTGTTACGAAACAGTACCGCTTTCCCTAAATTAGCCACATTGAAATTATCGAGAAGGACAATATCGGGACGGTACCGGATTACTTTTTTATACTCGGGGATATTTTCTACTTCTACTTCTATCTTATAACTGGTATTCTTACGAATCATTTCCAAGATCCGGGAAAACTCCTCTTCTTTAAACTTCTTGCCGTAGACGATATCGGCAACCCGCAAATGGTTATCTTTGATCAAGACCGCGTCCCACAACCCGAACCGGTGGTTATAGCCGCCGGCGGTGCGTACCGCGTACTTCTCTAACATCCGTAACGTGGGAGTGGTTTTACGCGTATCCATAATCCGGGCCGAGGTCCCCTTGATTTTTTTGACAAACTGGTATGTATAGGTAGCTACTCCCGAGAGCAACGAAAGAAAATTGAGCGCGACGCGTTCGGCGGTAAGAAGACTTCCGGCTGGCCCGGTGACATAGGCGATATGGTCCCCTTTCCTGAGGGAGACGCCGTCTTCCTTCAGGATCCTTACCTTCAACTGAGAATCAACGGCACGAAATGTCTCGCGGAGAAGATCCGTACCGCAGAGAATTCCCGGCTGTTTAACGAAAACGACACCCTTTACCTTTTTGCGCGGCGATACGCAGAAAAACGTCGTAATATCGCCTGAGCCGACATCCTCCCGGAGCGCCGCCCGCACCACTGATCGCACCAACTGATAATCCTTCATTACGTCTCCAACGCCTCCTGTAAAGAAATAAGCCGTTCCCTCTGCGCCAAAACTTCTCTAAACTTCTCTTTCTGCTGCAGGACGGTATCTTCCGGCGCGTTCTCAAGAAACTTCTGATTACGCAGTTTCTGGGCAATTTTATCACACTGGGCCCCAAGAAGCGTAATCTTCTTTTTCAGACTGCTCCCGAATCGTTCCGTATCAATTTGGGAAATAAGAAGGTCCAATTCGAAATCTTTTCTCTTACAGAGAACCCGTTTGAGTTCGGGAACGAATTCAATATCCTTTAATCCCCCCAGACGAACAATCCAGGACATATGGGCCTCTAAGAACTGCCGCCACGAAATCGATGTCTTAAGCCGCATCCCGACCCGCTGGGCAGGCGGAATACCGAGATCCACTTTCAGGTTACGGATCTGACGAATAATCTCGATCACTTCTTCCATTCGGCCGATCGCCCCGGCATCAAGCCGAACCCTGACCGGAGAAGGCCAGTCGCTGATGACGATACTCTCGCCAAGATTAAGCGCCGTATTCTTTTTGAGCAGTTGAAAAATCTCCTCGGTGATAAACGGCATCACCGGATGCAGAAGCTTCATGGTATTCAAGAGGCATCCGATAAGAATACCGGCATGGTTACGATCGAACGTATCCTTGGTTATCTCCACATACCAGTCGCAGAAGTGATGCCAGAAAAATTCATACACATTCTTGGTCGCCTCATTGATCCGGAAGGCCTGGATGTTCGCGCTGGCCTGAGCGATGCTTTCGTTCAGTTTGTGTATTATCCAGTGGTCGGCTTCATCCAGGTCATACCCGTCCACATCAATGTTCTCCACCGCGATACCCGAAGAAACCAGCTTCATGATCAGAAACCGGGTAGCGTTCCATATTTTATTGGCGAAATTCCTCCCGACCAGGAACTTATCCGAAGAAAGGTACACATCGGAACCGCTGGCGGCCAGAAGCATCAGGGAAAATCTCAAACTGTCGGCTCCGAATTCTTCGATTACTTCCAGAGGATCGATGACATTTCCCAGAGACTTGGACATCTTCACTCCTTTGGCATCACGCACCGTACCGTGGATGAGCACGTTCGAAAAGGGAATCTTGCCCATGAAGTTCAATCCCGACATAATCATGCGGGCCACCCAGAAAAAAAGGATTTCCGAAGCCGTCACCAGGACATTCGTCGGATAAAAATACGCGAGATCCGCCGCGGCGGTTTTTTGCGGCCAGTAGAATGTGGCAAAAGGCCACAACCAGGAAGAAAACCACGTATCCAGGACATCGGGATCCTGATAGAGCTGCGGACTCCCGCAATGCGGACATTCTTTCGGTTTCTCTTTACTCACGATTATCCCCACCATACTGCTATTATTTTCTGGTGACTGACGACTGGTGATTGGTGACTTTTTCTCTTTATCCAGACATTCCTCGCAGTAGTAGACAGGCAGTCGGTGCCCCCACCAGATCTGCCGGGAAATACACCAATCCTGAATATTGCACATCCAGTTCAAATAGACTTTTTTCCATCTCTCAGGGTAAAACGTGATTTCATCCCGCTCAACGACACCAATAGCCTCTTTCGCCAGCGGCTTCATTTTTACAAACCACTGCAGAGAAATCCGGGGTTCGATAATCGTATGACACCGGTAACAGTGCCCGGCACTTATCTGATAGGGATCTTCTTTTTCGATCAGCTTCTGTTCCCGCAGCCTCCCGATGACCGCGGCACGGGCTTCGAAACGGTCCATACCGGAGAACTCTCCGGCGGCTTCATTCATCCGGGCATCATCATGCATAATATTGATAAACTCCAGATCATGCTTCTTCCCCATGGCAAAATCGGCCGGGTCGTGCGCCGGGGTTACTTTCACCACGCCGGTACCGAATTCGGGATCTATCGCCTCATCCTCAATAACCGGCAACGTCCGGTTCATAATCGGCAGAGTCACCGTACAGCCTTTCAGCCACCCATATCGGGAATCATGCGGATTGACCGCGATCGCGGTATCTCCCAGCATCGTCTCCGGCCGAGTCGTGGCTACGACAATATGATCGGGCGTCCCCGACGGGGTTCGCTCTCCTTTTCGCACCGGGTACCTGATATAATACATCCATCCCTCACCGGGCTGATGCGCCGCCTCTTCATCACTCAACGCCGTCTTACACCGCGGACACCAGTTGATAATGTAATTCCCGCGATAAATAAGTCCCTGTTCATATAACCGGACAAAGGTTTCCTTGACCGCCTCGCTGTAGGCGTCATCCATGGTAAACCGCGTACGATCCCAGTCACAGCTTGCGCCCAGTTTTTTGAGCTGATGAATAATCGTCGAACCGTCTTGATCTTTCCATTCCCACAGC
>CAZABB010000052.1:0-9802 GCA_964483625.1 uncultured Planctomycetia bacterium | reverse complement strand
AGTGCCGGAAGAAGGCCCATCCCCGAACGTAACATTGCCGCGAGCTGCCGGGTGAACAGAATGACATCAGCCTTTTTTACCCGCGAGAAAAACCGGTTGGGAATATCGAGGAGGGAAGGTGTGGACAAAGAAGTGTAGGGAGTAATTTCGATAATCGCATAACCCAGCTTGTCTAAATTAGAAGCAATCGCTTCTTCACTTTCGGCTTCGAGAACTCCTGTGACAATTTCTCCTGCCGGATTGCGGGCCCGATAGGTATAGGATGGCATGGGTGGTATTTGATTAACGGTATTCTAGAAATTTCTGATAATAGTATTTTTCTTTATCCCGGTCTTTGAGATGCTTTCCGTAGATGAGAGCAAGGTTATAATAAATATCCTTGTCGCTTTCGTCTCCTTTCAGGGATAGGCGGTAATACTGAACCGCTTGTTTATAATCACGTTTTTGGGCGAACAGGTACGCAAGGTTATAAAAAACATTTTTATCTTCGGGAATGATGCCCAGGGCTTTCTGGTAATATCGGATAGCTTCTTCCGATTCTTTCAGAAGAAGGTGGAGGTATCCCAGTGATTTATATATATCGACATCCTCCAGTCTTCCCTCGGGGACGCCCGGTTCTTCCGGTGTCATAACTTGAAATTTTTCCAGCTGTTCTTCGGTCGCTTTGGCTTTCGCCTGGAATGTTTCCAGACGGTTCTGCAGATCATTCATCTGGGTTTGAAGTTTTTCGGTTTCAGACTGGTGACGGGCAACTTCGCTGTTCTGTCTCGCTACGGTTTCCTTCAATCCTTCAAGCTGCCGGGTTAATTGCTGTTTGCTTTCAGAGAGCTTTGAGATTTTTTCCTCGGCTTGCTTCTTTTCTCTTTCCAGTTTTTCTAGCCGCCCTTTTAAATTGGAGCTTTGAAATTTTCGAATTTTCAGTTGCGCGGCGGCCAGCTGACTCTTGGCCTCTTTCAGGTTTTCGGCCAACCTATCAATCTGAGTTTCTTTCTGACCGATTTCCTGCCGGAGAGACCGCATTGTCACGTTGATTTCTCTGTTTAGGGCGTTTTTCTGACTAAGGGTTTCATTGCACTGGTTCAGACGGTCACGGTCGATTTTTTGCTGGTCTAATTGATTATGTAGTGCCTGAATCTTACTTTCGGCGGCTTCTACTTGAGATTTTTTTTGCGCCAGAAGTCTATCGCACTGATTCAGGCGGGTATGATCCGCTTTCTGTTTGGCTAATTGCTGGTTCAAAGCCTGAATCTTACTTTCGGCGGCTTTTACCTGAGAGTCTTTTTGCGCCAGAAGTCTATCGCATTGATTCAGACGGGTACGATCGGCTTTCTGCTGGCCTAATTGTCGATTCAATGTCGTGATTTTATTCTCCAGGGTTTTTTCCTGAGCGGTCTTTTTCGCCAGAAGGGCGTCACATTCGTTTACTTTACGCTGTAGTTGAGCTCGTTCCCTTTTTAAGCGGTTCACGGTATTACGATAGGCAGCTTTGGTGCTGATCGTTCCTTCGGTCTGAGTCTGAAGTTGATTGATCGTATCGTTCTTTTGAGCGATTTCCGTTTTTAATTGAGAAACTTCTCTATTCAACGCGGCGATATTGGCCTGATATGACCGGATTTGCCGGTTTAACGATGCGATCTGAGCCCCCGACGATGCGGCTTTCTGAGGTCGCGGCGCGGGACGGGGTTGTGGGGCGGCGGGTTGTTGCCTTGGCTGGTGTGGCGGTTGAGCCTCAGATTGCCGTTGGAGAATCTGAACGTCGCCGGAGCCGGTTGATTTTCTTTTTTCCTCTTGAGCCTCGTCAAGCGCTTCCGAGAGAGACCAGCGGTAGTCCCGCAGTTCTTCTTTTAATTCTCTGGTTTGCGTCTGGAGCTCCTGCAGTTCGCGGGTTTCCTGCTTGAGGCGTTCGAGTTGGATCCGGGTTATCTCTGCTTCGTATTCTTCCTGAGAATAGGCATTAAAAGAAAACAAAATTAAGATACTTATTAAAAGTATGGATATACGAATCGGCATGATCTCCTCCTTAAGTTACTGTGATTCTTTGGGAAAAATTGACTCCAGATCCATGTGCCGCGGTCCGGTCAGTTCATCGAAGGTGATTTTTCGGTACAAGGGCGTTGCGTTGGCGGCAAAAATCGTATGAGGATACTCTTTCAGCAATCGTTCCAGAATTAATTTCGATTTCTCTTTGTCGTCCAGTTGATTATAAGAAATAAGGCCGGCACGGTACAATGCCTCCGGAGCGCGGTAACTTCCGGGAAATTCCGAGTAAATGTATTCATAGAGGTTTAAAATCTGCATGGTCCGGTAATCGCGGTCCCGGGGGCTTTTGAGCATTTCAAATTTGTGTTCCAGAGCCTGCGCTTTCTCGTAAATCCGTTCAATAAGATTATTCTCGGCGTCATTAAAGACGATCATCTCTTCGTCTTCCCGGGCCAGCCGTCTTTCTTCAAACGGGTAAATAATGGTTGGAGTGATAAATACGGCCAGTTCTTTCTGTTCAATTTTTGAATTACTGCGGGAGAAAAGATGCTTGATGATCGGGATGCTGCCTAAGAGCGGTATCTTCTCCCTATTGATTTCTTCCTGCTGCTGGATCAGTCCACCGATAACCAGAGTTTCTCCCCCCTTTACCCGCACGGTCGTGTCGGCTTCGCGGGTGGTAATGCGCGGCCCGGCATCCAGGGCCGACTGGAGCGATGAGACCTCAGGGTGCAGTCGCATGGTGATATATCCGTCATCGTTGATATGAGGAGTTACCCGCAGGGTCACGCCGATGTCTACGAACTTTGTCGTTTCGGTTGTTCCCGTCGGAGTCTGAGTGCGTTCCTTATAAGGGTACCGTTCCCCGATAACGATACGGGCTTCCTGCCCGTTTAAGACCGCGATCGAAGGAGAAGCCAGAATCGTGGCTTTGCCGTTTTTTACCAGGGCGTCGATCGTCGCCGATACGTTGACATTTTTCAAGGTGAAGGTATCGATGTTAATCTGCCCGCCGGTGATGTCTTCGGAGTTTTCCGCCATGTCGATTCCACCGGTCAATTGTTCTGCGGTAACGGTATTGCGTTCAAACAGGCCTTTGCCCGGAGCGTAGTCCACATCCCATTTGATTCCCAGGGCGTCAAGATTGGTCAGAGTTACGTCGACGATCTGAGCCTCGATGGATACCTGTTGCGGGGCGATATCGATCTGCCTGAGGAGCTCTTTTGCTTTTATAATATGCGCAGGGCTGTCGGTTATCACCAGGCTGTTGGCGATTTCATTGATTTTAATGTCGCCTTTTGACGAAAGAGATTTTTTTAATAAGCCTTGAGCTTCCGACGCCGAAATATATTTAAGGAAGATCACTTCGCTGCGCATCTCTATCGCGTCGGGATCTCCTTTGGCGACATAAATAACATCGTTCCTGAGGGAATGGACCAGTCCGCTGGTAGCCAGAACCGCCTCGAGCGCCTCTTTCAGGGTGACATTCTGGAGGCTTAACGTTACATCGCCTTTGACACCCTGTCCCATGACGATATTCAGGTTATGCATAAAAGCCAGGGATCTCAGCACATTAACGATGTCGGCGTCTTTATAATCCAGATCGATACGTTGCAGGAATTTCTCCTGAAGGGTTTGTTGTACGGTTTGCTCCTCCTGGTCAACTTCTATTTCTGTGTCTTCGATCCGGTCCGGCAGAGGTTCTTCCTGAGATTGGCCGGTGACGATTTCCGATCCCTGCGTTTCTTCCTCGGTTTCGGTAAGAACTTCAATTCTCTGGGAACTGGCCGTGAGGGGGTACTGCATCACTACCATCAGGCATAACCAGAAAACATATAAATTCCTCACAGTGATTCGCCTCCTTATTATTCCAGTTCTAAAATATATTCCTGTCCGTCTTTCCGTAATACGACCCGGTCGGGGAAAATCCTCTCCAGGGTAAATCCTTCGATGTCCGCGTTCAGTTTGTAAATTTCTCCGTTGATGATCGCGATAGGATTTTTCGGACTATACGTTACCCCTTCTAATTTTAAATCAATATTTGTCGTTTGTGAAGCAATTTTATGCCCCGCGCCGAAAAAAAGATCGTTTTTGACCGTGAGTTTATTCGCCTGAGGGTCTACCTGAAACGTTTTGCGCGGTGCCTGCGGTTCCAGGATTGTCGAGAACAATACGACGCAGGTGATTTCATTAAGAACGTTTTTGTCTCCCCGGGAGAAATCAAGTTTTTCTATCCGCAAGAAATCCAAAGTCGAATCAATGTTGTTTAAATAATGAATCGATAGCTGGAAGGGCGAGGTGTAAATTACCTCGATATACAGTTTGCTTACCTCGGGAGATTCTTCGATGCGTTGTTTTATGGATACAATGTTGACGTCTTGTCCCAGGCGGTTTATCGCGCCCAGAAGCCGCGGGATATCTTCTTTGCTCATCAGGCTCCGTTCGATTCCCTTAATCTGATCAACGAGAAGGTTCCCTTCGCTCTGAAGCCGTTCGATTTTATCGACCTGACTTTCGATATTAGGGAAGCTTTCCTGTGTTTCCCGGAGTTTTTTTGTCAGCTTGATTTTATTGAATCGCAATTGAGAAAGTTCCCGCCGCAGCGGTTTGGAGATAATCTGTTGATAGAAGAGCAGGAGAATGACCGCGGCGAAGGCCGCGGCCAGCGTTTTCTCGCGATTGTTCAGTTTTCTGGGCAATATATTCATCATCGTAATTCCGCTATGGCTTCAAAGGTATACAAGTTCTTCTTCGGATCTTTTTCGAAATAATTGAAATTCACGTCACGAAATTCTTTCTGCCGTTTTAACTCTTCGATGACCCCCAATACCGGTTCGGTTTTTTCGGTGGTGCCGATAATGGAAAGGCGGTGATTGGCGAGCATGAGTTTGGTAATCAGGACTTCGTCGGGAAAAGATTTCGAAAGATCGGCGAATATCTGAGAGAGGTTGCGGTTCCGTGACGATGATTTTTCCAGGAGTTTCATTTTTTCGGTGAGGTACATTCTTTTTTTCAGAAGGTCCCCTTCTTTTTCGGTCAGGGCCAGGTGTTTTTTCTGAAGAGAAGTCACCATTTTCTGAGTCGCCGAAAGGGTTGTTTTCAGTTCCTCGATTTGACGGGAATATTGTTTCACTGCCGACGTCCCCATGATGGTGTTCAGAATGAGGACTCCGATCAGGATAACCGCGATATTGACCGGATTGGTGAAGGTGGCGGCGAAAGATTTCGATGCGAACTCCTGAGAGGGGAGAAAATTAAGATACGGGTATTTCCCAAAAACTTCTGCCGGGGTCGCCGCGGTTAAGGCCAGATGGGCCGCCGCTTCAGTGATGACATCTTTTTTGTTTTTTACCGAATCATTCAAAACAAGATGCTCGTCGATTTTGATGGTTTCCACCGGAACGCCCAGTTTCGTGTGCAAAAAAGACTGGATATTATTTATCCGTATCCCCTCGCCGCACAAAAAGACCCGGTCGAACCGGGATACGTTCTGAAACTGATGCGAGAGCTGGTGAAAGGTGTGTTCTATTTCGATGATCAGATTCTCCAAAAGCGACGCCAGGCCGTAAGAGACCTGGATAAACTTTTGTTCCGTTGTCTCGGACGATTCCGGGGCCGAGGCGCCTTCCGACCACAGGCTGAGGCCGTATTGGAGTTTTAGCTTTTCCGCTTCTCCCGCGTCAGCGGGGATGATATTGGCGATCTGTTGCGTGAGATACTGGGAAGTTATCGACAGTGACTTGATCAGTAACGGAATTCCCTGTTTTTCGATCAGCAGGTAACTCGCGGTGTCTCCCAGCAGTATCCATATCCGTACTTCGTGGGCGGATGTTTTTTTCAGGATCCGCCAGAAGAACAGGCCGAACAGCGATGGCGTTATCAGGTAGGCTTTCAGGCCGCATCGGTTTAAAAGAGAGAGTTTACCCTGGATGGTTTTCTTGGGACTGCAGAATAATAAAGTATTCTGCTGCGTGAGGCGTTTATTTGTGTTTTCTTCCTCGAGGAAAGGATGGTACGTGTAGTGAAGCTGATTAATGGAAAGTTTAAAGGGTTTCAGCTGGGTGATTTTCCAGCGGATGGCTTCTTTCAGTTCTTTGTCGGATACCTTCGGGAGCAGAAAATTAAAAATTTCGATTTCCTCCGGAGAAAGAGTAAGGATAACTTCTTTTTCATTAACGGAGTTGCGTTCTAGGAGGCTTTTGAGAGATTCCTGGGCTTTTTGAGAATCTTCTTTTTCGTACGGTTCCTGATCGAACGCCGTAATCGTCGTTGGTTTTTGAGCGGTTTTATCCAGACGCAGGAGAGTGATCTCTTTCTCTCCGACGTCGATAAGGACGGGATACGTTCTTTCTTTGAGATTAAAACGGGAGGAAAGTTTTTCGATGACCGTCCCGGCCATGTTTTTCATTTTATCAATTACATCGGTATTTTTTTCCATAATGTGCAGAAGCAGCTCACCCCTTTTGATTTAACTCTTTTTGAATAACCCGTAGCGAGTACCCCCGGCGCCGGAGTTCTTTTATTTTCCGAAACCGCTTTTTTGCATTGGCCAGATCGTAAAGACGCACATTCCCTTTTCGTTCCGTGACATCAAAGAGGCCAAGGTTGGTATAATAATTTACGCTTGCGACGGAAACCGCCAGGCCGCGTGCCAGTTCTTTGGTGGAAACCAGTTTTTTGTTCACGTTCTTTTTCACCTCCTCCTCTGCCAGCGTCCCGCGTGATAAGAAGGACAAGTATTATTGTTTGTTAGGACTTGTTAATACATGTATCACCTATCAATATATAGTGACATTTATTAGGTGTCAATACTTTTTTTGAAGGATGAAAAATGGTTCTCAGGGCCGGATGAACAGGGCGGCTCCTTCGATATCCATGCGGACGACGTGCATAATGACTTCTCCCTCCAGATTTACGACGTCTTCCAGATCGCTGTCAAGGTCGTAATCATAGAGGCCGTTGGGGCCCAGGGTGAGCAGGTCGAGCCCGACGGAAACGTTGACCTTGGGGGCTTCGTAATATATTTCCTGCAGGGTAGGATATTCGATCGAGTAATGATCGATACGGGCCGATTGAGATCCGTAGCGGCTGAACGTCACAATCAGTTTCCAGGTCTTTCCCCGTTCGGGATCGAACTCAAGTTCCAGAACGTCATTGTTGGAAACGCCGCTAAAGTTGGTTAACAGGAGCGAGTGAATATGGCGGCTGTCGGGAACCGCCACGCGCATGTCTTCCTGAAGCGTAAGATATCCGGAGCGCCGCGGAGAATTGGGCAAATTAACGAAGTTTACCAGCGTTTCTTTGTAATGATCCAGAGACGCTTCAAGGATAATCTCGATTCCGGTAATCAGGGATAAGGATTTTTTTCCCAGGCTGCTTCTCCCCTTGTTCAGGATGCTGTTGGCGTTATCGTAATAACGAAAAGCAAGATTGGAGATACGTACTCCCAGAAGATTTTCGGAAAGGCTGCGGGCACCGTCTTTATCGGAGACATAGACTTCCTGTTCATTCTGGTCCCACCACAGTTTGTTTACGACATCAGCGCCTTCCGGTTCAGGCGGAAAGATGAAGCGTAACGGTATTCCTTCCGGCAGCGGCACGCCTAATCTTACTTTGGTGAGATCGCTGTCGTCGAATTCGATAATGTGTACCGGAACGACCTGATGCCGGTTTGTTTCCGATAGTTCCACCTCCGCGATCGGGGTTCCCGATCCCGGTTTCATTTTCCGGTTCAGGGTGTACACGTATTCGGCCTGAGCAACCGAATGGGTGTCGTCGGTCCAGGGCGGGATGAATTCAATGCTCCGCGACGATGCCGAAACGATCTCGACGCTGTCTTTGAGTCCGTACCGGAATTCATTTCCGATGATATCATCCATTAATTGCGTGATGACTTTCTGCAGGGAAAGGTGAGCCCGCGTTTCTTCCCAGCTTTCCAGGGCCGTCGTCATGCTGAAATAAATTACCGTAGCCATGATCCCCATGATCAGAATGGCGATAAGCAATTCGATTAACGTGAAAGCGGTTCGGTTTTTTCGGGGAGATATGTTTTGTGTCATGAGAGACCGATTGATCGACGATTATTGTATGTCGCAAAAATTTTACAATGAGAATGATGTTCTGGCAAGAAAAATATACAGGAAGTCACACGGCACATGTCACATGTCACACGTTTTTGAAAGAAGATAATTCCGAAAGGATTGATAAATGCAATCTTTTGCGTGTGACTATGTGTCTATGTGACTGTGTGACGTTAAATTTATTCGAATATTTTCTTGATTTCGCGCCAGAGAGACGTTCCGATTCCGCTCTTGGCTACCCGGCCAAAACGAATCTGCCCTTCCTGAGTATTAAACTGATAATCGGAAGAATACGGGCTTAAGGTGACCGTTTCGGCTTCGCTGTTGGAAAGCGTAATGACGGCTTTGCCGTTTTGCAGCTGGATCGGGGTCACGGTATTGGATGAATACGCGCTGCCATCGGGATTTTCTTCGTCGATCTGGATTAGAACCGTCAGGCCGTTCTCCTGGATGTAATTTCCGTTTTCATCGACCAGGCCGACGGTAACTTCCACCGAACCGATAGGGGCGTCTGGCGGGGCGATGACCATCAATGTCCCCAGGACAATATCGAACGTTTCGGTCTGTTTTTTAAGGCCGGTGCCGGCTTCTTCGATCCAGATTTGGTTCGTCCCGGGGGTTTGCGCGGTTGCCGAGAATAGTTTCTTGCCGTTATCGCCGCCGGTGAACGTGTATTGGCTGGGAAGGTTCAGGCTGGTGAGTGAAGATACCTGTACCGATCCTTGATAGTTGGGAATAGGATTGCCTTGCCCGTCTAACATCGTGGCGGTTACGTCAAACGTTTCCCCGGTATAAAAGAAACTGCGATCGGAAGGGTATTCTATGGCCAGGTTCATGTCGTACGCCGTAAAGTTGATCTGGTTCGATTCGGCCGCTTGATGGGGAGCCGACGAATCGCTGACCTGAATTTTTATCGTTCCCCAGCGATTATAAGAAATATCCACATCGGCTTCGCCTCCGGAGAAAGCGACTGCCGTCGGTGAAATCGTTCCTCCCTCGAGCGAGGAAGGAGATACCGCGATGGGCGTCAGATTCGTCGATCCTTCGTAATTATAACAGATTTCACCCTGCGCGTTCAGGGCCATGATGTTCAGGGAGAATTGCTGAGATACTTTATGGGAGAATGATTCCGGAGTAATTTCAAACGATGCCGGTAGAAACGTAATACTGCCTGATGATCCTTCCTTGTTTCCTTCACCGATCTCCGATACGTTGATCTTGATCGTGCCGCAGTCGGGATACATGAGCCGGGCTGTTGCCACGCCGTTTTCAAATCCTTCCAGCGGTTCCACCGTGAAAGAACGGGTTCCTCCCGACGGAGAGATGTATTCGGGAGTGATTTCGATCGCTTCATTATAGTCGGTTTCCAGCACCTTGCCACCGTGTAGCGCGACCTTCGGCCTTTCGGGCACGCGCACCAGCCGAATCCAGTACGGCTGCGAGGGCCAGCCGTCAATCTCGACCCGAAGCGACGTGCCCGTCTGCTCCACCCGGCCGACGCCGCCGGGTACGTGCAGCAGCATGCCGCCGGGCGACAGCCGCTCGAGCGTGTAAACGGGCGTTTTGCCGTACGCCTCGGCCAGGTTCGCCTGGACCGTTCCGGGGCTGATCGCCGGGCCGTCGGACCGCTGCTCGCGCAGGCGGAAGAAGTCGGGCAGGAGACCCTGCCGCTCGGCATCGTCCAAGGGAAAGGTCTGCTCAAGGCCGGACCGGGTGATGCCAATCGCAAGCCGGTTCCAGAA
>CAZABB010000051.1:2500-9828 GCA_964483625.1 uncultured Planctomycetia bacterium | reverse complement strand
ATTCTCCTGACGGCGATATCCCACATACGTATAAATGGTACGCCACCAGTCCCAGGTTTGAGAGAGCTGCATTCCCGCCGTCTGCGAACGATAAGGCGAAAGACGCCCCAGTTCATTGGCCAGACGATAATCAAAACGCAGAGACGTCTTATCGGAAAACCGGTACATCGTTTCGAAGTCGAAATCGGTATTCCACCGGTCGTAATTATCGGGATTGGGAAACACCCGGTCCTGAAACACATCGACACGACTGGATATCGACAGTTTTTCCGTAGGATAGGCGTCAAGAGTAAGCATGCCGCCATATTCGCCGCGCCGCCAGCCGTATTCGGTAGCCGAAACATAATCACGGTCGATATACCGCACCTCTCCTCCCAGCTCGATCTTCGGCTTACGCCATTTGAATGTTCCCAGATGGCTCAACACGTTGGAATCATACGCCGCTTCATATCTTAACGTCAGAGAATCAAAACGCCGTTCTATCCACCAGTCGTAATTGTAATCGTTCAGATATGTTTCCCGGTCTTCTCCCCATCCTTTAATCACCGTGGTACCGAAACCTAAATCGTCCCACGGATAGTAGGTCATATTGAACCCGGAAAGATAGGAATCCTGATTGTCGGCAAGCCCCGGTGAGAGCCCGCCGTACCGGCCGCCGCCTTCCCGTCCCCAGAAGATTCGGTAGTCGACTTTATCATGAAACACCGGCGTCTGGAAGAAGACCCCGCGCAGGCTCGCGCCGCTGAAGGCGAGGTTGGAAAAGTCCGTAGAATAGTCGAGTCCCTTTAACGTGAAATCGTTTAAAAATCCCCAGTGACCTTCACGTAATTCGATATTGGCATAGGTAAGATCGGTCGTCTTTTCAGTCGCCTCGACATCCATATCGAACGACAGGTCACCGTACGGAGTTTTTCCGTCAATCCCCAGAAGATGCGAATAAGAATACGACTGCCGCTGCATATCATCTATCCTGCGGCCGCGTTCAAACATGTTCCAGTCGAAGCTATAACGTACTTTAAAAGACTTGGCTCTTTCCTGCGCCCGGCGCAGCTCTTCGGCCAGCGTCGGGCCGATGGGCCGGGGAAGAAGCGTTCTGATATCGAATGTCCAGCGGTCCTGGCTATCCCAGACATGAAACAGCGTCGTGCCGATATCTTTGGCAGTGAGAACGATCTCATCGGAACTTTTGCGTTCGACATCGACGATATTCGCCGCTATCGCCAGCCAGCGGCTGATTTGTTCTCCTTCGATGACGAGCGATTTCCCCTGCTCGATCTCCAATTTCGTCTGAGGAACATTTTCTTTTAAACGGTCATCCAGTATAACCCGGGGTACGTTAGTAATGATCTCGGCCTTCTGAACAATAGGTGCCGCCGGAACCGGAGCTGCCTCTGCCGGCGAAGAACTGAACTCATCGAGGAAAGAGTCGATCAGTTTCCAGTTACGCTGTCCCGCAAAAAGCTCCTCATCCCTCACGGGAATCTCTTTTACAACGGGTGTCATACGGGAAGGAGAGTCAGGTTCAGTAGATACGGAAGGGCGTCGCGGATAGACATCATCTTCCTCGCCGAGGGAAGAATACTCTCTTCTCTCGGCGGCTGAAGGTGTCTGGTCATACTCCTCGTCGGAAAGGCCGGCAGGGATCGATCCGGTACCTGAAGGTAAGGATTCATGGACACCCTGCGGTCGTACAACAACGCTCTGCGTTACCTTTCTCTGCCGGCGGCGGACAACCTTACCGTACCGTTCCATATCTTCATTGAGAATACGATCCCGTTCGTTTATCCCCATGCCTTCGATGCGGGCGATATACTGCCGGGCCCGGAGGGAATCGGGAGAAACCATAAGCGCTTTCTTGAATTCCTGCAAGGCCAGACCGTATTGTCCCCGTGCGTAGAACTTTTCGCCCAATTCGATCAGATAGGATGTTGCTTGAGACTCAGGATGAGCCGGAGATGGGCATAAAAAGAGGGGTACCGTCAAGAAGGAACATACAACCAATATTCGTATATATTTCTTTCGCATTCGGTCTCTTACCGTTTAGATCAACTTTCATCGTCTCCTACGGAACAAAAACTATTTCGGATATTATTCTTCAACTACTTCGATGCCGCCCGACCTTGATACGTTTATCCTCTTCTCCACTACCTTGACGGTTTCGTCCTGATATTTGAGCGTAATGATCATATCATAAATCCCCGCCCCCAGCGCGTTATACGCCTCAGCCGAAAGCCTAGCGGTATCTCCGCCGAGCGTATACACATCGTTAAACTCACCGCGGCCGTAGACCACGCCTTCAGAATCGATGATGTAGAAGGTCCCCCCCGCGGTAATATCCGTATTTCCGGTATTTATGAAATCCGCCTCGATAGCAAGACTTCCTCTTCGATTGGTGAGATTCAAGTTTTCCACCCGGGCCTGTCGATTGATCCTGCCTTTGACATCGATGTAGAACAACGACGCGACCCGTACCGCCACGCCTACTCCTACGCCACTTGAGGAGGTATCAGCTTCGGCAAACTGCTCTTCGAAAAAGAGAGCGGCCACTTTACCTCCTTCCGCATCGGAAGGAACCGTTATCTCGTAACTGACGACCTGTGATCCGTAGGGAGGCAGGACGAATTCTTTCGGAAGAAATTGTATCCAGCCTGCCGAGGAATGCTGGAAACTCCCGGCCGGCTTAAATTCTTTCGATCCGTCAAAGGGAAAGAGATAGTACCAATCCTCTACGTAGACCCGTATTTCTTTAGGCTGATTCGTAGGATTCGTCAAGCGGATAACACCTCGTTCGGATTGACCGGGCGATATGGCAAGACGGATCTTGGGACTATCTATATTAACAATATCCAGAGCTCGGCTCTGGGGTAACCATACCGCCAGGGACACGACAAGAAAAAGGAAAATCTTTCTTTGCATCATATTTCCTTTCTTGAAAAAAGAATAATCCTTTCCCCCTACTGTGCGATTGTGAGCGTTACCTGGCCGCTATAGGTACCCGGAGCCTGATCTAAAGGAATAGACGTATGTCCGGGAAACGGATCTCCGCCACCGGCGGTTTTGGGCGGCAACGAATAGTACGCCCGGATAATACGCGCCTGACCGGAATTTCCGTTATAAACGACCTTATTCTGAGCCACTGCTGACCCTTCTGAGCCTAAGCTGTCACCGGCAGGCATCGATCCTTGAGGAGCACTGCCGCCCGGCCATTGGAACTCATCGTCCGAGCTGTACGCCGGAGCCACACCGAATGATCCCGAAGGAAGCAGACCCTGTCCCTGCGTTCCCTGCAATCCCTGACAGCTGCTGTAGATCCTGTACGGTGTCCCAAACGGCTGGGTGAAAATCACCACACAGAAGAATGTGTCGGAGAACCATGATCCGGCATCGTCACCGTTATCGAACGTATGCGTTAACGTCCCAAACCCTAATGTACCGGTTCCGGTTACATCCTGGGAGTTCGTCCAAGGATTTTCGTCGGGATCACCGTCGGTAATCTTTAAGATAACCAGATCCAGTTCCGGCGAATTGTTTTCAATGCTCGCATTGGCCGTAAGATTCACCGTCGATTGGGCATATCCAGAACCCGTTGCCACACAGAATGCGATCACCAGCGTGGCAAGAATGTGTAATGCAAACTTCATACCTAACCCTCCTTTTTTCAATTAAAGTTCCAGTATTGAATATACGATCCGTGTCGAATAATCCCCCGGCTTCATGTCCAGAGGGATCTGTAGTGTGTAGATAATTTTAAATGTATCTGAATTCCCCTCTCTATCGGAGACATATAAAACCATATCTCCCTGTCGTACCTGTGTCTTTTGAGGATACTTGAGCGTACCGTCGGTTTCAACCGATTCGGTCTTCAAGCTAAAATATTCGGCGGGGATCTTTTCTCCTTTCTTATTCACGAATTCCGAAACGACTTTCTGGCTGAGCTGATACGGCCGGCCCAGATTCGAATCGACCTTTACCACTACTTCATTGATCCGCGGCGGATCCATGGGTTTCAGATTTTTGAATTCCAGTATCCCGCCGGTTTCCGGAGTCACGCTCAGGTTGAAGACGGCCGGATTTTCGAATTCCAACGGAACCGTATCCAGATATTCGATCGGTTCCCCCGGCATTTCCAGAAAATACTTCACATTACCGCGGTAGCGTCCTACGTTGAGCCCCTTCACGTCGCCCAGCTGATACCGGATGATAAAATCTTCCGGTTCGCCGTTAAACGAACGGTAAATAGTCTCCTTACGCATCGTAAGAGACATACCTTTCGGTATCCCACTGCCTTTTTTCGTCTCCCGGGTGAAAAAGCGAAGAGCATCCTCGGCAAGCGGCTCACCCTGCCGATTGGTAATCTCGTTTCCCAGGACAGCGACGATATGAAACCGGCTGCCCATATTCCCGCGCACCTTCACCAATACATCGCTTGACTGCGTGTCGAACGTATCGAGATAAATCGAGCCTCCTTTACCCAGGCTTTCGATTTCGATCGTCGCGGACTGGTCGACTTCGGCAAACAGATTCATGATCACCCGCTGCGGAGCCTCAGAAGAATCGATCGGTTCAAGCGTAAAACTGATTCTTCCCCGGTATTCTCCCGGCGCCACATCCTGAGTGTTTTTAATCCCGTAGACGACGTGAAAAGAATCGGCAGTCCCCTGAGTGTTGGACGTGTACAGAATCGTACGCCCCGGCGATACGGGTTCTTCGCGGTCCAGCAGTGTGCCGAACTTGTTCGTCCCGCGGAGCCCATACACGACGAAGTTCTGACGCGAAATCGTCTGTCCCTGATTGTTGGATAACGGATCGATAAGACGCTGAATAACGCGGTACTGCTTACCTGAGGTACTTGTTGTCCGGATGGTGATTTCTTTATTCGTACGCACTCGGGTCAACCTGCCGAACCGAAGGTCACGTCCCCCGTCGTAAGGGGTAACGGAAAGCCCGAAGGCAGCCCGGACGACCAGGGAGATCAAGAGCCCACACACCGCAATAAACGGACCGATTATTCTTTTCATCTATTTTCTCTTTCTCCTAAAAATACAAAAAAGCTACGCGAATTTGTTCTTCCCAACAAATCCTCGTAGCCTTCATATATATATAACATTTATATATATAAATATCAAGCCTGATTGAAAAACAACCCCCAAGATATCGCGTCATACACCCCCGTGGCTTCGACTGTAAGCGCTTTCGGTCCTTATATATTTAAACCATATATTATCTTATTTTACAAGGGACAAAACCATCTTTTGTTTGTAGAGAGCGAAAACAGCCTAAAAAAGGGGGCTCCGGGAGATTTCTTACGCATCATTCATCGTTGGTGCCGGACGAGGGCATTTCACTCTCAAAATCCTCGATGACCTTTTTCACCTCCATCTCGGTATGTTCTATTTTCTCTTTACAGAACCTGATGAGCTCGACGGCCCGTTTGACTCGGCCTGAAATCTCATCGACGTCGATGCGTTCAGACTGTAAGTCTTCCAGTATGGTAGCCAATTCTTTCTCAGCGTCACGATATTGAAGAGTCTTTTTGGTCATTGGTTACTCCTTTGCTTTAAGGTCACATAGACACATAGTCACACGTCACACGACGCCTGCTCCGCAGGCGGTCACACGTTTCACGACACATGTCACACGTTTAAAAATCTTAATGTTCAAAACAGACAATAACATATTCTATCGTAAAGACATTCGCTTTCTAATCCAAAAATTCACAAGCAGTACTAGAAATCCAAATGAATCTAACCACCAAGAAATCCAAGAATATGGAGTTTCATATGCCCACATACGGATTTCCTCTAAAGTTACCACATCATTTGTTCTTGTCCCATCTTTCCTCATGTAATTGACAGAAGCGTTAAATACCTTTCCACTGGCGGTTTTCAATACACTTTTAGTTAGATGACTAAAGATATCTTTATTCTCACTTTGTGGTGGAGGAAATTTTTCCATAAATTCTCTTGCTGCTAAAGATTCAATGGGCAATCCAATATCTGAATTTAAAGTCCAATTTAATATTTCTATCCGTTCTTTATCACGAAGATACCCTTTCAAATCAATAAAGTGAATTGTTATTCCTATAGCAATGGCTATTAAGCCAGTGATTTTCAATATGTTGGATATTTTTTCCATCTTCCTGTATCTTTCACGTGTGACCTTGTGTCGTGTGTCTATGTGACTTTTCTTCTGTCCCACGTGTGACTATGTGACCTTGTGTCCTTGTGACTTTGTAACGGTACTCTCCACCTCTCCCCTATACAGGTGTGTACGGAGTACGTCGCCCGGTTTCACCTGATCGGCATCTTTTAAAGCCTTACCCTTAAACGTTGTCACTGAATACCCGCGCTTTAAAATGGTCTCCGGATCGAGCAGTGATATTTTCTCCTGTACGTTTTTAAGACGTGTCGCGGCATTACTCACATTGTTTTTGGCCGTGATCTTGATCAGACCGAAGCGTTGATCCATCGTCGCATACGCGCTGCGTAAGGCGTGCCGGGATGAAGAAAGAACGCCGGAGGCGGTTTTCACCAGACGGGTATGGACGTCACGGAAATACCGCAATACCAGCGTTTCATAATCTTTTGCGGCGTGATGCAGCGCTTTCTTTCTGACGTCGATATAATCGACCGTCCATTCTTTGATTCCGGTCTCATAGGTATCGACGGTATCAACAAACGTCCGTACGGTCTCGGTTAAAAACTGGGCGGCTTTGGTAGGAGTCTTGACGGTCGTGTGCGCGACCAGATCGGTAACCGTCAGATCGATCTGGTGGCCTAAGCCCGTAAGAACGGGAAACGGAAAATCCGCTATATTTTCAGCTATTTTTTTATTATCGAACCAGGCAAGGTCGGCGGTCGCGCCGCCGCCGCGGGTAATGACGATTACATCAAGCTCATTTTTCATTTTTCGGAAATACGCCAATCCTTCACAGACCGAAGTCTCAACTAACTTTCCCTGCATATATGCATCATGAAAAAACACCTGAAACCCATACCCGGAGGAAGTCAGTTCGTTTAAAAAATCGTGGTAGGCGGCCGAGTTCCTTGAGGTAATCAGGCCCAGACGCAAAGGGACCACGGGAAATTCCACTTGCTTATTCTTTTGAAGCAGCCCCTTCTTTGTAAGTTCATTAATCAACTTCTGGCGGTTTTGGGCGATCTGCCCCAGGGTAAAGGAAGGATCGATATCGACAACACGTAAAGAGAACTGCCCGTTTTTGGGATAGAAATCGACGCGGCATAACACCTTGATCTCGATATCGTTTTTGATCTTTAAAGAAGAATCGACCTCCCGCAGGTGGTTTAAAACCCGCAGGCGAAAATTCT
>CAZABB010000050.1:0-9984 GCA_964483625.1 uncultured Planctomycetia bacterium | reverse complement strand
ACCTATGAACTCGGTGTCATTAAAAGCATGGGGTTTGCCAGCTACTTCTTGATCATCTGGGACCTGATCAAATTCGCCAAAGAAGAACAGATTCCCGTCGGGCCGGGCCGGGGTTCGGCCGCGGGCAGTATCGTGAGTTTCCTGTTAGGTATTACTGATATTGACCCGCTACGGTACGGGCTTTTGTTTGAGCGATTCCTGAATCCGGAGAGGATCTCCATGCCGGATATCGATATCGATTTCTGTTATGAAAAGAGATCGCGTATCCTTGAGTACGTCGCGAAGAGGTACGGTTCCGATTGCGTAGCCCAGATTATTACCTTCGGGACGCTTATGGCCCGGGCGGTTGTCCGGGATGTCGGGCGGGTGCTGGGTTTAAGTTTCAATGAAGTCGATCGTATTGCCAAGATGATTCCCTATACCGTGGGGCATCATGTGAGTTTACCCCAGGCCCTCAACATAAGCCCGGAGTTGAAAGACGCCTACCATGCCGACGGACAGATCCGGCGGGTTATCGATACGGCGGTAAAGCTTGAGGGATTGTCGCGGCACGCTTCAACTCATGCGGCGGGAGTGGTTATCTCCGATAAGCCTCTTATTGAACGTACGCCGCTTATCCGGGGCAGTGAATCGGAAGTCGTTACCGGTTTCGATATGGAATCACTGGAGAAAATCGGGCTCTTGAAGATGGATTTTTTGGGGCTAAAGACTCTTACGGTTATCGAGGAAACCCTCAAGATCATTAAGAGAACCCGCCGAATCGATCTGGATATCGCGACGATTTCTCTTGAGGATGAAAAAACCTACCAGCTTCTTTCCCGGGGTGATACCGTAGGTATATTCCAGCTTGAAAGTCGCGGGATGCGTGATATCCTGAACAAGCTCAAGCCCGGTGAATTCAGCGATATTATTGCCGTGTTGGCGTTATATCGTCCCGGCCCTCTGGGCAGCGGTCTGGTATTTGATTTTATCGATCGGAAACAGGGTAAAAAACCCATCACCTATCTTCATCAATCGCTCGAAACCGTGCTGAAAGAAACCTACGGTATTATCCTGTATCAGGAACAGACGATGCAAATTGCGTCACATCTTGCGGGTTTTAGTCTGGCTCAGGCGGATATGTTGCGCAAAGCCATCGGAAAGAAAATCCCTGAAATCATGGATGAACAGCGGTCTTTGTTCATTCAGGGATGTAAGAAGAGAGGGATGCCGGAGAAAGTATCGGCGAAGATATTTGAATTAATCGATTACTTCTCCGGGTACGGCTTCAATAAGAGCCATTCGACGGCCTATGCGCTTATTTCCTATCGCACGGCGTACTTAAAAGCGAACTTTGGGGTGGAATTCATGGCGGCTCTGCTTACCAGTGAGCGGACCAATACCGATAAGGTTGTTGAATACATCAAAGAAGCCAGACTTATGGGGATTAACGTACTGGCCCCCGATATAAATACCAGCTTCGCTCATTTCACCGTTTCCGACGAGAACGATATTCGGTTCGGACTGGTCGCGATCAAAAATGTCGGGGAATCGGCGTTGGAAAGTATTATTGCGGTTCGAAAACAGAAAAAATTCGAAAGTTTTTTTGATTTTTGTGAACGTGTGGATTCACGGACGGTAAACAAAAAAGTAATTGAAAGTCTTATCAAGTCGGGTTCGATGGACGGCCTGGGGTTAAAACGGGCTCAAATGATGGCGTTACTGGATACGCTCCTGGAGCGGAATGCCAAACGGAGCAAGCGTGATACGCGGCAAATGAGTCTGTTTGCCGGGGAACCGAAAGCGACTGAGCCGATTCCCGATATTGAGGAATGGCCGCAGGAGCAGATACTGTATTTCGAGAAGACGCTTCTGGGAATGTATGTTTCAAGTCATCCTCTGGATGCCTACCGGCAGTTAAGTCATCTTTTGGGCGCCCGGGCAATCGATTCGTTCTCAGGAGTAGGCAATGACGCCTCAAACTCTCAGGTCAGTGTTATGGGCGTTGTGGATAAAGTTAAACTGCTGACGACCCGCCGGAAGCAGGAACGCATGGCGATCATCCGTATTGAAGATGAAACGGGAGGATTAGAAGTCGTTATTTTCCCCCGGGTGTATGAAAAGAGCTCTCTCAGTCTCAAAGAACTTCGCATCATACTCATTGAAGGGACGCTTGAATTCAAGGATAAGACTCCCAAGATTATCGCCACGCGGGTAATTTCGATCGACGATATTTTCCAGAGTGTCAAAGAAGTAGGCATCCATATCGCTCCCGGCAAAAAACCTGATTTAGAGAAGCTCAAATATTTTTTTATGCGTAATAACGGGGAGGTCCCGGTGAGTTTTATTGTCCATGACCGCCGGTATGCGGGAGTACGGGTGAAGCCTTCAAAAAACTACCATTTGAGGCTTGATTCCCATACCTTGGAGGAGATAACCTCTCTGGTAGGGGAGGAAAACTTATCCTTGACACTTTAGACCGGCAGTGCTACAGTTATAACTTGAAATGACCAAGCGAGATATTATCCTCAAAATCAGCGAAATGACCGGGGTAAAGCAAATCCTGGTCAAAGCTATTGTCCACAAGACCTTTGATGTGATGGCTCAGGCTCTCAAGGACGGTCAACGCATCGAAATACGTAATTTTGGTGTCTTCTACCGCAAGAAAAGAAAAAAGCGTATCGGGAGAAATCCTAAGACCGGCCAAGTGGTTCCGATTCCGGAGAGAAATACGGTAGCGTTCAAACCCGGGTTGGAAATTAAGAAAGCTACCACCTAAGTTCCCAATTTATCGAATGGGTACATACTACGAGCACGTCAAGGGAACAGTTGATTTCTACCCTCCGCACAGTTCTCTCCTCCAACATATCGCAAGCCAGGCTCGTGATATCCTCTGTCGCTACGGATACCAGGAGATTATGTTGCCGATCCTTGAGCCAAAAGACGTATTTGCCCGGGGAGTCGGTCAGACCAGCGATATCGTTGAGCGTCAGATGTTTCAGATAAAAGATAAAGATGTTGTATTGCGCCCGGAAGGGACGGCTCAGGTAGTGCGTTCCTATATCGAGAACAGCCTGTATAAACAAAGCGGTTTCCATAAGTTTTTTTATATCGGTCCGATGTTCCGCGGCGAACGGCCGCAGAAAGGGAGATTGCGTCAGTTTCACCATATCGGGGCCGAGGTGTTCGGTATCGAGGCCCCTTCAATTGATGCCGAAATAATTACGCTGGGATATGCGATATTACGGCAGTGCGGGATAAAGAATATAACTCTGAAGCTGAATAGTCTGGGGTGTTCCTCTGACAAAGAGAAGTTTACCGAATATCTCAAAAAGCAGCTGGAGAGTAAGAGCGGAGATCTTTGCCCTCTCTGTCAAAAAAGAGTCAACAAAAACCCTTTGCGTGTTCTTGATTGCAAGGAACGATCCTGCCGTAAAATCGTCACCTCACTGGCTGTAAACGACGAGCATCTTTGTAAGGCGTGCCGGCATCATTTTTCCCGGGTAAAAGACATCCTGGGGATTTTTGAGGTGCCGTTTACTCAAGATCCTTATCTGGTGCGGGGCCTGGATTACTATACCAATACGGTTTTTGAATTTGTTTCATCAGATCTTGGCGCTCAGGATGCCTGCGGCGCGGGAGGACGATATAATAATCTGGTACAAACCCTCGGCGGGCCGGCGGTTCCGGCGATAGGATTCGCGCTGGGAGTAGAACGGATGATGCTGATCTGTCCGGTGCCGGAAGGCACCAGGGTGATCAGGGTATTTGTGGCTTTTACGGCGAACGAGTTTGCCGATGAAGCCCTGCGGATAGTCAACGATTTACGGCGTCAGCAGATAGCGTCCGATCTCACCCATAAACCGAAATCCTTAAAGAGTCAGCTGCGTGTCGCCGAACGGTTGGGGGCTGAATTCGTCGTTATTCTGGGAGAAGCTGAGAGAAAAGAAGGTTGTCTAAGTTTGAGAAATATGAGAGAATCTACACAACAAAAAATCCCAGTTGATAATCTCATAGCGATTCTCAAAGATCAGATACAATAAAAGGCCTTTTGCTTTCTGAACGATTGTATTATCTGCGATCATCCGTGTTTTTTCATCAGTGATCATCTGCGTATTTTTCGTTTATCGAAATAAAGGAAGAAAAATATGTTGCGTACCCATACCTGTGGAGAATTGACGAAAGAAAATATTGGTCAGACCGTGAGCATCTGTGGCTGGGTCGCGGCCCGGCGCGATCATGGTAAGTTGATTTTTATCGATCTAAGGGACCGGTACGGGATAACTCAAGTTGTCATTACTCCCAAGCCTCATCCCGATGCGTACGAAAAAGCCAAGCAGTTCAAGTGTGAGGATGTGGTAAAAATTACCGGTGAAGTAAACGCCCGGCCGGCTAAGACCGAGAATCCGAAAATCCCGACCGGTTTGGTTGAAGTTTTTACGCACGAGATAGAAATATTCAGTCAGGCCAGGGACCTGCCGTTTCAGATTGAGGATGACATTGAGGTTTCCGAAGAACTACGGCTGCTTCACCGCTATCTCGATTTGCGCCGGGCGGGAATGGCCGGTAAGTTTGTCATTCGTGATAAGGTGAATCGTGCTTTTCGGGAATTTTTGAGTAGGAAGGAATTCCTTGAAGTTGAGACTCCGTTTTTGACGAAATCGACGCCGGAAGGGGCGAGGGATTTTCTCGTGCCGTCGCGGATCAATCCGGGAACGTTTTACGCCTTACCCCAATCTCCCCAGTTGTTTAAACAGATCCTGATGGTATCCGGGTTCGACCGGTATTATCAGATTGCCAGATGTTTTCGCGATGAAGATCTCCGGCGGGACCGCCAGCCGGAATTTACCCAGCTGGATCTTGAGGTTTCGTTTGCCACCGAGGAAGATCTGTTTAAGCTCATTGAGGAGATGTTTCAGTACATGTTTAAAGAAGCGTTAGGGATTGAACTTGAGATCCCGTTTGCCCGGATATCCTATCGGGAGGCGATGGAGAAATATCAGTCGGATAAGCCTGATATCGGTGAAGGCCGGTTTCGTTTTTTATGGGTATATGATTTCCCTCTTTTTGAGTATAATGAAGAGGAGGGGCGGTGGGATCCGGCTCATCATCCGTTTACCGCGCCGAACGAGGAAGATATCGATCTTTTAGGAAAAGATGCCAAAAAGATTCGTTCCCGTGCGTATGATCTGGTTTTAAACGGTGTTGAGCTGGCAAGCGGATCGATTCGTATCCATTCCCGTGAGCTTCAGCAGAAAATATTCGCCGAAATCGGATTAAGTCCCGATCAGGCCCAGGATAAATTTGCCCATCTTTTGCGGGCCTTTGAATACGGCGCACCGCCGCACGGAGGGCTCGCGGTAGGGCTGGATCGCTTATGCAGTATTCTTACCGAAACAGAGAGCATCAGAGACGTGATCGCGTTCCCCAAGACCCAGAAGGGAATCTGCCCGTTAACCGAAGCTCCCTCGCGAGTCGGGACGCGTCAGCTGAATGAGCTGGGCTTACGGGTAGAGGCGGGAGAATCCGAAGCGGGAGAAGAGTCAGCATAATAGGGCATATATTTTGAATCTGGGAAGTTCGGTTCGTTTAAAATGTAAAGTTTAAATCAAGAGAGGGGGATTGAATATGAAGAAAATCGTTTTATTGCTCACCATTTTTCTTTTCAGCGGGTGTCTGGTAAGGACCTACACAATCCGTAAACCGCGTACGGATTTGGATGTCACGGGGAACCGCGGATATCTGGCAGGATCGCCTGCCTCGGCTGATACCGACCTTGATCAGACCAGGCCGTTTACGATCTTTGAAGTCGAATTCGGGCCCAACATCGAGAAACGCACAGAGCGTATCAACGTGCGTCGTTCTTCTTCTCAAGAGACGGTCATCGAAGATGTCACGATCGGGGAAGAAGACGATCAGTTTTCGCAGAAAGAAGATGATGTGTTTCAGGAAGAGATGCCTTTTGAGGAGGAATTAGTGTATCCGGAGCAAGAATACACCATGTATACTATCCAGAAGGGGGATACACTGCAGAAGATTTCCCGCAAGTTTTACGGTACCACCCGTAAATGGAAAATGATTTTTAATGAGAACCAGGCAAAACTCAAAAGCCCGGATAAAATTCGTCCCGGCATGCAGATCAAGGTGCCCCTGTTCAATTAACACGAAAGCCCGTGTCATAGGGAAAAATGATATGCAGAAGCTGATTGAGGTTGAAAACAATCAAATCTTACAGGAGCTGTTCGGTGTGGGAGATCAGAATATCAAAAATATCGAAGAGAAACTGAATGTGGACATTTTCTTGAAAACCAATGGATTGTTGATCAAGGGGGGAAAGAGACAGGTGGCCAAAGGGGCGCTGTTCTTAGAAAGAATGATGCATCTGTATCGGCAGGGAATCCCTCTCGATCAGCGGGATATGAGTTTCCTTTCGACAGAAGACCGTATCCCCGGCTCGACGGATGAATTGAAGATCAAAGTTCCCTCGAGGAAGAAAAAATATATTTTTCCCCGGACTCAGGGACAACGAGAGTATCTTCAGGCTATTGGAACCTACGATGTAACGTTCTGTATCGGCCCGGCGGGAACGGGGAAAACATACCTGGCGATGGCTATGGCGGTAAATTATCTCATGGCCCAGAAAGTAAACCGTATTATTCTGGTCCGGCCGGCGATCGAAGCCGGTGAGTCATTGGGGTTTTTACCGGGAGATATGCGGCAGAAACTGAGTCCGTATCTTCGCCCCCTCTATGACGCGTTATATGATATGATTGATGCCGAGAGTATGGAGGAATATTCGGAAGCGGGTATTATTGAAGTTCTTCCTCTGGCGTATATGCGGGGGCGGACTCTGAATAACGCGTTTATTGTTCTCGATGAAGCGCAGAACTGTACGTCCGATCAATTAAAAATGTTTCTTACCCGGCTGGGGTTTGATTCCAAAGCGGTCGTTGCCGGGGATATTACCCAGAGTGATCTTCCCGGCGGCAAGCCGCTGGGACTGATCGAGGCAATGAGGATACTGAGCCGTATCGGTGGAATTCATTTTTCGCGTCTTACGTCTGCCGATGTAGTAAGGCACCCTTTAACTCAGGAAATCATTGAAGCCTATGAGTATATTGTTCAAGAAAAGTAATATTCATATCGGTCCGTTACTTTTGGGGGCGGCGTTTTTCGGCGTCACGGGAGCATTGTTTTTTATCTATTCCATCGATTTCTCTCCCATACTTCTGGCCATTATTCTGTTTGTGTACGCCAAGTTCGTACGTAAGATTGAAGGGTTGCCTTCTTACATTGATCTTCTTCTTTTGACCAGCATCGCGGTGATGATCACTCTTTTGACCACGATCATCTTCAAGATGTCCGGGTATGCGGTTTCAGCCATCGGATTTATCATGCTGGTCACGCTTCTCTTTGATAATCTGGAGCTCTCTTTGATTTTTTCGATGTTTATTTCGTTTCTTGCCGCCAGTGTCGAAGGCGGCAATTTCAACACGGGAATATCTCTCTTTTGCGCTTCCAGCTGCGCGGGCATGTTCAGCTATCGTATCCGGCGTCGTTCTCAGATTATCCGTGCCGGAATATTAAGCGGATTGATTCAGTTTTTTGTCGCGCTGGTGCTTGAGCAATCCAAGGATTTTTTCATGCTGACTTCGGTGAACTTGACGTTATTGAAATTAAGCGTGCTGAATGGCCTGATTTCTTCGATTATTGTTATCGGGATATTACCGATCTTCGAATATATATTTAAGGTAGTGACCAACATTTCGCTGTTAGAGATGTCTGATTTCAATAATCCTCTGCTGCGTAAAATGATCCTTGAGGCCCCCGGTACCTACCAGCATTCGCTGGTTGTTGCCAATCTTGCCGAAGGCGCCGCCGAATCGATCGGGGCTAATTCTCTTCTTGCCCGGGTCGGTTCGTATTACCATGATATCGGTAAGATTCCCAAGGCAAACTACTTTGTGGAGAACCTCATTCCCTATCGGGATGTTCACAAGGATCTAAAACCTTCGATAAGTAAGATTATTATTATGAATCACGTAAAAGAAGGGGTTGATTTAGGCCGGAAAAACCGCCTTAATCCGCGTATTATAGATTTTATCGAACAGCATCACGGCCGCAGTCTTGTCTATTTCTTTTATCAGCGGGCGAAAGAGCTCGATCCCGAACGCGAGAAAGAGTATCAGGAAGAATACCGGTACCCCGGGCCGCGGGCGCAGTCGAAAGAGGTCGCGATTGTGGGGTTGGCCGATACGATCGAGGCGGTTTCCCGGACATTGGAGGAGCCGACGCCGGCCCGGATCCGAGAGATGGTTGCCGATGTCGTCCGTCGTAAATTCATGGAAGGAGAACTTGACGAAAGCAACCTGACGTTGCGGGACCTTGAGAGGATAACGCAGAGTTTTGTGCGGGTATTGAACGCGATTTTCCACACCAGGGTATCGTACCCTAAAGATGAAAGTACAAATAAAAAATCTGCAAAAAATAAAGAAGATTAATTGTGCGGCAATAGAGAAGAAAATCAACAAGATCTCCCGGCTGCTCGCTGTCTCTCCCGGTTCGGTTTCTTTTGTTTTCTGTGACAATCAACGTATCAAACGGCTGAACCGTCAGTATTTAAACAAAAACCGTCCCACCGATGTAATCGCGTTTCCTCTGACGCGACCGCGCTCAAGAACATTTAAGGGAGAAGTGGTGGTTTCGGTCGAGGAGGCTCTGATTAACTGCCGCTATTTTGGCACGACATTCCAGGAGGAATTGATGCTGTACGTGATTCACGGGATGCTGCATCTGTGCGGATATGACGATACGACTGACCGCAAAGCGCACAAGATGAGGCGCAAGGAGGATGAGATCCTGCGTAAGGTAATGGGGGAGAAATGATCGTCAAAGACAAGGGGTTTGTTCTTAAAAAAGTAAACTTTCGCGAGACCAGCATTATTGTTTCCTTTTTCACCGAGAAATATGGTAAGATGACCGGAATCCTGAAAGGGTTTTATTCCCCCAAGAAGGAATTTACGACTTCCATGGAACGGTTTACCTTGAACGAAATTGTGTTTTATCCCAAGAAAACCCAGGTATGGCTGGTTTCTTTTGCCGATCTGCTGCGCGAATATTCTCTGGTGCGCCGCGATTACGAAAAGTATATCGTGACGGGGCAGATTTTCAATCTTGTTGAACAGGTCATGCCGTTATGGGACCGTAACGAGAAAGTGTTTCGCCTGCTGGAGATGACTCTGGATAATCTCGCGGATCTTCCGCCCAAGAAGCTTATGTATGTTTTCCTGATTAAATTCCTACATTATTGCGGCGTGAAGCCGGAATTTCATCTGTGCATTCAGTGTCATCGGGAACTCAAAGGAGCGATTTCGTTCAGTACGACAAAAGGAGGGCTTGTGTGCTGGCGTTGTCGCAGGAACAATACCGACCTTTCATCTCTTGCTCCGGAGGTGATCGCCTCATTGCGGTACCTGCAGCGGTACGATTTCCCCCATATCTTGCGGATTAAACCCAGCAGCGCCTGTGAGGACCGTATATTAAACGTTCTGGATACCTTCCTGGCGTATCATCTGGAGTTTAAAATGATGGATCAGGTGTACTCATGAAAAAACGACAAATATACCACGACCGGTCCGAATCGGCGCTGGAGAAGAAAGCGAAAAAACTGCAAGGGGCGATGTATGCTCCCTGTGATATCGATGCGAGCATTTTGAATACGATTCCGTATGAATACCCTCATCGTAAGATCACCGTGGAGATGGTGTGTGACGAATTCACCTCTATCTGTCCCTTTTCCGGGCTGCCTGATTTTGCCCGGGTGACGATCCGGTATACGCCGCGGCGAAAGATTGTCGAGTTGAAATCGTTGAAGTACTATTTGTATTCCTGGCGGAACGTCAAGGTGTACAACGAACACGTGATTAACCATATTCTGGAAGATCTTAAAAAGACACTGCGTCCGGTGGGCATTACGGTAATCGGTGAGTTTACCTCTCGCGGCGC
>CAZABB010000049.1:0-9997 GCA_964483625.1 uncultured Planctomycetia bacterium | reverse complement strand
GGAACATTCGAATCTCGGATTTGTTTAGGATTTCGATATTCGGATTTCGGATTTTAAAACGCTATTGGTTATTCATTTAAAGGAGGTCAAAATGAAACTCATAATTGCCATGATTCAACCGCATAAACTGCCTGATGTCAAAAAGGCATTATACGATTCGGAGGTCTATAAAATGACCGTGACGAATGCTCTTGGCTGCGGCCAGCAAAAAGGGTATACTGAAACCTACCGCGGCGTCATCCATGAGGTGAATCTCTTGAAAAAGATACGCCTGGAGATCGCGGTAAACGAAGATTTTGTGCAACCGACGATCGATGCGATCATAAAAGGAGCCAAGACAGGACGCATTGGAGATGGTAAAATATTTGTCATAGATTTAGGCCAATGTATTCGGATCCGGACCGGAGAAACCGGATCTGATGCGGTTGGGTAAAAAAAATATATAGAATGGTTACCAGGACTCTCATTTTTTTACTTGTATATATAGTACGATGTAGTGCTGTAAAATCAGGCATAAAGGACAAAGGCGTTCTCTAAGTGAATCTTAGGGGACGCCTTTCTTTATCGTTACGTCAAGCGTAAAAGGAGGTAGGAAATGGCTAAAATAGCGGAAATTTTTGGTGAGCTGACCTTTCATAAAAAAGTCATGCGGGAGAAACTGAACAAGGAAACGTACAGAAAACTTCTGGCAACAATCGAAAGCGGCCAGCCGCTGGATCAGTCTATTGCCGGAGATGTCGCTCACGCGATGAAAGAATGGGCGATTGAGAACGGCGCGACCCATTTTACGCACTGGTTTCAGCCGCAGCGCGGCGGTACCGCAGAGAAACATGACGCATTTATTTCTTACGGGGAGAACGGGGATATTGTCGAACGGTTTTCCGCCCAACAGCTTATTCAGTCCGAACCCGACGCTTCATCTTTCCCCTCGGGAGGGATCCGTTCGACCTTTGAAGCCAGAGGCTATACCGCCTGGGATCCGACATCACCGGCCTTCCTTCTGGAAGCCGGGGAAACTAAGACGCTGGTAATTCCTTCGGTATTTCTTTCCTGGACGGGGGAGGTGCTTGATATCAAGACTCCGCTATTACGTTCTCTGCACGCCATTACCAGCGCCGCGTTACGCTTAAACAAGATTCTCGGCAACAAACAGGCCAAGAGCATTAAAGTCTACGGCGGCCCCGAACAGGAATATTTTCTGTTTTCCCGGGAGTTATTTGAAACCCGTCCGGATCTTCTGGTGACCGGCCGCACGCTGTTCGGCGCCGAACCGGCGAAGGGACAGCAGATGGAAGACCACTATTTCGGTACGATGAAAGAAAAAGTCATGATGTTCATGGAAGATCTGGATAACGCGCTTTACCGGCGCGGGATACCGGCGAAAACCCGGCATAACGAAGTTTCACCCAACCAGTTCGAAATCGCTCCGCTGTATGAAGAAGTCAACCTGTCCATCGATCACAACCTGCAGTTGATGGATATCATGAGAAAAGTCGCGGCGCATCATGATCTGGTCGCGGTATTACACGAAAAACCGCTGGCCGGCGTGAACGGATCGGGAAAGCACTTCAACTGGTCGGTAGGAGACGATACCGGTAATAATTACTTCGACCCGTCCGGGTCGCCGAAAGATAATCTGATCTTTCTTATGTCTCTGGGGGCAATATTGCTGGGTGTCGATAAATACGGGGGGCTTTTGCGTTCGGCCGTTGCCGACGCCGGAAACGATCACCGTCTGGGCGCCAATGAAGCACCGCCGGCGATTATTTCGGTATATTTAGGAGAATACCTCGACGCTCTGGTTAATCAAATCGAAGGAATCGGAACGCTTACGGAGAAAAAAATATCGGAGATTTACGTCGGCGTGCAGAATCTGCCGAAGGTCGCCAAAGATACTTCCGATCGCAACCGGACCTCACCGCTAGCCTTTACCGGGAATAAATTCGAATTCCGGGCCGTGGGATCAAGCCATAATTGTTCGGAGGCGGCGACTATGCTGAATCTGATCATGGCCTACGGGTACGATGAAATCGCCAGCCGTATCGAAAAGAAAAAGACAAAAGCCGCGCCGGCCGAAAAAGCGCTCTCGGTTTTGGAAGGAATTTTAAAAGAAACGAAAGGGGTGCGCTTTGAAGGTAACAACTATGACGAGAAATGGCACAAGGAAGCCGCAAAAAGAGGACTGCCCAACACCAAGAATACCCCTGAGGCGTTAAAACTGTTCCTCACCAAAGAGGCAATCGGATTATACGAACGGTTCGGCGTTCTTTCCAAAAAGGAACTTCATTCCAAAGTGGAAATAAAACTGGAAGCATATATAAAGACAAAAGACATTGAATATAAAACCGCGGTGAACATCGCCCGCACCATGATCCTGCCGGCGGTTGCCCAGCAAATCGCTCTCCTGGGACAATCACACGCGGCAGCAAAGGCCGCCGGGGTGAAATCTTCAGCGCTCAGTGCCGAGATCAAGGCGCTGGATAAACTGTGCGGCGACATCATCTCCGGTATCGACCGGCTGGAAAAAGCGATGGCCGTCTGCGAAAAAGAAAAAGACTTAAGCAAGCAGGCCGAAAAATACGCCGGCACAGGCGCCGCGGCACTGGATGCCTTACGGGAAGCAGTCGATACAGCCGAAGGTCTGGTTTCCGATTCACTATGGCCTCTGGCAAAGTATCAGGAATTACTCCTGGTACTTTAAAAAGAAACCAACTCGACTGCGATGATTTATTTCCTGCAACACATCGATATTGAAGGGCCCGGCCTCCTGAAAGATTTCTTTCAGGAGGCCGGCTACGCAACCGATACCATTCATCTGTATGCCTCAGATAGCCTGCCTGACGCGTCTGGGGCCGAAGCGGTGGTCTCACTCGGCGGACCGATGAACGTATACGAAGAAGAAAAACATCCTTACCTTGCCGCAGAAAACACCTTTATCAAAGAACTCATCGATAGGGATATTCCTACGCTGGGAATCTGTCTGGGAGCGCAATTGATCGCCAAAGCCGCCGGGGCACCTGTTACGCGGGCTATTCAAGAGGAAATCGGTTTTTCCCGAGTCGAATTCACTTCCCAAGGCCGCCGCGATCCGTTATGGGAAGGGATGGGGTCCGGTCTGGATGTCTTCCAGTGGCACCGGGATATGTTTTCTCTCCCGGAAGGAGCGATACTCCTTGCCGCATCAGAAATATGCAACCAGGCTTTTCGGTTAAAAAACCACATTTACGCCTTGCAGTTTCATATTGAGATCAAGCCGAAGATGATCGAGGAGTGGATCAAGAAATATATTCACCGGGACCAGTGGAATAACCAGCAATCTACCCGGATGATCCAGGCCGCTTACGAAACCGAAAACAGTTACCGTCTGAGTGCTCAGCGTATATTTCTTAATTTTATCCGGAGGATAGGGGCCGACACCCCGGTTCAGTAAAATTTTTACCGCGGTCTGCCCGAAAATGAGGCATTCGGTGACCGAATATGCAGAAAAGATCACCACAGAAACAACGATTCTGCGACAATGGAAAAATTAAATCCCGATTATCAGGAAAAACTGCACACTGAACTGAAAAAAGAGGTCGATTCCCTGATTATCCGAGGAAGGCAGCGGGAAATCCACAAAGATATTGTATCTCTTGTTGAGAAAGAATTAATCGAGATTGTCCTGGAGAGAACCTTTGGCAATAGATTAAAAGCGGCAAAGATGTTGGGGATAAACCGCAACACCCTGCACGCGAAAATAGAAAAATATCAGATCAACGTCGACTACTATCGAAACATTTTAAAATAAACAATATGAAACATACCCATTTCCCTCACGCTCAAGGCCTCTATGACCCGCGATTCGAGAAAGATTCCTGCGGAGTGGGATTTGTCTGTAACATCAAAGGAGAGCAGTCGCACTCACTTATCAAACAGGGCATCGGCGTCTTAAACCGTCTGGCTCACCGGGGCGCGGTCGGGTCCGATCCTAAAACCGGTGACGGAGCGGGAATTCTTATCCAGATGCCGCACGCCTTTTTTCAGAAAGCCGCCGCCAACAGCAAAATTACATTGCCCTCAGGCGGCGATTACGGGACCGGACTGATTTTTCTGCCTACCGATAATGCCGAACGAGCTCTCGTAAAAAACGTCTTTGCCAAAACCATCCAGGCTGAAGGGCAGACGCTCCTGGGCTGGCGCTCGGTACCGGTTGATAACAGCGAAATCGGGAAAGGGGCCCGAAATACCCAGCCGATTATCGAACAGGTTTTTATTCAAAAATCATCTCAGCTGAAGGATCAGCTTTCCTTCGAACGTAAATTATATGTGATCCGCCGTATCATCGAAAAAGAAGTGCAGGTATCTCTCACCCGGCAGAAGTCTTTTTTTTACATCACCAATATTTCCTGCCGTACGTTTTCCTATAAAGGACTGCTGATGCCGCATCAGGTACAGAAATTCTTCGTGGATTTAAACGATAAAGATATCCAAAGTTCAATAGCGCTGGTCCATTCCCGGTACAGTACCAATACCTTTCCCACCTGGGACATGGCTCAGCCGTTCCGGTTCCTGGCCCATAACGGGGAGATCAACACCCTGCGCGGGAATATCAACTGGATGAGCGCCAAAGAACAGCTTCTGGAATCACCGTTGTTTGGTGCCGATATCGAGAAACTGAAACCGATCATTACATCGGGTTTGAGTGATTCGGCGACGATCGATCTGGTCCTGGAGCTTCTTGTCCTTTCGGGAAGGTCTCTGCCGCACGCGATGATGATGCTGATCCCCTCGGCCTGGGAACAAAACAGTTTTTTAAGCGAAGACGTACGCGCCTTTCATCGCTACATGTCCTGTTTAATGGAGCCGTGGGACGGCCCGGCAAGCATCGCTTTTACCGACGGAACAAGGATAGGGGCCGTTCTCGACCGCAACGGCCTGCGCCCGTCACGATATATCGTCACCAAAAGCAATCTTGTTGTCATGGCTTCGGAGGTAGGCGTCCTGGACGTAGAACCTTGCGACATCTCCTATTCAGGACGGCTTGAGCCGGGCAAAATGTTTTTTATCGATACGGAAATGGGGAAGATCATCGATGATGCCGAAATAAAACAGACAGTTTCAGCCCAAAAACCTTACCGGGAATGGCTTGCGGATACTCTGGTGGAATTACACGATTTACCGACTGAGAAAGCCCCCGCCGATACCGATCAAACTATTGTCTCGGGACTTAAGGCGTTCGGGTACACCCGGGAGGATATCAAGATGCTTATCCGCCCGATGGCGCAAAAAGGGATAGAACCTATCGGGTCCATGGGAAATGATACGCCGCTGGCGGTGCTTTCGAACAAACCGCAATTATTGTACAACTATTTCAAACAACTGTTCGCGCAGGTAACCAATCCGGCCATAGACCCCATCCGGGAAGAAATCGTGATGAGTCTGGAATGTTTCATGGGCCCGCGTAAAAATCTCCTCGCTGAAACGATGCAGCATTGCCGGCGGATCCACCTGCCCGGCCCGATCCTGTCCAACGAGGATATAGCCCGGGTCAAAAACATCAAGGAAAAAGGCTTGAAGACAAAAACGATATCCCTTTTATTTCAATCCGATTCAAAAGAGGCGTTTAGAGAGCGCCTCGACGCTATCTGCCGGGAAGCTGAAGCCGCAATCAGGCAAGGGTATACCTTCATTGTGTTAAGCGACCGGGGATTCAATCAGGCCTACGCCGCATTGCCGGCATTACTGGCGGTAGGAGCGGTCCATCAGTATCTGGTGAAAAAGACCTGCCGGTCTCAGATCGCGCTTCTTTTAGAAAGCGCCGAACCGCGTGAGGTACACCATTTTGCCCTGTTATTCGGATATGGCTGCGGCGCGATCAACCCTTATCTGGCGCTGAATGCTATCGACTATCTGCACAGTGAAGAGGAGCTTGAAGTACCGCTTCAGGAAGGTAAGAAAAATTATATCAACGCCGTCCATAAAGGGATCAAAAAAGTTCTTTCAAAGATGGGCATCTCTACCTTACAGAGTTACCGCGGGGCTCAGATTTTTGAAGCCTTAGGTGTCGGTCCGGAAGTCATCGACCGCTGTTTTGCCGGTACGGTATCCCGGATCGGCGGGGTAACTTTCGATATTATCGCGCAAGAGACCATCATAAGGCACGCCCGGGCCTATGAAAGACGAAGCCCGGATACCGACCTGCTGGACACCGGAGGAGTGTATCAGTGGAAACGTGACGGTGAATTCCATCTCTGGAATCCACAGAGTATTGCCGCGCTTCAGGATGCTACCCGTACAAACGATCCCGCAAAATACCGGGAATTTTCCCGGCTCATCAACGATCAATCACAGCATCCTGCCACGTTACGCAGTCTGCTGAAATTTTCCACCGAAGACGGATCCGCCTCGGGCGCAAAAAAGATCCGATCCCTTCCTCTGGAAGAGGTCGAATCGAAAAAACGTATTTTTAAACGATTTGCTACCGGAGCGATGAGTTTCGGTTCAATTTCCCGCGGCGCCCATGAGACTCTGGCTATCGCGATGAATGCTATCGGAGGTAAATCCAATACCGGGGAAGGAGGAGAAGACCCCGCACGGTTCATTCCCCGTCCCAACGGTGAATCCCGACGCAGCGCGATCAAGCAGGTTGCCTCCGGACGATTCGGGGTAACAGCGAATTATCTTACCAATGCCGACGAACTCCAGATAAAAATCGCCCAGGGTGCCAAGCCCGGGGAAGGAGGCCAGCTGCCCGGGCATAAAGTAAGCCCGACAATCGCCCGGACCCGGTATACGACGCCGGGAGTAACGCTTATTTCGCCGCCGCCGCATCATGATATTTATTCTATCGAAGATCTGGCCCAATTGATCTTTGATTTAAAAAACACCAATCCCGAAGCCCGCATCAGCGTAAAACTTGTATCGGAAATCGGTGTGGGTACGATTGCTGCCGGGGTCGCCAAAGGTCATTCCGACATGATTTTGATCTCAGGCGGTGACGGCGGAACGGGAGCATCTCCCAAGAGTTCTATCCGTCACGCCGGATTACCCTGGGAACTGGGATTGTCGGAAACCCATCAGACTCTGGTCTTAAACGATCTTCGCTCCCGGGTGCGCCTTCAAACCGACGGACAGATGCGCACCGGACGAGATGTCGCTATTGCCGCCATCTTAGGAGCCGAGGAATTCGGGTTTTGTACCGCTACCTTGATTATTATGGGCTGCGTGATGCTGCGTCATTGCCATCTGAATAACTGTTCGGTAGGCGTGGCTACCCAAGATGAGCTCCTTCAGAAAAAATTTCAAGGCCGGCCCGAACATGTGATCAATTACTTTAATTTTGTCGTCGACGAATTGAGAGAAATCATGGCCGAACTGGGAGTGCGGAGCATCGATGAACTGGTCGGCCGGACTGAACTCTTGACGGTAAACACCGCTATTCTTCCCTGGAAAGCTCAATCGCTCGATCTTTCCCGTATTCTCTATAAACCGGAGGTATCTCAGGAGGTAGGAATATACTGCCGGAAAAAGCAGGATCACGGAATCGAAAACGTACTTGACCGGAAACTGATCGATCTCTGCCGGTATACGTTAAATAACAATTCCGAACCGGTATCATTCACGATCCCTATCCGGAATACCGAGCGTACCACCGGAGCGATGTTAAGCGGCGAAGTATGCAGGTTCTACGGGGAAGAAGGTCTTCTGGAAGATACCATTCATATCAAGTTTCAGGGTATCGCCGGACAAAGCTTTGCCGCCTGGCTGGCCAAAGGAATCACCTTCGAACTTCAGGGGATGGCCAATGATTATGTCGGTAAGGGGCTCTCCGGCGGCAAACTCATTATCTATCCCGACCGGACGAGCGATTACGTGCCGGAAAAGAACATCATTATCGGCAATACGACATTTTACGGCGCTATCGCCGGTGAGGCCTATATCCGGGGTATAGCCGGAGAACGGTTCTGTATCCGTAATTCAGGTCTCTATGCGGTCACTGAAGGCGTAGGTGACCACGGCTGCGAATATATGACCGGGGGGCGGGTGGTAATTCTGGGAATCACGGGACGAAATTTTGCCGCCGGGATGTCGGGCGGAATCGCTTATGTATGGGACACCGACGGGCATTTCCGGACCAGATGCAACCTGAGCATGGTGGAATTTCAGGTGCCCAACGAAGAGGATAAACAGCTTATTCATTCGCTGGTGAGCAATCATTATAAGTATACGCAGAGTACTGTCGCCAAAAACGTATTAGATAATTTTAAGAATTGTCTGGGAAAATTCGTAAAGGTCATGCCGTTGGAATACAAAAAGATTCTGGAGATGAAGAATGTAGGTAAAAAACTGGGATTAACGGAGACCTATGATTGATTATACACAGATAGTCACAGATACTAAGGAGCGAAGCGACGATGGCTAAAGATGTAAAAGCATTTTTAAAAACAAAAAGAGAAAAAACTCCGTATCGTCCGGTCTGCGAACGGATCAAAGATTACAAAGAAGTCGCGTTACGGCGTACGGATGATCAGTCTCAGGAACAGGCGTCACGCTGTATGGATTGCGGCACGCCGTTTTGCCACTGGGGATGCCCGGTGGGAAACTATATCCCCGAATGGAACGACGCGGTTATCTCCGGGCATTGGAAGAAAGCCATCCGGTTGTTATCGGCAACCAATAATTTACCGGAGATCACCGGCCGGGTATGCCCGGCTCCATGCGAATACAGTTGTGTGCTGGGGATTAACGATGAGGCCGTTACGATCCGGGAAAACGAACTGTCGATCATCGAGTACGGATTCGAACATGATCTGATACAACCCCGGCCTCCCGCGCTCCGTACCGGAAAAAGAGCCGCAATTATCGGTTCGGGGCCGGCCGGCCTTTCCTGTGCCGCACAGTTGAACAGTGCCGGACACAGTGTCGTCGTATATGAAAAAGACGACGCCTGCGGCGGTATCCTCCGATACGGAATCCCTGATTTTAAACTGGAGAAACACATCATCGATCGCCGTCTCGAATTATGGAAACAGGAGGGGATAGAATTCAGGACCCGAATGCATATCGGCAAAGATGTCGAGATCGAAAGTCTCCAGGAAGATTTCGACGCGATATGTATCGCGACCGGATCGCGTGTTCCCCGTGACCTTCCTATTCCGGGACGGGAACTGGACGGAATTCATTTTGCCATGGATTACCTCATCCAGAACAATCGCCGGGTAAAGGGAGATACTATTCCTCAGGAAAAGGCAATCCACGCTCAGGGCAAAAAAGTTGTCGTCATCGGCGGCGGAGATACCGGATCCGATTGCGTCGGTACCGCTCACCGCCAGGGAGCGTCCTGCGTGGTACAGATCGAACTTCTGCCTCAACCGCCGGAATGCCGCGATGATACCGATCCCTGGCCGCATTATCCGATGCTGTTAAAGACTTCATCCAGCCACGAAGAAGGCGGCGAACGCCGCTGGGCGGTATTGACCAAAGAATTTTCCGGTGAAGGAGGCCGGGTTACCAAGATCAAATGCGGGGAGGTTGAATTCAAAAAAGACCCCAATGTCAAAGCCTCCTGTCCGGTTATGAGGAAAATTGAAGGAAGCGAATTCGAAATCGAAGCCGACCTGATCATCCTGGCCATCGGATTCCTGCACCCCCAGCAGGAATTATTCGATGCCTTGAGAGTGGATAAAGACAACCGCAAAAATGCCCGGACCGACGAGGCGTTCATGACATCCCGTAAAGGCATCTTTGCCTGCGGCGACGCCCACCGCGGCCAGTCCCTTATTGTCTGGGCTATTTCCGAAGGCCGCCGCGCCGCCTATCATATCGACCGCTATCTGATGGGAGAATCAAATCTACCGACAATATAGTCGATAGCCATTCATATCGGGTGACGGGTATCGGGTTTCGGGTACCGTTAAAATCTTCATTTTTCCCGGCACGCTATACCCTGCCCCCGGCATCCTTAGATACTGTAAACTATTATTCGCAAATTGACAGATAAATAAAAACGGCATACCCT
>CAZABB010000048.1:0-10777 GCA_964483625.1 uncultured Planctomycetia bacterium | reverse complement strand
AAGCAAAACAGAAAAACGCTTCTTTAGAATTTGCGAATAAATGTTGACAGTACTATGAATCCAGACGGGTTGATTTTTCCCGCCTAAACAATTACAATAACTATAATTATGAAACGCTGGTATATTTTCTTCATGCCGCTGTGTGCGGTGATATTGATTCTCTCTTCTTGTGCCCGCACCACAACAGTGCCTTCGTATCATCGTAAAACGCCCCAAGTGGAACTTCCCCGTGTGCCTTTAAGCCGGCCGCAACAGCGTCAGGATGTCTCCCATGTTATTGCCCCGGGAGAGACCGTATGGCGTCTGGCGAAGATGTACGATGTTTCCATGGAAGAGATTGTCCGCCGCAACCGGTTGGAAGATCCGGACCGGCTGACAATCGGCCAGAAAGTTTCCATCCCCAATGCCGCGCCGATCGCTCCGGTGGTACCGTTATATCCTTCTAAAAAATGGAAATATATCGTGATCCATCACAGCGCGACCGACGAAGGCAACGCGCTCTGTTTCAACGAAGGACATAAAAAGCGCGGTTTTTACCGCGGGTTGGGCTACCATTTCGTCATCGATAACGGGACCAAGGGGAAAGCCGACGGCCAGATCGAAGTTTCGCCCCGCTGGCTGAAGCAGGAGGTGGGGGCTCACTGTAAGGCGTCGAAAATGAATTACCGTTCGATCGGTATCTGTCTGGTCGGTAATTTCAATATCGACCGGGTCAGTTCCCGTCAGATGAAATCGCTGGTCTACCTCGTCAAGCGCTTGAAGGACTACTACCGTATTCCCACAAAACACATCCTGGGACACGGGCAGGTCCGGGGTGCCAAGACCGACTGCCCGGGAAAAAAGTTCCCCTGGGCGAGATTCTGGAGCGCCTTAAAAAGCGCTTCTTGAGAAGCTTGAAAAAAATAAAGACAGAGGTAGAATGAAAACATCTTAGATATTCGCAGAGAAGGGGAGATCGCGGGTAAAAAGTCAGCGGTTATCTGCGTAAAGAAAGGAGAGGTATGAAGTTAGGTCATTTACTTTTAAGTTTGTGTCTTCTTACTACGGTGACCGGGTGTATTCCTTTGCTGGTAACCGGCGGGCTGGCCGGCGGGATCGTGTTGAGCGTCGATACCGCGCGTATCGATCTGGACACGACGATCGATCGGGCCTGGGAGGTTACCTACCAGGTGCTTGAATCCAAAGGAGAAATCTTATCCGAGGATTCCGCCGAAGGAGTTATCCGGGCCCGTATCCAGGAAACTTCCGTTATCGCCTACGTCGCCCGGGTGACCTATGATTCGGGGGATACCTCGGTCTGGGTCGATATCAGCGCCCGGCGGAAAGCCCTGCCTCATATAGATATGGCCTTTGAGATCATCAACGAGATCCAGGGACGAATCTAATCTACTCATTGTCTGATTATTCAGGTTAGCCCGCTGACCCGTTATCCCGTTTGCCCGTTCAAAAAACGGGAATCCCGCCTGTGGCGGGATAACTCAGAGCACGGGCGAACGCGCAAACGGCAAAGGGGATTGTAAGCGTTTACTATTTTCTGACCCAGAATATTGTTTTTCGCGCCTCATATATGGTATATATAGAAAGTGTAGGTAGGAAATAATAACGGATCGGCAAAGAGCCGATGCAGAGAGCGAAGTATGGCTGAATTGATCCCGTTAAAAATGCTTATCGCCGTGGGTGCCGCTGTGGTTACAGGGGTAGGGATAGTACTCTATTCTCTGTTTGCTTCAACCAAAGAAGCGCAGCAGAAAAAGTTCAAGATCAAAAGGCAGAAAGCCATCGAAGGCAACTTCCACACCTTAAAAGCCGAATATAAAACTCTTCATGAGAAATACCTCAAGCTCAAAGAAGAGTATGTTACCCTCAAAGATGCGATCAAAAAAGCGCAGAAAATCGAAGATAAGCTCCGGCATGAATTTGCCCAGAGAGAAGAGTGGGTGAATAAAAGCCAGGAGATGCTGAAACGCACCAGTGAGCAGTTTGCCGAAACCAAAGAGAAATATATCGAGAAAGAGAAACGCCTGGAGGAAGAATTCGCCAAAAATGTGAAATTGACCGCTCAGGTGCGTAAGATGAATCAGCAGATGGAGGAGCTGGAGTGGGAGGTGAAAAACCGCAATGATGAGATCCGGGATTTGAACGAACAGGTGAAGGATTTTAAAACCAGGCTGAAAGACCAGGCGGCAAATATCAACCAGCTCAATAGAGAATTGCAGAAGAAACAGGAAGAAGTCGCCTGGGTAGCGGCGGAGGAACATGAAGCGCTGAAAGCCGAGTTTGAAGATATGAAGTTCCATTTTGATATCAAAGCGAGAGAACTTCAGGTGAAAGAAGACGCGATCAAAAAACTGGATAGGGAACGGATCCGTCTTAAAAATAAACTGAATGAAAAGATGAAACAGCTGGGTGAAAAAGTAGAGGGAGTTTCTGAGGAAGAGATTCCCGTCGAACCCGCCCCTTCCGGTTCGCCGGCTCAATCTCAGCCTCAGGCGCCGCAGGGGGAGAAAGAGGCTGCCCAGCCTGCCTCAGAAGTTCAGGCGCAAGGCGAGAAAGAAGCTGCTCAGCCCGCCGCAGAAGAAGTCCAGGCGCAAGGCGAGAAAGAAGCTGCTCAGCCCGCCGCAGAAGAAGTCCAGGCGCAAGGCGAGAAAGAAGCTGCTCAGCCCGCCGCAGAAACCCCGGCGGAAGAAAGCAAGGAAGAACCCCGGCCGGCAGAAGAGAAGGAGTCGGAACCGGCTCAGGCTAAATCCGAAGATATCGATCTGCCTGAGGTCGATATGACCAAAATCCGCAACATCGGGATTATGGCCCATATCGACGCGGGTAAAACTACCGTGACCGAACGGGTTCTTTACTATACCGGCCGGTCTCATAAGATCGGTGAGGTTCATGAAGGGAAAGCTCAGATGGATTGGATGAAACAGGAGCAGGACCGCGGGATTACGATTACCTCGGCGGCCACGACCTGTTTCTGGAAAGGGAATCGTATTAATATCATCGATACTCCCGGCCACGTTGATTTCACGGTAGAGGTCGAACGAAGTCTCAGAGTCCTTGACGGAGCGGTTGCGGTATTCTGTGCCGTCGGCGGCGTGCAGCCGCAGTCAGAAACAGTCTGGCGGCAATCGGTAAAATATAATGTGCCTAAAATGGCGTTCGTCAATAAGATGGACCGTACGGGCGCGAATTTCTTCGGTGTTCTCGAAAGTATCGAACAGGAACTGGAGGCGAATGTTATTCCGATCAATATCCCGCTGGGACAGGAAGAGAATTTCCGCGGCGTAATCGATGTGATCGAGATGAAGGCGGTGATCTTTGATGATTCGTCTCAAGGGAAAGATTTCAAAATCGAAGATATTCCCGAAGAAGCCAAAGAGATGGCGCAGAAATACCATCAGATGATGGTCGAGCGTGCCGCTGCCTGTGATGAAACCCTTACCGAAAAATACCTGCAGGCGCCGGATTCTCTTACCAAAGAGGAGTTGATCGCGGCGATTCGTAAGGGGACCGTTGCCAATAAAGCGGTGCCGATCCTGTGCGGTACGGCGTTAAAAAACAAAGGCGTACAGCGCCTGCTTGACGCGGTAAATATGTTTCTCCCTTCTCCGGGAGACCTGCCGCCTATTGAAGGGGCTCTGCCCGATGATCCGGAAAAGACCGTGAAACGTTCTGCTGACGTCAAAGAGCCGCTTACGGCGCTGGCGTTTAAAGTTCAGGCTGACCCGCATATCGGGAAATTGGTCTATACCCGTATTTATTCCGGCGTGGTCAAGTCAGGCACGTATATCTTAAACGCGACTAAGGATAAGAAAGAACGAGTGGGCCGGATTGTCCAGATGCACGCCAATCAGCGGGAAAATAAAGAATACGCCCACGCGGGTGAGATCGTAGCGCTGGTGGGTTTGAGCAACACGATTACCGGCGATACCCTGACGTTACAGGAAAGTCCGGTGATCCTTGAAGCGATCGAATTTCCCGAACCGGTTATTTCGGTAAGTATCAAGCCGGAAAGCCGGGGCGATCAGGATAAGCTGGGTAAAGCGCTGGTGAAACTGATGGAAGAAGATCCTACCTTTACCGTGCGTACCGATGAAGAGACTGATGAAACCATTCTTTCTGGTATGGGAGAATTGCATCTTGAAATTATCGTCGACCGGTTAAAAGAAGAATTCAAGGTCAATGTCAGTGTGAGCCAGCCCAAAGTCGCCTATAAAGAAACGATTACCAAACCGACGACCGCCGAATATAAACACGTTAAGCAGTCCGGCGGTCACGGTCAGTACGGCCATGTAGTTATGGAGATGTCGCCTTCGGATAACGGCGGCGGATACAAATTTACCAACAGCATCGTCGGCGGATCGATACCGAAAAACTACATCCCTTCGGTCGAGAAAGGTATTCAGGAGATTTTAAAACGCGGCGTGCTGGCGGGATTTCCCGTGGTCGATGTGGCGTTAAACCTTACCGACGGGTCGTACCACGAAGTCGATTCTTCCGATATCGCGTTTCGTCTGGCGGCGATCGGCTGTTTCAAGGAAGGATTCATGCGGTGTTCTCCGGTACTGCTTGAGCCGTCGATGTCGCTTGAGATCACGACCCCTGAGGATTACGTGAGTAATATCGTGGGGAACATCTGTTCCAAACGCGGTAAAATTATCAATATCGACGCCAAAGGGAATCAAAAAATCGTAAAAGCCGAAGCGCCTCTTTCGGAACTGTTTGGCTATATGACCACCCTCCGTTCCTTAAGTTCAGGCCGGGCGTCGTGTTCGATGGAGTTCTGTAAATACAGTGAGGTACCTGAAAGCTTAGCCCAGAAGGTGATCGAGGAACGCAAGAAAGAGAAGGGACAGGCCGGCAAATGATTCTTTTGATTATTTCTTCGCCGGCAGGCTTGCTGTGATATAATAAGATTTTTGAGGAGTTATTTTGTAGGTTTCATTTTAAACGAAGAAAGAGGCGGAAGAATGAGCGCAGAATTTCAAGTTTACGAAGTGAATAAAGTCGGAGAACTTCTGGCATTGCCGGGAGAGTTGACTCGCGGCCGTATCGTTGAAGGCGATATCGGTTCGACCTGGGGCGGGAAGAGATTCAAACTCCTGAAAATAGAGACCAAAGGCGGTTCTCTGCGTAGTGCCGAAGGAAACGTAAAACTCACCCTGATCATCAAAGACCTCCTGCAGGATGACCTGCGGCCCGGCGACCGGGTATATATCGAATAACACCTCTCTCTTCGAGAGAGGAAATCCCAAGCACCAAATCCCAATTTCCAAATTCCAAACAGAATTCCTTTTGGTCATTGGAGTTTGTGGTTTGGGATTTCATACTGGTATGTTACAATCAGAATATGAACATAACGCTGATCGGTATGGTCGGGGTGGGGAAGAGCTCGGCAGGCAGGAAGCTTGCGGCAAAGATCGGCGCCCGGTGTATCGATGTCGACCGACTGATCGAAAAAGAATACGGCAGGAAGCTGCAGGCGATCATCGACGAATATGGCGAAAAAAATTTTTTATCGATCGAGTCTGAGACTATTCGAAATCTCGTTTTCAGCCCTCAGAAAAAATACGTTATCTCCCCCGGAGGAAGTGCGGTATATTCGGCGCGGGCGATGCGGTTTTTGCAGAAGCGCAGTACGGTGGTTTTTCTCGACGCACCGCTGGTGATTATCGCCCGGCATATTCAGGATAAATCATCCCGCGGCATTATCGGCGCCCGGCACCTCACCCTGGCGCAATTGTATGCCCGGCGCCGTCCGTTGTATAAGAAATACGCCGATCATACCGTGCGCATTACTTCCGGCGATTCGCTCGGCACGGTCGTCGGGAAGATTCTGACGAACGTTCGCTGAACTTGACATCGTGGGTGTTTTTGATAGGATATAAAAACTATGAAGACTGTTGGGTACGGTATTCTTTTGTGTTTCGTTACCGTTGTTGGGAGCGGCTGCTCTCCGGTGCGGGGGATGCAGAACTTTTTCGGCGTGGGAGTGAGCGCTTTCAAAGCCCAGAAAGAGAGCACGCAGAACCTTATCGATAAAGATCTTGCCTTCTGTTATGACCAGACGCTTACGGCTGTCAGTGAGTGGGGAGCCAAGGCGTACCTGCGTAATCGGAAAGAAAAATACATCATCGCTATCCGGTTTGATACTCTCTATCCCCGTTGCATCGATACCAGCAAAGTAGGGTTCTTCTTCGAGAAAATCGAACCTCAAAAAATCCGGATTATCGTTAAATCCCAGAACAGAAAGCTCCAAGCCCTGGTTGCCCGGGAGCTTCAGGAAGCATTAACCGACTGATCTCGCCGTTCTCTTTGTATGTAAGAAATGGATAAAAAGAAACTTATTTATAAAGGCCGGCTGCTTGAGGTTTCCACCCGTCGGACCACGCTGCCCAACGGGTGTGCCGTACACCTGGAGGTCATCGATCATCCCGGCGCGGCATTGATCGTGCCGTTTCTTTCCCGCGACAGGGTTATTATTCTCAGACAGCTTCGGCCGGTCATTCGCCGGTATCTCTATGAACTTCCCGCCGGAACATGCGACGGTAATGAACGGCCTCATTCCTGCGCGCGTCGGGAGATCATCGAGGAAACAGGATACCGGGCCGGTAAACTTACCCGTCTGGGAATGATCTATCCGGTGCCGGGGTATTCGACCGAGAAGATCACCTTCTATAAAGCTGAAAAACTGACTGCGGCCGGTGGTACACCGGACCATGACGAGATTATACGCACGCATATCGTAACGAAATCTCAGGTACGGCACATGGTGGCACGCGGTAAAATCGTCGATGCCAAGACGATATGCGCGTTTGCCCTGTGCGGCTGGCTCTAAGGAAACAGCGGATAGCGGTGAGCGGTTAGATATTTGAGTCAGCCCGTTATCTGAGTTGCTCTCCCTTCGGGGTCGCCTCCCGTTATCCCGTTCTTTCAAACGGGGAAACGGGCGAACGGGTTAAACGGGCAAACCCGACGAGAGACTAAAGAACAACGGAAGAAATATGATCGAGATCAGTGCTCTTATTATCCTTTTCTGCTGTACCCTGGCCGGGTTCGTGGCGATATTTTTTACCACGTTCGGCACGCTGATCATTTTAATCGGCGCGTTACTTTATGCGCTGGCGACAAAGTTTATCGTCATCGGCATCCCTACGGTGATCATCCTTCTTGTTTGTTATATCGTGGGGGAGGCCATAGAGTATCTGGGGATTATTATCGGCGCGAAGAAATTCGGTGCGTCAAACCGCGCGATTGTCGGCGCGTTGCTCGGCGGTATTCTGGGCGCGGTTATGGGGGTCTCTTTTTTAGGGATCGGTATTGTGCCGGGTACTTTCTTAGGGATATTCTGCGGAGCGTTTTTAGGCGAATGGACTCATCACCGCGATTTTAAACGGTCGTTTAAGTCGGGAACCGGCGGTGTGCTGGGAAGAATAATCGCTATCGCCGGAAAAGTGATGATCGCTCTGATTATGATATTATTTATGCTGAATCGTATCCTGTTTTACAGTCCGGTGTTCAATGGATAACTCAAAGATGCGCGGGATGTTCAGGGTGTTTGTTTTAGCCGGGTTAGGTGCCTTGGCTATCGGGCCGCAAAGCGCTTGGCCCCGTTCGCCCATGGATTTTCAGGTTGCCCCTCTGGCTTCGAAAATATCCATCTACAACGTGCTCTCTCAAATCAAAGAGAAACTCCGGAATCATCCCCGTGATATCGATGTGCTGAACCAATGGGCGTTTGTCGCCGAATATTACGGTTTCTGGGAGGAGACGATCCAGGCCCGGACTCGGCTGATTGAAGAGGGATATGGGGACTTTATGGTATACGTCAGTCTGGGACAGGAGTATATGGGGCTGGGAGAGTTTGCCGCGGGTGAGAAGCACCTGCGTCAATCGCTCAGTATTCGGCCGGGAAACGTGTTCGCTCTGTATAACCTCGGCCTGTTATTCCGGTATAAAGGTGACTTCCCCCGGTCGCTTGAATTTTTCAAGCGGGCGCGGGATGTGTATCCTGAGTGGCCCGAATTTTATTATGAATTGGGCAATACCTACGTGATGATAAAAGACTATGACCGCGCGATCGATAATTACACCAAATCACTCCAGTTGGGAATGCATGACGCGGCATTATTTGAAAATCTCGGGTTTTCCTACCTGGGGAAAAAAGAAAAACTGAAAGCACTGGATTACTTTAAACAGGCGCTGCAAAAAAATCCTTCCGACGAAAACCTGCGCAAACTTTTTCTGGTCGTGAAAAGATCCCTTTCCGCCGAGTGAAATGCATCGTCACATCAGGTCCCTTGAACCTGCGATTGTTGTGGCGTGCCGTTACCGGATTGAAAACCGGCGTCCCTGTTTCTTTAAAAAGCCTTCTTTGTTCAGCTTTTTAAGATTCTCCGTGATTTTGTGTTTCGCAAACGGAAGCGATGAGGTGAGCGTTGTTTCAGTCATCGAACTCGTTTGTGTCAGCGTTCTTAAAATCGCTCCGCGCACCTGCCGGTTGGAACCTTCAAAACGCGACTGGCGTCCATAGTGTGCGCTGCGCAGGTTGGGATTAGAGGCGGTTTTTTTTAGATACGTTCCGTAATCCATGAGCGCCCAGTACCACCGGCGGGGATTTTTTTTATCGAGTGTCTTCTCGAGTAGCCCGGCGATATCCCGGTCGTGGACGTTCTTTTTGTGAGGGAAGAAGAAGTGGATAAATACTCGGCGGATATTGGTTTCGATGAATACGCAGGGGATGTTGTAGGCAAAGGCGCAGATGGCGCCGGCGGTCGATTGGCCGATGCCGGGGAGGGTAAGCAGGGCTGATCGCGACCGCGGAAATTTCCCGTTGTGTTCGCCGGTCAGGACCTGAGCCGCGCGGTGAATGAGAAGGGCCCGGCGGTTGTATCCCAGTCCCTGCCAGGCCTCCAGGACGCGGTGAAGTGTGCTGCGGGCGAGTGCCGTAATGTCGGGAAACCGTTGTATGAATTGAGGATATTTTTGCATTACCCGTTCGACCTGGGTCTGCTGCAGCATCATCTCCGAAATGAAAATGCGATAAGGATCTCGGGTCTCGCGCCAGAGGAATCGGCGCCCGTGCCGGGTATAAAAGTTATTGATGATGGCCCGGAAGCGGCTCGGCGTCGGTGGGTTCTTCCTGTTCTTTTTTGTGAGATGTGCGTTTTCCATGATCGCATTACTTCAGAGCGCCGAAGGAAGTTATCTTTTCTTTCTGCCAGCGCCGGCGCAGGAAAAACGCGACCGTTAACGCGGCGCTGATAATATTCGTTGTCGGAAACGCCCACCAGATACCGGAGACCGCAAGGTTCGTATACCGGGAAAGGACGTAAGCCGCAGGTAGTCGCAGGCCCCAGAGGTAGATAATCGTAAAGATCATGGCGAGCTGGGTATTGCCGGCGCCGCGAAATGCGCCGCGTAATACCATGTGAATTCCCATGAATCCGAAGGCCATTGAAAGGATACGGATAAATACGGCGCTTTCGGCAATGACCTGGGGGTCGTGGGGAATGAAAATGGAAGCGATCGTTTTAGAGAAAATGAAAAATATCGAACCGAATGCCGTCAGCGTCGCAAACGTAAATACGGCACTGACGATGGCAATATGCCTGGCCCGGCGGGAATTCCCGGCGCCGATATTCTGTCCGACCAGGATCGAAGTTGCCATCGAAAGGGCCAAAGCCGGGAAGAATACGAAATTAAGGATTCGGGCTCCGATACCATAGGCGGCGAGATTTACGGTGCCGAATTCGGTGATGAGAAAGATCATTGCCGTCAGGCTCAGGGCGATGGTGGAATGTTCTATCGATGAAGGAATCGCGAGAGAAACGGCCCGGCGGATAAACGGAAGGTCGGGGATAAACTGGTTTAGTTTTAAACTGATACCGTAGGAGCCACGGGCAAGAAGGATGATGCCTATGATGCCGGCAATACCTTGCGTCATAAGCGTGGCGATGGCCGCGCCTTTTACCCCGAATCCCGGGATCGGGCCTAAGCCGAAGATGAACAGGGGGTCGGCGATAAGGTTGAGAAGGACCGTTCCGGTAATAATGTAAAGCGGGGTTTTTACGTTTCCGATTCCCCGCAGTAACGCTTGAAAGGTAAAATAAATAAAGAGGAAGATGAATCCGATAAACGAAATCCGCAGGTAAGAAAGCGCGCCGGCGTACACACTTTGCGGCGTTCGTAAAATACGAATAAAAAAAGGGGACAGGGCGAATCCGACGATCGAAATCAGCCCGGCGACGAAAAACACGATGAGCAGAATCTGGGAAGAGGCGTGGTTGATTCCTTCCTGGCTGTCCTGGCCTTTCAAATGAGAGACAATGATTGTTCCGGCCATGGTAAATCCGATCCCGATCGAGGCAAGAAGAAATATGATCGGGAAACTTACCGATACCGCGGCAACCGCCTCCGCTCCCAGCCGGCCCAGCCAGAACGTATCGGTGAGCTGGTAGGCGGTCTGCAGGAGGTTGCTTAATATCAGCGGTAACGCCAGGATCAAAAGAGAACGGATAATGGGGCCTTCGGTAAGATGGTTGGGCTGAGTTTTACGCGTCATATAAGTAATAATTATATAGTATTGTAACCGGGCGCGGGGGAGTGTCAAGGGGCAAGCACGTCACACGACACAAAGTCACACGACACACGTAGATAAATATTATATTTTTAAAACAAAAATGTTCATAAAATTGGCTTTTTCCCGTTTGGTTATTGGATTTTGGGTGTATAATTCGGAAGATGTGTTTACAGTTCTTTGAAAAATAAAAGTGGGTCACAG
>CAZABB010000047.1:0-11091 GCA_964483625.1 uncultured Planctomycetia bacterium | reverse complement strand
ATATGTGCGGCTTCTTCGTATTCTTCCAGTTTTACCGCCCGGGCCAGCCGGTTCTCCAGCTCCTCTTTCTGGCGCTGTTTCATAAGCTTATCCCCTATAGTGGAGGGGATCTTGCCGGCATGCTGGGTAGAACCGTGGATCTTACGAAAAAGCGGCATCAACTGATCCTTAAACGTTTCATAACACGTACTGCATCCCAGCCTTCCCTTTTCCCGGAAATCTCCGAAATTCATTCCGCATAAGGGACAGGCGGTCGATGAGGTCTTCTTTGTTTCCGGCGTATCAACCATACTGGTCAGAAAATCGGAAAGGCTCAGCTGACTTTTGAGCTCATCGGTCTTCACCTTGGAACATTTCTGACAGATATGCAGTTCGATGACCTTCTCGTTCACGATTTCGGTCAGATGCACGGTCGCCGGACTTTTATGGCAAATATCACAAGTCATAGTTTTGGTCTCTAGTCTCTGGTCTACAGTCTATCCGCTCATCGCTCACCGCTATACGCTGTATTTCACTCCTTCTCTCTGCGTGCATTTTTTGAATTCACGCATGAGCCGCTGGGTCAGCGTGCCCGGTTTGCCGTCACCGATGACCCTTCCGTCCACCTTCACGACCGGAACGATTTCGGCGGCAGTCCCGGTCAGAAAACATTCGTCGCTGATGTACAGCTCATGACGACTGATCACGTGTTCATGCGTACCGATTTTCAGTTTACGCGCCAGTTCTAACAGGGTATCCCGGGTAATACCGCGTAACGTTCCCATGCACTGCGGCGGCGTATAGAGATGTCCGTTTTTGGCAATAAACACGTTATCCCCGGTACATTCAGCCACATATCCCAGATGATCAAGCATCAACGCCTCCTGACACCCGGCATTAATCGCTTCCATCTTCCCCAGGATGTTATTGAGATAATTGAGCGACTTCACCTGGGGATTTAACGCCTCCGGAATATTTCTCACCGTCGGCACACTGACGATGGCCATTCCTTTGGTATACAGCGCCTTCGGGTAAAGAGCGATCCGGTCGGTAATGATAATAACCGTTTCATTGCCTTTACATTTACGCGGATCAAGACCGAGATCCCCTTCTCCCCGGGAAACTACAATACGGATATAGGCATCTTTCAGTTTATTGGCCTGCAAGGTCTTGATCACCGCGTCGGCAAGTTGTTTCTTGCTCAACGGGATTTTCAGCATGATCGAGTGGGCCGATTCATAGAGACGGTCGATATGTTCTTTTAATTTGAACACCAGGCAGTTGTAGGCCCGAACGCCTTCGAACACACCGTCTCCATACAAAAACCCGTGGTCAAATACCGAAACATTAGCGTCTTTTTTCTCGACTAATTTACCCTTTACATAAACTTTCATTGTTCCTCCCTGTCAAATGGTTATAAAAACAAAACCGTTCATTTCCCTCAACCCTGATTGAGCCTGCCTTCCCGCAGATGAAGCAATCGCCCGGCCTTCCCGGCCAGTTCCCGGTTATGCGTCACCATGATCACCGTTTTCTGCTTTTTTCTGTGCCAGTCCGACAGAAACACCATCACTTTTTCGGCGGATTCACCATCCAGATTGCCTGTAGGTTCATCACAAAAAAGGATATCGGGATCATTTATGAGCGCACGAGCAAATGCGACTTTTTGTTTCTGTCCGCCACTTAACTGCGAGGGAAAACTGTTTTTTTTCTCACCAATACCTAAGTATTGTAGCAGTTCCCGGGATTTTTTCAAAGCGCTTTTTCGGCTTCTCCCTTTGAGCAGAGCCGGCAACGCAACATTCTCTGCGACAGTAAGTTCCCCTAAAAGGTGATAGAACTGAAAAACGAATCCTACCGTTTCGTTCCGCCACGCCGAAAGCGCGCGATCCCCTTTCCGGTAGATATCATCACCGTCAAAAAATACCTGTCCCCGGGTAGGTTTCTCAAGCCCTCCCAGAATATGTAACAGCGTCGACTTCCCCGAGCCGGAAGGTCCCACGATAGCCACAAATTCACCTGAAGAAACGGTAAGATCGACCGCGTCGACCGCCCTCACATCATCGCCGCCGCTGAGATATCGCTTGGTCACTGATTGTGCGTACAGGCCCTTATTCATAACGTAACATACGGCAAATGGATACCTGCGCCGTCCTCATCGCCGGGATAAAACTTGCCCCCAGCGATAACAAAAGGCTCAAGCCCCCGATCAGAATAATATCTCCTCCCGCGATATATACCGGCAGATACTCGATAAAATATATTTCCTTGGGGATAGTCACGATACGGTAGTTCTGAACGAGAAAACACAACAATACTCCCAGCCCCAGACCGCCGGCAGTACCGAGAATACCCAGAAGAAATCCCTGCAGAGCGAAGATCGTGCGAACCCCTCGCCCGGTAAACCCCAGAGCACGCAGGATGCCGATTTCTTTGGTCTTCCCCACCACTTTTACCATCAATAAAGAAAAAATACTGAACGTTGCCACCAGAATAATCAGACTCAAGATGACAAACATGGTGATCTTCTCCAGCTTCAACGCCGAAAAGAGCACCCGGTTGGTATCGATCCAGCTGTTGACCATAAGCGGCAACCCCAGAGCATTGATCTGAGACTTCAATTCATCGGCTTTCCAGGGATTTGAGATCCGCACCCCCAGATACCTAAGATAGTTCGGCCCCAGAGCCGTCACCGCGTCGATATCGGCGATCAGATAACTGTGGTCGATATCGTAAATACCCACCTGAAACGTTCCCCGTACCGCAAGCTCCTGGGAACTGATCTTCTTCCGTAAGGGATAGAACGTGATCGTATCAGTGATGGGGAATTTCCTCTTAAGCTCTGCGCCGATAAAAAAACCGTCATCACCCCATTTGCTTTTGATAAACGAATCCAGAATTTCTTTTTCCTGCGGGTCTGAGAAATCAATGCCGCGCACAACCAGCGGCACGATGTAGGTATCGAATTCGGCAAACACCTGAGTCTGGACAAAGACGCTGGCATTTTCGACCCCGTCCAGATGGGATATCTCATCTTTCGCCGTCTCAAGCGTTTCCGGATACATGCTTTCGACAAGGACATGGTGATGAAACTGAAGCAGCTTCCCGGCAAGATCCCGATCGAATCCGTTCATAACCGAGATGACCACAACCAGCGTCGCTACCCCCAGCATAACCCCCAGCACCGAGGCGATACTGATAAAGGAAATATGACGTTCACGTTGCCGAAAAAGATAACGCCATGCCAGAAACCAGGTTATCTTCATGATTCATTCAGAGGTTTGAGCAGGGGGAAAAGGATCACGTCACGAATCGAAGGCTGATCCAACAGGATCATGACCAGGCGGTCGATACCGATACCCAGCCCGGCCGCCGGCGGCATCCCGTATTGAAGGCTCACCAGGAAATCCGTATCGATCTTTTTAGGAAGTTCTTCCTCCACATTCATCTGCGCCTTAAACTTCTCTTCCTGTTCGATAGGATCGTTTAGTTCCGAATAACTGTTGGCCACCTCAAGTCCGGCGATAAACAGTTCAAACCGTTCGGCTACATGCGGATCGTCAGGCTTCGTTTTGGCCAGCGGCGACATCCAGACGGGAAAATCGTGAACGAAGACCGGCTTCCCTTTCGGATAATTTTTCTCGATAAGCTCTTCGGTAATGTTCAATATCTGAGTACGCGAAAGGCCCTTATCGGAAAGCTTGAGCTTGGCGCTCACTTTTTCTAAAACCTCCTGTGATGAATCCTGCGTCCGCACCCCGAATTCCTTCTCAAAAAGACCGATAAATGAGATCCTTTCCCACGGGGGAGAAAAATCAATCGTTTCTCCCTGATAGGAAAGCGTGTAGTCACCGTGGATCTTCTTCACAAGCTCAGAGATGAGCTCTTCGCATACCTCCATCATATACCGGTAATCCTGATACGTCGCGTACGCTTCCAGCATCGTGAATTCCGGCGAATGCCGGGTAGAGATACCTTCATTACGGAAATTGCGATTCACTTCGAATACCCGGTCGAACCCGCCCACCAGAAGCCGCTTGAGATACAATTCCGGCGCGATGCGCAGATACACATCCTGATCCAGCGCATGATACCGGGTAACAAACGGCGCGCCGGCGGCACCGCCGGGGATCATCTGCAGCATCGGCGTTTCCACCTCACAATATCCCTGCCGCCGGAAATAATCCCGGATACTATCTATGATCTCGACTCGTTTTAAAAATACGTTCCGGGTGGTCTCAGAAGCAATAAGATCCAGGTACCGCTGCCGGTACCGCGTCTCGGTATCTTTCAAACCATGCCACTTCTCCGGCAGAGTACGCAGGCATTTGGACAACAACGTAAGGGTCTCAACCGCAACCGTACGTTCTCCCGTACGGGTCTTAAACAGTTTTCCCGCAACGCCGATAATGTCCCCGACATCCAGCTCTTTAAACCGCCGATAGGCTTCCTCCCCCATCATATTCAACTGGGCGAAGATCTGGATTTTTCCGCTTACGTCACTGATATGAGCGAAACTGGATTTACCGTGTTCGCGTTTGGTCACGAGACGCCCGGCAAGGCTCACTTCCTTGTTTTCCTCGTATCCAGCCAGCACATCGGCAATTGCGGCGGGCTTAGAAAAAGACCTGGTACCGAACGGGTTACCGGACTCCTGCTTGATTTTTTCTAATTTTTCGCGGTTTTCCATGGATTTTTCGTGCGTTGAAAGCTTTCAAAGATTATATAAGAGTTAAAAAAGACTGTCAAAGTTTTTTAATGAGCGCCGAAAAAACAGATGGCGCTCCGATTCCAGAGATTCATGAAGAGATTACGGTGATTACACAGGAATGAACGCCTGCGGCAGGTATCGCGTCGTGCGGAGCGCCTATTGCGTGCAAAATGCAATAATCAATATGCAATGAGCATTGAGCAATCATCAATGGAAGATCTAAAAATAGGCTGAATATTGAAGCCTGGTCTTTTTTCTTTGGTTTCCCTTTACTAAATGATAATTGCTAACTGATAATTGATAATTTTTCTCTCTCCTCTCTACTCTCTACTCTCTACTTCTCCCGTATGGTGACAGCGGGCGAAGTGGCCGGGTGAGACTTCAACCAGCGGCGGTTGAGAGAGACAAGCCTCATCGGCGATACCGCAGCGGCTCTGGAAAATACAACCGGATTCGGCAGGGACATGCTCTTTCACCTTATCCAGACGCTGATAAGCCGCAGCGAGGAGTAGACGGGTATAGGGATGCGCCGGATGTTGATATACATCATCCCTCCTTCCCCACTCGACGATCTTCCCGTAATACATCACCCAGACATAATCACTGATGTACCGGACGAGTTTCAGGTTATGCGATATAAACAGGAAACTTAAATTACGCTCTCTTTGCAATTTTTTCAGCAAATCGAGAATTTTTAATGTCGTGGCGATATCGAGGCTCGATGTCGGCTCGTCGAGAATGATCAGCTTCGGCTGCTGCAGAATACTGCGGGCAATACAGACCCGCTGCAGCTGGCCGCCGCTCAATTGATGCGGATAACGCCACAGCGTACTTTCGGGCACATCGACACTACCCAGTACCTCGACGCATCTGCGGTGCGCTTGTTTGCGCGGGACAGGTTCGAATACCGTAAGTGCCTCATAGAGCGTACCGAAAACAGTATAACGCGGATCGACACTCAGGTACGGATTCTGAAACACGATCTGCACGTTCTGGCTGATAAATTTCCGTACCCGACGGGCATCACCGATATCAACACCGTTTAAGGTGATCTCCCCTCCCGTCAGTCGGTACAGCCCCAGTATGCTTTTCGCCAGCGTGGTTTTGCCGCATCCGGACTCCCCGACAAGCGCCACGGTTTCCCCGCAAGGGATGACCATGTCCACGTCATCCAGAGCCTTCACCATACGGTGACGGTGAACGAAATGTTTTTTAAGCCCCCGGGCCTGTAAGAGATACTTCTCCGCCATTTCTTATTTGTTTAACCGATTAAATACGCGTAACAGCTCGCGAGTATACGCCGCTTCCGGTGAGGCGAAAAGTTCCTCCCGCGAAGTTACCTCACATAAAACCCCTTCGCGAAGCACCGCAACGCGATCACACAATACCTTTACCAGATCGAGATTATGCGTAATAAAAATAATCGTCAGATCGAATTTCTCCCTGATGTGGAGAAACAGATTAATGATCTGACTTTCCACCGTCACATCGAGACTCGATGTCGGCTCGTCGGCGATAAGCATTTTCGGTTCAAGAGCCAGCGCATACGCGATGCTGACCCGCTGCAGCTGGCCGCCGCTCAATTGATGCGGATAACTGGTTAAAACCCGTTCGCAATCGGTCAAGCCCACTTCTTTCAGATAAAACCGCATCGTCTGGCGTATCTGCGTACGATCCGACAGCTTGCGTTTATACACGAGCAGTTCCCGGAATTGATATTCGATGCTGAGCACCGGGTTGAAGGAAGCCGCCGGCTCCTGAAAAATCATTCCCATCTGCCGGCCGCGCAGCAGGCGCATATCCCGCTGGTTTAGGCGGGAAATGTCCTTATCGAGAAAGCGTATGGTTCCTTCCCGCACGGCATTCTCCGGCAAGAGACGCAGCAGGGAAAACCCGAGCGTACTCTTGCCCGAACCCGATTCTCCCACGATACCGAAGATTTCTTTCTCCCGCACCGAGAACGTCACGTTTTTAAGCGCCGGGACTCCCTTTTGCGCGTCCCGGTAGGTAACACTCAACTTTTCCAACTTTAAAATATCGTTCATAATATTTTTCGTTCGCCCGTTTACGCGTTTGCCCGTTCTGCCCGTTCAAAAAACGGGTCAACGGGAAATCCCGCCATAGGCGGGATAACTCAGAGTACGCGCTAACCATCTCTTCACATTGATATTTTCCTCTTGGGATCGACTACATCACGCAACGCTTCTCCCAGAACATAAAAACACATCGAGGCGATAATGATAAACAGCCCCGGCGTCAGAATCCAGGGGAAGAGTTTGATATTTACAATCCCCATAGCACTGGATAAAAGATTCCCCCAGCTCGCCTGCGGCTCCTGGATTCCCAGTCCGATCATACTTAACGCCGCCTCCCCCAGAATGTACCCGGGGATACTTAATACGATGGTAACGATAGCGTAAGAAAACGTGTGCGGGATGATATGACGGATGATAATTTTGATATCTTTTATTCCCAGCGATTTCGCCGCCGCAACGAATTCGTTCTCCCGGAGAGAAAGCGCCATTCCCCGAATAACGCGGGCGATCGATGCCCACCCGATAAACGAAAGGATAACGACCAGAAGGACATACACCTGCGTAGAACTCAGGTTAGGCGGAAACGATGCGCGCAGAGCCAGCATCAGATAGAATCCGGGGATCATCATGATCATCTCCACCAGCCGCATCAGGATAACATCGGTTTTGCCGCCGAAATAACCGGAAATCCCCCCGATCAAAAGTCCGATACAGAAAGAAATGGTGACGCCGATCAGACCGATGGACAAAGAGATCCTCGCTCCGTAGATGATCCGGGAAAGAAGGTCTCGCCCTTTCAGGTCCGTTCCCAGAAGAAAAACCTTCTCGCCTCCCTCGGTCCCGAACAGATGGATATCGGTCTTAAATATCCCGAAGATCTCATAGGGAAATCCTCTGGCAAAAAAACGTAAAGGATACACTTGTGTTGTATCCTCGACGTAAATACGGCGATAATATTCATCGACTGAATACGTCCGGCCGTACACAAAAGGGCGCAGGAACATCCCGTGCTCAGAATCAAACCAGTGCACCACCGACGGCGGAGCCCAGAGGTGCTCCACATCTTCTGCGTCATAAGGGTAGGGAGAGAAAAACGGCGCCGCCGCGGCAATCACATACAATGCCGCAAGCACCAATAAACAGAATACCGCTGTTTTGTTTCTAAAAAATTCCTTCCTCATACTCTTCATTCTCCCGTTTGCCCGTTTGCCCGTTGGACCCGTTCAAAAAACGGGTTAACGGGGAATTCTGCCGCAGGCAGATTAACGGGAGCACGGGTAAACCCAATAATAGTAATCATGAATTCTCCCTCTGATATCGTATCCGCGGATCGAATACTCCCAGAAGAATATCAGCCAGGAGATTCCCCGCGATTAAAAGAACACCGCCGATCAACGCCGACCCCATCACCAGGTACAAATCCTGCGCCTGTACCGCCTCAAGCATCACCGATCCCAGCCCCGGCCAGCCGCAGATGATTTCAGTCAACGCCGCTCCGCTTAACAGAGACGAAAACTGATAGCCGAAGATCGTAACCATCGGATTCAACGCGTTTTTCAGCGCGTGGACGTACAGGATCCTCCTCGGAGGAAGGCCGCGGCCTTTCGCCGCCAGGATATACCCCGATCCCAAAACCTCAAGGAGATTCGCCCGAAGCACCCGCTGGAGGCTGGCAATACTGCCTATCGAAAGAACCAGTGTCGGGATGATCAGATGCCGGCCGATATCGAATGCTTTACCCCAGAAGGAGAACTGATCGAAATCCAGAGAACGCATACCGCCCAGAGGAAGCACCCGCGTAAACGTCGCCGCATAGAGAAGAAGAAACGCCAGAAAAAACGTCGGGGTAGAAATCCCGATATAGGAAAAAACCGAAATCACCCGGTCCACCCACCGGCGGCGACACAGACACACGCCGATCGCCAAAGGGATAACAAATATCCAGGTAAACACGATGGACGCTGCAGAAAGCAGAAAGGTATTGAACGCGCGGGAGGCGATGACACTGCGGACGGAAGCCTTGTACGAGAAGGAATATCCCAGATCAAGCCGGCACAAATTCTTAAGCCACACCATATACTGGACCACCAGCGGCTTATCCAGGTGGAACTGACGGGTATAGAGCTCAATGGAATTTTGAGAAACCTGGGGATTAAGGCGAAGACTGTCGAGAAAATCTCCCGGCGCAAGCTGAATAAAGAAAAAGATCAGAAACGTCATCCCCAGTAACAGAGGAATGGTTATGACTAATCTTTTAATGATAAACCGAATCATTTATATTCCTTTATCAGGTCACATAGTCACATAGACACACGTCACACGTCTTAGATCCCTACTTTTCTTCACGTGTGACCTTGCCCCCGTTGGGGAGGCTATCGCACTGACTTTGTGTCGTGTGACTTTGTTTCTGTATGTATACTCGTTCGATCTGCGGGAACGCGCCGCCGTATACGGTAGGGAACATGTTCCCGAACGTATTCCGCACGGCAAAAATCGTCTCCCCCGTAACGGTATAAATGACGGGGAGCTCGCGCGAAACGATATCCTGCCAGCGGTCATACATTTTTTTTCGCTGCGACATCTCCCGAACCTGGACCCCTTTATTAAAAATCTCCTCAATATCTTCCTCCCACTGATCGAGAGGCTCCCGCGTCGGATTCCACATATGCAGGGGCCCGCGGTAAGACCATACGTTTTTGCCGAAATGCGGTTCTAAGCCTCCGGTGAGGCCGATAAGAATAAGTTCCCAGTCAAACGTCGAAGTAAGTTTATTGACCAGATTATTGAAATTGAGCGGCAGGAAGTGGATTTTAAATCCAACGTCTTCCAGATCTTTCTTGATCAATGTCGCGATCGTCACCCGCTGGGAACTGTTACTGTTGGTAAAGAAATTCAACTGGAGCTTATTGCCGTTTTCATCTTCCCGGATACCGTCACCGTCGCGGTCAATCAACCCGATTTCTCTCAGAAGCAGAGATGCTTCCTGGGGATTGTAGGGATATTTTTTCACCTGCGGATTATAAAACCGCGGGTTCGCCTGACTCACGGGCGAATATTGAGGTTGGCCCAATCCATAGAGAACGATGTTTACGATTTTTTCCCGGTTAATCGCATAGGCAATGCTCCGGCGAAACCGCCTGTCTGTAAACCACCGTAATTTATGCGGCGTGACAAAAGGATCCCCGGTATGAGGATTGGTTTGAGGGTTCTGGTTCAGGACGATGAAGTTTGAACCGAACTCCGGACCGGTGTTGAAAATCCGGAAGTTCTCCTCCTTCTGTTGAGGTCCTAAAATAGCGATATCCTGAGGCCGTAAAGAATAATAATCGATCTGTCCCTCCAGGAATCTGAGAAGCGCGGTATCCTGGTTCCCCACGACCACAAATACAATCTCATCGAGATAGGGCAGAGCCTGCCCCCATTCGTCTTTCTTATAATACAGAGGGTTTCGTTTTAAAACCACCCGCAGACCCGGCACATAGCTTTGGATCCGAAACGGCCCGCAGCCGACGATCTCTTCCACCGGAGTATCCAGCCCCATACTGAACGAAAACGACTTATCGTTCACCAGAGGTTCATACACATGGCGCGGCAGGATTTCCTGGCTTAAGGATTCCAGAAACGGCGCGAACACCGAAGGCAGGATGAATTTTACCGTATGAGCGTCGATCTTCTCCAGACGTATTTTCTCCCCCTGGATAATATATATCTGACGACCGTTCGCGGGAATATCGGGATTATAGATCAGATCGTTGAAGGTAAACAGAACATCATCGGCGGTAAACGGCTCCCCGTCATTCCAGCGCACATCTTGACGCAGATGGAATATCCATTCCCGCCCGTCACGAGTCTCCCACGATTCGGCAAGTTCCGGGATAACTTCAAGCGTTAAAGGATCACGCGAAACCAGCCCGGAAAAAAGATATCCGGTAATCTGGGTAGTCGAGGTTTCTTTGGCGACAATGGGATTGAATGATTTGGGATCGGTCGTGATGGAAAAAACGATCCTCCCGCCCGGAACGCCTTTGGTAAACGAATACTCTCCCACCGGGCCTTCCCATACCGACATCGAAGGGGCCGGGGAGGAAACCAGCCAGAGAATACAAACCAAAAAAAAGAGCAGGATTAACCTGCCCTGTTTCTTTCCGTTTTGTAGCGCGTTTATTGACCGCTTATTCCTCTGAGGAGCCATCGAATCCTTCTGATTCAGATTGCTGCGACTGACTGGGAACGTTCATTGTTTCAACAAGAGATTTGCTCCGTTGTTTCGAAAGATACGCCAGGGTGATCGACGTCAGAAAGAAAAAGACGACCAACGTCACCGTAACTTTTACCAGGAACGAACTGGTTTTGGTCCCGAAAATC
>CAZABB010000046.1:0-12319 GCA_964483625.1 uncultured Planctomycetia bacterium | reverse complement strand
CTCTCTTGATACCCACCGTAATCACGCAAAGTCAATTGTATCAACTTACTCCTGGATGTCAACGATTATTTCGTTATCCCTGATAACCCCGAGATTTTCTCTGGCGATTTTCTCAAAAGCCCCGGGGTTTTCTTTTAATTCTTTTAACACCTGTTCGTATTCGGCGATTTCTTCTCTTAAATCCTCGATCTCGGAATTGATCCGCGTATTCTCCCGGCGCAATTTTTTCAACCGGGAGTACGTCGGGAAATACACGATCGCGACCAGGATGCCGACGACGGCGCTGACCGCGACAATCCGCAGAATCAAAAGTGAACTATTTTTTTCTGATGGTTTTAGCGGCATAGCGCGCTTTCTTACCCAACTCCTCTTCAATACGCAATAACTCATTATATTTAGCCACCCGATCGGTCCGGGAACAACTTCCCGTCTTGATCTGGCCGCAGCCTGTGGCCACCGCCAGGTGAGCGATGGTCACATCCTCGGTTTCACCCGAACGATGCGAAAGTACGGCGGTGTATTTATTTTTATAAGCAAGATCGATCGCATCAAGCGTTTCCGACAGGGTCCCGATCTGATTAACCTTAATCAAAATAGAATTAGCCGAATGAGATTTTATGCCGCGGTCGAGACGCACTGTATTGGTCACAAATAAATCATCACCCACCATCTGGACTTTATTTCCCAGACGCGCGGTCATATCCTGCCATCCTTCCCAATCTTCCTCGGCCAGTCCGTCTTCGATGGAAATGATCGGATACTTGCGAAGCAGTTTATCGTAATACTCGATCATGTAGTCGGCGTCGACCCGCTTGCCTTCCATCATATAATATCCACCGGTCAAATATTTTTCTTTCTTGAAGAACGAACTGGAAGCGCTGTCTAATGCCAGGGCGATTTCTTTTTCCGGTTTATACCCGGCTTTCTTGATCGCCTGTACGATCAACTGCAATGCTTCTTCATTCTTCTTTAAATTCGGAGCGAATCCCCCCTCATCCCCCACAGAAGTAGACAGATCTTTGGACGAAAGAAGAGACTTTAACGTATGAAACACCTCGCAGGCCGCCTGCAGACCCCGGCGCAGAGAACTGAATCCCCAGGGCATGATCATGAATTCCTGAATATCGAGATTATTGTCGGCGTGAACTCCGCCGTTTAAAATATTCATCATCGGTACCGGGAGCAGATTCGCTTTGGGATTGAGATATTTGTATAACGGAACTTTTTTGTCTACCGCGGCGGCGTGAGCTACAGCCAGAGAAACTCCCAGCATGGCATTAGCCCCCAGCGACGCCTTATTTTCGGTACCGTCAAGTTCGATCAGCATTTTATCGATTTTACGGAAATCAGCCGGTTTACCTTTGACCTTACGGGCAATCCGGGTATTGACGTTGTTGACTGCCTTGAGCACCCCTTTCCCCTTATACCGCTTGGGATCCTTATCTCTTAATTCCAGCGCTTCGAATTCTCCCGTCGATGCTCCGCTGGGAACAATCGCCCGGGCTTTAATTCCGTTTTTGAGAAAGGCTTCGACCTCTACCGTCGGATTACCGCGTGAATCTAATACTTCCCGGGCATGAACTGATTTGATTGTCGCCATTTTTTCCTCCTTCTCTTACTGGATACCTCATATCACAATCACCAATAACCAAGATACAAGTTACAAACAAATCTCAATCTCCAATAACCAATTTCCAAACAATACATCTGGTTTCGGTTTGGTTATTGAAATTTGGTAATTGGTCATTATTTGGTTATTGTTTCTTGGTCATTGGTTATTTTAAACTCCCTAAAGACTGATTGCTCCCTGACGAAAACGATCTAATTCCTTTTCGTGTTCGATATCAACAGGTTCTCCCGTAACCTGTACCGTGAGCGTATCGGCAGAATATGTTTTTTTACCGTCGGTCACCTCTGCTTTGGGTAAAACATACTCTCCCGATTCATACGCCGTCAGCTGATAGATAAAAACCGCCTCCACCTGTTTTGTGCCGCCGCTCATGCGATAATTACGCGACTGACTCTGCCCTACGACTTTCAACTTCCCGAAATCAGGCGTCTGTATGCGGGGCGATGTAAATTGCCCCTCTATCCGGATCGTGTAGGTAAATACCTCACCTGTCTTCACCACGTCTCTGTCTACCTCAGCGCCGACCGATTGGGCCAGAACCGGAACCGTAACCGAGAAAGACAGTATCAATAACAGAATTCTAAACGAATACCACATGCCGGCGGCGGACCTTTATTTTTTTCCCAACGATCTTTTTGATCACCTCCGGATAGAGCTTATGTTCAATCCGGTGAATCCTGGCCTCAAGGCTCTGTACGGTTTCCTTCTTCCTGATTGATACGGTCCGTTGAGCAATGATCGGACCATGATCGATGAATTCATCGACGAAATGCACGGTCACTCCGGTAATTTTCACCCCGTAATTATACGCGTCGGTGATCGCGTGCGCTCCTTTAAACGACGGCAGGAGCGCCGGATGAATATTGACGATCTTATTGCGGAACTTCTTCACGAAACCGGGCGTAAGGATCTTCATGTACCCGGCCAGGACAATCAAATCAATTTTCTCTTTTTTGAACACATCAATGAGCTTTTTGTCATAGGCCGACGGGGTCTTGTACCGGGCCGGATCGATCCACATCTCAGGCACACCAAAACGCTTAGCCCGTATACGCACCAGCGCGTTTCGCTTATCGGTAACCAAAAGCTTCAGACTGACTTTCTTTAAATAGCCCCGTCCGATACTCCGGGCGATCGCGGCAAAATTCGTTCCCTTACCTGAAGCCAGAACGGCAATATTCGTCGTGCGTTTTAAGGTTTTCTTTTTCATTCAGATCTTCCTCAATACCGTCAGAGAACAGTCAAGCGGCTTCTTTTTCAATCCTGTCTTAAGGATGATAAAATACACTCCCATATTCACCAGGCTTAAGAAAAAAGAACGAAACTCCCCCTGTCGGCGGAAAAGGATCAGGGTCCCCAGAAGGATCACCGTCGGAACAAAAAACAGAAGCACACTGATGAGAAACGGTTTTGATTCATTGATCCCCACCTCAACGATATCTCCTTCATTCACTTCGATACCGGACGGGTTTTTTACGACATTCTTCTGATCCCGCGGCGCGCAAAGATGTCCCATCCGGCAGCAGCCGCACTGCACCTTTCTCTGAAACTGAATGGTCAACGTATCTTGGGCCTTCGCTATGACTTCAGCTCGTTCTTTAAACATCGGAGACGTCGATACAGCGCGTCGGGCATTTCGCCTGCGCGGCGGACAATACCTCCTGTGAAGCCGGCTTGTCCCGGTCACAGCGAGATACGTTCTCATTAAGAACAAACGGCGATCCTTCAATCCGCACGCACATTCCGCAGGCAATACATCCTCGGCTGCACACCTTACGCGTATGCATTCCTTTTTCCCGGTTACTGCACGCCACAAAATATGCCGGCTGATTCTCCTTCCTGTCCACAAGAGCAATAAGACCCCGTGGACAGGTTTTCACGCATTTACCGCAGCAAATACACTTTGTATGATCGACGATAATCCTGCCTTCGGCCAGACGCAACGCGTCAACCGGGCATACCTTTATACAATCACCAAACCCCAGACAACCGAATTTACAATCGATCTGTGCTCCCAAGATGTGCGCCGCGGCGCATGAATCGGGGCCCGTATACAGCGTGGAAGATTTCTTCTGGGTAGAATCTGACCCGCAGTGAATGATGATTTGCTGCGCGCACGTCGGTGCGGTATCGACCTTTAAGATCGCGGCAAGTCTCTTCTGCGTCTCGGTGCCGCCCGGCTTACACAGGTTAGGAGCGACGTTACCGGCGGCGAGCGCCTCAGCATAAGCGTGACATCCCGAATACCCGCAGGCCCCGCAATTAAGTCCGGGGAGAGCTTTGGTTACCTCCCCGACCACGGGATCTTCACGCACATGCAGTTTCTTACTTAAAACGGCAAGGACCACCGAGAAAAAAAATCCGACGGCGCCAAACGCCAATAAACCCTTAAGTGCTATCTCCATATAGTGATTACGGTGATTTTACATGCATTGATTACGGTGATTCAAAGGACAAGGATCACAATGAATGAATCTTTGCATTCCTGTTTTTATCACTGTAATCCCTCCTTTCATCACTGTAATCCCATTACGAACTAATTAATCCGGAAAATCCCATAAAACAGAGAGCCAGGAGGCCCGCCGTAATCAGCGTTAGCGGCGCACCGCGGATTGAGGCCGGTACGTCATTGAATTCGACTTCTTCCCGGATTCCGGCCATAACCAGAAGTATCAGAGAAAATCCCAATCCGGCGGAAAACCCGAATACGGCCGCCTGAATAAAACTATAGTCCCGGGCGACCATGAATAAAGCGCATCCCAATATGGCGCAATTGGTCGTAATCAGCGGCAGATAAATTCCCAGCGCCTGGTAGAGCGGCGGAGAATATTTACGAATGAACATCTCCACAATCTGTACCAAAGAAGCGATCACCAGGATGAATACCACATACGATAAAAACGTGATACCCAGCGGAACCAGGACCAGATGGTAAATGATCCAGCTGATCGTAGACGAAAGGGTCATGACAAACATAACGCTTAACCCCATCCCGATACTCGAGGAAAGTTTACCGGAGACTCCCAGAAACGGACAAATGCCTAAAAAATAACTTAACACGAAGTTATTAATCAATACCGTGGAAATGACGATCAGAATTAATTCTTTCATTGTCTCTGTTCTATTTTGTTCATCACCGCAACCAGCGTACCCAATACTAAAAACGCGCCAGCCGGCAGGATCATGATGATCAGCGGATTATAGGTTTGAGGCATAACCGGCATCCCCAGTATCGTGCCGGCCCCCAGGAGTTCACGGATACTGCCGAGGATAAATAATCCCCAGGTAAACCCTCCCCCCATCGCCAGCGCGTCGATCAGAGAACTTCTTACCGTATTGCGCGAAGCAAATACTTCACATCGGCCGAGAATAATACAGTTGACGATAATCAGCGGGATATACGGCCCCAGGGCTTTACTGATCGCGGGGAAAAACGCTTTAAAGAATATGTCAACGATCGTAACAAACGTAGCGATGATTACCGTATACACCGCGATGCGTACCTGAGGCGGCACCATTTTCTTTAACGCTGACACGACAAAAGAAGAAAAAAACAAAACAAAAAGCACTGCCAACCCCATGGAAAGGCCGTTGATACCTGAGGTCGTAACCGCCAGCGTCGGACACATTCCCAAAAGCTGCCGAAAAATCGGATGGTTAGTCCAAAGGCCTTTCTTGATCAGTTCCTTTGTGTTCATTTACTTAAGTATTCCCTTCAGCCGGGCAACGCCGGAATTCACGATACTCACCACCGCTTTCGAAGATACCGTGGCGGAGGTAATCGCGCGGATATCCGAAGGGTTACCGGAATCTTCCTTGACGACCCGGAATGAAATGCTCAACGGTACGTCACGGAACTGATTCTTAAATGATTCTTCGGTAATCTTCGAACCCAGCCCCGGGGTTTCCACCGATTCGATAACCTCAATACCCAGAAGCGTAGCGACCTTCTCATCGACGGCGAAAAGGATACTGATCGTACTTTGATACCCCTGCCCTGCGGTAAGACAGGCATATCCCAAAAGATCTCCGCGGGAATTTTTCAGTACGTATACCAGCTGGCCGTCGTAATCGGCCTCCTCAATAGATGACGCTTCCTGTATGATACCGGTAATGGCCCGGTAAATCGCATCTTTCTGGTTCTCGAGGATCCGGCCTTGCGCCGAGGTAAACACAAAGGCCAAAAGGAAACCGCATACACAGGTAATACCGGTCAACACGCCGACGATTTTAAGATTGTTTTTCATACCCTAATGGTTTGGGGATAGTATACCGGTTAATCAGCGGGACAAACGCGTTCATAAACAGAATCGCGTACATCACCCCTTCCGGCAAGCCGCTAAAATACCGAATGACCATAATCACAATACCGCACCCGGCTCCGAATATATATCGTCCCATCTTTGTCACCGGCGTCGTCACCGGATCGGTAGCCATAAAAAAAGCGCCCAGCAGAAGCCCGCCGCTTAAAAAATGAAAGAGCGGCGAACCGTAGACCGGATCGATAACATAAAATATCGCTGCCATGATAAAAACGGTTCCCATAATCGTAAGAGGCACGCGCCAGTCGGCAATCTTACGAATGAAAAGGTATCCCGCGCCGATGATCAAACATACCGCGGAAGTTTCCCCCAGGCTTCCGGCGATACGGCCTGAAAAGAGATCCCCTAAAGAAGTAATGATCCCATCGAACTTATGCAGGGCCAGAGGCGTCGCTCCCGTGGCAGAGGCAACCCCGAAAGGAGATGTCCAGCGCGTCAGCATCGCCGGATAGGCGGCCATAAGAAAAGCCCTCCCGACCAGCGCCGGATTAAAAATATTCTGACCTAATCCGCCGAATATCTGTTTTCCGAATATAATCGCAAAGATCCCGCCCAACGTCGCCGCATACCAGGGGATCTCCGGTGGCAGGATCAACGCTAAGAGAAGACCGGTCAATACGGCACTGAAGTCACCGATCGTAGAAGCTCTGTACCGCAGGCGGCAAATGAACACCTCAGTCAGCACACACGTCAGAACACAGTTTACGATCAGCCATACCGCTGGGATCCGGAAAAAATACAACGCGGCGCATACCGCCGGGATTAAAGAGATAGCCACCTGCTTCATCACCCACCCGGTATCGGTCCCGATACGTTTATGCGGAGAACTACTTATGATCAGCGGCATAGCGTTTTCCTTCCTTTATATAATGCACCAGAGGGATCTGTGCCGGACAAACATACGTACAGCACCCACATTCGATACAATCGTTCAAAAAAACTTCATCCAAGCGATCAAATTGTTTATTTTTTACCCGGCGGATAATTTCACTGGGAAGAAGCCTCATGGGGCAGGCATCGACACACCGGCCGCAGCGGATACAGGCACTCTCACCGGCGGGCACTTCATCTTGGGAAAAGAAGAGGACGCCTGATGTCCCTTTTAAGACGGGATAATCAAGATGCTCAAGCGCGATCCCCATCATCGGGCCACCGGCGATGACTTTTTCCGGTTCGGACTTATATTCAAGAACCTTTTCATCAAAAAGCTCTCTGATCGGGGTCCCGATCTTTACCCAGAGATTTTTAGGAGTCACCAAGGCGTCTCCGGCAAAGGTAACCATCCGCTCGGTAAGAGGTTTCTGCAGATAGACCGCCTCATAGATCGCAAAGAGGGTCGCCACGTTCTGCACCAGACATCCCGCATCAAAGGGCAGCTTCCCGCAGGAAACCGTCCGGCCGGTTACCCGGTGGATCAGCTGCCGTTCACCGCCCTGAGGATACATCGATTTAAGGATCTTTACCTGTGCGGCAGAAAAATCATACCGTTTCGCCGCAAGCGCCAGGTTGATTTTTTTTATCGCATTGGGTTTATTTTCCTCGATACAGAAATACACGTTCTTGACTCCCAGGATCCTCGCTGCAATTTCGGCCCCGCGCAGAACACTCTGGGTTTCCTCCTCCATCAACCGATAGTCACAGGCTAAATACGGTTCACATTCGCATCCGTTCACCAGAAGGGTATCTACCGGTTTAGGCGGAGTCAGTTTCAGATACGTCGGAAAACACGCTCCCCCCATTCCTACGATACCGGCATCCTTGATAATCTGACGCAACTGGTCGGCATCCAGACGCGCGACATCCTGACGGGGAGACATCTCGGTATCGGAACGGTCACACCGCATGATAATCCCGGGCGCGCGGGACAAAACCGGATGGGGACAATTATCGATGCCGATAATCTTTCCCCGGACCGGTGCATGGATACGGCTGGACACCAGACTTGAGTAATCGGCAAGGATATCATACGCTTTCACCTCATCCTGAGGCTTCACACAGACTTCAGCCGGTTTACCGATATGCTGGCTCAAAGGGAGATACAGCTTCTTCGGGGTCAGAAACTTTTCTGAAACCCTGTCGTGTTGAGGATGTTTATGTTCCTGAACGTGAATCATTGTTCTTTGTTATGTTCATCCAGGCAAAAAGAAAAATTATTATACCCACACTTATAATGATTGTAAAGGCGCTGAAAAGTTCCGCCAGCATCGAGGCGAGGAACATACAGACAATAAAGGCAAGGTGCATGACCACCTCAAGAGAACTGAATACTCTCCCCCAAAAATCGTTTTGACTCTGGCTATGCACCAGAGTATTAACGCCGATAACCATGGGTGAAGCGATGACCCCCAGCATAAAACAGGAAAAGAAAGCAAACATCTTAATCGGGTATATGTTCAGCACCGTAACGAACATAACCAGATAAAGACTGACCAGAAGCAAGGATATATTTACCACGCGCTTCAGGGGCCAATCTTTTCCTACCCGGCCGTATATCAGCGAACCGCAGAAAAGCCCCGCACCGCAGGTAACGGCAAAAAGGCCTAAATCGGCAGTCACGGTATTGAACGTTTCCTGTATAAAGACGATGAACAGCACATAGAGCGCGCCGATGCAGGAAAAAAGAAGCGAAAGCATCTTTGCCGCATACCGGGTTTCTTTCGTTTTAAAAAGATAGGCCATCCCCTCTTTCATTTCATAGAGGAAACTTCGTTTGGCGTGAGTAATCGCGTCCTTGCCGGCATGCAGGATATCGACGGCATGAAATTCCTTTTCGGATTCTTTTTGTTTCATCCTCATCAACCATATGGCCCCGGCCGAAAGGAGAAACGTGCCGGCGTCAATCCCAAACGCCCAGGTAACACCCAGTTTCTCGACGATAATGCCTCCCAGGCCGAATCCTAAAACCGCGGCGATCATACCCGTCGTCGAGACCAGAGAATTAGCCAGGAGGACCTCTTTTTCTTCGACGAGCTCCGGTACGATTGCCATCTTCGCCGGGATGAAAAACCGGCCGATACAGAACGAAAGAAAGATGAGCCCATACGTGAGCGCCAGAGACTGAAAATAAAAAGCCAGAAGCGGAATCGCCATGATAAATACCGCCCGGAAGAAATCGCTCAGGTACATTGTTTTTTGCTTATTCCAGCGATCGACGTAGACGCCGGCAATCGGTGAAATGAGGAAGACCGCGATAATCGGCAGGCTCATGATCTTGGCCAGCCCGAGGGCGGAACTCTGTTGAAATCGGTACGCCAGACCGATCAACGCCATCTGGGTGAGCCGGTCTCCAAACTGAGAAACAACCTGGCCGAACCAGAGCAAAAAAAAGTTCCGCTTACGCAATATCGAAAAGTACGATGTTACCATTGTGTCAGTTAAATAACCAATAACCAAAAACACAATGGAATCCACGTTCGATCATTGGAATTTGGTGATTGGTCATTATTTGGTTATTGTATCTTGGAATTTGGTTATTGAAACTTTCCCGTTCACGAAAAGCACGACAGGCGCTGCGGACTATTCGTATAACGTTACCTTATCATGATACGCCTCGGAAATCGGCAAATTAAAAAAGAAGCCGGCGAGAGGAATCGAACCTCCGACCCATTCTTTACGAAAGAATTGCTCTACCGACTGAGCTACGCCGGCACATTTTCAGCGCTTAGCGGATAGCGAATAGCGGTTAGACTAAATCCTTCTGCTCCAAAAATAACCAGGATTTTATCTCCTCACCACCTTTTTCACTATCCTGACCGTTAGTCTCAAAGAAAAAATGTCACGTGTGACGTGTGACTATGTGTCGTGTGACGTTTATAGATTGTAGCAAAAACCGCCCGGTTTTTCCACTAAAAAGTTACGCTCACAACAGGCTCGATGAAACACTATCGGCATACAAAAAACCCCGCCGGGTAAGCGCAATCCCCCTGATGCGTTTTGAAGAATCTCTCCGGTAAGAAAGAAACCGGTGCCGGATAAACGGTGTGATCTGGCGCCGGTCTTCGATCTCCCAGAAATCGAACCCGGTATTTTTTTTAAACTCCTCGAAATCGATCCCGCTGGCTCTACGGATGTTAAGCGCGGCGGTTTCTTTCGCCCGCCTCCGGGGGAAAAGCTGTTCCCGTCCGGCGACAAGCGCCTGGTCACTCTTAAAGCGCCGGACATATTCGGCGACATCGGAAACATTTTTCCTACGGACACCGCCGGAGTACGATACAGCCGAAGGCCCGATTCCGACATAAGGCGCATTCGCCCAATAGCCCAGGTTATGCCGGCACCGATAACGCACCCGGGCATAGTTAGATACTTCATAATGCTTAAACCCCCGCGCATTGAGGAATTTCATCGTATACGAATACATTCGAGCAACATTTTCCTGAGAAATACTGTGCCGCAGGCGATAAAAGCGCGTACGCGGCTCACAGGTAAGTGAATAGCAGGAGATATGTTTGACCGAACGATCCGCGGCGATACGCAATTCCTGAGCCCAGTCTTGTAAGGTCTCCCCGGGCACACCGTACATAAGGTCGATACCGATATTGATAAAACCACACGCTGTGGCCGTCTCGATCACCGCCTGAGCCCGTTCTGAATCATGGATGCGGCCTAAAAATTCCAGTTTGTCGTCACGGAAAGACTGCACCCCGATACTTAACCGATTGATGCCGCCGGCATAAACTATCCGCAATTTCTCCTCATCGAAGCTTTCCGGATTGCCCTCAACGGTATTCTCGGCCGAGGCGGCAAGATGGGGACGTAAAGAGTCAAGCAGATGACGCAAAAGAGCCGGGGAAAGTATCGTCGGCGTTCCCCCGCCGATATACACCGAAGAGAATTTGGTATTTAACTTTCTGATCTGTTTAGTTACAATACCTATATATTCTGCCGCGATACCGAACTCATACGGCACACTGTAAAAATCACAGTACGGGCATTTCCGGCGGCAGAACGGAATATGGATATACAACCCCGGTCGTCCGTCGAGCGTCGTACGTCGTGCGTAATGTAAAGTTTTTCGTCTCGTTCTACTCATATCATTTATATCGTATTCTATTTGATTACAGACTATTATAATTATAGAATAAAGATATTTTCATGCAATACATAACAACGAACGACTATCGGCCAACGACGAACGACGATTCATGAAGCATCTCGTCTATCATATCATCTGTCCGCCGGGCTGGGTTAAAACCGCGCCCCTGGCCCCCGAATATATCCGCCGGTATGCGATGACCGAAGGTATTGACGTAAAACCCATCGATCTCAATATTGCCCTGTTTAAAGCCTCCCGGACCGAGGCCCCCCAATGGCTGAAACTGAACGATGAATTCGAACACACTCTATTTGAAAATATGTTATTGTCCCATGTAACCATGTTTAAAGCCCTGTTTCGTACGCTGGCCGATTGTGACGCGATCGCCTTTTCTCTGTACCGGCGCAACCGATTCTTCGTTGCTTCCCTGATCGAAGAAATCGCCTACGCCTATCCCGATAAAAAAATCGTAATCGGCGGACCGCATACCCGCTGGATGGAACTGCAAGGTGAGACATTTGACTCAAGATTCAGCTGGGTCATCGGCGAAGGCGAACAGGCAATATCGAACGTGCTGAACTCCTCTGCTCCGGTACGGATACGCTTTGACGAACTTTCCGATCTTGACGCAATCCCTTTTCTGGATTTTGCCGCGTACGACCTTTCGCTGTATTCTCCGACACTGCCGCTTCTTTCCAGCCGCGGTTGTATTCATCAATGCGCCTTCTGTACCGAACGACTCCTGACGAAAACCTTCCGGCAGCATTCTCCTCAGTACATGGCCGATCAGATTGAACTCCTCCATCGCACCTATGGACGCAACACGTTTTCTTTTCAGGATTCGCTGATCAATGCCGATAGCGGCTGGCTTGAGTCGTTCTGCCGGAAGTTGATCGAAAAAAAGATCGATATCATCTGGGAAGCGCAGGCGGCAATCTCACCCACAATGCCCACCGGACTCATGCGTCTTATGAAACAGAGCGGCTGCTATAATCTGTTTATCGGCTTAGAAAGCGCCTGTGACCGGACGCTGAAACGCATGAACAAAGGGTTCACCCGCGGCCAGGCGCTGGTTTTTTTAAAAAACCTTCATCAGGCGCAATTACATTACGAAATCAGCCTGATTGCCGGATATCCCGGCGAAGACGAGACATCATTCGAAGAAACATATGAATTCATCCGGACCCATAAAAATCTTATCCCGAAAATCGCCCAAGTGAACCCTTACCTGGATTACCTCGCAGGCGACCTCACTCTTTCCGGTGAAAGTCTCAAGCGTATCGAACGGCTGGTCGCCATGTTCAAAGAAGAAAGGATCCGTTATACCAAATCTTT
>CAZABB010000045.1:0-12665 GCA_964483625.1 uncultured Planctomycetia bacterium | reverse complement strand
AGGGTATGCCGTTTTTATTTATCTGTCAATTTGCGAATAATAGTTTACAGTATCCCTTCGGCACGCCTCAGGCTCGTCGTACGTATCACGTATCGCGTATTGCGCAGGAGAACGTATACCAAAGACTTCATCCGGACGCGATACGCAAGGCGCAATACGAACATTCTCTGCGATCATCAGCGTATGCCCGCGGGGCCCGGAAGCGCTTACAGAAAAATAACGCTGTTCTCTTGAAAGGACCGGCAGCAATAGTATATAAAGAAGGTGAATAGGGCGCCTGCAGCCATGGGAGAGGCCCAAATAAGAAAAAAAAGGAGGGTGAAAAAAACCTCTTTTTTTATCTTTTCAATTTGCACGTACCGGAAGCTGTCTTTTGAAATGAAACACGGGGCAAAGAAACGGAATCTGCTTAAAAGAATTTCTTTCTGGCAGGTTACACATAAAAACGAACGGGACACACCTTAAAACCAAGCCGAAACGGGTATCAGGAAAGCCCCGTAATCGTCCTTCTCCTTCTCAGTTTACCATGAATGATTTGCGCGGTTTCCGGACGGAGATCTTCCCAGAAGCCCGAAACGGTCCGCCGTTTCACTCGCCCGTCATGGTGGATAAAAAATGCATACTCATACACACTGTCTGCATATTTAGCGTATACCAGCAATCCCCCACGGATAGGACGCACTTCGCTCACGTTTAATTTATCCAGTGTATACATTCATCCCCCCTTTCACCCCACTTTATGTCGAGTAGTACACAGATATCGTTCTATTTCGGCAATGATCTCACGTTAAAGAAAACTCTATTGGGCGCGTTTGTCTTTCAGACGGTAAATCAATATCGCTCCGATGAGAATCACCGGGATAATATAGGCCATAAAGTGAAATACGAATGTCTTCACCACACGCAATAAAGAAAGACTTAATAACGCGTCTAAACCTGAAATAAAACTGTCTGGCTCCTGCAGGCCCCAGAACTTCCAGGTACCGAACAAGTCATAGCGGATCGCGTATATTGCCCAGGCGACACACACCGCTAATAAAACCGCCCATACGACATTGGTCTGTTTTCTATTCATCTCGTTTTCTCCGGTCACTATTATTTTAGTCTCATCGCGCAGAAATTGAAAGGGTAATCTTTGCAAGCTGTTCTTTTCGATATTACGCATGAGCCCGGTGGTCTTCGCGGTCGATAATTTTTAAAAATAAATCAGCAATCGTAGGATCAAACTGCGTACCGGCGCCTTTACGAATGATATCAATCGCTTCCGTCTCTGAGAAAGCGCGGCGATAGGCACGATTGGAAATCAACGCATGATACACATCGGCAACGGCAATGATCCGCGCCCCGACCGGGATTTCCTCTCCCTTCAGTCCATGCGGGTACCCGGCCCCATCCCAGCGTTCGTGATGGTGCAGGATGCAGGGAATAAGATCATGCAGGAAATGAATCGGCCGGATAATATCAACGGCAATCAACGGATGCCGTTTGATTTCATCATACTCTTTCTTGGTCAGTGTATTACGTTTGAGAAGAATCCGCTCACTGATACCGATCTTACCCAGATCATGCAGGATAGCCCCTTGCCGGATGCATTCGATTTCCTCCTGCGGCAGGCCCAGCCCGCGGGCGATCTCGGCAACGTAATATTCGGTATTTTCGGTATGTGTACCGGTATAGTTATCCCTGACCTTGATCGTCTTGGCAAAGGCAAACACCGCCTCGATCAGGCTCTGGTTGGCGCGTTTATTGAGTTTGCCGATTTTTTCTCGTAAGAAATGGATATCATTGAATTTTTCCGCGTCGGCGGGAAAATTCATCTTTTTATGTTTACGGATATCAGCGGATGTATAAATACGGTTTCCCCCGTCTTCTTTTACCTTATTCAGGATCCGGTCGACCAGTTTAAACAGGTCCATCGGCTCAAACGCGCCGTCATCGGGAAAAGAGGCGATCGCCGCACTCAACTTCAGCTTCACCTTGAGCTTCCGATTGCCGAAATCGGCCAGATGGACATGATCAAAAATCCTCCGCACCAGCCTTAATCCCGCCGGTCGGTCGGTGTTGGGAGAAATGACGATAAATTCTTCACCGCCGAACCGGATCGCCGAATCATAACGACGGACCATCTTTTTCAAAATACGGGAAAATTGTCTCAAAACGAGATCGCCAAACTGATGGCCGTACACATCGTTGATCGATTTGAAGTAATCCAAATCGAGCATGATCACTGAAAGCGCATGCCGCGTCCGTTTGGCCCGGTAGAATTCTCTTACCATGGCTTCCTCAAAATACCGGTGGTTATACAGCTTGGTGTGAGAATCAATCAGAGCCAGCCGGTGAAGCCGCTTGTTTGATTTCATCAGCGCCCGGGTCAATACTTCCCGTTCGCCTTCGGCCTCTTTCCGTTTGGTAATATTACGTACGTATTCAACGACCCCGTTGGCTTCTCCGTTCTCATCCAGGATAGGAAAGGCATAGAGTTCAAGCGTCCCGGCCGGGCCGTTTGCCCCAACAAGAGGGACTTCACTCATCTCCAGTTTTTTACTGCGCAGAGCCCGTACCGTAGGGCAGATATTGCAGCGGCGGTTTCGGCCGTGATACACCTCATAACACTTTCTTCCCTCCAGCGGCATCGCGTGCTGATACCATCGTTTCATCGCCTCATTGACCCGGACAATGTTCAATTCGGAATCGAGCACACTGATCCCGTCCTGAATACTGTTAAACACGGTATTTAAAAACCGTTCTCGTTCTTTTAACGCCTCTTTGGCCTGTTTTCGCTGAGTAACATCCCGTACGACGGCAAGAATTCTTTTTTCTTCACCGACTTTTACGTATTTCAAATTGACTTCAACCCAGAAAAGCTTCCCCCAACGATCCTTCGCCCGCCAATCAAAAATCTGCGGCCCCTCTTTTACCGCCTTCTTCATCCATCGCGCGGCATCATCCTGAGTGTACGGCGGAAAATTCAAACTGATATCACCAACGTTTAATGATGTTGCCTCTTCCACCGTATATCCATACATTTCACACATCTTCTCGTTTACATCAACAATCTTACCGGTTTTCACGTCATGCACGAAAATCGCGTCGCTGGCCGAATCAAAAAGAGTACGGTATTTTATTTCCGAAAGCCGGATCCGCTCCTCGGCTTTCTTACGCTGCGTCACATCACGGATAACCGCCAGCAGAAAGAGCGGCCGGGATTCAGTATCCATGATTGCCGTGGCACTGATCTCACCGATAAACAGCGATCCGTCTTTTTTCAGCAGGCGATACGATATATCCCGCGTCTGGCCGTCCCGTATCGTGCGCTGTATGTTCTTAATCGCCCGAATCCGGTCGGCGGGAGCGAAAAACTGCAAGCCATGACGGCCCTCGACCTCCTCCAGGGAGGAATAGCCGTAAAGTTTCAAGGCCTGCCGGTTGGCCATACGGACCCGCAGGTTTTTATCGGTAAGGACGATCGCGTCGGGAGATATCTCGACCAGCTTGCTGTAAAGCGCCGACCCGTTACGCAGGAAGCGGGAAGGATTATCAACGAATGGAAATGAATGGTTTTTTGGTTTTAATAGTTCTCTGAAAATCATACTTCTTCCGCCCCTAAAAATACAAAAAGGTAGCCTTTCCTTTCTTTCCATGGCTACCTTTGAAATGACGGGGGCTCTTTTTTTAATTCTTTTCCCTCATGTACCCCCTATTTTAATGTAACATATTACAGGCTTTAGCGTCAAGGGCGAAAATGCAACCCATTGAAAGGCAATTGGTTATGTTTGAAAAAATGTGGAAACGCTTCCAGAACCAGCCCCCCTTCCTTTCTTATAAGAGAAGGAGAGAAACTATCCCCCAGTTTTCAACAGGGACATAATTCTTTTCTGATCTTCGGGGGACATATCGATGAATTCGACACCGATAGTAAAGGGATAGTGTTCGCCGGAAGCGGGCATGGTCCAGACAACCTTACCCAGCGCTTCGATACTGCCGGCGGAGTCAGAAAGATACAGGGTCATCTCCAGAACCACCCCTTCTCCTAACCGCTGCGGAACGGAAAAACAGATACCGCCGGGAGAGAGGTCATTGCTGCGTGTCTCGGTACGCAAAAAGCCCTTTTTAATCTTATAACCGATACGGATTTTTTCACTGACTCGTAAAAATTTACGACGTTCCTCCATAGCATTTTTACTGTACCACAGCCCCAAGGAAAGTCAATTAGAATCAGCGGTTGCCGGCGGAAGAAAAGGTATTCTCTTTAAACATATTACAAAAAAGCCATCCCTGCTCGATCGCGTCATCCAGGGCGACATGGCTCTTTTTCGATTCATCAAACCAGCGGGAGGGCATCGTGCTTTTGGTGACATTCAGGAAAGGTTTTTTAAGCATCGCGGTAGCATATGTCTTGATATCGAGCGCCACGAACGAAAAAGGGTTTTCGCCCACGAACTTTATCAGATACCAGTTGATAAACGCGAAATCAAATGAAGCCGGATATCCCACGAACACCGGACGTCCCGGGAGAAGATTCAGCCAGTTGGCGTATTCATGCATGGCCACCGAAGGATCTTTGAGGTCACGGCGGGCGGCTTTCCAGGCTTCAGGTTTACTTTCCCACCATTGCATCGTATCGGGATCCTGCCGGGCTCCTTCCAAGGTATGGATATTGGCACTGAAGGTCGCGATAAGATCTTTGCCGGCAGTAAACGCGCCGGAACCGAAAGAGAGCATCGAAAATTCGCCGGGGATAGGCCCGTCGGTTTCGATATCGGTGCTCACATAAATTTCCTGTACTGATTTCTTTTGATGCATGACAGACGTTACGGTTTAACCGGGAATTTCCTCTACCAGTAGAGTTTCTGGAACTGACGGGAATAACGATCAACCCACTCTTGAGAAGCTTCTTCCAGAGACATATCACTGCCGGACTGCATGCGACGCAGATCACGGTACTCGCTGATTAAATACATCTGTTCGATAAGACGTACCCGAAACGCGTCGGAAGAGCTTTGGAAACATACGCCGATATCATACAGCTCCGCCTCCCGGTTCTGACTGCAGTGAACAACCTTCCCCTTTACATTGTACACTTTATCCTGAAACGGCATTTTGATTACGATCAACGAACCAAGATCAACCGACTCCCGCGCGCTGAATAACAACCCGCCCCGGGATATATTACGGGTCCGCGAACGATATTCGTCCGAACCTCCCTTTACTACCTGATAGGTAAGCGGGAAACACATCGGATGACGAATGAACCGCCGTCTTTCTCCTATCTTCTTTTGATCTTTCACCTGGGCTTTTCCTCCTCGTATAGACATTCAATAATACTATCTGAACAAGGTCAGGTCAAGTCTGCTCTTCTAAATAAAACCGCCTATTGTTTGGAGTACAATCCGATAAGCTGACTTTCGGCCAGGATATGTCCCCGCATCGCATCTTCAAGCCCCTCCTTGTCAATCCCCGGAGAAATATCCAGCCGCGTATCCAGAGCGTAGAGTTTAAAAAAGTACCGGTGTGTGCCTGACGGCGGACAGGGCCCGCCGTAATGGAGCCGGCCGAAATCATTAATACCCTCAACTCCGGGGACACTGCCTTCTTCGATAACGTTCACCACCGGAATATTGAATACCACCCAGTGAACCCAGGTTCCCATGGGCGCATCGGGATCATCGACGATGAGCGCGAGGCTCTCTGTTCGGGGAGGGATGGCGGCGATATCCAGACGGGGACTGATATCGGCTCCCTGACAGGTAAAACGGGAGGGGATAGAACCGTTAGAAAAGAAGGCAGGACTGCTTAATTTCATATGCGTCACCGTATCCTTTGTGTAACCGGATCCGACAATTAAAAAAGTGCCGATGAGACTCCAGAGTATAAAAAAACTTCTTTGTTTTATCATTATTCCTGCTTACGCAAAACCGATTACTCCTCTTTTCCGCGGCAAGCCGGGATCGAGCCGGCGATTACGTGCCGTTTTTTTTCTCAACCAGGTCCTGGATGTCTTTCAACTCGTGATGGAGCGCTTCAAATTCACGGCGCAGGGAAAAGTCGGTACGGAACTGATTCACCAGAATCGCCACCAGAAGGATCAAAATTATCCACAGCATATATCTACATCCCTTCGCTTACTGAAACTCAAATTTCACGGGAATATCAATCCCGTTACCAGTAAAGCTTCTGGAATTTCTGAGAATAACGCCGTACCCACTCCCGGGAAGCTTCCGGCAGGGAAATATCACGACCGAGTTGCCTCTTTCGTAACTGCCAGTATTCGGTAATCAGATACATCTGTTCAATAAGTCTCATCCGGAACGCGTCACTTACATCCTGAAATTCCACGCCTATCAGATAGGCGTTTTCCTTGCGATCCTGTTTGCAATGCATCACTTTCACGTGTACCTGATACGTTCGGTTTTGAAAAGGAATATTGACCTTCAACACCGAATGCTCGGGAATGGGCTCCTGGGCCGCAAACAGGAATCCGCCGCGGCTTAAATTAAGCGTGTGAGATTTGCCTTTGATCTTCTTTTTCTGCGAGGACCGGCCGGCCGCTTGAGCCTGGTATTCGAAAGGAATATTGATAAGATGCCGTATGGATTCCCTTCGCTCATAACCGCGTCTTTTTAACTTCATAGGTTTCCTCCTGGGCATAGAAAATTATCATACTACCGCCCATAAAAACGGTCAACCCTTTCGAAAACCTGCCGCCGATAGCCGGACAACATTTCAAAACGGAAAGCCCCCTCAAGGGGCAAGAGCGTTCACCAGGCGGGTAATGCGGGAAAGAGATTTCTCATCATAATCCCGGCGGGTCTCCAGAGAACAGTACACCGAGAGCGCGTCAGCGGCGTGATTCATCAAAGAATCGTAAATTTCATGCGAGGTTTCATCCTTCCCTTCCAGAGCGACGAATATATCACGCAGTTGATTGATCGTCCGGTCATTCAATACGTTATTGTACTCAACCGTAAAAAACTCAAAAAGCACCTCGGCGACTTCATCGGGAGATTCATCGATCATCGTGATAACATCTCTTGACGCCAACCGTACGGACGTTTCCCGGTTGGTCAATCCGTAAAGCACAAGCGGCACGATCACCTTATCACCCTGCCGGGCAAGAACTATTTTCTTCTCCTCGATGAGATCTCCGTCGGACTGATCTTCCAAAGAAAGGATCATGCCGCCGATGACGGCGTAATAATTCAATAACCGTGTTAATTCTTCACCACCGATCTGTTTTTTAATATCCACGTTTTCGATATCGGCGAGAATCTCCGCTACAATCCGCCGGCTTTCGGCGGCAATATCTTGATCCCCGACGCCCCATAATTCGACCAGCATCAGCGCTTCTTTATCTTCCAGCGGCCGGGATTGCTTGAGTTTTTGGTGAACAATAGAGATCATCTTCAGCTGTTCGGCAAGAAGGACATCCCGTGCCATACCCTCCCAGTCAACCCATTGCGACCGCGTAACCGCCTTCGCCAGAAGGCTCTCCGATACCGCAGGAAAACCGGCCGAAGGCGGATCTCCCGGGCCCAGCCCCAGAATAACGGCTAAAGCTGATACCAGCAAAAAATGTCTCTTCTTCATTACAGAATTCCTCCATTTGTGTAAAACAATCCGTAACTCGCACCTTATTTATACTATTTTTGAAAAGAAGATTTCAATGGGAAAGCGGCGTGAAATAAAAAAAAGAAAGGCTGGAATCGAAAGAGAACCAGGAACAAAAGACTTTTTGGTATATTATGTAATCGTTTACAGGGGAAATTGTTCTCTACAGAGAGGTCGATATCTCACCCGAACGTAAAATATGCGCGACGCCGATACCCCGATCTTTAAGAAGCCCGGCAATATATTTACCCCGGTGGCAGCGGGCCGGATCGTATTCAGCACAGACGATGACAGCCACCTCTTCTCTGCGGATGATCTCTACCAGGCGATCTATTCCCGCCTTGATTCGGGGATTTTCCCCGGCCGTATCCGGAGATGGACGGAAAAAGGATTTCCCTCCCAGGATTCCGCCTAAGTATATATATTTTATTGAATCTTCTCTTAGAAACCGCTCGAAATCCGGTTTATTGAAATGAGGGACATACTTACTGTAGGGAACGCTGCGGATATCGACGACCCACCGGATACGATGCCTGCGAAGCAGTCCCAAAAACGCCTCTTGAGTATGGTTTGAATGCCCGATAGTAAAACACGTATTCTCCATGATCTGTACCAATATTACTATTGATGAATCAACCGGTCAACAATTTCGAATTTATGCTATAATTTATCTGCATGTGTATATATAGGTACATAATATGTATAGCGCTGGTCGTCGGAACAGGGTGCAGTTTCACTCCCTATCGCCTGAACTATCTCCAGCCGCGTGCTCCCCGTTATGCGGCGCATGAGGCCGTACAAACGTACACTCAAAAGTCCCGGCTGAATATCGTCTCCTATAACATCAAATACTCGCGCAATATTGCCGCGGCGATCGAACTTTTAAGGACCTCTGCCGAAACCGTCGGGGCCGATATCATCTGTCTGCAGGAGATGGGTGCAGCCGGAGTCAAAGAAATCGCCCATACGTTAGGATATAATTATGTCTATTATCCCTCAAGCCACGATCCGCACACAAAAAAAGACTTCGGCCCGGCAACCCTGACGCGGTTTCAGATACTCAATGACCGGAAAATATTTCTGCCCCCTCGTTACGATAAGAAGATACATAAAATCCAACGTATTGCAACGGTCGCCACGATTTCGGCGAATGAAAAAGAACTCATCGTCATATCGACCCATTTAGGAGTATTTATTTCTCCGGCCGAACGGGCCCGGCAGGTAAAAACTATTCTTTCTGCAGTAAATAATGAAAACGCGCCCTGTATTATCGCCGGAGACTTCAATACCTTCACCGCCCGGCACAGGCAGGCCATAGAAAAGGAATTACAAAAGGAAGATTTTAGCCTGGCAAGTGAATCGGTCAAGTGGACGTATAAAAACTGGTATCTGCTGAATAAGAAAAGCGTGTATGATTTTATCTTCGTACGCGGCGGCGATCCTCAAAGCTCCGGCTCGATACCGGACCGAACCGTAAGCGATCACCGGCCCGTCTGGGCTAGAGTTACCTTCCCTTGAGATTCCGATACGCCCGCCATACCGCGTCGTTAAAACAGACAATGATTACTTTCTCTAACGGGCCATCCCCGGCAAGAAACCGGCTGATCTCACCGGCGGCAATCGGTACGGCTTTCTCTAAAGGAAACCGGTAGGCGCCGGTAGAGATTGAAGGAAACGCTACCGTACGAATACAATGAGACGTAACCAGATCAAAACAACTGCGATAACACCGGGCGAGAAACTCATCCTCCCCTCTTGTGCCCCCGTGCCATACCGGCCCCACGGTATGAATCACCCATCGCGCCGGCAAATTGTATCCTTTGGTGATGCGGGCCTGCCCTGCCGGACAGCTCCCCAGCCGCCGGCATTCTTCTAAGAGCTCCGGCCCCGCCGCGCGATGAATCGCGCCGTCGACTCCCCCGCCGCCTAACAGCGAGGTATTGGCGGCATTGACAACGGCATCAACCTCCTGAACGGTAATATCGCCGCGAATGATTTCGATGCGGTCGTGACTCATCAGTTAGAACTTATGAATATACGCCGGGGGTATATAGTCGGTCAAAAATACATATCCTTCCCGGAAGAACTCGACTCCCTCTTCATACGCCCGCCGGGCGTCAATACGTAATACCACCGGGGCGCGACTGTGGCGCAAACCTACCATATAGGCGTCTTTGGTATCGACGCTTAAATGGACACACTGACGTCCCCTCGGTTGCAAGCCTTCCCGGGAAATCTTTTCGGCTCTGGCCGAAGAGGTTCCGTGATAAAGGTCCGACGGCGGTATGACCGAATCGGGACGGTAAGAGACCCTGATAGAATGGCCGTACGTCGCCCGGATTTTATCCCCGACAATCTCAAACCTTCCCTTGGGATCGTTTTTGACAAGTGATACAAGCTGTTTTTCGCGAAAAAAAGGAAACTGCGACTTGACTACTTCCAACACATCTCTCAGAGCGACACAACCATACTCATCCAGAGAAAGCTGGTATCGGTGAGGATGATGTCTCAAAAGATATGAGAGGAATTTACTTAAACTAACGCGGTCTGTCTTCATTGCGACCTCCAGAATAACCCTTATGTTTTTATCATAACAGCTATCGCTCGGAAGAAAAACCATTAATCTGGCTTTTTATTATTGAGCAGGTCACGAATGATCTCATAGAGTTCGGAAGAATCAAATGGTTTACCGCAGTACGCATCGACAACAATATCTTTTTCCGCACATTCGGAAATACTCTGACCGGTACAGAAAATAATAGGAATTGCTCTTGTGGCAGGATTTTCTTTGAGGACACGAGCGGTATCAAATCCATCCATCACCGGCATGACGCCGTCAAGGATAATAAGATCCGGTTTGTTCCTATGAATTTTTCGCAGTGCTTCTTTCCCGTTGGAAGCTCCCTCGACATGAAAATTCCGTCGATCGAGAATAAGCTCCAGACAGGACCGCAGAATATCATCATCGTCAACGACCAGTATAACCGGTTTCCTTCTCGTATTCGCCACGGCATCTCCCTGGATATCCCGGGCCTGCTTCGAGTATAACACCTTATTGGTAAGGTGTCAATATAGCGGAATTTATGTTATTTTTATATCGATATGACAAAAGATATCCGCGTGAATTATGCGAAACGATTACGCGCCCTCCGCAAGAAGCACGGCTACACGCAACAGCGGCTGGCTGAGTGCGCCAATGTGGAATATAAACACATTCAGAGGCTGGAAAGTAAAAAACCCTGCGATGTCAAGCTCAGCACCTTAGAAAAAATTGCCAAAGCCTTCAAAATCCCCATTTCCAAACTGCTCGACTTCAACGACACCTAACTCCCCTCTCACACCTCGTAGGTGTGAGAGGCAAAGACGAAGAAGCAAAAACACCGATCTAATCCAACATAAGACCCTTTATCTTCGCCAGTTGACGCTGATAAGAAATCCTTTCTTTTACGAACCTGCGATATTGTGCCGGGGATATATTAAAAAAATCATTATATTGGCAAATTTTGTCTCTCTTGCGAGACGGCGTAATATATTCCTGATACGAAGAGCCATCCCAGTCTTCAGGACTATCGACAAGGTACGCAGTAACAGGATTCAAATGGATATAGCGAGTTAAATGTAATAATTGTTCATCAGCTTCTACAAGAACTCTTTTGAATCTGCTTTCCCACAATGGCCCTTTCCGTTTATATTTAATGTTGAAATAGCGAGTATAACTATTGAGAATTCGCCCCATAAAATTGGAGACACCATTCTCTTCCACTTGCCTAAAAATAAAATGGAGATGCGTGGGCATGATACAATAAGCGATGACATTAATAACTTTACCCCCTGATATGCTCGGAACTATAAAATCATCACCCCTTTGTTTCAATCTAGCCTTATAGGAAAACCTCATACCAACATCTTTATTCTGATAATGCAAAATTAATGCTTTCATACGATTATAGTCGGATTCATTACTGAATATCCTGTAATCGGCAATGCTTTTTGTAAAAACATGATATACTTTTCCATTTGCTAAAAACATAAGGCCCTCCTCTCTCTTTATTCCTCATCATCACACCTCGTAGGTGTGATGATGAGATCGCAATTATGCGATTAAAATAGATTGTTATCGAGGAGACTATAGTAGGTATTGTTGCCGATAACGATATGATCCAAAACTTTTATCTGCAGCACCTCCCCGGCGCTGCGCAGCGCCGAGGTAAAATCAATATCCTCCCGGCTGGGATGAGGATCTCCCGAGGGATGGTTATGGACACAGATAATTGCCGCCGCAAAATACTCAAGAGCTCTCTGAAATATTTCGCGTAGAATAGGCTGAACATGGTTTACCGTTCCGGACGCGGCTTCAATAATTTCAATTATTTTATTCCTGTTGTCAAGAAGTACTATTTTAAATACTTCTTTTTTTAAATCGCGCAGGCGGGGCATGAACAACTGGCAAATGTCTTTTGAGGATTTTATCTGAATACGGTCTCCGTTCTTTTCTGTCATGAATCGCCGGGCGATTTCCAGCACCACTCGTATTCGGGTCATCTTCGCTTTACCCAATCCTTTTATGGAGCACCAGCGTGAACAATCAATATGAGCCATGTTCCGAAAAGAGCGGAATTCATGCATAACCTGACGAGCTAATTCCAGAGCATTCGTTCCCGCTATCCCGTTTCCCAAAAGTATCGCCAGAAGTTCAGAGTCAGAAAGGGTGTGTTCGCCATATTTCAGCAAACGTTCCCGGGGACGTTCCAAAAAAGGCCACGCCCCAATGCCTGCCCCATAGCGTCTTTTTTTCTTTTCTTTTTCCATCTAAAAATCCTTTCTTTGCTCTAACCCTAAAAACAAAAAAAAGACCTTGCCCCCGGACAAAGTCTTTCCACATGAATTACTCCTCTTTATTTTTAATCATACAGGTAAAATTATTCCCGGTCAAGACCCACCGTTTTCCCTCTTCCATCGGAGAAAAACAGTAATCGTTTTCAAAATAATTCAATTCCCGAGGAGGATACTGTAAACTATTATTCGCAAATTGACAGATAAATAAAAACGGCATACCC
>CAZABB010000044.1:0-12871 GCA_964483625.1 uncultured Planctomycetia bacterium | reverse complement strand
AGCAAAACAGAAAAACGCTTCTTTAGAATTTGCGAATAAATGTTGACAGTACTTGTTTTGACCCCGGGTTGACAAAAAGAGGACAGCCGATAGAATAGTACCCAAAGGAGATTTGGCTATCTTGGGGCCGCAAAGTTTTGAGATAACTGAACTTTGCGGTTTTTTTTCTGTGATATCAGCATACAAATCGGTAATAGAAAGGATAAAAGTATGAGCAGGCTAAAGCGGATTATGTGGTCAGGGTTGGCGATCATGATAATGATGGGTACGCAGCAAGTGAAAGGGGAAAGAAACATGACGATTGAAAAAGGTAAAAAGGTTAATTTCGAGTATACACTTACCGTTGAAGGAGAAGTGGTTGATACCTCAAAAGGGAGGGGGCCTTTTGAGTATGTTCACGGTCAGGGCCAGATTATTCCCGGCCTTTCCAAAGAACTGGAGGGAATGGCGACTGGAGACGAGAAGAAAATTACCATAACGCCTGATGAAGGATACGGTGTGGTTAATCCTGAAGCCATCAAAGAAGTTCCCAAGACGTCTTTACCGCCCGACATCGAGGTCAAGTCGGGGATGTATCTTCAAATGAAAACCAATACCGGCCAGCCGATGCCGATCCGTGTTTCCGACGTCAAAGAAAGTACCGTCGTGCTTGATTTAAATCACCCGCTTGCCGGCAAGACTCTGGAGTTCGACGTAAAAATCGTATCGGTAGAATAGCCTCGTAAAAGAAAAACAATAGATTTTTTAAGCGGATAGAGTAAAATAATACAAAATGCTCTATCCGCTTTTTATTTGTTGAAGACCATGACGATGCATACGCTTTGCAGGAAATGTGCCGCGTTGTGCTGCCGTAATCTGGCGATTCAGATCTATCGTCCGCGCACGAAGGATGAGATCGAAGACCTGAAATGGCAGCTCCAGTTCGACCGTGTCCGGGTATTTATTCGGCATAACCGGTGGTATCAGTTGATCGACAGTACGTGTATGTACTTATCAAAAGACAATCGTTGTTCGATTTATGAGACCAGGCCGACAAGATGTCGTCAATATGGCCAGGGAGATTGTGAACATCATGGGCCGTTTTATGAAATAATGCTCTCTACCCCCCAGGCGTTAGAGGCGTATCTGGATGAGCTTGCATTACAGAAAAAGAGAAAGATAAGAAAGAAAGCAACAAAACAAGCCCACCCCAGAAAGAGAAAGTAGTCTATTCTATCTTGTATAGAGTAGAATGGATATTGTTCAACCCCGACAGAATCCCGTGAAAATCCCCGGGACAAGTAGCCGGGATTTTACTGAATGATAATATTAAAGTGTTCAACAACAAATGACACAAATTACTCAAATAGATATCGCAAGAGAGTTCAACCACAGAGCTCACAGAGTCCACAGAGAGGGGGCAGAGTATCTTTGGTTTCCTCCATCGTTTCTCGATGGAGCATCTTCGCGAAAACAGACGAGACGGAAAATGAGACTTTTCCGTTCGATCTGATATTCGCGAAGAATGGCACTTTCATCTTTGAACGTGCGAAACCAAATATTCTCCCAGTATTTTGGCTTAACTTTCCCATCTTCTCTCTGTGTTCTTGGTGTCCTCTGTGGTAAATGCATCCGAATGTTTTTTTGTGGAATTAGTGATATTCGTTGTAAAAAGTATTCTTTTATTGTTTTTTCCATCTGTCAAATAATGTATGTCAGTGTTTGAAAAGAAAGGGTTATTATGAAAGCAGAAAGTTTAAATGATATGATTAGTTATCAGGATGGTGCGGTGGTAAGTAAAGAGATTATCAAAAAGGACACGGGTACCGTTACGGTGTTCGCGTTCGATAAGGGCCAGGGCTTAAGTGAACATACCGCGCCTTTCGACGCGCTGGTCTATGTGTTGGACGGAGAGGCTCAGATTACGATTGCCGGTCAGACGCACACGGCCGGCAAGGGACAGATGATTATTATGCCGGCCCATAAACCGCATGCGCTCGCGGCGGAACATAAGTTTAAAATGCTTCTGGTTTTGGTGAAAGGATAACAGACCTCAAGAGAAGAAAGGGAGAAGATGAATCCGACTGAGACACAGGGTGTAAAAGGGGGGAATGAGATTATTGATGCGTCTTTTTCTCCTGAGGAGATGAGGGGGGAGGTGTTACGGGCTACCCGTGATTTTAAAAATTCTTGGCGCGCTCTAGCCAAGGCGCTTCATATCGTCTGGAAAAATAAGCTGTATACCCGGTGGGGATACGAGAAGTTCGATGAATATACGGCAAAAGAAGTGTTTGTGCGCAAAAATACCGCGATGAAGCTTATCCGTTCGTACATGTTTTTGAAGAACGAAGGCCTGCCGTATCAGCCTCAACGTGCCCCGTCAACCAGGGAGGGTGAACTTAGTCTTGAGGCGGTCCGCACGCTTCAGCGGGCCAAGAGGTCTCTCCCTCAGGAGGATTACCGGAACGTAAGAGAGGATATCTTAAATAAAAGAGACGTGGGTGAGGTAAAAAAAGACCTAACCTCCCTTATCGTAAAACGCCGTAAAGATGTGGATCCTGAGGAAACAAGGACGAGAAATGCGCGCGTTGCGGTCAAACGTTTCCTTGCTGTTTTGCGTTCTTTCCGCCGCGATGTCGAGGTGCTTGCTGTGTTGCCGGGTGAGATCGCCGAAGATATCGGCCGGCTGATCGAGAAGATAGAGAAACTTTCCGGATAAGAAATCTTTCCTTACTTCAGAAAATCGGCAAGAATTTCGGCGGCGATATCGACGGTCTCTTTGCAGGTGACTTTCCTCAGGCGCCGTACCTGTTTGCATCTGATCGATCCGGCGAGTTCTTCGAATTTTTTCTCTAAGTAAACAATGTCTTGGGGTTCTTTAAGAAGTTGGCGTGCGGCAAAGAATGAACCGCATACTCCTTCGGGGGCTTGTCCCGAACCTTTATCCTTATATGACCGGATGAGTTCCTCCGAAAGGCCGAACTCCTTCTGAAAGGCTTTGGAAACAGCCTGGGCGCAATTTAATCCGCCCCAGGCGTGAAAATAATCACTCGCTTTCTTTCCCATGAAGAATAAGGGTTGAAAATCGTGTGTCGTGTGACTATGTGTCGTGCGACGTGATTTACATATATCTCTGCACGTGCCCTTTGAGTTCCTCAAACGACACATCGAGCCCGGTCTTTTCTCTGCCGAAACAGATCCCCATGTTTTCATAGAGAACCACGTCGGCAAGATCCACATGCCGCTGTTTTATCGCGTCACTCGTTGCGACGTATTGTATCTTTTTGCCTTCGACATTGGAAACCGTTACGCCATTAATTCCTTTGAGCAAAAGAAGGACCGCAGCGGCACCGGCTTGAATGCCGAAATTGACGTCATAGGCGGAGGCATGTCCGGAACGAACCAGATGTCCCGGCTGGACCGAACGGACCTCCGGGATTTTATAAATCCCGGGCACGAACATTTGTGTTTTCTTCATCAGCTCTTCGATTTGGGGGTCTTCCTTAAACCGTCGGGAAAGTTCCTGGCACACGTATTTGCCCGCTCCAGCAAGCTTTTTATGACCGAAGGCGTCAATCCCTGCCGATTCATCGTAAAGCTCGGTCCCGTCGGCGTTCTTTAATCCTTCGGCGACGATAATCAGATAGGTTCCCGCGTGTACGTCGGATTGTTCAATGCGGCGAAAATAGCGCTTTTTCGCGTGCTGATAAAGAATAGTAAAGTCAATGGGGATCTCCGGGATCAGGATCGCGTCGGCATCGGCGGCAATTCCGCCGCGAAAGGCGGTGTGCCCGGCATACCGTCCGAATACTTCAACCACGATCATTCGATTATGCGTTCTTCCCGTTGTTTTTAAGTCTTCGGCGAACGTCGCGATACGGTTGATGGTTGAGTCGCCGCCGACGGAATAGGTCTGAAGGTCTAAATCCATGGTTTTGGGCGCGTGAATGCATTTGATCCCCTGCTGAGTGAGATCGACGATAACCGATCCTGTATCATCGCCGCCGGAGATGATCAGGCCGTCGATGTTGAACTTCTTGAGTCCCTGTTTTATCCGGTCGTATTTCTGAGGGTCTTCGATCTTTTTCACTTTTACCCGGGAATGTCCGGCTTCCGAGCCCGCCAGGTTCGCTCCCACACCGTCAATACGTTCGGGAGTAAGTTCGACCAGCGAATCAAATTCAAGCAGGTTATATAACCCGGCGTAGCCGTTGGGAATCACGAAGCAGGAAAGCCCCTGTTTATGGGCCATGCGGGCCGCGCCTTTGATGACCGCGTTTAATCCGCCGCAATCTCCCCCTGAGGTAATAATACCGATATTTTTCATGGGAAACTCCTTTTTTTTAACAGATGTTTGTATATTTGAAAGACTAATTTAGCACAACAGCACAAAAAATCAAATATAAATTTGGAAGACAGGTTTGCCCGTGCTCGCGTTACTCCACCAAAGGTGGAGTCTCCCGTTGTCCCGTTAATCAGAAAACGTCCCGCCTTCTGCGGGATCCCGCCAAAGGCGGGAGGCAGAACGGGCGAACGAGGTAACGGGTTAACGCCTTATAAATCGTCCTTATCAAACAACACGTAACCTGTTATAATACACTCCGGACAACGAAAGGATAGTATGGCAAAAAAAGCGAAAATCAAACGGATCGGCATCTTAACTGCGGGAGGAGATTGCCCCGGTTTAAACGCCGTCATCCGTGCCGTATCGAAAAAGGCGATGCTTGATTACGATATCGAGGTCATCGGTATCGCCGACGGGTATGACGGTCTCGTTCATAACCGGCACCGAAAATTGGATTTTACCGATGTATCCGGTATCCTGACTTCAGGCGGAACGATGCTGGGAACCTCCAATATTGCCAATCCTTATCGGTATCCGGTGAAAAAAGGGAAACAGACGCGGTTTAAAGATGTTTCGGCGACCGTGATCAAAAACATCAAGAAGCTCAAACTGGAATGTCTGGTATGTATCGGCGGAGACGGTACGATGGCCATCGCCCACCAGTTGATGAACCAGGGCGTCCGGCTGGTCGGGGTGCCTAAGACGATCGATAATGACCTGAAAGGGACGGATATCACTTTCGGGTTTAATTCGGCGGTAAGTATTGCGACCGAAGCAGTTGATCGTATCCATGATACCGCCCAGTCTCATCATCGGGTCATGATCATCGAGGTAATGGGCCGGAAAGCCGGTTGGATCGCTTTATACGCGGGAGTTGCCGGCGGTGCCGACCTGATTCTTTTGCCGGAAATTCCTTATGATATGGATGTTATTACTAAATGTGTAAAAATGAGGCATAAAAAAGGAAAACGGTTCAGTATTGTCGTTATCTCCGAAGGAGCCAAGCCAAAAGGCGGCACGGTGACCGTACGCAAGATGGTCAGTGACGGGTCTGAACCGGTGCGCTTAGGTGGTGTCGGCGTGGTATTGGGAGATAAAGTAGAGAAACTAACCGGGATCGAAACGCGAACCGTTGTGCTCGGTCATCTTCAGCGCGGTGGATCACCTACTCCCGCTGACCGTATTTTAGGCACGCAGTTAGGAGCCAAAACGGTTGATTTGATCGTGAATAGAAAATTTGGCCATATGGTCGGTATCGTCAGGAATGAGTTTATACCGGTATCCCTTGATGCCGTTGCGCAAGGGCCCCGGTTGATTCCCCATGATCATGAATTGATTGCCGCCGCCCGATCGGTAGGTACCTGTTTCGGTGATTGTCATCTGAAAAGACTTTGAATGGTTATCGCGTCCGGCGCCTTGAGGTATCCCAGAGAAAAATGCGTATAAAAATACTCATAATCTTCTTTTTTTTCCATCTATTCTCAGTTCTCCCGGGAATAATTTTTGCTGAGGATATCCCTTCCATCCAGTTGCCCGCTCCCCGCGTCGAAGGCGGCCGGCCCCTTATGCAGGTATTGCAGGACCGCAAATCTACCCGTCAATTCAGCCCCCGGGAACTTTCCCCGCAGATTTTGTCCGATTTATTATGGGCGGCGTGGGGGATCAATCGGCCTCAATCGGGCTTAAGGACCGCGCCGTCGACAAAAAACTGGCAGGAAATCGATGTTTATGTCGTCACCGAAGAAGGTGTTTATTTTTATAATGCGCACCTGCATATACTGGATCCGGTAATAAGTGGTGATATAAGAAGATTGACTGGTTTACAGGATTTTGTTCATACCGCGCCGGTGAACCTTGTTTATGCCGCGGACTTCTCTAAAATTAAAACTGAACAGATTGATGACGGGACGGAGAAAGAAAAGGAAGCTTTTGCCGGTGTGGATGCCGCGTTTATCAGCCAGAATGTGTATTTATATTGTGCTTCCGAAGGCCTGGCTACGGTTGTTTGGGGAGCAGTGAATAAAGAGGCGTTAGGTAAGGCAATGCGGTTGAATCCAAACCAGAAAGTTGTTCTTGCGCAGACGGTGGGGTACGAAAAATAATTTTTTCTTAAAGATATTTTGTCGGCATCATGCGTACGATGCTTTGACTTTTCTTGACGGCTGAAGTAACGGAGAAAATAAATGTTAGAAAAATTTAAATCATTGGGGTTATCGGAAAAAACCCTGAAAGCTTTAAAGAAAAAAGGCTTTGAGGAGCCGACCAGGATACAGAAGGAAACCATCCCGCTTCTCCTCAAAGGCCAGATAGATATCGTAGGCCAGGCCCAGACCGGAACCGGGAAAACCGCGGCGTTCGGTCTGCCGTTTATCGAACGGCTTGATCCCCGGCAGAAAGGGGTTAAAGCGTTGATTCTGACTCCCACCCGGGAGTTGGCCCTGCAGGTTTCCGAGGAAATTAATTCCCTGAAAAGTGACGCCCATCTTAAGGTTATCGCTATTTACGGCGGTCAATCTATGGACCAGCAATTGCGCCGGTTGAAAAAAGGGGTAGATATCGTTGTCGGTACTCCCGGGAGGATTAAAGATCATCTGCAACGTAAAACACTTGATCTGCGTTTTATTTCCTATGCTGTTCTGGATGAAGCCGATGAGATGCTCAATATGGGGTTTATCGATGATGTGGAGGAGATTTTAGGCTATACCAACCGTCAGAGGAGGACGCTTCTTTTTTCGGCGACGATGCCCAACCGCATCCTTGAACTGGCAAAACGCTACATGGGTAAATATCAGGTAATCAGAGTCGCTCAGGAACAGTTGACGGTAAGTTTGACCGATCAGATTTATTTTGAAGTCGCTCATAGCGATAAACTGGAAGCCTTATGCCGCATTATCGATTCAGAACCTGAGTTCTACGGCCTGGTATTCTGCCGGACGAAAGTGGATGTGGATACTGTCGCCCGCCGTCTCGGTGAGCGCGGTTATGACTCAGAAGGCCTGCACGGTGACCTTTCCCAGCATCAACGGGAGAGGATACTTGGAAAATTCCGCAAACGGCAGATTAATGTTCTGATCGCGACCGATGTCGCCGCGCGCGGCATCGATGTCAGTGACCTTACGCATGTAATCAATTTCGCCCTGCCGCAGGACCCGGAAAGTTACGTGCACCGTATCGGACGCACCGGGCGGGCCGGCAAAGAAGGGACGGCGATAACTTTTGTGACACCGGACGAATACCGTAAATTGACGGTGATAAAACGTGTAGCCCGTACCGATATCCGTAAGGAAAAGATCCCGGCGGTCGAAGACGTGATTAAGGTGAAAAAGAGCCGGATAAAAAACGATATTCAGAATATTCTTAAAACCCCGCCGAGCCCCGAGTACCTTGATTTCGCCCGGGAGATCCTGGCGCAGAATAAGCCTGAAGCAATCCTCGCCGCTTTCCTAAAGCAGACCTTCGGAAACGAACTGGACGCCCGCAGTTACGGGAAGATCCGGGAGGTGACGGTGGACATGAAAGGAACGACACGGCTGTTTGTCGCCCGGGGAAAAGTCGATAACATGGATGCTCGTCAGATCGTGGATATGGTTAAGGACGTTGCCGGGATCGATCCTCGTAAGATACGCGATGTACGGGTATTTGATAAATTTTCTTTTATTACCGTTGCCTTCTCCGAAGCCGAAGTGATCCTGCGGGCGTTTAAGAAGAAAAAGATCAGTAAACGGCCGATCGTCGAGAAAGCGAAAGATAAAAGCCGTCAAAAACCCCGTAAATAAAGGCTTTTTACCCGCCAGGATATCCTAAAAAATTCACATGTCTGCCATATTTATATAGTATAATTATCCTTACAACGGAGGAACTTTTTTCACATAAACAAGGTCTAAATATAATAAATAAAAAGGAAATATATGCGTGAGAAAATAATCTCCTTTTTCCTCAAACGGCATCTTCTTACCAACATGCTGTTTGTCGCTGTCTTCTTAGGCGGCATCTTCGCCTGGCAGCAGATACCTAAGGAAGAACTCCCCGATATTACCTTTGATACTGTCCGGATAACGGTCAACTATCCCGGGGCTTCTACCGAGGAAGTCGAATATTACGTGACCAAGCCGATTGAGGAGGTCGTAAGAAATATCGACGGTGTATACCGGGTGTTGAGTTCCACCAGTGTCGGCAACTGCCGGGTAACCGCCGAAATTGAGAATGATTATCCCAATAAAGATGAGGTAATCACCGAGATCCGCAACGAAGTGCTTGATGTCGATCTGCCCCAAGATATTATCGATGACCCCCATATCCGTGTTTTTAAAACCTCCCGTAAAGCAATTATCGATATCGGCCTCTATGATAAAGAAAAGACTATCCTTGATGTCCAGACCCGCAAGAAACTGCAGACCTATGCCTACGCTCTTGAGAATAAACTGCTGGCAATGCCGCACGTTCATAGTGTAAACCGGACGGCTTATTTGAACGATGAGATACACATAAAAGTATATCCCCAGAAACTTATTGAATATAATATTCCTTTTAATACGGTGATGCGGGAAATCCAGAATAGCAATGTCCGTCAACCCGCCGGAAGTATTGAAAATGTCCGTGAACCGAAAGTAACACTCTGGGGAGAGTTGACGACGATTGAAGAATTGAAAAATTTAAGTGTTCAGGGTGGATTCGAAGGTCAGGTTGTGAGACTTTCTGATGTCGCCGATGTAGTCGAGGGGTTTGAGAAAACCAAAACAGTGAATAAAATCAATGGCCATGAAGGACTATTCCTTAAAGTAGTAAAATCATCCCGGTACGGTATCCTTGATGCGGTCGATGCGGTTAGTGAGATGGTAGATAAGTATAAAGATTCTCTTGAAGGTAGTTCGATTGAGGTGATCTTGCTTGATGATGAATCGGTAGATGTACGTAATCGGATCGGTCTTATCAGCATCAACGGGGCCATCGGATTTGTCCTGGTCATTGTTGCGTTGTTTCTGTTCCTTGATTTCCGTTCCGGGATATGGGTCGCGATGGGAATCCCGTTTACATTCTGCGTAACATTGATCATTGCTCTTTGGATGGGATATACGATCAATAATATTACGTTGGCGGCGGTGATTATTGTGATGGGGATGGTCGTTGATGATGCGATCGTCGTTGCCGAAAATATCAATCGTAGCCGCTCAAAGAGCCTTTCGCCCCATGAAGCTTCAATGCAGGGTACGGCGTTTGTTTTGCTCCCTATTACCGCAAGTATTGTCACGACCTGTATCGCGTTTGTGCCTCTGTTTTTCTTCTCCGGACGGTTCGGGGTTATGGTGAGGTTTATTCCTCCGATCGTATTTATGATGCTGGGAGCATCGTTATTAGAGGCAATCTGTGTATTACCTGGGCACATGATGCTGCCGTTTTCGTATCGTATTCGCTGCGCGATTACTTTAGGTTTATGGCCGGCTATTGAACGATTTTTGATGCGTCGCCAAGCCGAAGGGGGGGTATCGAGGAGGAACTGGTTCCATTATTGGGAAGATCGCTATGAAGAATTCATCAAGAAAGCGTTACCGTTTAAATGGTTTATCTTTCTCGGTTTCATTTTCCTTCTGATCTTTTCGGGATTTATCGCTCAGCATAAGATGAAGTTCGTCATGTTCCCGGATGAGGAGACCAAGGAGATCCGCATGACGGCTGAAGCCGCTCCCGGGACCAAACGCTATGAAACCGCCGCTCTGTCGCAAAAGTTAGAGAATATGTTACGTGAATATATCGGCAAGGAAGTGGTGGGTTTTAGAAATGATATCGGCCGCAGCCGCCGGGGTTCGGCGGCACTGGAAAATCGTCTCAGGATGCGCATCGAAGTCGTGCCGCGCGAGAAGAGGAAAAAATCGGGAGACCAGCTGGTTAAGGAATGGGAATCAAGAACTGCAGATTATGAAGGACTTAAGAAGATTCAGTTCCGTAAAGCCCGGCACGGAAGCTCAAGCGGCAGCCCGATTGAGATCAATGTTCGGGAAAACAACAACAAGTTACGTAAACAAATTTCCGATGAGCTGGCTCAAAAAATGAGAGAGTATTCCGATCTTGTGAGTATTGAGATTGACCGCCCGGCATATAATCCCGAATATTATTTAAAGCTGAACCGTGATAAAATAAGGCGCTTGGCAATTAATCCTTCTGATATCGCAAAGACTTTGCGGGCATCGTTAGAAGGGACGATACTGTATGATTTTTCCGGTGATGATGAACCGGTGTATGTGCGGCTGACGACGATAGAAGAGGCGAAGGACGATATCGATAAGATATTCGAGATACCGGTAGAGAACCAGGGACAGTATCTGGTGCCGCTGAACGACCTGGTCGATATTGAAGAAAAACTTTCAGCCGATTCCATCGAACGGGAAGATCTAAAACGCAGTACGCTTATCTATGCCGACTTAAAACCGGGCACGAAAAAAACTCCGCTTGAAATTGCCGAACATTTCGAAAATAATATATTTGAAGAATTTCAAGCACAATACCCTTCTGCGATTATCGAATTTGCCGGAGAAGTAAAAGACAGCCGGGAGTCAAGTCGTGATTTTCAGGTCGCGATCATTATGGTCATCGGGCTTATCTATATCATCTTGGCGCTTTTGTTTAATTCGCTTGCCACCCCGTTTTTGATCATGCTGGCTATCCCCTTTGGAGTCGTCGGTATTATCTTTGCCTTTTGGTTGCATGGGATTGCTCTCTATGGATTTTTCGCAGTGATCGGAGCGCTCGGGCTTGCCGGGGTCGTTATTAATGATGCGATTATTATGGTCGTAAAGCTGGAAACGGAATATAGTTGTAATACACCTGTGGATGAGATGTATCGGGAGATCGCCCGTATTGCCAAGACCCGTCTGCGTGCGGTGATCTTAACGACGCTTACGACTATTGTCGCGATCATTCCCACCGCGTACGGCTGGGCCGGATACGATTCAATGTTGGCCCAGATGATGCTGGCATTAGGATGGGGACTTCTGTTCGGTACGGTGATTACTCTGGTCCTTATCCCGTGTGTATATAGTGTGTTTAAAAAAGCAAAATGTACCTTATCTTAAGGAATAAAAAGATGGACAACAACCGGCTCATCATATTGTTTCTCCTTTTTTTTACGGTACAAGCATGGTTTTGTTCCGCACAAGAAAGTGAACCAAAAAAATTGCCGATTGAGGAATTTATCCGTATCGCAGCGAAGAATGATACAGGTTTTCAGACGATCCTTATCGATCAGCTTTCTCTAAAATACAGACGGGCGTTACGTGTTTCGGCACGAGACCTGGTACTTTCCATCCAGAGCCAATACAGTGTGTTTCTGGATTCACCCGATGAGGGGACAGAGAATACGGTTTCCTTATCAAAGCTTTTCCCCTATGCCGGCACCGAGCTTACCGCCGAGTATTCGACCAGTTTGAGGGCGACTACTCATCAGGTCTCGTCAGAATATTCTTTGCTTATTTCCCAACCGTTGGCCGAGAATGCGTTCGGCCGGGCAACGCGTCTTCTCGATGATATTGTGGGATTTGAGATCGATATTGCCAACCATCAGATCATCGAAGCTTATGAAGATTACCTGGCTACGCTCACGCAGAGATATTATGACTGGTATTCAGCGTATGAAAACGTAAAAACGGGGGAAAATTCTTATAATGAGAACTTGAGACTTCTTGAGAACATCCAGGAACGGCAGAAAAACAGTATTGCTCTGCCGATCGATGTCAATAAGATCAAGTTGCAGGTGTTGGCAAAAGAGGAAAACCTCGTCAGCCTGCGCAACAGCTATACCCGTTATCTTAATCTGATCAAAGAAGCGCTTCGCTATGAAGGTGACCAAGAGCTTATCCCTCAGGTGCCGGCATTATATGAGGATACCAAGTTGAATTTCGCATCGGACTATCGATACTTTAAGGATTTCAGCCGTACCTGTCAGGTTTTGCAATTGCTTGAAGAAAAAAGCTCGGTAGAAGTGTCAAAAGCCGCCGATGTGCTCCTGCCTTCCATCGACCTTTTTGTCGGGTTTTCCGTCGACGGAGCAGGCCATGATGTGACCCCGGATGAGAAGAAGGGATACGCAGGGCTCACTATCGAATTGCCTCTGCCCGGAGAGGTTGAGAACGCTGAATATGAAACAGCAAAAATAGCTGAAAGTAAGACCGCACTTTCCAATCAGAATATATATGCCCGACTCTATACGGATCTGAGGAATCTGCATGATCAGATCGAACGGGAAGAGAAACTGATCGCGATCGCTGACGATAAGATCAAGCTTGCCGAGGCCATCGTGAAGGATGAAAAAGAGAATTATTCTTACGGCCGGTCATCCCTGAACGATCTGATCGATGAGGTCAATAAGCTGGAAGATAACAAGTTCAATAAGATATTCCATACGGTGCAGTTAAAGAAGTTGATCGTTGAATGGCTGCGCTTGACCGATCGGCTGATTGTGAGAGAAGAAGTCCCACCCCCCGTTTATCCAGAAGTTCCCTGATTATCGGGTATCTTTACGATATTTACTTTTGATGCTGCCTTCATACATCTTGT
>CAZABB010000043.1:0-13795 GCA_964483625.1 uncultured Planctomycetia bacterium | reverse complement strand
GTCCACCTTCCCTTTTCAAAGACTTCCATGCTACCACAAACGATGGGCCCGCAGGGACTCGAACCCCGGACCAATTGATTATGAGTCAACTGCTCTAACCGACTGAGCTACGGGCCCATGCGGCATACATACAGCGTTAAGCGGGTAGCGATCAGCAATTAGATATTCTCAATCACAATCGTTCTCTTCTTCTAAACGCTACCCGCAGACAAGCCAAAAGTAGTAAAGATTATAGCAACTGTCCCCTTATCAGGCAAGAACTTTTTGACTTCTTCTCTATGCCGGGAACGAAAAGGATGGATGATGAAAGCCGAATCTCTGTCGGAAGAAGAGATACCGGCTTACATTAATCGACGGCAGAGATGTCGGGATCCCCCAGGAGCTCCCACTTACGCAGATTGGCAATGTAGGACATGAAAGGGATTTGAGGATCAAGAAATAACTGGTGATCGTATAAATAGTTACGCTCACGGAATACATTGAGATCAATGACCGTACGGACATCATCAGAACCTCGTACCGATATCGCGCCATGAAAATTAAGTTCCGCCTGACTGCCTTTATCACCTTCGGCACGTAATACTCCTCCGTCGGCAACCAAAAGCCCCTCCAGGGTAAGATCTCCGTCCGCGTCTTCACCGGTAGCATCTGCGTCGATAATAATATCCCGGCCGGAGAATAATCCAAGCTGTATATTGGAATCATCGTTCCGATATTCTACGTCTCCTATAATATGAATATCCCCGGAAGCAACGATTAACATGGGCTCGATCACATCGCCTTCGATTTCAACGTCTCCGTGGACAAACACAACGCCATTGGGCGCATCAAGTTCTTCCCGGTCAATATTACCCTGATAACGAAAATCTCCGTCAATATACGCCCCGCCGCCCCGGGCAATGTTCTGGTACCGGGAGATGTCCACACCGACAAAGGTAACCGGATCACCCTGTGATACTTCCCCGCTGATGGATACATCCTCATGGTCATCTCCGGCTATATTACGTAAATAGGTCACGTCTCCGTCCACATCGATCTCTCTCATCCCGTCGGGCAGGGCCTCGGAAATCTCAAAATACACATCTCTCCCTAGCACATTCGAACCGATATTTGCGCCACTCCCCACATGGATATCTCCCAACGTAAAGACAAAAAAAGCGGTGGGAGACTGGGCCCGAATTTCTACATCAAGAATACGTACGGCTTCTTCTGAAGGATGGACACTCCTTCCCTCCACGCGCAAGGGTATTATCATCCATGTTCCGTCGGGATAAGGCTCCCCGCCAAGACGTATCGTATATTCCCCCACAGCTGTCCGGGGATCGTCCGGTGTAAACCGGACTTCAACATTTTCAGATCCCGGGATTGGATTTCCCACTTCAATTTCGCCTATCCAATCGATATTATTCCTCAGTTCAAAAATCGCTCTTTCCACTCCCACCTCCGCCGCATAGAGAGCATCCTGGGAAATTTCGCGCGAGGTAGTCAACCGCATCTGACTCAACATTCTTATCCCGGCGATACCCATAAAGATTCCCAAAAAAAGAGTCGTTAAAACCGCCGCCAGCAGAATAAAACCGTGCTTCATTGAATGTTACGGGGATAGATATTCTTTGTAATCGAAAAATTTATCATGTCATGCAGAGATTCTTCTCCCAGGGTCAATTCACATACCAACTGCCCCCAGTTACCCAGCTGAAACTGCGAATCTTCCCGGGAAATATTCCCGCTTAATACGACCGGATTAACATTATTATCCCTAATGAGCCGGCCTTCTTCGTCGATAGAATACACGATATCGTCACGCGGCGGGACAAACACATCCGGATACGATAATCGCACCTGAAAAGGATCAATGACGTCGACCCGCATCGATTCCATTACATCCTCTTCCAGCACACTCAAAATCCGTTCCGCGTCTTCCTGCAGTTTCAATCGGGTTAATTCTACATCATAATAGATCCAGTTTCCCAAAAATACCGTGTAAAAAATCAACGTGGCGACGCCGATCAGCCCCAGGACAACGACAATTTCGGCAAGGGTAAAGGCTTTTTTAATCTTTTTCTTCCGGCGTGTCATCGTGAGCGATAGGATTATTTTTCGAATAGATTACATCTGTCCCTTGCGGATCAGGAAAATATTCCCCACATCCGTGGTCTGATTCCGAATTACCTCAATCCCTCCCCTGCTGTACGGTTCATATTCGTCTCCTCCGTCAATACTGAAACGATGAAGACGCTCGCCTGTATTATAATAGCCATCATGATTGTTCAATATGTCGGGAGGCGGCGGCCAGCTTTCCAGAACCGGGTCAATCGAAAACTCTCCGTCGCTTTCGGTAGAGACACGGTGCCGGCCTCCGTCATATAAGCGGAATACAACCTCCACGTCTTCAATAGGATTTCCGGTAATACTGTCTAATACGGCTCCTTCAACACCGCCGTATCCACGCGGAAACATGCGAAAATTGTACTCCGTTGTCTCGTTGGCTTCAACATGAACCGGACGCCCCCCTCCTATTCGCGCGTACCAGCGGTTTCCTTCCGTTGTATACGCGTAGTAACCGTTACGTTCAGCCTCAAGAGCATGTCGCCCGGTAGCGACGGTATACCGGGGAGGAGCCCCGCAGCCGCCTTCCGGCACACAATAATTACCGAGCGCATTACTGGATCCCGAACGTCCCCGTACGGTCACCGTTGCCGCGGACAATCCGCCTAATGTAATATCATCACGGATATGTCCGTCAACATTCCCACAAAACCGTGTTCCTAAATCAAAATCGAAATTGGCAACGGAAGTCCCGACATACAGAGACGGAGCCCGGCGATATTCAGGAGTATATCCGCACCCATCCGGGGGACTTCCTCCCATTGAACCACGTACACGCAGCCTGTATCTATTATCGTCGGGAAACAACTCCTGAGCAGCCGGTACGGCCATAGTATATTGACCGGTATTATTGGTTCGCACACTTCCCAGCCATACCCAGTCATGCCACCACCTTGATACCCTCGCCCGATCCACTCCCGCTCCCTGATACCGTACGGTTCCCGACATGGTCGCGGTAGGAACCGGATATATGACGATCGATCCCATATCGGTAATTCCGGGATCAGGAATAACTTCGATACGATCCGTCGCCGTACTTCCCCACCAGGGATTGCCGGCAAGAATCGTTCCGCCACCCCGGTCCAAAGAAGAAGACCACCCCATGTAATGCCATTGTTTTCCCCACCCCTGATGGGGAATTCTGCCGCAGTATCCGACACGATAGGCGTCGTTGGTAGCAACCGTATAAGAAAGGGAATTTCCGTCCCCATCTTCAACGGGAACCTCCCTAAACCGAAACGTACCGTCATTCCCGGTAGATGTACCCCGCTGGTAACTCCCGCCGCTATAAAGCCGCACCTGAAGATCTCTCACCGGCGAACCATCGGGATCGATGAACCTGCCGGTAATCGTTCCCTTGAGTTCTTCCGGCAACGGTTGCATCTGAATATCCACCTCAGTGGACTCATCAGGATTGACCACAACCTCCATCAGGACAACGGGTTCGTACCTTTCGTGTGTCGCCGACAGAGAATAGGTACCGGCGGAAAGTTGATAATTTCCGTCCTCATTTTCGAATGTGAAGTATCCCCGGTTATCCGTATGGACAGAAATCATCAGACCACTTTCGGCCTCCTGAATTTCAATTAATACTCCCTGAATCGGATCAGCCAGGCCTTCGCTCACCGTACCTTCGATATTTCCCGGCAACGGATCGGGCGGCCGGGCCAGAGAGAAGGCTTTATCTATACGCCGCCAGTCTCCTTCTTCCCGCCAGCGCACGCTTACCCGAATATGTTCGAATTCCGAACTCGCATCATCCTCGACGGCAATAAGACGTTCAAAGAAATCGTCGGGATAGCCTTTGATATCAAAAGACTCCCAGACGTCCGAGTCGGAGGGATATATCGACGTGAGATTGTTAAAGAAATCCTCATCGCGATAGGACCGCGCCTTTATCTCCTCGTATGCCGAAAGCGTCAGATTATGTGCGGTTATTGTATCCCCGGAACGCTCTTCGACCCGGGAAAGCGTAGTGAGAGAAATGTAGGCCGCCAGCGATACAATAGCAATGATGAGCGTGCTGATAAGTATTTCGACAAGAGTAAATGATTTTTTCACTGTCGGCCCCACCTTATCATCAGTATATAATTTCGGGAGTCACCGCAATGATAAGTTCTTTGTTATCGGTTGTATTTTTTTCGTATTTAAATAAATTCCCCAGTACCGGTAATTTTGAAATAAAGGGAAGACTATAGATATTTTTTTTGTCTTCTTCACTGATCAACCCGCCCAGTACAAACGGCTGTCCGTTTCGAACACGAACACTCGCCTTGGCTTCACGGGTTCTTACCCAGGGATACTGGTCATCCGGCCCCCGCCAAGCGAAAATAAAACTCACTTCCGGCTCCACGGTTACCACAACGAAATCCTCTTTAATGATCGAAGGTGTGATTTTCAGACGAATCCCCGCTTCGACAAAACGAACCTCGGTACTGGCAACTCCTCCGGTCACGGTGGTAATGGTGTAGGGAACCCGGTCACCGATAAAGATATTCGCTTCCTTTTCGTTCATCGCCGTCACCTGCGGATTGGAAAGTATCCGTGCCTTATTCTGAGTAATCAGCATCTTCAGAATGGCGCTGAATTTGAACGGATCACGGGAAAGACGGAAAAAACGAAATGCCTGCTGTGCCGTATCGATCTGGCTGGTCCCGGTATTATCCACAGGCCGCTTCGTTTCCTGAAAGTTCAATGTCATCGAATCAGACCAATCAATCCCCAGCTCTTTCAGCGAATCCCGGTCAACCTCCACCACCCTGGCGGTAAGCAACACCTGCGGCTGCGGCTGGTCAATTTCGTCGATGATCCTTTCAACTTCCTGAATTTGGGAAGGAGTACCGGTTACAATCAGCGCATTAATATCTTTATTGAAGGATATCTCTTCAGCGATGTTTTCGATTAACTTCTCGGCATCTTGCGCATTAATGTTACTCAGTTTGATCACCCGGTTGACCAGTCCCATTTCTTTAATACGCTCCTCAAGGGAGATAAACAGCGTATTTCCCACAACCGTGGAATCAAGCCCGTAAGCGTGAAATAACACCTGCAACGCTTCCTCAGTGGTAACTTCTTTTATATGCAGATCGATCTTTTTCCCTTTCACGACCGGGTCAACCACAATGTTAAACTGTTCTCCGGCGCCGATAACCCGCAACACATCCTCAATATTAGCATCGGTAAAGTCAAGATCGACCGTTTTCTTTTGCGTTGTCCGGGCCGAAGACTCCGCCTGTCCTTCTCTCTGTCCGGGGGAGGAACGAACCTCTCTTTCGGGCATCTCTTCGGCATGAGCTTTAGGCAACACGATATCCGCCGCCGAGCTGATCTGTTTTTCAGAAAGAATCCGGGGAATGCGCGATTCATCCCGTGAGGCAGAAAACGGCATCTCAGGCTTCAGAGATTCTGAAGTAAGGGCCCGCTGTTTCATTTCTTTCCCGATCTGCTGTTCAACACCGCTTCTTTGCATCTTACGTTGCTGAACAATGCTTCTCGATAGCGCTTCGGCTTCATACAAAAGATCCTGAGACGACCGGCAAAAGGAATTCTGCGCGACACCGATCATCATCGTCAGCGCCGCCGCCGCCACAATATATCTGTATGTATATTTCATTTTTCCTGCCCTCCTATGGTTAAAATCATATGTTTCCCCGCTCGTTCTAAAAGTACTTTATTTTCCATGATTTTCTTTATCAGAAATCCTTCCACGTAATCTCGTTCCTGTACTACATAGGTCTTTTCGGTCCCTTTAATTAATACGATCGGAGTTTTCCCTCCGTAAATACCCGTAAGGGTAAGTGTCGTCTTTTCCTCCGGTTCGGTTTCGATAAGAGATTCGATATTTTTCACGAGAGGACGAAAAGGATCCCGCTTCAGCGCAATATCAATGGCAGGAGCCCGCATGATCGATTCGGCAAGAGAAATATCCTGAATATAACTTTTCTTGTCAACAACCGGTTTTTTTTCCGTCGTTTTTTTTCGCAAAGAGATTTTCTCCATAATCATATCACATCCACACAGCCCCAGCATACCGGCGACAATTATTCCCGTAACTACATAATACGGCATCCTCCTCATCATGGCCGGCCCCCTTTTTCTCCTTTTTTAATTAAGCTGTACAAATCCAAATCAAAACTACACTCGAGAAGGGGATATTCTTTCTCCTTAATAACCACGTTACTCACACTCAAAAGCTGGCGGTGCTCCTGTAAAGACAGGAGCGCCTGGATAACATCGCCAAAAACGCCCTTCATCTTAATACGAAAAGGGGAAGATCCCAGAGTCAAGGAATCCTGCTTCTCAGGTTCTCTTTGTCGAGCCGAAGAACGACGGCGATTCCGCCGGATACGGGATCCTTCCATATCCACTATTTGGGGAGACAAGGCTTTTATCTCAGTGATATTCGTGCTGAACCGGGACGAAGCCCTGGAAATACCTTCCAGAAAAAGAGGAATATCTTTATCCTCAAAAAGGATCTTTTCCAGACGGGAAATATCGGTAGCATATCGATGCAAAAAAACATCCAGATCGCTTATATCCTGTTTCAATTCTTTCACGCGCTGACGCTGCGGCAAAAGCTTCTGCTGAGCTTTGCTGTATTCCGTATAATAATAGGCCCCGCCGGCAGCCAACCCGCAGGTAACCAGAATACATAAAACCAATGTAATCAACTTAACCGCTTTGGTCGAGGTTTCTTTCTTCCTCATCGATCAATCCTTTTCTTGGACAGCATCCTGTTTCAAAACGACATTCATCACAATCCCGAATTCCACAAGCGTTTGGCCTTCTACCTGACGCTCTTTGGTAAAATCGAGTTTCACTTCGCTGAAATACCCCGTCTTTTCCAGCGTTCTCATAAAATCGGCCACTGACTCTAAATGGAAGCTGTTCCCCTGCAATTCACATTCTCCTTCCCGATTAAACGTAAATGACTGGAGCCAGACATCTTCGGGAATATTCTCTCCCACCCGGGAAAAAGTTTTCGCCCAGGACCGTCGGTTTAGATTACTGATAACTGTCGCCTGTTTCAATATGTTTTCTTTCAACTGCTCATAATGAGCCCGTTCGGCACGAAGCTTATCAGTACGCTTCTCCAAATCTTCTATCTGACGGGAGAGTTCCTGCCGATAGAAATCCAGAGAATGCGTCTTCTGTGAGAAAAAGCTCATTGTCCGTGCACCTAAAACGCCTACGCATATCAAATAGATAGCACCACAGATGACGATTTTACGCTGATACCGATGTGTTTTTTTCTTGTTCCAAATACGCTCCAAATTGAATCGGCGGTGAGAACCACCAGGCAGCCCCATTCCCACTAAAGGGGCATACATATGATTCAATTTGAGAAAATTAACCCGCTTGGAGAACTGGACGGAACGAGGCATCTCTAACGGTAATACTTCCTGACGAACAAGTGTCCCCACATGTTGAAGCAAATCTGCAATCCGTTCGTTATCCCAGACAACATACATCCGGGGAGAAACTCTATGCTGTTCTACTTCATAGAATTTAAGGATCCGGTGGATCTCCTCTAACCATAATTTTAATGCCTTTTGATCTACTGCCGCGGCTTCGCCTTGCAGAAGATCATCCGTCCCGGAATTAGCCAGATAAATTTTCTCGCAGACGTTGTCGCGCATAATAAGGAAATAAGTAATATGTTCGCATACTACCAGGACGCCTATATTCTCCCCCGAAGAAACTTTTTCCGCCAGAGAGAGCACGCTTAAAGGAACGACATCAAATCCCTGAATCGCACAGCCGGCTGATTTCAGAATCCGCAAAGGAACCTCAAACACACTCTGAGGCATGGCCAGAGACAGAATGTGTATTTTATTTTCCCCGCGCTGGTGAATACTCTGATAACTATAGTGATATTCCTCCGAGGCAAACCGGGGAACCCGCTCGATTTCATTCTTTACCGCCTCATGGATCTCCGGATCCGGCATGACCGGAAGCGTCAACTCCTGAAAGACTATATCATTATGACAAAGAGAGAAATATACTTTCTGTAAGGGGATGCGATGCTGTTTAAAAAAAGTTTTCAGCAAAGCAGTAACTTTTTCTGAATTCTCTTCGTCAAATACGTCGCACGGAACCGGAAGAGAATAAGCCTGAGAAACAACAAGGCCATTCCCTTTTTTCTGCAGACACACGCACTTGATCGTATTACGACTGAATTCCAGATTTACAATCATCCTCAGAATCCTTTCTAGTCGTGGGTATTCGGCCAATTATCACTGGAAAAATGCCCGGCCCGGTTACCACGATAACCGTCGGTATCATCGCCGTCCATACTATAGTCAACCCCAAAAGGACATTCCAGTTCATCCCCCTCGCCATCACCGTCTTCATCGGGCAGATAATCCGCCAATTCATCCAGCGTACTGCACTCATCCCAACTGCGGGTTTCGGAAAAGCACATATGCGCGGCGGTGTCGATCGTACGAAGATTGGACGCGCATTGCTTGGTATTCGCCTGACGAATAGCCCGTAAGGCATTGGGGATAACCATGGTAAGCAAAATCCCCACAATTACCAAAACAACCAAAAGTTCAATCAAGGTGAACCCTTTTCTCCGCATAATCCCTCCTTTTTTCGTGATGTTCATACCTCAGCCATAACCTTTCCTGTATACCTCATTTCTTACCACTTTATCAATCTTTCTCGCAACCTTTTGTTTACGGGAATCGCTTCCGGCATCACACCATCCCCCTTATATATAAACTTTTGTTTTACTTATTTCAAGGGGATCCCCGCTTTTCATTCTCACGTACCCAGCCTTCCCCACAGCGTAAAGATCGGCGAATATAAAGCAATGAGCACAGCGGCGACAATAAGACCGATCAAGACAATTGCGATAGGCTCAATAAGTGTTACAAATTTATTAATCCGGTACTCAACTTCCTCGTCCAGATGGACCGCAAGGACATTGAGCATTTCACCCAATGTACCGCTCTCCTCACCAATGGCTATCATTTCGGTTATGAAGGGAGGGAAAAACTTTGTCGTCTGCATCGCCTCACTCAACCCTTCTCCGTGAACGACTTTCTCCTTCACATAATTCAGTTTTGCTTCGATAACCTGATTGGAAGAACTTTTTTTGGCACTTTCCAGACTGTATACCAGAGGCACCCCCCCGATGACAAGAAGAGAAAAGGCATAGGTGAACCGCGCTAAGGCCGACGTAAATATAAGGTCTCCGATGAGCGGCATACGCAGTTTTGCGACATCGATCCGGTACCGGCCCTGCTCGGTGCGATAATACCGCCGATACCACAACGCTCCGACGACGCCCGCCACAGGAACAATCCACCAGTACATGCGGAAAAAATCGGACACGCCCAGAATAATCCGAGTAAAAAAAGGTAACGAAATATTCAGTTTGGCGAAAACCCCTCGAAATACCGGCACGACAAAAAACATCATAATGATAAAAACAAACAACGCGATCCCCAGAATCACCGTCGGGTAGGTGAGCGCTTTCTTCATCCGCATGCGTAATTCACGCTGACGTTGCATGAAGACGACGATTTTTTTCAAAATTTCAGCGAGGACCCCCCCCCGCTCGGCAACCTCAATAAGATTGATATATACGTAAGAAAAGGCATCGGGGAATTTACTCATAGCGACCGAGAGAGAAATTCCCCGTTCCAGGTCGTTCCTGATTTCGCTGACCACCAGCTGCATTTCCCTCTCTTCAGTCTGTTCCCACAGAATATGCAAACAGCGTAAAATCGGAATTCCGGCACTGATCATCGAACTTAATTTGTGGGTAAACAAAATGACCGATTCAAGCTTGACGTTCTGGCTGAACAAAGAAGCTTGCTTACGGAACTTTTTGACGTGCACCACAAAATATCCATGTTCGGAAAGGCGCCTCACCAACGTGCGTTTATCATCAGCCTCCAACGTCCCGGTCATCATTTTTCCCTGACGATCTCTTACCCTGTAAATAAATTTTTCCATGGCTAAATCCTTTTTACGAAAGCGACCCGCATTACTTCTTCAACTGTCGTAACCCTATTCATTGCCTTTTTCAACCCGCTCATTTGCAACGTTCTCATTCCCTGTTTTATCGCTACATCGGAGATTTCCTTTTCCGTCGCCCGCCGCAATACCAGATCTTTGATCTCCTGGGTTACCGGCATAATCTCGTAAATACCCGTGCGCCCATGATATCCTATCTCATTACACTGATCACACCCTTTCCCCTTCACAAACTTCATCTCCCCCGCATCCGGAAGTATCCCGGCAATATCTTTCTTGATACCATCGGAAAGCTCCATCTCTTCGCGGCAATGAGGACAGACTTTCCTCACCAACCGTTGAGCGATAACGGCAATAACCGAAGAACTGATCAAAAATGGTTCAATATTCATATTCAATAAACGAATGACCGCCGAGGAAGCGTTATTGGTATGCAGAGTAGAAAAAACCAGATGCCCGGTCAACGCCGCCTGAATGGAAATCTCGGCGGTTTCGACATCACGAATCTCACCGATCATCACCACATCGGGATCCTGACGCAGGATGTGACGCATGCCGCTGGCGAAGGTATAGTCCGCCCGCACATTGACGGCAGTCTGGTTGATGCCTTCCAGTTCATATTCAATCGGATCTTCGACCGTCACGATATTACGCGTAGTATCGTTCAGTTGATTTAATACCGAATAAAGAGTAGTTGTCTTCCCGCTTCCGGTGGGTCCGGTGACCAGAATAATACCGTAAGGATACGATATCAGTTTTTCAACGACATCACGCTCTTCTTCATCCAGCCCCAATGCGTTCAAGTCGATACGAATACTTTTTTTGTCCAAAATCCGTAAGACGACCTTCTCGCCGTAAATATCAGGGAGGGTGGAAACGCGAATATCATATTCGCGCTCACCGAATATCAGCCCTATCCTTCCGTCCTGTGGCCGCCGCCGTTCGGCAATATCGATCCCCGCCATGATTTTTATCCGGGAAATCACCGGGGGCTGCAATCCTTTGGGAACGGTGAATTTCTCATAGAGTAATCCGTCAATACGATACCGCACCCGTACCTTTTCCCGTTGAGGTTCGAAATGGACATCCGAAGCTTCCGCTTTAATTGCCTCTCCGATTATTGAATTCACTAATTTCACCACAGGGGCTTCTTTGACCGCCGCCTGAAGATCCTGAAGACTCATCTCTTTATCCTGAGAACCGGCTGTTTTTTCGGTCACAACATCATGCATCGCATCTTCCATGTGTTGTAGAGGCCCAAAGTATTTATTAATACATGATTCAATTTCTTCCGATGTCGCCAGCACGGGAATGATCTTGTATCCACTGAGATATTTCAGCCGCTGCAGCATATTAATGTCGAGCGGATCGGTAATGGCCACGGTAAGCATATTGCCTTCGAGTTTCACCGGAACGATTTTCCACTCCCTCATTTTTTCCGGAAAGAAAATACTGACTAAGGATTTATCCACAGTATGCTTTTCCAGATCAATGCATTCTAAATTAAACTGATGAGACAGCGCTTCTATGATATGGCGTTCCGTAACCAGGCCCTCTTCAAGCAATATGCTCCCTAAACGCTGATTGATATTTTTCTGTTTTTCCAACGCCGCAGATAGTTGTTTTTCGGTAATAATGCCCCGTTCGACCAGATATTTTCCTACGCTATTCCGCTCTTTATTCATAAGACTCCCGAAACAATCAGCTTGTTATTCTCTCTCGGCATGTTCAAGCCACATTTTATATGCGTACTCAAGAATGTCACTTTTAGTGGTTTTATCGATTGAAAGAATCTTTAATCCCATCTCCCACTGCGTTCCTTTCGCTTTTTTCCAGATCAATTTCCCTTTTGCCGGAATAGCAACCCCTTTACCGGGAAGGGTGATCCTCAAATCTATATCCTCTCCTTCATTCAGAGCATCCTCATCCACTATCAAACGCATGCCTTCCCGGGACACATCGGAAATCAAGCCTTTTTCGGATATACTTCCTTTATTCTCCGGTACCGCAACTTCAACCCGCAAAGGAATTTCAAAACGGATGTATTTTCTTCTATTTTCAGGCCCTTCGCCCCCCATATATCTATCCTCCTATCCCACAGATCTTCTTTAACCGTTTAATATCCTCTTCACTGTATTGACGCCACTTGTTAATGGGATGCCGTTTAGGACACGGAAAGATTCCGTTTTTCTCGTAGCGAAGAATCGTCGATTTAGAAATCCCTAATTCCTTCGCGACTTTCTCTATGGTATACCGCTGTTTTTTCGCCATATGCCCCCTTTTGATATAGCTTGACCGTTCCTGAACAAGTATAGTTTACCTTAACTTATACTGGATAGTCAAGACGGATTTTCGCACAAAAACCCCATTTTTACCATATCTTGGGCCTCTATGAATTCCCTACCATATCTTGGGGGAAATTGTTTTTTAACCTATACACAATGGTTTTTTTCGGGCGGGAGCGGAAAAATAAAGGAAAAACGCCGCTTTCGCAAGCAATCCAGCGTTTTATTACGATGATACCCGACGGGAGAAAAAATTACTCCACGGCTTATATGGTAACAATTCCTGATCTTCCGGAATATTCACACCAGATCATTTTTCAAGATACGTGTGAACATAATCGGCAATTCCCGCCTCGAGTGAGTATTGACACTGACTCTGCAAAACCCGGGCAAGAACGGAAGTATCGGCCTCGGTATGATTTTGATAGACCTCACGGTACGGATTAGGAAAGTAATCGGGCGGCAAGTTTTTTTTCAAGATTTTATTCAAATTCGCGATAATATCATTAAAGCTACGGGAACATCCGGTCCCGACATTGGAAATCACCTGCTTGTTTACCTTCAGGGCATTCACCGTAACTCTAGCTACATCTTTCACATAGATAAAATCACGTTTTTGCTCTCCGTGTTCAAATACCCGCGGACACCTGTCTTCCTTCATCTGCAGATAGAGCTGATAGATCATGCTGCTGGAGGCTCCCTTATGATATTCCCCGGGTCCGTAGACATTGAAATAACGCAACCCCACAAGGGGCATCCCTTTTTTCCCGGCGGCGACCTGGGCGGCTTTCACATCACATACATATTTGGAATAGGCGTAAGTATTTAAGGGGGCCGGTTTTTGCTTCTCGCTCATGGGAGAAGGCCCTGAGCCATACACGCCGGCGCTGGAAGCATAGACCAGCCGGATATTTTTTTTCAGACAAAATCCCAGGACATTTTTGAACCCTTCGTAATTCACCGTCATCATCCTGGTATCATCAGGCAGCGTCGTATCGGTAATCGCCGCCTGGTGAATTACCGCATCAACCTTCGGCAAGCTCTTAAACGTCTCTTTATCAGCCACATCAGCACAGATTACCTCGGCATCAAGATCGAGAACGTTCTTGAAATGTGCGTGAGAGAAATCGTCCAGAATGAAAACCTGATCGCCTCGTTCTTTCAATAATTTTGCTACATTGGAGCCGATGAATCCGGCGCCGCCGGTTACCAGGATGTTCATTGTTTTCTCCCTATTCCTCTTTGCACATGCATGATGGGGTTTATTTTTTCTTTTCTTCCAGCCCCTCGATCCTCTTCTCCAGACGATGGAGAACTTCGATGATCGGATCGGGAAGTTTATTGTGGTCTAAATCAATGCCACTGACCTTCTTTGTCCCGGCCTTACGAACAATAGCTCTCCCCGGAACGCC
>CAZABB010000042.1:0-14265 GCA_964483625.1 uncultured Planctomycetia bacterium | reverse complement strand
GGCGGGGATGCTCCCGACGGACGCAAAGTAAAGGGAACGCTTCACTGGGCGGCGGCAGAGACGGCATTTGAAACCCCGATCTATGTCTATGACCACCTGTTTTCCAAGCGCAATCCCAACGAAACCGAAGAAGGCAAGGATTTTATCAGCAACCTGAACCCCGGATCGCTGGCGGTGCTGTCTGAAGCGAAGCTCGAACCCTCCCTACGTGAGGCGACCCCGGGTGAACGGTATCAGTTCGAACGGCACGGGTATTTCTTCGCCGATCCGCTTCGGTCAAAACAAGGAGAACCGGTATTTAACCGGATCGTGAGCTTGCGGGACACCTGGGCAAAAATAGAAAAGAAACAATCATAAAGCCTCTTCTCAAGGCAGGAAAAATTGTTATAATAGAAAACGCCGGTTTCGTTTTAAGCCAGGTATAACGAAATATTCAGGCGAAAAATAAGTCCGATAGTCATGCGCGTACATTTAGCCGGATTCAATGTCGACACCACGGTACTGAAAGAACTCCAGGAAAAGGGAGGACTTCGTGATGATGTAACCCCTGAGGTGATTTCCGCCGCCTATGCCCGGATCAGCCGCGACCCCCGGGCTATCGATGAAATCCGCGCTCAAGCCCGGCGGGAAGTCGAAAAAACCCGTAGATCAAACACGACAATCATCTTTAAAATGGGCCACCATTCGGTTGCCGAACACGCCATGTTCAATCTGGATATCGTCGGAGTTTCCCGCTACGCGATGGAGGAGGTGGAGAAATTCCGCCTCTGTTCCTATACGGAAAAATCCCAGAGATATATTACCCTCGATAAGGATTATGTTCTCCCTGAGGAAATAAAAGGCTCTGAATGCGAAGCGGCCTTTACCGATACGATCGCTTTACAGAATAAGGCGTATTTTGAACTGTTCGGTCAATTAAAAAATTATGTCTTTGAAAAGCACGCCGCTCTGGCGAAAAATCCAAAAAATCATAACCTCCTGGAAGGGTGGGCCAAGGAAGACGCCCGGTATATAACTTCCCTGGCTACGGAATCTCAGGTTGGGGTGACGGTGAACGCGCGGAATCTGGAGCTGATGCTGCGTCGGTTTGCCTCTCACCCTCTCAGGGAGATTCAAACGCTCGGGAGAAAAATCTATGAAGAGATCGCCGAAATCGCTCCTTCGATCGTTATTTTTCATCAGGCTAACGACCGGGATCAGAAAACCTATCCGGATTTGGAAACACAAAGCCGTTCCCTTATGGATTCACCCGGTGCGGCGAGCACAGAAAAAGAAATCGAACTCTGCGAATACACAGCCGAAGGAGACGACGTCATTGCCGCCGCGCTTCTTCATACCGTTTCATCAATGCCGTATACTCGCTGCCGCGAGGCAGTACGGAAGTTTTCGCCAGATCAAAAAAAGAAATTATTTGAGAGTGTCTGGCGACATATGCAGTTCTACGATTCGATGCTGAGAGAGTTCGAACATGTCAACCTCACATTCAATATCGTTCTTTCGGCGGCCTGCTTCGGCCAGCTGAAACGGCATCGGATGGCTACCATCACCGCTCAAAGCTACGATCCGACTTTGGGAATCACTATTCCGGAATCGGTAACCGCCATCGGTCGCCAGGCTTACTTTAAGGAGATTGTCGCTGAGACGGAAAAGGCGTATACCCGCATTCACCGGCAGGTTCCGCTGGCCGCTCCCTATATTCTTACCAATGCTCACCGGCGGCGGGTTTTAATGCGCCTGAACGCCCGGGAGCTGTATCATATTTCCCGCCTCAGACAGGATACTCACGCCCAGTGGGACATCCGTAACGTATCAGAGGCGATGACCGCCGAAGCAAAAAACGTCATGCCTTTAACCTTCGGGCTTGTCGGCCCGAAAGATAAATATAACAATATCTATCAGGACATATTTGGAGTATTACCGAAAATCAAAGAAGCGCTTTTGCCCGGGAAGAAAAATATTACATAATATCCCGGCGGAAACGAGCCGGCCTATTTTGCCGGTTTTAAAAATCACCGACAGCAACATCATGGGATACAATGAGATGCCGACTCAATAGATTTGCAATGATCGAGAAAAGTGTAGTATATTTAAAGCGAGAGGAAATGGACGGAAAAAAACAGAACAAGGAGGAACCAATGAAACATACGTTGCTGATTACACTGGCGGTCATTGCGGGATTATTGTTCGTTATGCCGGCGGCGATATCCGCCCCGGATTCCAACGGAGACTACCTTGGGTCTCAAGAAACTTCCCAGCCTGCTCCGGAAGCCGACGCGGCGCAGTCTCCTCCCCAGCCTTCTCCCGAGGAACCAGCCCCCGCCGGTGATGATCCGGTGACGGCAAAGGATACCCCGAAAGGAGCCGAACCGATCATTCAGGACTACCTGGATCAGGTTAAGGTTGAAGACACATTGTCAAGCATGGCCAGCCTGAGAGCGGTATTGACCAAAACCGACGAACAGATTTCCAGTGTCATAACCGCGATAGACCAGCTTTCCGAACAGAATGAGATTGCCGAGCTCATGGGCAATCCGCTCACGAAACAGTTCAAAAAATTTATCCGGGAAATCGAAAAAACCGCGACCTATATCAACGCGGTCATCGACGCGGCGCTGACCATGCAGGAAAGCGGCACCGCGTATTTTAACGCGTGGGAAAAAAGCCTTGAGGAATTCAACAACACCTCGATCCGTAACCGCAGTCGACGCCGGCTGTCTTTGATGCAGAGAGACTTTGATCAAATCTCGCGAGACGTCGACCGGCTCAAAAGCAAACTGGAACCGTTCTTGGCGCAGCTCCAAGATATACGCAATTTTCTTAACTACGACCTGAATGCCGAAGCAATCGCTTCGATATCCGATCTGTTTACCCGAACCGGAACCGAAGCGGGACGCATTCATGGCCAGATCTCATCGGCAATAGGGAAACTCGATGTCCTCTCGACAGCGATGTCTCCCAACAAGTAGGAAATCGGGTCGTACATACAATTCTGATTGAATAAAAAGGAGAAGCACAAGGAACCGTGTACTTACTATGCTGTTTCTGGGATGGTTTCTAAGTGCCGTATGTACGGGGACGGTTTCGGCTGGATCACCGGATCAGAACGGGGCAAACCGGCAGGCTTATAAACACGCCTCGGAACATTCGATTTTTAACCGGACAGGAGACTGGTTTGCCACCATCGGTAAATCTGAAAAAGAAAGAAAAGAGATCCTGCAGGAAAGAAAAGCCAATCGGGCTCTCATTCAGGCGGAAAAAGAGATGAACAAAAAAAAGGCAGAAAAGAACAAGAAGGACCATAAGAAAAAACAAAACACCTCCCAATGCACCCATAAATAATTTTCATCCATCCCACGTGTTCCCGCCGCCGGTCAGGTAATACCGGCATTATCCAGTATTCACGTAAAGTTAACCCGCATGCCACCGGTCTGTCATCGGAGACATATATCCTGTATCAAATTCCAGGCCACGGACCCCCTTAATAGGGGGTACCTTGAAAATAAGCGTAGAATTCGATATAATACCTCCGAAAAACGAAAAAAGGAGGCTATAGGATGAAAACATTATGTATATCTATTATCACATTGTCTCTTCTGAGTGCCGTCGCTTTTGCCGCTTTCGCCCAGGAAGGACCCCATCAGCCCAATGCCGCATCGAAACTGGCAAACGGTATCGGCGAAATGGCCATTTCTGTCGTCGAAGTTCCCCGCCAAATCGTCAATACCTCCCGGCAGAATCAGAAAAGCCCTCTGGCGGCCCCGGTTATAGGGCTGGGGAAAGGTCTAGCCATGATGGTCATAACCTGCGGCGAAGGAGCGGTCAACGCGATCACCTTCGCGCTTCCTCCCTATGAGACCAACGTCAACCTGTTTGATGAGCCGGCGGGAGGAAAAAACGACAAAAAAACCGGCTTTTCCCCCCCCTGGCTTAAAGACGGCGAGCGGAATTTCGAGAAAAAATACTGGTAACCGCCTCAGACGGAGGAATATACCCTTTCTGTTCTTTTCTGCGAACACGCAAAATAAATCCATTTACTCTTTTTATCGTTAAATATATAATTAATGTAATTATACTTTTATAGCGTTCTGTTTTTGCTATAATAATTTACTATGCCCAAATCCAGCTATAAAGATTATATCGGGACCTTAAGCAAGATCAGCAAAGCGATTACGTCCGATCTCTACCTGGAAGACGTCCTGAAACTGATTGTCACGTTGACCGCTAATGTGATGCAGGCAAAAATCTGCGCTCTCTGGCTGCTTGATGAGAAGACCAATGAACTCAAAATCCGGGCGACTCAGGCAATGAGCCAGGCGTATTTAAAAGAACGCAGTATCAAGGTGGGAGAAGGAGTTGTCGGCCTGGTTGCCAAAGAAAAAAAACCGATGGTCATCCTTGACGTATCGAAGGATTCTCAGTATAAAGAAAAACAACTGGCCCGCAGGGAAAACCTGATTTCAATGCTCAGCGTCCCGATGATGGTCAAGAAAAAACTTATCGGCGTCATCAACTGTTATACCACTTCCGAATATAAATTCACCAAGAGCGATATTGATCTGTTAAGCGCTGTCGCCAACCAGGCGGCAGTTGCCATCGAAAACACCGAGCTTATCGTTAAGTCGAAAATTATTCAGGAGGAATTGGAAACCCGCAAAAAAGTCGAACGAGCCAAAGGAATCCTGATGCGCGAACAGAATTTGAGCGAAGACGCCGCCTACGCGTTAATCCGGAAGGCCAGTATGGATAAACGCGTCCAGATGAAAGAAATCGCCGAAGCGATCATCCTCTCGGATGAAATCAAGGGAAATCGGTAATGAAAAATAACCAAATTCCAAGATACAATCACCAAATAATAATTAACGACCAGGCTCCCATCTCCCAACGAAAATCAGGCACGTATTTCATCAGAGAATATGAACATCTGTTTGTATCTTGTTTCTTGGTTATTGGGGATTCTTTACTATAAAATCATACTACAAAGGAGGATAAGAGATGCCGTATAATCCAAGCTTAGACGAATGTATCTTCGAGAAATCCTGGGAAAATGACGTAGAACGGCTTACCGTGGGAGTCCATTCCTACAATAAGGGAACGAAGAAACTTCAGATAACCCGGGAAAATAAAACTGCCGACGGAGAATACCGGTACGCCAAACTGGGACGGATGACGAAAGAAGAAATAGAAGCTATCCTGCCGTTTATCCAGGAATGCCTGGAAAAAATGGATTAATCTTTCCCCGGGAAAAGATATTCTTACGCGCCGGCGTAATAAACACCTATATCCCGGTGGTTTGTCTTCAACAAATAGCCGGGATCACCATTTTTTTTCAGTTACGTACCTGCAATGCAGACCGAACCGCCTGTCTTTTCAGTAATCATTCCTGCGTTCAATGAAGCGTTGATCATCGCCGATTGTATCGGTGCCGTCCGGGGAGCCGCAAAGAACTATTCAGTCGAAATTATCGTTGCCGACGGAGGAAGCTCTGATCGGACCAGAGAGATAGCCGCAGAATCAGGGGCCCGGATCGTCTCGGGTACAAAAGGAAGAGGGTATCAGCTAAACGCCGGAGCTCATGCCGCCGGAGGCGATATTTTCGTGTTTCTTCATGCCGACACCCGCCTGCCTCCGGATACTTTCGATCATTTGAGCGAAGAATTCAACAAAGAGAACGTACAGATCGGAACGTTTCGGTTGCGCTTTGACATAAAACACTGGATACTGAGCTGGTATGTGTTCTGCAGCCGCCTTGATTCGGTGCTCACGCGATTTGGGGATCATTGCCTTGCCGTACGGCGGGAATTTTTCTACCGGATTGCCGGATATCCTCACTGGCCCCTGTTTGAAGAAATATATTTCATGCAAAAAGCGCGAACCCTTACTAAAATACATCTTTTCGTACCGTCGGTAACAACCTCGGGCCGGCGGTTCCTGCAAAACGGGATTGTCCGGCAATATTTTTTTGACGCGCTGATACTGGCTCGTTACCTTCTGGGCGCATCTCCCTATAAACTGGCAGCCGAATACGACCGCCGGGATAAACGAAGCCATACCGCGCTGATGATCTTTGCCCGGTACCCTCACCCCGGCAAAGTAAAAACCCGCCTGGCGAAAGAGACGGGACCGGAATATGCGGCTTTGTTTTATCGATCTACGCTGAAAAATACCCTGCATGCTGCGGTAACCGCGGCGGTTCCGGGAAAGGTAATATACCTGTTCGTTGCCGAAGAAGCCGATATCGCAAAAATGCGCCGCTGGGGCGGAAACCATATTCACTATTTCACGCAGCAGGGCCGCAATCTGGGAGAGAGAATGCTTAACGCGTTTCAAACCGTATTCGGACACCGAGCGCGCCAGGCCATTATCCTGGGAACGGATATCCCCGATTTGTCCGATAAAATTATTCAGAGAGCCGAAGAAGAACTTAAAGATCATGACGCGGTAATCGGCCCGGCAGCTGACGGCGGGTATTATCTTCTGGGGATAAAGAAGTTTGAGCGGACATTATTCACCGCTATGGACTGGTGGAGTACGCCTGAGGTCTTCACCCGGACCATTGCCCGGATGAGGGATCTCAAATTGCAGGTCGCGATACTGCCGACATTACGGGATATCGACACGATAGATGATTTAAAGGCATGGCAATCAAATTCGGCGCAAAATCCACCGAAAATGCCGAAAAAACAACCCCATTTTTTCACTGAACCAAACTTGACGTAAAGGGATATTTTCCTTATACTTATTCTACAACCAGAGACGTTTTCCCGTCCGGGATGGACACCCGAATAGATTCAAAAAAGAAATTCCCGATGAGACGAAAACCAAAACCAGGCAAGATCATAAACCTATTCTGTTTGGGTATATGTCTCTGCATGACCTTCTCCGGCGTAACGGGCTGGAGTCAACCGCGTCATTATCTGTTTACCGCGCTGCTTTCCGAACACGTCGCAGAAGACCGTGTTGATTACGTCCAGCTATGCAACGATGGACGGTTCCTTTACTATATCGAACAGCTGGCAAGGACCGATCCCGCCGAGCTTGAGTCACCGGAGGCAGAACTTGCGTTCTGGATCAATACCTATAACGCCTACACCTTGAAAATCGTCTGCGAGAACTATCCTCTGAAAAGCATCAATCAGCTTCATTTCGGAGGATTAAGCCTGGGGACCCTGTTGAATAAAACCGTATGGGACCGTGAATTCGTCGTGATCAACGAAGAAAAGATGTCTCTCAATACGATCGAACATCAGATCCTCCGTAAAAAATTTTCCGAACCGCGCATTCATTTTGCCATCGTCTGCGCCGCGAAAAGCTGCCCCCGGTTAAGAGATGAAGCCTATGAAGCCGACTTTATCGAATATCAGCTGAATGACCAGGGCAGAATCTTTTTAACCGATTACCGCAAAAACCGTTTTGATACCCAGAATAAAATCGCGTTTCTCTCGAAAATATTTCACTGGTTCGGACGGGATTTCGGAAAGACTCCCGGAGCCATACTGCGCTATCTTTCTCAATTCCTTCCCAAGCAGATTGCTGATTCTGTGGGGAAAGATCCCAACGCCTGGCGTATGCGTTATTTGCCGTATGACTGGACTCTCAATGAAGTCAAACAGATCAAATGAATGATCTCAATTATCATTCCGGCTTATCATGAAGAGAAAATTATTGCGGCGACCCTGAATACGCTCATTGATACGACCGGCGATCAAACGGAAATCATTGTGGTTGACGCATCAACCACAGATGAGACCGCGTCAATTGCCGCAGAATACCCGGTGCACGTCATCCGGACGAAAGCCAATCGTGCCCGGCAAATGAATCAAGGCGCACTCCAGGCCAAAGGGGATATCCTCCTCTTCCTTCATGCCGACAGTGTTCCCGAAGAAGAAGCCCTTTCAGCGATCGAGCGGACGATCGCGGCAGGATATGTCGGAGGAGCTCTACGGCAACATATCGAAGCCAACGGGTATCTTTACCGCTGGATTGAACGCTCAGGCAATATCAGGGCCCGGAGAATGAAAGTGTTTTACGGCGACCAGGCTCTTTTCGCACGAAAAGATGTTTTTTTCAAAGCGGGAGGATTTACCGAAACCGAACTGTTCGAAGATGTTTTTTTATCGCAAGAACTGAAAAAATGGGGCGACACGTGCGCTTTACCCCAGATGGTCCGGGTATCGCCGCGCCGCTGGCAATCCCAGGGGATCGTTCCAACAACATTGATTTACTGGATACTTACGGCGGGACTTATCTTAAGGATCCCGCCGCGGATTTTAGGCAAACTATATAAAAATGTCCGTTAGCTAAATCCCAGGAGTTTCTTTGACCCGAAAAAACATTATTATTTCCGAGACTCCCACTTCTGCCGCCGGAGAGGCTCTGTTTGTCTGGCAAAAAACAATCTCCCGGGCAATCAATACTCATGACCATTGTTTTTTCGCTCTGTCGGCAGGTTCAACCCCCGATCTTTTTTATAAGAAGCTTTCTGATCCGGCCCACCGCTATCTCTGGGAAAAAATATCCATCTTCTGGGCAGACGAACGATTTGTGCCCTACACCGACCATAGAAGTAACTACGCGATGGTGAACGATCACCTGCTTAAACGGATCCCGATCCCTCCCGATAATGTTTTCCCTATCCCCGTACGGGAAACACCCCAGAATAGCGCCCTTGAATATGATGCCAAACTTCGCAGTGTTTTCCGTACTACCCGGCCGCAGGATATACCACGGTTTGATCTGATCCTGTTGGGTATCGGACAGGATGGCCATATCGCTTCTTTATTCTGTAATGATACCCATATTTACACGACGACCCGGTTTGTGATCGCTACCCGGCACCAGTCCCAACCAGACTGGTGTATTTCGATGACGTTACGCCTCATCAATAATGCCGCTCACGTTATGTTTCTGGTTACCGGACGTCATAAGGCTCAGATTCTAAACGATGTCCTTCGTCATAAAAAAGAAGTCCCGGCTTCAGCGGTATCTCCGGCAACGGGTGAGTTAACGTTCGTCCTCGATGAAGAAGCGGGAAAGCTGGTAAAAGATTTACGTACGTAAGAAAGAAGGCTGATGGATACCCGATATGAACTTGTTGTCATCGGAGCGGGCGCTGCGGGAATTACAGCGGCTTCAATCGGAACCACCTTAGGCGTAAAGGTCTTGATGATCGAACGAAACCGGATCGGAGGAGACTGTACCTGGTTCGGCTGTGTTCCCTCCAAAGCACTCCTGCGCAGCGCTCATGTTGCCCACCTCATACAAAATGCCGCAACATTCGGCCTGAATGTACCCCAGTCGCACCTTGCCCAGGGGGTAACTGAACACGTACGAAAAATCATCGCCGGGATAGCTCAGACCGAAACTCCGGATATTTTCCGGGAAAAAGGAATCGATGTCATTATCGGAAACCCTGAATTTACCTCCCAGGATACTCTGACGGTACAGGGGGAGACCGTGGGTTTTAAAAAATGTATTCTATCGACCGGATCTCATCCTTTGGTTTTTCCCATCCCCGGAATTGATACGGTCGATTATCTCACCAATGAAACCGTTTTTTCTTTAAAAACGCTCCCCGAAGATATGATTATCCTGGGAGGAGGCCCCATCGGGGTCGAAATGGCGCAAAGTTTCCGACGTCTGGGCGTAAAAATATCCCTGGTGGAAATGGCCGAAAGAATACTTTTTCGGGAAGAAAAAGAGTTGTCCGCCTCCTTGCACCGTCAATTGGAAGAAGAAGAAGTTATCCTTTATACCGCTCACAAAGGTGTGGCTCTTTCAAAGACCGGCGGCAACATTACCCTTACCATTGAGAACGCACAAAAGGAAAAAAAAGAGATCTCAGCGCAAAAAATACTGATTGCTTTGGGGAGGGAACCGAACGTAGAGGCGCTGAACCTCGAGAAGGCATATGTTTGTTACTCAAAAAAAGGGATACAGGTCAACCGGCACCTTCAAACAACCAATAAACGTATTTTTGCCGCCGGAGATGTCGTCGGCCCGTATCAATTCAGCCACATTGCCAACTATCAGGCTCAGATTGCCGTCCGGAACGCTTTGTTTCGAAGAATCGCCTGGCAAAAGACCGATTACTCCCACATCGCGTGGGCGACCTTTACCGATCCAGAATTAGCCCACTGCGGGTTCACCGAAGACCAAGCCCGGGCTCAAAGAAAGCGCATCAACGTGTACACAACCGAATATTCCGCGTGTGACCGCGCCGTAACCGACAGAAAAACCAAAGGCATGGTAAAAATCATCGTTGATCACAAAGGGCGTCTTCTGGGAGCTCATGCGGTGGGAGCCTCAGCCGGGGAAATCATTCACCTGTTTATCACCGCTAAAACCCTAAAGATTCCGGTTGCAAAACTTTCTGAGGTAGTATATATTTATCCTACTCTTTCGGAGCTGGTAAAAAAGGTTTCTCAGAAATCGAAACTTGAACTCCTGAAAAATCCGTTGATCAAAGCGCTGATGTTTCTTATGCGCACAAAATAATTCCGTGAAATTTCTCCATAATCCCTGGATAAAATTATTTCTGGTTAGCATCGTTCTAACAGCCATCTTTTTGGGTTTCCGGGCGGCCGATATCGACTTTTCCACAATTTCCTCCGAACAGTTCAAAGAAACCATACGCTCCTTAGGAGCCTGGGGGCCGGTTCTGTATATTGTCATCTATCTCCTGCGGCCGTTGATCCTTTTCCCGGCAGGGCTCCTTTCGGCATCGGCGGGATTTATATGGGGGATGGAGGGACTGATATATCTGCTGGTCGCCGCAAATATTTCCGCCGCGGCGGAATTCCTCATTGCCCGTTCCTTCGGCCGCAAACTCGTAGAAAAGTACGTCTCACAAGGGAAAATCGCCCGGCTGGATGAAAAAATAGAACGGCACGGGTTTATGACGGTCCTGTTGATCCGGCTCGTTCCCAATGTCGCCTGGGATATCCAGAATATTACCCTGGGATTAACCAGGGTTTCCTTTGGTGAGTACCTCTTGGCAACCTTTATCGGGATTATTCCCGGCTCATTCGCATTCGTATTTTTCGGTTCTTCGCTCATCGATATTCTTACCGACCCGAACAATATGGGCAAAGTTGTCACTGCGGGCATCGTATTGGTTCTCATCGTATTATTGCAGAAATTCCTGAAAAGAAAACACGGAGGAAAAATATGAACGCGTTTATCAGCGTGCTTGAGAGATGTGAACACGTGAATTCAAAAAGCGTCTTAAGACGGGGGGCCCTTTCTATTGTACAGGTAAACATGGGGGACCTATGCAACCAGGCCTGCCGCCACTGTCATATCGGGGCAAGCCCGCACGGCACCCGTATCATGTCTAAATCGATCATCGATGCCGTAATCGATTTCCTCAAACGATACCGAAGAAATCAACTCATTCTGGATATTACCGGAGGCGCTCCGGAGATGAATCCTCATTTCGAATACTTCATCGCCGCGGCCCGGCCGGTTACGAAAGAAATCATAGTCCGTTCGAACCTGACCGTCCTGTCCGAACCGGATAGAAAACATCTCCCTTCTTTTTTGAAGAAACATCACGTGCACCTGATCTGCTCTCTGCCCTGTTATAACGAATCCAACGTGGATACGCAACGGGGCAAAGGCGTTTTTCAGAAAAGCATCGATACCCTGCGTGATTTAAACGCGTTGGGATACGGTAAAGAAGACGGCCTTTCTCTTGATGTCGTATATAACCCGCAAGGAGCGAACCTGCCGCCTTGTCAGGAGGCCCTGGAACATCAATACAAACAGAACCTGGGAACGCGCGGGATAGAATTCAACCGTTTGATTACGATTACCAACGTCCCGATAAAACGGTTTAAACATTATCTGGAATCCTGTGGGCAATATGAACAATACATGGACCTTTTGAGAAAAAATTTCAACTGCGATACGGTCGAAAATATCATGTGCCGGACATTCTTAAGCGTAGGCTATGACGGCAAACTCTACGATTGCGATTTCAATCAGGCTCTCGGTTATGCGCTACAGGACGAACGAGGAGCCTTTCTGACGATTAAGGAGCTCAATGCAGCCGATCTTGACGGACGACAGATCATGGTCGGTGAACATTGTTTTGCCTGTACTGCAGGTACCGGCTCAAGCTGCCAGGGAGCAATAACCTCCCCCCGGGAGACATCCGGCGAAACAAGAGCCCATCAGAATATTAAAGATTATTACGGGAAAATATTAAAAACACAAAAAGACCTGAAAACGAACGCATGCTGTTCGACCGATAGTTTTCCTCCCTATCAGAAAGAGATATTACCCCGCATCGCTCCGGAGATCCTGGATAAATTTTATGGCTGCGGCTCACCCATCCCTTATGCCTTAACCGGACGCGCCGTGCTTGATCTGGGATCGGGTACCGGGCGGGATGTCTACCTGGCATCGTATCTGGTGGGGGCAAACGGAAACGTTATCGGTGTAGACATGACGGACGAACAACTCGATGTCGCTCGGAAATATCAGGATATTCAGGCTGAAAAGTTCGGATTTTCTCGCAGTAACGTGGAATTCAAAAAAGGATATATCGAAGACCTGGCCGCGATTGGTATTGCCGATAATTCTATCGACGTAGTGATTTCCAATTGCGTCATCAACCTCTCTCCCGATAAACAACGCGTTTTTGCCGAAATCTTCCGCGTGCTGAAACCGGGAGGAGAACTCTATTTTTCCGATGTGTTTTCCGGACGAAGAATCCCTGTGTCACTGCAAAACGACCCGGTGCTGCATGGTGAATGTCTGGGCGGCGCGATGTACATCGAAGATTTTCGCCGTCTGCTTCAGAATACAGGGTGCAATGATTTTCGCATTATATCGTCACGTCCGGTGAGTCTTAATAACCGGGAATTGGAAGAAAAGGCGGGAATGATCGATTTCTATTCGATGACTATCCGGGCCTTTAACCTTCCCTTAGAAGACCGGTGTGAGGATTACGGACAGACCGCGGTCTATCGGGGTACGATCAAAGACACGCCACACCGATTTATCCTGGATGACCACCATACGTTTATCACCGGCAAACCGATGCTCGTCTGCGGCAATACCGCAATGATGCTTGAGGCGACACGCTTAAAAAACCACTTCACGGTTACCGGGCAACGATCGGTTCATTTTGGTCTGTTTGAATGCTCCCCGCAGGCGGAGAAAGGACACCAGGAAAATTATTCCGGGGGCAGTGCCTGCTGTTGATTGAAGTATGAATTATTCGCTCTCGGCAACAATCATCGTTCTCCCTTTGATCTTTATCCTGGAGGGGATCTTCCCTCATTTCCCCTCAAGGAACAGACGCCTGCGCCACGCCTTGTTCAATATCAGCCTGGGAATCATCGCGGGAGGGATGATTCGGATCCTGTCTCTCTTGGCGCCGTTCTACTCTGGGGCTCTTTCATCCTTGAACCATATCGGCGTCCTGCATCAATCCTCACTTTCTCCCGGGACAGAGCTCGTCGCTGTATTTCTCACGTTCGATCTCTGGATGTACCTCTGGCATCGGATGAACCACAGGATTCATTTCCTGTGGCGTTTTCACCGGGCTCATCATATTGATCCGGAAATGGATACGACAACCGCCATCCGGTTCCATCCCGGCGAACTCATTCTTTCCTACGCCGCCAATTTTATCGTCATCGTTCTTTTAGGGATCGACCTGAGCCTTTTGGCTTTTTACCTGGCCGCTTTTCAGATCAATATTTTATTCCACCACAGCAACATCGGGATCCCGGAAAAGTATGACCGCGTTCTGCGTGCGATCATCGTGACCCCCAATATGCACCGGGTACATCATTCTATCATCCAGAGTGAGACCGATTCGAATTATTCAAGTCTGTTTTCGGTCTGGGACCGCCTCGCGCGCACCTTCCGCCGCCGCGCCGATACCCTCCGGATCACCCTGGGGATGCCCGGGGTGCGGCAAAAACCCTTCAGCTTCAAAGAAATCCTTACCGTACCGGTTCGTAACCTTGGCGTTTTCGACCATAAGGATCGTCCGCGATAACGGAGGCTCTTTAAGGAGAAAAACCTGTTGCACAAACCCGGCGGATGCTTTACAATAATATCCTATCAAGGGCAGCATATACCCGCAAAATAACGAGAATTATGAGTACATTACACCGGAAAACCAAGAAAATCACCGAATTAATCCTGGACGCTCAGGCCAAAGCTTATGCCGAAAGCAGTTCTGAACCGGAGCCGGGATTGACGCAAAGCGTCACCTGGCCGGTACAATGCGTAGTCGGACCGGGCCTT
>CAZABB010000041.1:0-15380 GCA_964483625.1 uncultured Planctomycetia bacterium | reverse complement strand
AATGCGAAACGCGGGAATCTTACGACGCAGAAACGTCTCACACACCCGGGGAAACCGCTGCGGATGGATCTTTTGTATCTTATGCAGAAACTGTTGGGGCAATTTATAAATAGTATCTTTCATCCCGTATCTTTTTTAGGTAATGCCTCTATTATACATAAAATCTCCCCGCCACCAAGACCTTGTGTGCACCGGGCAAAAATCCTACTTTTTATTCCGGGTCTTAAACTGCGCTTTGAGTTGGCCGCAGGCGGCGGCGATATCCGCACCGCGCGAGGCGCGAAGCGTACAGGTAATACCTTCGGTTTTGAGCCTGTTTTGAAACCGCACTATGGCTTCGTGCGACGGCGGCATATGGAGAAAATGCTCTGACCGATTATAGGGAATCAGATTTATTTTACAGGGAAGTCTTCTCACCAACCGGATAAGCGCGCGGGCATCATCATCGCCGCAATTGAACTTATCGATCAGGATATATTCAAACGTAACCGGTATCTTCTTTGTCCGGACAAAAAGCCGTAGGTGAGGGATCAAACCGGCCAGCGGGTATTTTTTGGTTGCCGGCATAAGTTTGATGCGTTTCTTTTCATCGGCACAATGAAGAGAAACCGAAAGTCTCACCCGTAACGGTTCCCGGGTAAGCCGGGCGATACCCTCGGTGATACCGATCGTAGAAACACACGTTTTTCGTGCGGTAAAAGCCGCGCCGTGAGAATCCTGTAACACCACGATGGTTTTGATGAGATTATCAATATTATCCAGAGGTTCACCGATACCCATAAAGACAATATTGGTAATCGGTTGCGGCCGGATGCCGTCTCTGACGGCAAGATACTGATTGATCATCTCAGAAACAGAAAGATTGCGCCTTAACCCCAGCGTGCCACTGACACAGAATGAACAGCCCCGGCTGCACCCGACTTGCGTCGAGACACACAGCGTGTTGCGTTTTCCCTCAGGAATCAGAACCGTTTCAATCGTCTCCTCCGATTCAAGCCCAATGAGGAATTTCATCGTACCGTCTTTTGAGGTCTGTTTCCGGATAATGGGTGCCTGCGAACAAGTGAATTCTTCTGCCAGGCGGCGGCGGTTGGAACCTGAAACATTGCTCATCGCCGCGATATCCTCAACCCGGCGACGGTACATCCACTGGAATATCTGCTGGGCAGTATAGGGGGGGTAACTTTTTTCGGCAAGGATATCTTTCAGTTCCCGGCGGGTAAAATTCTTGATATCAATCATGGAGAATTCGCTCCCGCAGGCAAGAGAGAAAAAATACCCTCGGCCCGGGCGATCGTATTTCCTTGATCATCACCGACAGCTACAGCACCAGAAAAAGTATTCGTACGTTGTCGCACAATGTGGGCCGAAGCAATCAATGACTGTGTACGCACCGGACGTTTGAATTCCACGGTGAGTTTCAGTGTGGAAAAATGTCTCTGAGGAAATGCCACGGATGCGCATACCGCCAGCGCCGTATCGGCTAACGAGCAGATCGCGCCTCCGTGGACAAATCCCAAAGCATTATGCAGATCCTGACGGAACGGAAGCCGCAAGATCACGCCTTCGCTGTTACGCTGAATAATCTCAAGCCCTAAGCCCTGCTCAAAATGGCCCTTCATCTTATCCATCTAAAAAGTATATTTCGCTTCAAACACGATCTGGTCATTATTGCGATACTGACCGTTGGAACCCCAGATGCCTCCCCAGAAATGATGATACCCTAACGTCAACCAGATATTATCGCGCAATTCGTATTTTGTCTTAAACGAAACCCGACCGTCATTGTCGTCGCCATAGATAATAAGCACCTCTGGTTTGAGACGTTCGTGGAAGAAATCGGTCGCAATTTTCAATGTGACCGTGTTCTCTATTTTCTCCATGGTGCCATAAGTATAGGCATTTAATATCTGGAGATTCCCCGGACGATCGCCGTCTTCATGAATAAATTGGGCGAATTGCACAGAAAACAGCCAATTCGTAAACATGTTCTTATCGAATCCCAGCACATAGGCATATTTATCGCTGGCCTCGGTCGCCTGACGGCTTCCTTCGGTGCCATAATAGGTAGGTTCGTCTTTAAGATACGCAAATTCGCCGCGGACTGTCCAGCCTTCCAGCGGCCCCGATTCGACAAAGCTGCGATTGAACGAAAAACCCATCATCTGCATCAGTTTATGCCGGCGGGAGAAGGTATAATCACCGATAAACGGCGGGTCAAAGGGATTTGCCGTAGGCACAAAAGAATCCGTATAGGTGTAGGCACTGGTGGAATATCCGTAAAGCCAGTTCAACGTATATTCGGTACTGCCGACCATTGACCGCCAGCGTAAACCCACCCGTGAATTTTCAAACTGCTTGGGCGGACGGTACAACTGGACATTTGCCGTTCCTCCCAGCGCTGCATTGAAGTTTCTAAAGGAATCAAAATCGTTGAACGATTTAAACGCAAACGGGGCGTTCGCCGGAGCGGAACGGGATGCTTCAAAATCCGGTATGACCAATAGTTGCAATGTAGAATCGATCTTCGGTGAGAACTCGGCCTTCAGCATCCACAACGGAATACGAATATCGGCAAAATCAGGTAACCAGTAATAGGAGAGATTAAAGGGCATAACCCGGTCAAGAAGAGGTATTCCGTCGGCCATTCCCCAGACAACCTGCTGTTTTCCCATTCGCACATCCAGTTGCGGCGAGGTGTAATCGAGGTAACAGTCCCGTAACCATTCGGTACGCTGCGTATTGCCCATTTTCGCCTGATTTGCATCGTAGTTCCCATTGAAATCCGTACGGAAACTGTACGCGGCATCATAGAAATATCGCGGATGGAAGAAAAAAACCCAATCGTCAGCCATTCGGTACTGCAAAGCGACATCAATGGTATTCTTCCATGACGATAAAGAAAGGTTGCCTTCATCATTATAATTTTTTATCCAGGTTTCGGTTTTGAAATATCCGGAATATTCAATATTGTCGCCGATCGTCGCCGCGCATAACGGCAACGGTATCAGCAGAATACAAAATAACCACCGTTTCATACTACTCCTCCCTTTTTCAAAAATGACGCATACTCTCCTGGTTTGATTGAAATGGAGCCCCGGGAAACTTACCATCGTGAACGCATGAGTGATTTTACCGTAAAATACTGCGGGTCGATTTCCTGATCGTACCTGGTATCACGCATAAGAATTGTCGTACGGTGGCCGGTACGCAGATCCTTGCATTCCAACGCAATCTGGGTAGGATACTGTCGGCCATCAACATCAAGCACGTCCCATCCTCGGAAAATAGTTTTAAATTTCCTCCCGGTTTTATCATAATATTCCTCGAAGATAATTCCTCCGTGACGTTTATCGACCCATACGACGCGTTTATCGTAATACCAGTATTTTTTATTGGGACGGCATTCGATGATAAAACAAGACGCCCCTTGAACTCTGGTCTCTCCTGTTTCCTCAAAGACATATCCCTGAAAAACATCTTCCCCGCTGAGCGTATAGGTCTCATCCTCAAACCGACGGGTTGATACCTCCTCCACCGTCAAATCTGAGCCCATAAAAGCGTCATCATCTTCCGACGCGGAGATTTTACGAGCTTTCTTCAAGGAAGGAATCCATAACCATACTTCCTGGTCTTTTTGATAATCCTTATATGTCCAGGTTAAAACCGCCAGCCCTTTGACCTCGGTAGGATAGGTAATCGCGATAAGATCTTTATAGGAAAATTCGTCCCCCCGGCCCTTTACCATGCGTAACCGTTCCCACACCCGTTTGCGGGTAAATCCGGAAGGGTCGACATAGAGAACAGTACCCTCCTGCTGAAAGTCACGGGCAAACAGGGAATATTTGTTATGATACGCGATCCTCATGATTTCTTCGGCATTCATCTGAGCATCGGGAACGTAAAGCTGGTGGTATTCCAATGCCGCCACCTCTACGGCCATCAAACATGCCAGACATGCCGCGCAAAGCGTCACCCACTTCATACAAACCTCCTTTCTCAAAAACCCTTACCGATCCCGCACCCCTTTTACGGAACTGGTTTTATATGCAACCCGTTTTTTCAGCCTGCTACGCATCTTGCCGAAAAGAAACGACGGCTTTATCCACCAGACTAATACCGGAATCATCACCAGTGAGGTGGCCATGTTGAGGATGAGCGCGATACAAAGATTCAGCCCTAATTTGACCTGCAGAAGGATCGAGGAAAACACCCAGGCGAAAATACCCAGAGATACGATAAATCCACTGAAAAATACCGCTTTGCCTGAAGTCGTCAGGGTATGATACAGAATATTCCTGTAGGTCCTTTTTTTCTCCTTCATCTCCTGATAAAACCGGGCCATCATATAAATTCCGTAATTGATCCCCAACCCCTCGCTTAAAGATGCCAGGGGAAGCGTTTCGACCGTAATCGAGGTTCCCAGAAAACCATATAAAGAAAATACGATTAAATTACTCAATGTCAACGGCAGCAACAACAACCCGGCGGCGACAAACGAACGATATACGAAACCTACGTACATGAAAATTAACAGCGAAATGAAAAGGATGTTCGGAATAATCGTCCTTTTGACAATATCATTTACGGCGGAAAGGATGCCGATATCACCCCCGGCATAACGAAAATGAACAGGTCGGGCTTGATGAAGAGAAAAATATTCTTTTGTTGCCTCTACGATCTTCGTGATCGTTTTTGAAGTATGATCTTTCACGTTAAATTTTATATTGGCAATACGTTCATCACGGCTTATAAGATGATCAAAATCGGAAGGGAATCCCGAAAGAGTATAGAGGAACCAGTATTCGGCGATGGTCTGATCGTTTTCGGGAACAGTGTAATATCGGCCTTCTCCTTCCTTCATGAACATATTAAGACCTTTGATCGCATCGACGATAGAAACGGCACTGCCGACCTCAGGAACATTTTCGACAAGATGTGTTTGAAAATCATCCATCGCTTTAAGGGCCTGACCGGAAAGGACAGAAGCATCGGATTCTACCAGCACATAATAGGAATTTGTCCCGCCAAAATGGGTGTTAATGAAATCCTCGGCTTGATTATACGGGCTGTCTGGATACAAATAGGAAGAACCCCGGGAATTGTCGCCGATGACGATCTTGCGAATCCCGACCAAAGAGATCAGACCTCCCAGGATAAAAATGACAACGATAACCGTTCCGGCTCTTTTACTCAGAGAAAAGACACGCAACTTTAGAAGCATGGCATCAACCCAGCGGTGTTTCTCTTCCTTCTCTATTTCGAGTATCTTGGGACGGTGCAAGAAAGAAAGCACTGCCGGCGTGAACATAAACGAAGTAAAAAAATTCGCCAGGATCCCCAGTCCGCTGGCAAATGCCATGCTTCTAATTGTCGGCAACGGCACCAGTGTCAACGAAAGGAACCCGAACCCGTCGGTAAGGACACAGGCCAGCCCCGGAACAAAAAGATGAGCCATGGTGCTGACGATAGCATGCTTGCTTTTCATACGGGGATCACGCATTTCTTCATAATAGCGTTTCAGCGTGTGGACCGAATGGCTGATTCCCAACGAAAGCACAATAAAGGGGACAAGAACGGTGGAAGGATCCAGCCGCAACCCGATGAGCTTCATCGTTCCCATTCCCCATAACGTTGCCATCGACGAATCGAGCAAGGGAAGGATAATCCCGCGTTTGGAACGGAACGTAAGGTAGAGGATGGTAGAAATAATAAAGAAGCTGACCAGAAGAATGCGCAACATTTTAGGCAGATAAAAATTAAGCCAGCCTTCAAGGATCGGCCGGCCGGCGATATATATCTGCGTATTCTCATCCTCATACTTATTTTTTAGTTTTTCCAGAGACCGGAAAATAAACGACGTCCGGACTCCGGAGGTAAAGTCCACATAGATCAATGTACTGGAGAGATCTTCCGACACCATCCGGCGATATACATTGGGGTTGGAAATGACTTTCTCGCGAAAGCCTTCCATCTCTGACTCGTGCGGCGGCTGACGCAGGAGCCGCTCGACAAAGAACCCTTCACTGGTTGCTTCGACATGCTTTATGTGCCGGCTGGCGATAGAGTTGACCCGGGCGATATTTACTCCTTCCAGAAGATAGAGGTCTTCGGTCAAGAGCACTATTTTTTTAAGGATATCATGCTGAAAAATGTCGCCCTCTTTGACATTCAGGGCAATGGAAACCTGATTAAGGCCGCCAAAGGTATCGGTGAGGAGATTCTGGACTCTAATAAACGGGTGTTGTTGAGGAAGGAAATCTTGCAGCCGGGTTTCTATCTCGATATCTTTCAAGACACTGATAAAAAAGGCTGATATAAAAACACAGGCAAGGATAATATAGATACGGAAATGGATGATCTGGCGGGCAAGTTGATAGCGGATATCGAAGCTGAACGAGAATTTTGTGTTTTTTTTCATTCCCTAGGCGAAAAAGATACCGGCCTATTTTTATATCGAAACGATATTATATCTCGATTTTCAGGAAATGCCAAACCAACCCGATATACACGGTCTCTTTACGTAGGATCTCCTATCCGGCATTATTCGACCGGTACTTCTTCCCACAAGATAAACGTACGCACCATAACCGGATACCAGCGGCTCATTTTCGCAAAATCACCTTTGGTTTTCACTTTCCCCTGCGTCGAAGCGACAAAGGGATCGATTTCTTTATTAAACACTTTTTTCAAAACTTCGGCTTTACCGATCATGACGAATTCGGCATCATCCGATGCGTCATCGGTTACTATTTTGCCGTCCTCATAGCAAAACCGCATCGCGCGACCGGTATCCTGATCTTTGATCGCAAGGGTACAGGTCAGGCCGTACTGCTTTCCCAACTCCTGGGCCTGCGAGTCATTATTGATGAGTTCCACCAGTTTCTCTCGATGCTCTCGCGACAACATCATATATTTCTTCTGTTCCTGATATTCTTTTTTCTCTTCTTTACCTGTGACCTGCGACGTGTGACCTTGCGACTTGATCATCAGATTTACCTTCGCCTGCTCCTCAAGTAGTTCAATCAGACTGACGGCATTTTTGAAATCACATCCGGCAGAAACCACGCCGTGATACTTAAGTACGGTAATGTTATTTGTCTGAAGTGCCGCCACGACCGGACCGGCATTGGTCACCGTCGGGGTATGCTGCGGGATGACCGGGATATTGCCCAGATAAAATTTCGCTTCAAACGAAAAAATATCCAAGGCGTCAAAATAATGAAAAAACGCGGTCGTAAACGGCGAATGGCTATGGACCACCACACCGGTATCCGGAAGACCGCGATAAAGGGCAAGATGCAGTTCCTTTTCGCTGGTCGGTTCCCCCTTGCCGTCGACGACATTCCCGTCCCCATCCACCGCAACGATATCCTGCGGCTCAAGATGACCCAGGTAACAATCGTGCCGGGTCATGAGGATGGTGTTTTTATCTACCCGGCAGGACAGGTTGCCGCTGCGGGCAGTTACCAGTCCTTTGCCATAAAGCATCCCGGCCCAATATATAATTTCCTTCTTCTGTGCCGCAAATTTCACCTTCTACTCCTCTCTATTGTTTATGATTCCACTGCTTCAGAACCTATTATATACTTCTTTGACCGTTCATCTACAATAAAATTACTGCCGCCGAGTGAGCCGGCATCGCGGTCAGGATCGGACGCGGCAACGACTCCCGGCCGACGGTTCTCGACCGGTACCCGATGCAGCCGGCTCAACAGGAACACATAGGTATTCTCGCGACCATCATCCTGATCCCGATCGGTATAGATATACGTTTTTTTTATTTTCTGCGCATACAGCAGCGTCCCGATCATAGTATCGGTACAATAGACGGCCGGGATACCTTCTTTCTGCAATAACGGCAGATTATGCCGTATCCCGACACACTCCGGACGCTTCTCGGCAACGATAACCAGCGCCTGTTCATCTTTAAGTTCCGAAATGCTCTCCTTGCCGATCGCACCCCAGACCAGAACCGCGTTATGGATTTCATGCAACTTCATCGGCTCATCGGTAAAGGAAAACTTCTGGTAATATATTCGCTCCCGATTACGTCAAACGCCGGATAGATCGCATCATATTTCGCAGTCTGATCAAGATACATAAAACATTCGGCCGGGTCGCGTTCTTCGATCTCGATTTCCGACACATCGATATCACGGGGATACTGAGTCAGAGCATATACGGGAATGGCGAAATGTTTGGCCAGACGCGCCAGCGCGTAAGTCCCGGTTTTATTGATAATATCTCCCGCACGGGTAGCCCGGTCGGCACCGGTGATCACGCAGTTGACTTTCGCTTCTTTCATCAACCCGGCAGCCTGATGGTCACAGAAAAGATAGCAGGGAATATTGTTTTTCTGAAGCTCCCAGAACGTAAGCCGGCTGCCCTGCAGATAGGGACGGGTTTCGCAGGCGTAGAAGGCCGCGGTTTTCCCCATACTTGTGAGCGCCTGAAAAAGATAGATCAATTCTCCGTTCACATTACAGATCGTCAGGATTCGCGCCTCCCGGGGAAGAATCTCGGCTATCGTTTTCGCCCTTGTTTTCCGGGCGGCGTCGAATTTTTTTACAAAACCCCCGACGGCACCGGCCAGCGCCCGTGGCGATCCCGCATAGGGTTCAATGAGGTTACTTAAAAATAAAAAATCAAATGTCGGCCGATGCTCTTTAAATTGACGCGCAAGTTCGCCGGGGCTCATCCGGTCACAGAATAATACGCAGCCGTAGAAAAACAGCAGCACCTGCCCCAGAGAACGGGTTTTCATCTTTGCCAAGACATCGAGAGCCTCACCCGGCTCTTTTACCTCGATGTACTCCTGGGCAAACGGGAGCCGGGTCTCATCCAGCACCCGGATTGTATCCTGCGCGAGTGTTACCGGAAACAGAAGCGGACTATCCATCGCGACTCTCCCGGTACCGCTCCAGGATCCGGCGGGTCATCTCACCCGGTTTGCCGCCGGATAAAGGAACTCCTTCAAATTCGACCAGCGGCATCACATAGAGAAGCGAAGACGTAAGAAAGGCTTCATCGGAATTCTTTATGTCCTGGGGAGAAATCTCCCGTTCGGTTAAAGGAAGAGACATCTGGCTGATCACCTCACAGACTTTTTCCTGGATAATCCCGCAAAAGAATCCGGCTGATGATTTTTTAGGCGTCACCACCTCATTCCCGCGGACAAGAAACAGGTTACTGCGCGCGCCGCCGATAACGACCCCCTGATTATTCACGACCAGGGCTTCGTCTTTTCCCTGTTCTTGGGCCGAAAGCCACGCCAGCCGGTTGTATCCGTAACTGAGCGATTTCACCGCCCGGAATTCTTCCCGGTCCCCGCGGGGATATCCCGACAACACGGCCGTAAACCCCCTCTGGTAACTTTCCGGCGGATAGTATCCGAATCGGTCGGTATAGATAATGCATCCGGTCCCTTTTCGTTTTTTATAGGCCGTAATCCGGATGTAGGCATCGGTCGAACACAAATCGTTCGCGGCCAGAAGATCGACCACCGTCTGGGGGATATCCACATCGGGAACCGCAATACCCAACGTTTTAAGACCTGCCTCAAGACGTCTCAGATGTTCGGTTTGGTGCACAATATTCCCGTTCCGGGCCCGCATGGTCTCAAACACCCCCCAGCCGAAGAGGAACCCCGGCTCGAGCAGCTCACTGAGCTCTTCTTTCGCATACAGGTTATTATTCAAAAATACGTTCATCATGCCTCCGAAGAAAAGAGCGTGAGGAAATTGCCCGCGACAATATCTCTCTTTACCTGATGCCCTAACTCCTCAAGCGACGAAAGATTTTTACGAACATCGGGACAAACCGGATAATCCGACCCCCAGAGTATCTTATCTTCTCCGAAAAGTTCTATCGCCATGCGGATATGTTCCAGAGAATTCCCCGAGGTATCAACATACACGCGACGTAAAATCTCCGACGGCATCCTTTTCAGGTCCTTCACGATACCGCGGGCCCGCAACATCGTGTACACCCGGTCAAACCGATCCTTCAAAAACGGGATAATCCCGCCTAATGAGGAGAAAATAAACTGTACATCGTATTTCTGCAATATGCCTTCGGTCATAAGCAGCCCCAGAAACATCGAACTGTCCAGACTATACTCTAAAACCGGCATCAGAAGCGGATCCTGTATCCGGTCGAACCCGATGGGATTAATCGTCTGGGGATGGACGAAAACGGGAAGATGCTCTCCCGCCGCAGCAGCAAAGAGAGGTTCGAGTTCTTTGGTAAAGAACTTCCCTCCATAACTTGAAGCGAGACTAATCGCCTTCATCCCCTGTTTTCTTAACTGAACGACCTGTTCGGTAAGAGTAGAAAGATCATCGATGTTAATCAATCCGGCGGCAAGAATGCGCTGGTCACCGCTGGAGATCGCCTGAGCCGCATCATTATACATGCGGCAGACCCGGGCATTATCCTTTTGAACATGAGCATCGGTGGAAGGATACACAAGCAGCGCTTTACCAATACGGTGTTCATCGAGAAAACAACAGAGCTTGGCCTGATCGGTCCATATCCCTTTATAAAAAGTTGTATGGACTGATAGCTCCTGGGGGATGAAATGAATATGGGCATCACAAATCATATATTTCTCGTATTGCGTATTGCGTAACGCGTATTGCGCATCACACCCTTCTCTGTAAAAAACGCACGACGCGATACGCACGACGCACGACGATTAGATGTGTTTTTTCCCTTTCACCGCGCCCTCTTCCCACTGGGAGACGCCGCGCATGACATCCTGAAAACACAACTTCGCCAGTTGATCGAATTCACTGTACATGATTCTCTGGACCCGGCCGGGCTTGGAGAAAAATTCCCGCATACACCAGGCCCCCAGCCTGCCCAGATCCTCCACCGAAAGATGGTCGGTCGGCATCACCGGATGCAGAAAATCCCATTTCAAGAAGTCGATCTTTTTCGGATCGATCAGCCCCTTACTGGTACCTCTCTTCCAGATCGGAGAATTGGGTGCGGGAGTGACATATCCGATCCACAAAATATCGGGATCGACCTCATCGGTAAATTCAAACCGCTGCTTGACGATGCTTTCTGTATCATAATCGAATCCCATCATGATGTCGGCAACGACGGCGACGTTGTTTTTCCTCAAAATCTCGATCGTTTTTCTGATCTGATCAACGGTAATTCCTTTGGCGATTTTTTTCAGTTCCTCCGGCGTCGTCACTTCAATCCCGAACACACCGATGAACAATCCCGTCTCTTTCATCAGCGGCAGAATCTTCTCGCAGTTCACCCAGTCAATCGCCCTCCCGAGTGAGACCCATTTGATCGGGTTGTTTTTTTCTTTTTTCAAATCACAGAATTTCTTCACCCGCTCGGGATTCACGTTGAAATTGTCATCCTGAATAACCACGACCTTGGTTCCGAATTTATGATGCAGCAATTCGAGTTCCTCAATAACCCGCTCGGGCGATTTCGCGCGCCATTTTAAAAAATCCTCCGGATGGCGGGGATCATACTGATCCCATTCGTAACAGAATGTACACGCCGACGGACAGCCGCGCGAGGTAACCATTTCCACAAACGGTTTCCAGTGAGTATGCCCCACGTACTTATCCATAGGAAACAGATCATACGCCGGAAGCGGCAGACTATCCAGACAGAGATTGAGGGGACGATGCGGCCCCATGACGGCTTTCCCGTCAACACGCGATGCCACCCCGGCAATATCTTTTACCGGTTTCTTTTCATCGATTGTTTTGATCAAATCACAAAAGGCCTCTTCCTCCGACATCACCACGTAATCGATTGCCGGATTCTGCTCCAGCGTAAAAATCGGCATGGAAGAATACCACAACCCCCCGACGATAATTTTTGTATTGGGCAGAGCCTGCTTAATCCGTGAGGCCGTTTCATTAAAGTACCAGAGGATCGCAAACCCTCCGTAAGAATGAAGCATATCTCCCAGCATGACCACATCGGGATTCTTTTCCTTCACGTTCTCGACCATCGCATCCATGGGGATCTCCAGCGCCCGGCAATCGAGCACTTGGAGGTCCTCATACCCTTTCTCCCGGATATACGCACCCCATTGGGCATACAGCTGATTCGGCGCACGATGAATACCATGGGTTGCCCACGCCCCCAGTTTCGGCATCACAAACATTATCTTCATATCATTCTCCTTTCTACAGGTCACACGTCATACGACACATAGACACACGCAAAAAATATTTTCCACATATTCTTTGAACGTGTGACCCTGTGACTATGTGACCTTGTGACTTCATTTGTTCGGATGTTGTTGCTTAAATGGTATCACCGGTTTGGTCCAGGGCGTCTTCTGGTTGATCACCGCAAGCTCGAGCGGATTAACGTTTACCTCCTGCCTGAGTGCAAACATCACCGTATCGGCCACCGATTCAACCGAACACAGCCTGTCCTCATTAAGAGTGACTTCTTTCAGTTTACCCGTAAGCGGCGTTTTGGTCACCCCGGGAAAAATAGAGGTAATCTTTATCCCGAAATCACGCATCTCCCAGAAAAGACCTTTGGCAAATGCCCGCAACGCCACTTTCAAAGACGTATAAACGATGAAATTCCGCGGCGGCGGGTCGACCATCACCGAACCGCTGGTAATATTGATGATATGTCCTGAATGCTGTTCTTTCATCTGATTCACCACAAGACGGGCCAGCATCACGTAGCTGTAATAATTGGTATACATCACTTTCTCGATATCCTCAACCGGCTGCTGCCAGAACGGATACTGACTTGAGACTCCGGCTCCGTTCACCAGAACGTCTATTCTTTCAAACTGCTTCAATGTGGTCGCAACCAGATTCTCCAAGTCCTGACGCTTGGTCACATCGCACCGTACGCAGACGATACGCTCCTTGCCGGGGAGCGTATTTTTAAGCTCCTCAAGCACCTCCAGCCGGCGCGCGGCAAGAATCAGCGCCGCGCCGTCGGCGGCAAGTTTTCCCACAATCGCTTTTCCGATTCCCCCGGAAGCGCCGGTAACAATACATACTTTACCTTTTAACTGATTTCCCATATACATTCCTCCGTTCTTACAATGATTACCTTATCCCGGACAATATAACATCCGGCGTAAAAAAAATCCGATAATACAGACCCCGGCTCCCACGACAACAAAATGGATCTGATACCCCAGATGAGCGATGGATACCCCGCCCAGCCACGCGCCCAACCCCCCGGCAGAAAAACGCAGGGCGCTGTTTAAGCTTGAGGCATCCCGCAGTATCTTATCGGGGAAATGGGCCAGATGTGAAGACAACCCCACATGGGTTAACGCCCAGCCGCCGCCCCATAAAATAATCGCTCCATACAAAAGGTGATACTGCCGCAGAAAGATCAAGCCGGCACAAAATAGAGTCATGGCAAAGAACCCGATACGGGTAAGACGGACATTGCCGATCCGGGCGGCCAGGATGCCTCCGGAGAATTCCATGCTCATCGCGCTTACCATCGACACGGTAAGGACCGAGCTGATCGCCACCTGGGGCAGGGCAAAATGTGTTTTCAGATAGACTCCCAGCCACTGCTGAACGCTGTGATAAAGAAAACTGATCAACACCACGACAACAAAAAAACTCAACGCGCTTCGATCGCGGAAGGTTTCATGGTAACTGATCTTCGCTCCCTGCCGGCGAAAATCAAACTCCTTTAGGACAAAAGGGATAATCAAAAAGATCACAAAGCTGACCGTCGCTGGGATAAGATATAATATGCGCCAGGGCAGAAAACCACTCAAAAAAACACTCACGCAGGTAGAGACATAGGAGAGAGCAAACAGCGTCCCGACATACTTCGATTTACCGGGAGCGGGCACGGTTTTACCGATCGTGATCAGAATCAGCGGCACGAAACTGCAGCCAAAACATCCCATCAGAAACCGGAAAACGCAGGCCTGCCGGAGCGTTGCCGAAAAGGCAAACCCGAACGTCGCGATACTATAGGCGACCATCGTAAGGGTGAGGATCTTCTTTACCGCAAAAAGGCGGGTAAGCGGTGACCAGATAAGCGCGCAGACTCCGTAGGGCAACATATACAGCCATACCAGAGGTGCCGCCTGTTCAGGCATGACCCCGAAATAGAGCGCCACCTGAGGAATCAGCGCCGCCATCGCCGCAACCCCGAACGAAAGGGTGAAGAAACTGATACAGAAAAGAAGGAAACTTTTCCTAGGCATGCACTTCCTGTTCAATCAACTGTTTAAACCGCTTCAGATTCTCCCGGGAATGTTTATTGATAATCTCCTCAACCTGTTCATCGTTGAATTTCGCACCTTGATCCATGGTGAAATCCTGAATCCACGTCATTTCGATCCCGCCTTCAACTTCGCGGTAAAGCCAGATGATCTTCATGTACTCAAAAGGAAACATCGGCTCAAGACGCGACGCGTAGGCAAAACGGTCTTCTTTACACAACAGACGGTAGGATGTCCAGGAATTTCCGTTCTGATGCGTAAGGGTGAATGTAATCTTATTTCCTTCGGTACGGATCACATCCGACCCGGTGTATTCGCTGAAAAATTCTTTCCAGCGGGAGATATCGTTACTGCTATCAAACACCTTTTCATAGGGAGCGTTAATCACGATTGAATTGACCGTATGCGCCATTTCTACCTCCTTTTTTCGTCGTGCGTCGTGCGTATCGCGTCGTGTGTAAAATACGATTCGCATGAGCACTTAAAATTCCACTCAATAATTACAACGAATTTCTGGCCCAAACTCTCCCTTTCTTTCCTCGCAATACGTACTACGCAATACGCGTTACGGGAGCAATGCGACGACTCTCGCCCAGGCCGCGCCGGTCTGCCGGATGCGTACCGGCAGGCAATGGACTTTGAACCCGTAAGCGGGCACCTGCTCTAAGCGCGCCAGACGTTCGATATGGATAAACTCGCGTTTGCGGCCGTAAAAATGAACCGGCCACAAGGCACTGGCTTCCTTTTTCTCAAGAAAATCTTTCATCATATATTTGTAAGGACGATCGATCCCCATCGTATCGACTCCGAAAATCTTAATCCCGCGGTCCAAGAGGTAATCGATACCGGAAGGTTCCATCCCGGGATAATCGGAAAAATAGCGGGGACTTCCGTACAGCTTATCCGAACCGGTATAAATCAGCACGATATCCAAGGGTTTCAACATATAGCCGGTTTTCGTAAGCGCCGCTTCGATATCGGCGGCGCCGATGGTCTCAGGCGCCTTTTTATGGGAAAGATCAAGACGCACGCCGTCTTTCATGCACCACTCCAGCGGAATTTCATCAGCGGTCTTCGCCGGCCGGCCTTCGGATGTACTGCCGTAATGGAACGAATAATCAAGATGGGTTCCTACATGGACCGGCGCGTGGACGATTTCGAG
>CAZABB010000040.1:0-15386 GCA_964483625.1 uncultured Planctomycetia bacterium | reverse complement strand
TCGCGACGGGTGATATCAGCTTTGCCGCGGCGAAGTGTTATGATATTGAAATCTATGCGCCGGGAATCGACCGTTGGCTTGAAGTATCGAGCTGTTCGAATTTCGAAGATTTCCAGGCCCGCCGCGGGAATATCCGCTATAAAGATCCCGATACCGGTAAGATGCAGTTTGTGCACACCTTAAACGGTTCGGGAGTGGCACTGGCGCGGTTGATTGTAGCTATCTTGGAAAATTATCAGACCGAGGATGGTTCGATTGAGATCCCGGAGAAGTTAAGGGGGTATATGGATGGCACATTACGAATCGAGAAATAATTACCTGATCACCCTGGCGAAATTCGTCGGGTTTGTGATTGTGTTCTGTTTTATGGTCAAGTTCAGCTCAAATCTGTTGGGAAAGATGAGGGGATTAGTGGATTTGAAACTGAGTGTATTCTATGTTTCGGTTTTTACCGCGTTCGTTTTTTATCTGTTTATTGCCGACCTCAATAATTTCTACGATCATGTCCAGAATTTCTTTTTCCGGCACTCGTTTGTAAACCTGATTATCCCCTCGATCCTGGTGATTCTGGCGTTAGGGTATTTTATTATCCCGAAGATATGGGACATATCGTTCAATAAGAGCACGTTTGTTTTCTTGGGCGGGTTCGTGCTTACGGTGCATCTTGTCTATATCGCTCAGCAGACACGCGAGGCGAGCTTCGTGGGATTTGTGAATTATCTGTTTATGTTCAGCATCCTGTATATCGTGAATCTCGCGTTATTCGGCGTGTATCTGAAAGTGGCTTATGATTTTCATCTGGGGGCATTGATCTTCGATAGTTTAAAAGACAGTACGAGCCTCGTGCAGGATCTGTATCAGCAGATCGTGCATTAAAACAGCGTATAGCGGTTAGCGATGAAAAACAGTCTTCAGTCAAAGGTCTACGGTCGATAGTCAAAAAAGAACCCTGCAGAAAAATCCACAAATTACCAGTCTTGACTGCAATTCAACTTCACGATAAACTTTATAAATCACTGTTAATGTTCAGTACCCAACTAAATACTGTAGACCAAAGACTAAAGATTTGCGATAATGCGTAAGCATCATCGCCCTTCGGAGAGGTGGCAGAGTCCGGTTTAATGCGGCGGTCTTGCCACGTGATTCTGCCTGTGGCAGAAAACGTGGTCGCGTTTGCCGCCAAGCGGCATCACGCGAAAAACCGTTGTGGGGAAGATGTACTACGTATATGTGCTAAGGAGCAATAAAGAAGCATGGTTGTACATAGGGAGTAGTGCTGCTCCTGATAAACGTTTGGCTGCTCATAATGCGGGCCGGATGAAATCTACAAAAAAGCATAGACCTTGGGCGAGGATTTTACTTGAAGAATACCCGGACAGGAATAGAGCAGAGAGTCGAGAAAGATATTTGAAATCAGGGTGGGGCAGAGCATGGCTTAAAAAACATGTCTTATTTACCGGAGAGGTGGCAGAGTCCGGTTTAATGCGGCGGTCTTGAAAACCGTTGTGGGGTAACCCACCGGGGGTTCGAATCCCTCCCTCTCCGCCAGTTTTTATCGTTCTTTTTAATAAGGCGTCGAGGGAGGTGATGAGAACCCTCTTGGAGCGTAAGCGACAGGGGTTCGTATGCCTAAGTTACTTAGGTGCCCTTCTTCTTAAGGCATCCACGCGAACGACCGAAGGGAGAGAGCTGTGCAAGACATTGTATGCAGGTTTTATTCCTTGGGCTTCCTCGCTAAATTCTGCTTCGCAGAATTTAGTCAGAGAATCCTTCCCTTGATGAAACTTGGGTTTTTTAAGTGAAACGCGAAAAAAACATTAGTTGAATTATCCTCTGTGAGGATTTCGTCGGAATCAGCGTATTCTTCCTCTCGAAGTTATATTGCATCCTTTGTACACTTCGGAAGCGTACAAAGGATCTTGTATCCTAGATGAATTCGCCCGATTCTCAAACGAGCCGCGTATCCCGACCGATTTTTAGGATGAGTTTTTTATTCTTTTTCGGAAGAAGAGGAATTATTTTTAGGCAGTTGTTCTATGAATTCTTCAAGAATTCCTTTATTCTCCGGTGATATCCCTATGAATTCGATTCCCATCCTGCGTGATCCTTGGTGGGAAGGCTCGTTATGGATGACTCTGAAATTCAACGTAATATTTTTTTTGACGCCTTCTATATCGATGGTCAGGTTTAACACCCCTTGTGTGCCGGGGGGGAGAGGGTCGGGATGGATGAGAAATACTCCGCCCAACCCTAAATTTTCTGATTGTGTCACAAAGAATTTCCCCTTTACGGTCGCCAGCATGATCTGCTGGATAAAAGGGAAACGGGGATACCTTCGGGATTCTTTATTCATATCTATTCTTATACGATAACATAAAGGAGAGGAAATATCTACCTTATAAATTGCGCTGCTCCCTTCCGGCCGAAGGTATGTTAAGCGAAAAACCACCATTTCAAAAACCCTCAGAGTATGCTAAAATTATTATCTATATAGAAATATATAGATAGACACAAAAATCTCATGAATCGGCCCGACCCATTAACTCAGCGCAAAGAGGATTTCCTGCGTATCGTATCCCACCAGTTACGTACGCCGTTGACCTCATTACGGGAAGGTATCTCGCAAATTTCCGAAGGTATTCACGGCGAAGTCAATGATGTCCAAAAACAATTCCTTTCGTTGTGCCTGCAGGATGTCGACCGGCTGACTACGGTCGTGGAAAATCTTCTCGATATTTCTACGATCGCCCGCGGGCAGTTGGCATTAAAAAGACAGAAGGTCGATATGAACGAGATTGCCGCCAATGTGAACGCGGCATTTATCGAGACGGTAGAAAAGAAGGGGCTGGCATTAAAGATCGAACTCACCGACCGTACCGCCTGTGCCTATGCCGATAAAGACCGGGTGAGCGAGGTTTTCGTCAAACTCATCGAAAACGCGGTCGAATTCACCAGAACAGGCGAAATCGTCCTTACGGTTGAATCCAAAGCCGACGTGATTGAATGTTCCGTACGGGATACCGGGGAAGGCATATCCGGAGACGATCAAGATAAAGTGTTTGAGACGTTTGAGCAGATGGTTCTGCATTCTTTGCCGCGCAAGAAAAATGTCGGCTTGGGCCTGGCCATTGCCAAAGGAATCGTCGAAGCTCATGACGGAGAGATATGGATTGAAAGTAAGCCGCAGGAGGGGACGACGGTGAGTTTTTTTCTGCCGCGTTACGACATAATGACAATTCTGGCTAAACGCATCGGGGATGATCTTGATCAGGGTAATAAAGTGACGCTGATGATTTGTACCGTAGAGGATGAAACATTCCTGCCGACAGCGGCTAAAAAGTTGAACGATTGTATCCGTGCCAGTGATACCGTTCTCTGCGGGAAGAATTCGATTTTTCTTATTCTGCACTCGGTCGGCAGTGACCTGGCTGCTTCGGTTACCGCGCGTCTGAATAAACAGATTGAGGCGCTATTGTCGAAGGAACAATTGTCGGATAAAATAAATCCTAATACGAAAGTTTATAGTTTTCCCGATGAAGCCGAGACCTTCAGTCATCTGGCTGATGTGCTGAGTAAACATATCGATAAGACAGACAGGGTTGATACAGGAGGATTGAATATGGAAGAAGAGAAGAAGAAAGTGCTGGTAGTTGACGATGAAGAGAACGTGTCGATCATGACGACATCGCGGTTGCGTTCCAGCGGGTTCGATGTCGTCAGTGCCGCCGGTGGCCGGGAGGGATTGCGGATGGCCCAGAGAGAGAATCCCGATCTGATCCTTTTGGATGTGATCATGCCGGATCTCGACGGCTATAAAGTCCTGGCGAAACTGAAAGGCGGATTTCGTACCAAGAAGATTCCGGTCATCATGTTTACCGCCGAGAACAGAATTGCCGATGTGACCAACGCGATCGAGATGGGAGCTGAAGATTATATCATCAAGCCGTTTACGACCGATGTGTTGATGGAGAAGATTCAGCGTGTATTGCGCAAGGTAGAGGCCAGAAGGCAGAAAGAAGCCCAAGAACGTGAGGATAGACGGTAGTAGGTTGTTATGATTTCGCTTCACCTGCGGATGATGTTGATGCTGACATTGCTTTTTGGCATCGTGTACGCGATTATCGTGATGATCGGGTCGGCGGCGGGAGTTACAAGTTTCAGTTTTTATCTTGTCTTTGCCGTCGGGATAATGGCTCTGCAGTATTTTATCGGGCCTAAGATGGTCGAGTGGTCGATGCGGATAAAATACGTCAAACGTGAGCAATACCCTGAGTTGTATGAAATGGTCGAGGCGCTCAGCAAGCGGGCCAGAATGCCGGTTCCCAAAATAGGGATATCACAGGTCAATATTCCCAACGCGTTTGCTTTTGGACGCAGTATCCGTGATGGCAGGGTCTGTGTGACCGAACGGTTGGTGAACCTGCTTGATGAGGCCGAACTGAAAGCGGTGCTGGGGCATGAGCTCAGTCATATCAAGAATCGGGACATGCTGACGATTACGTTATTGTCGATCATCCCGATCATTATGTATCGGCTTGCCTGGCATTTTCTGTTCTTTGGCCGGCGCCGCAGCCGGGACAGCCAGAATACGGTTTTAATCGGTCTTGCCGCGTTGATTTTTTATTTCATTACCAATTTGCTGGTATTGTATGCTTCACGTATCCGCGAGTATTTTGCCGATCGCGGTTCACTCGCTCTGGGAAACAAGCCGGAAGCTCTGGCTTCGGCATTGTATAAACTGGTCTATGGAAGCGCCCGGATGGAAAAAAACCAGATTAAGGAAGCGGAAGGGCTGAAAGCTTTTTTTCTGAATGATCCGTCGCGATCGATGAAAGAGCTCAAAGAACTGGCGCAGGTCGATGCTGATCGCAGCGGTACGATTGACGCGGGGGAACTCGCGGCAATCCGGACTTCCCGGATCAATCTTTCCTTCGGTGACCGCCTGATGGAAGCTTTAAGTACGCATCCGAATATGTTGAAACGGATAAAACAGCTGTCTCAATATGAATTATAAAGAACCGAAAGGGGGAATCAAGATGAATATACAGAAAGAAAGAGTCGCAATCCCCAAGATCGATCAGGCGTTGCCCCGGCGGCTTGAGATCGCGACGTTCGCTTTAGGATGTTTCTGGTCGCCGGACGCGATGTTCGGCAGCATCCATGGTGTTGTGCGTACCCGCGTGGGGTATTCCGGCGGAAAGAAAACAAATCCGACCTATCACGATCTGGGTGATCATACCGAAACCGTGCAGATTGAATACGACCCCAGTAAAGTTACCTACGAGCAGTTACTTGAGCTTTTCTGGAAGAGTCATGATCCGACGAAAGAGCCGTGGAGTCAGCAGTATAAAACGATCATTTTTTTTCATAATGAACGGCAGGAAGAACTCGCCCGGATGGGACACCGGAAGAAAACCGAACAACTGGGAGTTGAGGTGTATACGCAGATCCTTCCCTCCGGGAAATTCTATCTTGCCGAAGAATACCATCAGAAGTACCGCCTGCGTCATGAGCCTGACCTTATGCGCGAATTCAGCGCGATATATCCCGATCACGCCGATTTCGTCAATTCGACCGCGGCCGCGCGCGTCAACGGGTACCTTTCCGGATACGGTGCTCAGGAATTATTAGCCACCGAAATCGACACATTCGGCCTATCTCAGGAAAAAAGTAAACTTCTTATGCGCTTGGTGGGAGAACTTCAGACAGAAGGAAAGACAAAAGAAAGGCCGGAGTTGGGATAAGATAGTATGAACGGTAAGAAGAGAATCTCTATGAAATCACGTATGAGGTGGGGGATGATCGTGTTGGCAGGTATTTCCCTCGGCAGTATGAATTCTGTTTTCTGTAATGACAACGTGGCGCCGCCTCAGACATTAAGTATCGGATTTCAAACCCAGTGGGATGAGCCCGAGGTCGACCCGGCGATGTATAAGGAAATTTTTATCAACATCATCGATCTGCGCGATATGGGTGTGACCCTGATTGATGATGAGGGAGATAAATTTACCGAAGGCGTCGATGAGGGAACGCTGGAGGAGATGGCGTATACCATGTATAAGTGTCTTGCCGAGGAACTGGATAAGGTCATTCCGGTAAACACCGATGAAGTCGATACCAAGATGGCGTTCAGCGACTCGGCATTACTTCTGGACGTGAAGTTAAGCGGCGATTTCGTCGTTGAAGAGAAACGGCCTCTCGCGCAGTTTGTTTCCGATGGGGCCCAAGCTCAATCAGAAGAAAATGAGCCGGGAAAGCTTACATTTGAATGTCATATGTCCGATCTTGAGAGCGGGCAAAGCCTTCTTTCGGTGAACGACACCCAGGATTTTTTTTCAGAAAATCCCCGTCGTCCGTTCGCCAACGCTCCCGATAAGCAGGCGTTCATCAGCCTGGCCAGGATCTGGGGCAGGCGTGTGGCCAATATCCTTGCCACGCAGATGGAGAAAAAGACCGCCTCCGGCCAAGAAGATTCTTCCTACCGTAAGCTTCTTGACGATTTTTCGCAAAACAGCCGGTCGCCTGAGAAATAATCAGTCGCCGTAAGGGTCATGCCGGTTTCCTTGGTAACTTCCTTTCAAAAATAATTATTTTCTTCTTGACACCTTAAGTAACTGTGGTATATTTAATTACTAGTAAAACGATAGAAATACTAGTAATTAAATTAGGCCAATGTTTATAATGGTTTCTATTATATTTTAGAAGAGCAAGTAGATATGGAGCATCGTAAACGGTCAATTATTAAAATGTTTACCTGGCGAGCCGTGGGATTCGTAATAAACGTTATCGCGGTTTATATCTATAGTGGCAGTGTCAGAGATGCTTTTGTGGTGGGAATCGGGGCGGATGTGACGAAAATGGGCCTTTACTATGCTCACGAGCGTATCTGGGCCCGTATACACTTTGGACGTGTCAAACCGCCTGAATATCAAATTTAAAGTTTTAAAGGGAGGAGGCATATGGTGAGTATACTGGAGAAACAGGTGGATTTAAAAACATTGGTAGAGACACTGAATTTTAAACAAAAAGTCGACCGGTCGGTGGCTCTTATCGAAGAGGCCTATAAAAAGTACGGCGATGGACTGGTGGTCGCCAACAGCCTGGGAAAAGATTCGGTTGCGGTATGGGATCTGGCTAAACGCGTCAGCTCCAAAATACGCGGATTCGTCGTGACCACCCGGTTTAAACCGCCGGAGACGGTAAAATTCATGCAGGAAGTGGTAGCGCGTTATCCGGAAACGAAAGTATACAAGAATGATGTAGAAATTCCCGACGCATTATATAAGACCGATCCCGATCGTTGCTGTGATCTCCTGAAAGTCCAGCCGGTCAAATGGGCCGTACAGGAGATGGGAGTTACCTGCTGGGTGACGGGCCTGCGATGCACCGAAGGCAGGACGCGGGTTGACTTTAAAGAGGTTGAGGAACGGGATAAAGGACTCATTAAGCTGAACCCGATCCTTATCTGGAAGGAAAGAGAAGTGTGGCAGTATCTGGCGCTTTACGGCGTGAAGGTTAATCCGCTGTATGCCGAAGGGTATCGTTCCCTGGGGTGCGCGCCGTGCACGCGTATTACTACCGATGATAACGAACGGGCCGGCCGGTGGATCGGCACCAGTAAATGCGGCGGAGAGTGCGGTATCCATACTCGCCCCTTGAAAGAAAATACCGAGGGAGGAGGAATTTAATGCTGGATTATTTCCCTATCGCCCTCGGAATCAAAAACAGAAAGACCGTGATCGTCGGCGGCGGGCAGGTGGCGCAGCGGAAGGCTATTTCTCTTCTGGCGGCCGGGGCTCAGGTGGAAGTGATTTCTCCGGCACTTACCCCGAAATTGAGAAGTCTGGCGCGGTCGGGAAAGATAACGTGGCGCGCGCAGCCTGTCAACGGGAAAGATATTCGCGGCGCGTTCCTTGTGGTCGCCGCAACGGATAACCATATCGTAAATAAAAACGTGAGCCGGTGGGCAAAACATGCCCGTATCCTGGTGAACGTGGTCGACGCGCCGGTTTTAAGCGATTTTATTTCTCCGGCAGTCGTACGGGCAGATAAGGCGCTGGTCGCGGTCTATACCGATGGAAAGGATCCGGTGCTTTCCCGCGATTTAAAGAATTATTTAGAGGAGAAATGGGATGAGTTTCTATCTTATCGGAGTAGATTATAATACGGTTTCGCTCGCGTTGCGGGAATCCTTCATGCTGAGGCGCAGAGAGATCACGGAGTTCTGGCGCCGGCGGCGTACGGGATCCGCGGTTCTTTTTACCTGTAATCGTATTGAAGTGTACGGGGTGGCCGGGAATAAAATCGAAGCGCGGGAGATATTAGGATCCTTCCGCCGCGAGTTTCCTGAGTTCGGCAAGAACGCGTATATGAGGCTGGGGGAATCTGAAGTGTCACATCACGCCTTGCGGCTGGCTGTGGGAATAGAATCTCAGATGCAGGCGGAGAGCCAGATTATGGAACAGCTGTGGTCGTGGTTGGATCGAAGTGTCGCTCCGGGGCCTTTGCGTTGGTTTTGGGAGAAAATTCTCGCCGCCGCGGGCAGAGTCCGGGAGATGGCCGGATTGGATGAAGTATCCTGGGATATTTCATCTTTGGTATTTGAAGATATGATGCGTGCCTGCGGAAGAAGCGATTTGAAGATCATTGTGGCCGGTACCGGGCGAGTCGCTCAACTCTGCGCGCAGAACCGGCCGGCGGGCGTGGCAATTCACTTTCTTTCCCGCAAGAAAAAGTCCCGGGCAGGGACCCTTGCCCGTAAATCATACGGCCGGGCGCTGGTTATTGAAGATATCCCTGAGATTATCCCTTCGGTTGATGTCCTGATCAGCGCCACGGCGAGTCCGCATGTGATTTTTAAAACCGAGTTCTTTAAGCCGCTTCTGGCCGTACGAAAGAAGAGATTATTGATGTATGACCTGGCTTTCCCCCGGGATATCGATCCCGCGCTGGCCGGGGAGCGGCCGGTAGTACTTAAGAACCTGGAAGATCTCAAAATCCGTTTCCTTAGGCATAACGCGCAGATACAAGAGCATATTTGCCTCGCGCAAGATGAAATAAACAGGATCGTGACCGGTCTGAAGAGAAAGGAGTTGCTTTCCGATGTATATGCGAATAGGTACCCGCTCCAGCCCGCTGGCGTTACGGCAGGCTCAGGAGGTGCAAAACTATTTTCCCGGTGCATGGTTTGAAGTGGTGACGTTTCAAACCCGGGGAGATAGAGATAAGACAACGCCGTTATTCTTTACCGAGGGAAGTGACTTCTTTACCGGAGAGATTGATGCGGCTCTGCGGGCGGGGGAAATTGAAGCGGCAGTCCACAGTGCCAAGGATATCCCCCAGAAAATGAGTCCCGACCTCTGTGTGGCGGCGTTGACAAAATCCGTATATCCCGATGATTGTCTGGTCTCACGCGGGAACGTTCCGCTGGAGGAACTACCGTCCGGTTCGATTGTGGGCACCAGCAGTCGGAATCGGAAAGAAGCGTTGCGACGGTTTCGGCATGACCTTGTTTTGAAAGATATAAGAGGGAATGTCGATGAACGGATACAGCAGCTTCAACACGGCGATTTTGACGCCATTGTCGTGGCCGGCGCGGCGTTGATCCGTCTGGAGCTTGAACATATGATTGCGCAGGCTATCCCCCCTGAAATTATTAAACCGCACCCTTTGCAGGGAAGGCTGGCGATACAGGTGAGGAAACAGGATGTGCAGTATATTGAATTTTTTAAAAGAGCGCGTTATGAAGAAACAGAATAAAGTCTATATCATCGGTGCCGGCCCGGGGGATCCGGAATTAATAACCCTCAAAGGATGGAAGGCCCTGCGTAAAGCTGATTGTGTGCTGTACGATTTTCTCTCGCCGCCTCAACTGCTGAAGGAGACAAAGAAATCGTGTGTTAAGATCTGTGTGGGAAAATCCGACGGCCTTCATCTGAAAGAGCAGAAAGGAATAAACCGGCTGCTGTACGAAAAATCCCTTCACTATAGAACCGTGGTGCGTCTTAAGGGGGGAGATCCGTTTGTGTTCGGCCGGGGGTATGAGGAGGCGCGATATCTGGCCCGGAAGAACGTTCCCTGGGAGGTGATCCCCGGTGTCACGTCGGCGTTCGCGGCGCCGGAAAGTTTCGGGATCCCTCTTACGGTAAAAAACCGAATTTCCTCGGTGGCGATCGTGGCGGGGAGAAAACATGATATCGACGCCGAAATCGAAGCTCCCTCCTGCGGGACGCTTGTATACCTTATGGCAGTCGCCAATATCAAGCGTGTCGTTGATGCGTTAAACAACAGCGGCCGGCCGGCTCATACCCCCTGTGTTTTTGTCGAACGAGCCACATGTAAGGAGGCGCGTATCGTGGAAGCTACTATAGGGACCGTCGAGAAGAAGGCGAGGCAGTATAATGTCCGGCCTCCGGCGGTTTTGATTGTGGGGGAGACAATAAAGGAAAGGAAGAAAGTTCTTCAGCGATGAACAGGGATAAACATAGTGGTGAAGGTATTCGTTGGGAATTATTCGATCCGCAGAAGCTCATATATCCTTTATTCGTCTGCGGCGGCAGGAAGGTGCGTCTCCAGATTCCTCTTATGGAGGGAATATACCGGCTCTCTGAGGCTAATCTGATCGAAGAGGTAAGACAGGCGTATTTTCTGGGGATTAACCGTATCCTCTTATTCGGAATTCCTGAAGGTAAAGATGAAAACGGAACGCACGCGTATCGTCGTGATAACCTCGTGACGAAAGCGGTAAGGACAATAAAACAGGCTCTGCCGCAGATTGTAGTGATGACCGATGTGTGTTTATGCGCGTATACTCTTCACGGACATTGCGGCATCATGGAAGGCAGCCGGATCGATCGTGCCGCGACGTTAGACGCGTTGACTCAGATAGCATTGTCTCATGCCGCTGCCGGTGCCGATTTTGTCGCTCCTTCGGCTATGGCCGATACGCAGGTCGCCAGAATAAGAGACACGCTCGATAATTACGGTTATTATGATACCCGGATCATGGGGTATTCAGCAAAATTCGCTTCGCATTTCTACGGGCCGTTCCGTCATATTGCCGATTCGGCGCCGCGGTTCGGCGACCGGCGCGGGTATCAGCTGGATTATCGCCAGGATCAGCCGGCGTTCGATAAGGTCGAGCAGGATATCCGGGAAGGAGCCGATATCGTGATGGTGAAACCGGCATTGGCGTATCTGGACATTATCGCTCAAGTGAAGAAAAGGTTCTCTCACCCGCTGGCTGTCTATAATGTGAGCGGAGAATACGCCATGGTCAAACAGGGAGCGCGGGCGGGATTGTGGAAGGAAAAAGATATGGTGCATGAGCTCTTGAGTGCCTATCGGCGGGCGGGGGCGGATTTTATCATTACCTATTATGCCAAAGATATCGCGCGATGGAGACAGGATGAAAAAACGAAAGACCACGCATATCAAAAGTAGCGTCTTAAAACGCCGGGCAGAGAATTACTTTGTCGGGGGAGTCAACAGTCCGGTACGTTCCTTTCAGTACGTCGAGGAGGAACCGCTTATGGGTAAACGGGGCAGGGGTGCCTATGTCTATGATCATGAAGGCAAGCGGTACATTGATTACGTGTTGTCCTTCGGTGCCTTGATTCTCGGACATGCTCACAAAGAAGTGGTAAAAGCGGTGCGGCGTGCCGCCGGAAGCGGGTTTCACTTTGGCACGACGACATTGGCGGAGATCAGATTGGCTCAATTGATCCGTCAGGCGATACCCTGGATAGAAAAAATACGGTTCGTCAATTCCGGCACTGAAAGTGCCATGAGCGCGGTGCGGCTTGCCCGCGGGTATACCCGACGTAACAGAATCGTTACGTTTGCTCACGCCTATCACGGCCATGCGGATTGTTTTCTTGTGAAAGGGGGATCGGGGCTTGCTTCGCTTAAACTCCCGCGCAGTAACGGGGTGACCCCGGGGCAGATAAAAGATACGCTGGTTGCCGAGTACGGAAACCGTCAACGCATTTCTTCCTTCTTTAAGAGATACGGAAATGATATTGCCGCGGTGATCGTTGAACCGGTGGGAGGTAATTACGGTGTCGTCGGGCCGGACAAGGAGTTCCTCCGGTATGTGCGCGAGCTTACCGAACAATATGGTTCGTTATTGATTTTCGATGAGGTCATCACCGGATTCCGGTTCCGGTACGGCTCGGTGAGCGATCAAATAGGAGTCGTTCCCGATATCGTCTGCCTGGGAAAAATTATCGGCGGCGGGATGCCGGCAGGAGCCTACGGCGGTAGAGAGGAAATCATGAGAAACCTGGCGCCGGAGGGAGACGTGTATCAGGCATCGACATTCGGCGGGCATCCTCTGGTCATGGAGGCGGGGGCGGCGACGCTCTTGCAACTGAAGAAAAGAAAAGACAGGTATCGGATAATTTCGGTAATGACCAGAAAATTAGCCGTAACGATCAAACAGGCGGCTGAAGGATTCGGCATTGGATTGGCCGTGTCTTTTTATAAAACGATGTTCAGTATACGGTTTGAAGACAAAGAATATTTTCAGCGTTTTCATCAGGGATTGCGTCAACGCGGTGTGTATTTTGCTCCTTCGGAATTTGAGGCAAACTTTCTTTCGTTCGCCCACACCTCGAAGGATATCGCCGATACGAAACGGATTATTGAGGAAACGCTGGAGAGTATATAGGAGGAACGGAAAATGACTCAGGAACAGATTGATTACGATGCACTCAAAAAAAGAGGCTTCTTGAAAGCCAAGCAGGATGATATGTTTACCCTGCGGACCCAGATGCCGGCGGGCAATTATCACAGCGGACATCTGGAGAAGATCGCCGCTGTCTCCCGACGGTACGGACGGGGTATTGTCCATCTTACGGTTCGTCAGGGGATTGAAATTCCTTTCCTTCCTCTTGATAAGATCGATGATGTTGAAAAGGAATTGAAAGATGCCGGTATTCGTCCGGGAACATCGGGACCGCGTTTGCGTACGACAACATCGTGTCCGGGAAACAACTGGTGTAAACGGGGTCTGGTAAACACGTTTGCTCTTTTCGATCGCATTGAAAACGAGCTTGGTATACGGTGTGCCATGGATTTGCCTCATAAGTTTAAGATCGTTATCTCCGGGTGCTCCAATACGTGTACGCGGGCTCAAACCTCAGAGATCGGACTGCATGGCGCCATCGATGTACAGCATCCTGAGAAACGCGTAGGATATGCCGTATATATGGGCGGCTGCGGAGGGAAAACACCGCGGACAGGGTTTAAACTCGATAAGGTGTTTAGTGAAGATGAGGCTCTGGATCTTATTGAACGAGTCGTCGAGTTTTATAAAAACAACGCAAAACCCAAACAGCGATTGGCCCTGCTCATTGAAGAAATAGGGCGTGAGGAATTCCTGACCGCGATCGGATATGGTGAGAAAAACTGAGTGTATTGACAAACTATGTGAGAAGAGTATATTACTACAATTGCTATTCATTTAGTAGTATTTAAGGAGGCATCATGAAAATTTCTACACGGACAAGATACGGGACAAGATTGATGATTGAATTAGGACTTTATTTTAGCCAGGGCCCGGTATTCATGAAAGATATCGCCCGCAAGGAAGATATTTCGGAGAAATATTTAAGCCAAATTATTATTGCCCTTAAAAACGCCGGCTTGGTAAATTCTTTCCGGGGCGCGCGGGGCGGATATCTTTTGACCAGACCGCCGGCCCGCATTACGATGAGAGAAATTTTTGAGGTCTTAGAGGGTGGAGTCGAATTGGTTAATTGTACGACCAAGCCCGCTGAATGTAACCGGGCCGCGATATGCGTGACCCGGCATCTCTGGAAGGATCTTGGCGGTGTTATCACCGATAAACTGGAGCGGGTCACGCTGAATGACCTGGTGAAACAATGCCGGCGACAGCAGGAAGAATCAGTTATGTATACTATTTAAAATTCAAAAGAAGAAACAAGGAGGGATTGTCATGACCAAAATAGATTCGAAATTAAAAGCGGAAACCTTAGCGCTGCATGGCGGCCAGGAGGCTGATCCGACAACCGGGGCTCGTGCTGTGCCGATTTATCAGACGACATCGTATAATTTTAAAAGCACCGAACACGCGGCAAACCTTTTCGGTTTGAAAGAATTCGGTAATATCTATACCCGCCTGATGAACCCGACGACCGACGTTTTGGAGAAGAGAGTCGCGGCCTTAGAAGGTGGCGTCGGCGCGCTTGCGACCGCAAGCGGTCAGGCGGCGATCACTCTGGCACTCTTGAATATCGCCCAGGCCGGCGATGAAATCATCTCTGCCGATAATCTTTACGGGGGGACGTACACGCTTTTTCATTACACATTCAAACGGTTAGGGGTTAAGGTGAATTTTGTCTCCTCCGGAGACCTTGAAGGGTTTAAAAAAGCGATTACTCCTAAAACCAAGGCAATCTATGCCGAATCGATCGGGAATCCCAAATTGAACGTGACCGATATCGAGGCACTGGCAAAGATCGCGCACGACAACGGCATCCCTTTGATTCTGGACAATACGGTTTCACCGTATCTCCTTAAACCGATCGATCATGGAGTCGATATCGTGGTTTATTCGGCGACGAAGTTTATCGGCGGACATGGAACGTCCATCGGCGGCGTGCTTGTCGATTCGGGGAAATTCGACTGGACCAACGGAAAGTTCCCTCTGATTGCCGACCCCGATCCCAGCTACCACGGCATAAATTTTATTGAAGCATTAAAACCGATGGGGAATATCGCCTACATCATCAAGGCGCGAGTAACGCTTCTTCGCGATATGGGACCGGCAATGTCGCCGTTTAACGCGTTTCTCTTTCTGCAGGGGCTGGAAACTCTGCATTTACGGATGCCGCGGCATTCGGAGAACGCACTCAGAGTCGCTCAGTATTTGGAAAAGCAGAAGGAGGTTGCCTGGGTGAATTATCCGGGACTGGATTCGAGTCCGGAAAAAGCAAAAGTGGACAAATATCTGAGGAAAGGTGCCGGGGCTATCATCGGGTTCGGGATCAAAGGTGGTATTGAGGCGGGGAAGAAATTCATTGATTCGCTGGAGTTGATCTCCCATCTTGCCAATATCGGTGACGCCAAGACTCTGGCCATTCATCCGGCAACGACGACACATCAGCAACTTTCCGAAGAAGAACAGTTAGCTGCCGGTGTCAAACCCGACTACATCCGTCTGTCGATAGGGATCGAACATATCGATGACATCATCGCCGATATCGAACAGGCATTGAAAAAGGCGACGTAAAAGATCATGGTGCATATGAAAATGATGCGCTGGGGGGCAATATTTTTCATCGTAGCGGCAGTCGTGTTTTGTAATCTTGAGGCGGCGGCAAAGACGGGCCCGAAGATTAACCTCGACAGGTATGTCTGGG
>CAZABB010000039.1:0-16537 GCA_964483625.1 uncultured Planctomycetia bacterium | reverse complement strand
GAGTCAGCTTGCTTCCTGTGTAAGCAAGTTTCCCCAGATTCTGGTGAATATTCCCGTAAAAGAGAAAGTTCCGTTTGAAACGCTGCCCCAAGTCGCAGAACGGTTAGATTATTTCAACTCGTTACTTCAGGATGAGGGAAGAATCCTATTGCGGTATTCCGGCACAGAACTTCTGGCCCGGGTGATGGTCGAAGGCAAAAACAGGGAACTGATCGAAGATATTGCCCAGATCATCGCCCAGGAAATCCGCAAAGAAATAGGGACCGAAGAAGTCAAAGACGTAGTTGAAGAAGGCAGCGCGTAGGGTTAACGCGTTAACCCGTGCTCGCGTTGACCCGTTAACGGGAAAACGGGCGAACGGGAGAACGATTGTCAAAGGAGAGTAAATGAAAAGAGTAATGAACCAATTCCCCCACGACAGTGATGTGGTAAAGGACGCCCAGGAAGTCCTCCGGATCGCCGAGCGAAAACAGGTTGTCCGGACGCGTACGATATTCGACAGTTTCCGCCATGCCTCAGAAGGCCTGATCTTCGCGGTGAAGACCCAGCGTAACGTCCGTATCCATCTTTTCGCTTTTGCCGCGGTATTGGGCGCGGGATGGATATTAAAGGTAAGCCTTTCGCACATGGCCGTTCTTTTGACGGTAAGTATCGCGGTGGTCTTTGCCGAGATGATCAACACCGCGATCGAATTGATCCTGGATATGGTAAACGGGACCCGGTATCATCCCACGGTCAAGGTCATCAAGGACCTGGCTGCCGCCGGCGTACTGCTTACGGCTTTAGGTGCATTTATTGTAGGAATAATCATCTTTAGTAAGTATATCGTATTGCGTATTGCGTAATGCGTATTGCGGACTGCCCGGGGAAAGGGGAGGATTTGATGGATGAGAAGATCAGGACTTTTAAAGATCTGAAAGTATGGCAAAAAGGTATCGAAGTAGTGAAGAAAGTTTATGAAATATCTCGAAGTTTTCCGAAAGAAGAAGTGTATGGTTTATCTTCTCAAATGCGCCGTGCCGCGGTGTCTATTCCTTCGAACGTCGCCGAAGGATTCCGAAGGAAATATAATAAAGAATACAAACAATTTCTTCATATTAGTTTGGGATCTACTGCCGAATTAGAAACACAGGTAATTATTGCAAAAGAACTGAAATATATTAATGAAAGCCAAGAAAAAGTGTTATCCGAATTAGTCGATCATGTTTGTAGAATGATTGTTAATTTGACCAAAAAACTATAGTACCATATGTTACAAAAAGAAATAGTAAGCAATACGCAATACGCGATACACACGACGCAATACGGAGTTTACTCGTGAAAAGCATAATCCTCGCCGCCGGTTACGGAACAAGGTTGTACCCGCTCACCAAAGACCGGGCCAAGCCGCTGTTATCCATTCGCGGCAAGCCGATCATTGAATATATTGCGCGTAAAATAGAGCATATCGATCAGGTCGATGAGATCTTTATCGTCTCAAACCACAAGTTCTATGACCAATTCAAGGAATGGCTGGATAATTTCGTCTGTAACGTGCCGATTCATCTTATCGACGACGGCTCAACCAATCCCCAGAATCGTCTGGGAGCGATCAAGGATCTGGCGCTGGTGTTTGATAAGTACCAGATCGATGATGATCTGCTCATCGCCGGCGGAGATAATATCTTTTCGTTTTCATTGAAACAGTTTATTGATGAGGCTAAGGCAAGGAATACCCACACCTATATCGGCCTGTTCAATTTAAACGGCCGTCTCAAGGCGAAGAAATACGGCATGGTCGCGTTGGATAAGGAAGGGAAGGTCTCGGCGTTTTATGAGAAGCCGGATAAGTTAAACGGGGCGAAGCTGGTATCGATGTGTCTTTATTATGTACCAAAAGAAAAAGTAAACTGGATCAATACCTATATCGATCAGGGACACAGCCTGGATCAGATCGGGACGTATTTTCAGTGGCTTATCGATAAGGATTCGGTATACGGCCACGTATTCGACGGTGAATGGTTCGATATCGGAGATATCGACAGCTACACCGAAGCGGTCTGCTCTTTTTGAAGCACAGATGATCGCGAGATAGGAAGACGCAAGATGATCGCAGATAAGAAGTATTTATACGAAGATTTAAGTTATAAGATACTGGGATGTGTTTACGAGGTCCATAAAGAGTTGGGTGCGGCACATAAAGAAACAGTCTATCATAAGGCTCTGGCGATAGAGTTCAAGGAACAGGGCATTTCTTTTAAAGAAGAGAAGGAAATACCCGTGCATTACAAAGGTGAAAAAATCGGCGCGTACCGGCCGGATTTTATTATAGAAGATAAGATTATGTTGGAAGTTAAAGTCGTTCCCAAGATGACCAAGGCGATGTTTGATCAGGTGTATTACTATGTGAAGGGGACAGAATATAAACTTGTTCTCCTTGTCAATTTCGACGCCGAAAAGGTTGGAATTAAACGTCTGGTCTATGAACGAATCGATTCTTTAAAAAATCAGCGATCATCAGAAAGTGATCAGCGATCATCTGCGTATACCGCAGAGAAGCGGAGGTAGAAATGAAAGCGTTAGTTACCGGCGGTGCCGGATTTATCGGCTCCCACATTACTCAAAAATTACTGAAAGACGGCCATTCGGTCGTTGTCCTGGACAATTTCTTCAGTGGTAAAGAATCTAATCTCTCTTTTGTCTCGCAATACGCGATACGCGATACGCAGTACGAGTTAATTAGGGGTGATATCCGCGATTATGAGGCCTGTATGCGGGCCTGTCACGGGGTCGATGTCGTATTCCATCAGGCCGCGCTGCGCAGCGTGCCGCGTTCGATGACGATGCCGCGGGAATACCATGATGTCAATATCAACGGGATGCTGAATATGTTAAAGGCGGCGGTAGAAAGCGGGGCAAAGAGGTTTGTATTCGCCTCATCGAGTTCGGTCTACGGCAACACCGATGAGTTTCCCGAAAAAGAGACCGCCTATCCCGCGCCCATCTCGCCGTACGCGTTGACCAAGCTTGTCGGCGAACATTATTGCCACCTGTATCATGTAAACTATGGCCTGGAGACGGTCAGTTTGCGGTATTTCAACGTATTCGGCCCGCGTCAGGCACTGGATGACGATTACGCGGTGGTTGTCCCTAAATTTATCACCTGCCTGTTGAATGATGACCATCCGCCGGTTTTCGGTGACGGGAATCAATCGAGAGATTTCACCTACATCGATAATGTCGTCCAGGCGAATATCCTTGCCGGCACAAAAGAGGAGATTAAGTGTGAGGTCTGCAATGTGGCAAACGGGCAGGACCATTCGGTACGGGAGCTGGCGCAGACACTGAATAAGATCATCGGTAAAGATATCGAGCCGGTATTTCTGGATAAACGGGCCGGTGATGTCTATAAGACTCTTGCCGATATAACGAAGATAGAGAAGATACTGGGCTATACGTCTCAGGTTAATTTCGAAGAGGGCCTGAGCCGGACAGTCAAGCATTTCAAGAAGTTGATGGTCCGTAGTCAATAGGGCTTGACCATCTGGTTACCGCGTTTTCCCGTGCTCGCGTTTCCCCGTTAGAGAAAAAACGGGTATACGGGATAACGGGCAAACGGGCGAACAAAAGGGCAAAATCACTGTAATCGCAATTTAATCACCGTAATCGCCGCTCTTTTCCCGGAAAGAGCGGCTGCCAAATCGAAAGAGTATGATGAAAGAACTGTACACAAACCTGACCGCCAAAAAGGCCAAGCTTGCCGTAGTCGGCTTAGGGTATGTAGGTCTGCCGCTGGCGGTTGAATTCGGCAAAGTCGTCCCCACGATCGGGTTCGATCTCAATAAAAAACGTATTTCCCAGCTGAGCCGGTTTATCGATGTAAACGGCGAGACGTCTTCGCAAGAATTGCGCTCGGCGAAGGATCTGGAGGTAACGTCGGTCCCGATGCGGCTGAAAGAGGCTTCTTTCATCATCGTTGCCGTGCCCACCCCGATAACCAAAAACAAACAGCCCGACCTGGAGTGCCTTATGAAAGCGACCGAAACCGTGGCTCAGCATGTACAGCCCGGTACGGTCATCGTGTTCGAATCGACCGTATATCCCGGCGTGACCGAAGAGATATGCGTGCCGTTGATCGAAAAAATATCAAAGCTCAAATGCCTGCGTGACTTTAAAGTAGGATATTCACCCGAACGGATCAACCCCGGTGACAAAGAGCATACCTTGACGAGTATTCTTAAAGTAGTTTCCGGCTGTGACGAGGAGTCGCTTGATGTCATATCCAGAGTCTATGAGCTGATCGTGAAAGCCGGGGTCTACCGTGCCGAATCGATCAAATGCGCCGAGGCGGCCAAAGTCATTGAAAATACCCAGCGTGATCTGAATATCGCGCTGATGAACGAGCTGGCGATCATCTTTAACAAGATGGGTGTCGATACGCTTGAGGTCTTAAAAGCCGCCGGGACCAAATGGAATTTTATCCGGATGTCGCCCGGCCTTGTCGGCGGCCACTGTATCGGGGTCGACCCCTATTATTTGACCTATAAGGCCGAAGAGATCGGCTATCATCCCCAGGTCATCCTTGCCGGCCGGCGGATAAACGACGGGATGGGCAAATATATTGCCGAGCAGACGGTAAAACAGCTGATCGAGGCCGATAAGACGGTAAAAGGGGCGAAAGTCCTGGTGTTAGGTATTACGTTTAAAGAAAACGTCTCCGACATCCGTAATTCCCGGGTCATCGACGTGATCGACGAATTAAAGGAATACGGGGTCGAGACCATTGTCTGCGACCCGTTAGCCGATAAACAGGAGGTAAAGCGTGAATACGGCCTGGATTTGACGCCGTACTCGACCGACCTCAAAGTCGACGGCATCGTGTTCGCGGTAAACCATGATGTGTTTAAAGAAAAGCTGGATATGGATACGATCAAAAACCACATGCGAGTAAACGGCAGTAAAGGTGTCGTTATTGATGTCAAAGGCATGTGGAGTCCGAAACAATTTGACAATAACGGGATGATTTATTGGAGATTGTAAAAAGATATGTATACGGGTTTTTATCAAAATATACTATTCCCTTTTTATGAAACATTCTTAAGGCGACGTAGTACCATAAAATATTTGAATAGCCTGCGGAGCACGCAGTGGTTGTCGAAAGACGAATTGAAACATCTGCAATGGCAGAAAGTGAAGAAACTGCTCGATCATGCCTATGCAAATGTACCTTATTACACGAATCTGTTTAAAAAGAAAAGATTGCATCCGGGAGATATAAAGACTCCGCAGGATTACGAACAGATTCCTTTCTTGACCAAAGAGGATATTCGAAGCAACCAAAACCTTCTGGTCGCCGTCAATTATAAACAAAGCGCATTGATTGATAAGTCTACCGGAGGATCTACCGGGACGCCGTTGCAGTTAAAGCTGGATCGTACCAATGAAGAGCACCGTATGGCGGTGGCGCAAAGGACGTACGGCTGGGCTGGATATAGAGACGGCAGTAAGGCGGTCTATATATGGGGCGAAGCTTTAGTGCCTCAGCCGTTTTGGAAAAAGGTAAAGTATCATATTCATCAGCATATGGTTAAAAGACACCGGGTGTACAACGCGTTCACCTTGAATAAGGAACGGATGTCCCGGTGTATGAAGGAGATCAATTCGTATCGTCCCGAATATATCGTGGCTTATGTTTCAGCGCTGTACAATTTTACCCGCTTTGTCAAGGAAACAGGAAATGATATCGTCTCGCCGCGGGCTATTCTGGTGGGAGCCGAACGGTTGTTCCCTTCACAACGGGCGTTGATCGAAGATGTATTTCAATGTCCGGTTTTTGAAACCTACGGGTGTCGTGAGTTTTCCGCGGTTGCGGGGGAATGTGAACGACATGATGGTATGCATGTCAACATGGAAAATTTTTATGTGGAGATCGTAAACGGTAATAGCGCCGCCGCATGCGGTGAGAACGGAGAGGTAGTGATTACCGACCTGACCAATTACCCTATGCCGTTTATTAGGTATAAAAATGATGATGTCGGCTCTTTCTCTGACAAACAATGCTCCTGCGGACGGGGATTACGTATGCTTGAAAAGATTGAAGGGAGGACTCTTGATTCGGTTAAAACAGTCGATGGCAGGGTGATCTGGGGAGGATGCTTTGTCTATTTAATGTGGGATATCTCAGAGATTGAGCAGTTTCAGATCGTGCAGGATGACTTAAGGCAATTAAAAATAAAGATAGTAAAAAGACAGGAAGTGCCTCAGGATAAGCTGGAGAATGTGAAAAAGATAATGCAGGAGGTACTGGGAGATACGATAGGTATTCACTTTGAATTTGTTGATACAATTGCTTTGACCCGGACGGGAAAATTACGGGTAGTTGTTTCGAATATTCCCTGGGAGGTTCATTGACGCAATGGGAGGCCAGTCTTTGAGTCACAACATGGGCTTATCTCTAAAGCATATTGTACGTTCGGCGTACGGAAGGATACCGTTGCGTATGCGTTTGAGCAGAAAGTTTTTTCAGACCCTGGCGGAATTAGAACAGAGACAATGGTGGCCGTCGGACAGATTACGGCGATATCAAAATGAACGCCTGCGGTTATTGATCCGGCATGCATATACCAATGTCCCCTATTATAACGAATTATTCAAAAAATGCCGCTTAAAGCCAAATGATATACAGACGGTAGACGATCTGCCTAAAATCCCTATCTTGAGGAAGGATGATATCAGAACTAATCTGTCCAAGCTGCGGGCAGTAAATTATACCTCGAAAGAAGTATCCAAAAATTCAACCAGTGGGACGACCGGTGCCCCGCTTGTTTTTTACGACCACAAGAGTCCTTATCGCGGTTTCAACGGACCCTTTATCTGGCGGTTTTTTCGTTGGACGGGATTAGATGTTAATCAAAAAAGGGCTACCTTGTCGGAGTGGACGTTGGCGGCGGGAAAAAGTTTTTATTATAATCCCGTATATAACCTGCTTATTCTCTCAGCCTATCGTCTGAATAAAAATACTGCCAAAGAATATCTTGCAGGTTTAGCTAAGCACAGGATTGAATACATATCAGGATATCCTGCTTCAATTGAGCTTTTTACTTCGTTCCTCAAAGGATTTGGAATAAAACCTCCGGTTCAATTGAAAGCAATTATAACTCATTCGGAATATCTTTCTGATTGGATGCGCCGGTCAATTGAAGATTTCTGGGGTTGTCGGTGCTTTGACTGGTATGGGATGACCGAGCGCGTCGTGTTAGGCGTCGAATGTGAAGAGCATCAGGGACATCATCTGTGTTCAGATTACGGCATTACCGAATTTATCGATGAAGATCCTGACGGATATTCCCGTATCATTGCGACGGGGCTTACCAATTACATTATGCCCTTTATTCGCTATGATACCGGTGATGTGGGATATTTAAAGCAAGAAGAATGTTCCTGCGGTAGAGGGTTTCCCTTGTTTATTTTGAAAGGAGGAAGGAAGCGTAATTTTGCTATTGCCAAAGACGGTTCGTATATCCCCGTTGCCAATATCGATATTCCCAAAGTGAGCGACAATGTGTCTCAGTTTCAGTTTGCTCAGGAGATCCCGGGGAGATTATGCCTGCAGATAGTGAAAAAGGACGCGTTTAGTGATAAAGATACGGTTAAGATACGGAGTAAGTTGTTTGAGAAATTTTCCGACAATATGGATATCGAACTTACCTTCGTGAATGGGATATCGCGTACGGCGAATAATAAAACGCCTCTCTTTGTCCAGAGAATCGAGAATATCTCAAGTGCAGCTCTAATCCAGAATGGGTGCGAAAGGTAGATGGAGATGGTTAGGTATGCCAAAAATAAACAAATTCCTATGGTCGTATTAAAGCGATTAGGTCATTACGTCAAGGATTTGCGGTGTATTCAAGTGCCTGACGGTACAGGCGGGGCTTTCGTCGTTGGGGATGACCATTTCAGGATTACGTATTCTCGCAGAGTTCCGGAAAACCTGCTGGATGAACTGGAGGTGAAGAGTTCTCATTTGATTGATGAGCATACGCGTTGTTTGCTGGTTTATTATCGGGATTCGTCCGTAGGTTGTTTCCTGTGGAATTCCAGAGGTAAAGCCGAACACCTCAAACCTTTTAAACATACTATGGACTTTGGTCCCCGGCACGCCTATGGCCTCTTATTGTTCGTTAAGCATGAATTTCGCGGCAGGAGCCTTTCCAAATATCTTTACCGGGAAATATTTTCATTGGTAAAAAGGTCGTTTGATTATTTCGATGTCTTCATAGCTAATGATAATCTTATTTCAAGAAACACCGCGATGAAAATGGGCTTCGCTAAGACTGGCGAAATCGTTTTTTGTAAGATGCTTTTTATAAAGTTCTTGATCAGGTTAAATGCCGGTTGGAAAATACGCGTTTTTGATGTTTTTGTCAGAAGTATGAGACAAATAATAAGAACCGGTAAATTGACGATTTCTCTGGTAAGCTCGGCAATCCGAAAATTCGTACACTTCAAGAACAAGTCCTTTGTGAATGTCTACGTTGTATCTGATCCGCAACAAACAATAAAAGTCCTTTATATAGGGAAGAAAGTCGACAACGTTATTCTGAATAAGATTTTCCCGAAAGAATACGATATTGAATTCCGGGGCAGATGCTGGCGTAAAGATATAGTGAAAAAAGTTAGATATCTTTCTTGTAAAGTTGATGCGGTTTTTGTGGAAGAAACGATAGAGTATTTACGGAAACGGGTGTTTCCATCCGGGGAGGGAGTAAAATATATACCCAAGTGGGTCCTCCAGATAAATCATGACCCGGGAGTAATAAGAACTCTCACCAAAAGCAAGAACAGGAGTGTTTTAAAAAGCATAAAAGCCGCTCAGAATCGTGGATACGAATACGTTTTTAGTCAAGACCTCAATATGCTGCCTTTTTTTTACTACCATATGTATGTGCCGTATATCCGGAGGCGGCATTCGCAGGAAGCCGTTCTGCCGTCCTTCGGAGAAATTAAGAAATATTTCAACCGGGGAGGTCTGTGTTTTGTTAAAGAGAAAGAGAAGTATGTGGCCGCCGGTGTGATAGAGTTAAACGGTGATACTCTCTCCAGTAAAAAGATCGGAGTTCTTAACGGAGATACAGCCTTCCTAAAGAAGAACGTTCTTCCTGCTTTGCATCTATTTTATTTTCGACTCGCTCGGGAAAGAAAAATTAAAAAAATTGATTTTGGCTTAAGCCAAAGATTTTTAAATGACGGAGTACTGCAGCATAAAGCCAAATGGCTGGCAAAAATAGAATTATATAATAATGCGGTTTTAGCGATGAAGATATGTCGCTTCTCTTCCCGGATGAAAGAATTTCTGAAAGAAAACCCGTTTATATCGGTGGAAGGGACTCGTCTCGTTGGCAATGTGTTTTATGACGAAAATAAAAAGGCCGATTATCGGGCAGATGCAAAGCGTTATGGGTTGCCTGGGTTGTATGCACTTGAGTTTTTTTCATTAAGCCAGACGCGATATGAAAAGACAGCTACGATTAATTGTGAGAATGGACAGACAACAGGAAGGATAGTTCATCCAAAGGAATCGATGCTCAATGTGTCCCGGGATTTTCCTTCGGTTGAAACAGGAGAGATAAAAAGACGGTATTTTCCTTTTGTTTTCCGTTGTGTTCGCTGGCTGTGGTCCCGGATGAAAATACGGCCATGGAAGTTGTTTATTCTCCGGGAGTCGGGCGGGAATCATGGGGCCCGCATCGCGGTCATCTGCCGCAGTAACCCGGATCGAAGCCTGATGTCTAAATTATTTCCGGCGGGGCAGGAGATAGAGAAACAAGAAAAATTTTCCGAACGGTATTTTGACAGGGTGATGGAAGAATGCTCACCCCATGTCGACATGATCATCATTGACAGTACCTTAAGGCATCTGAAACGGCGGTTTCATTCCTGGGATAATGTGAAATTCGTACCGCAATGGGTAGTGCAGAAGACGAGTTCTTTTACCCGGCTGAATGATTTTCAGAAGATTCGAAGAAACAAAAACCGCAGCGCTTATTATGATATCAAAGCGGTAGAAAAAGCGGGATTTGAATTCGAATTCTCCAAAGACCCTCGTCTTTTCAGATTTTTCTGGCAGCATATGTATTTACCCTATATGAATACCCGTCATGGTGAGAATAAGACCCTCCCTCCGTTTAAAATGGCACATAAAGCGTTCCGTCAAGGAGGTCTCTTTTTTGTCAAGAAAGACGGCCGGTATCTTGCCGGGGCGGTAGCTGAACTAAGGAAACCGGTTTTCCATCCTATGTTTTTGGGAATTTTAGACGGAGATGTCTCTTTGCTGAAAAAACACGTCATTACGGGCCTGTATTATGCATATTTTCTTTTTGTCCAAAATAGAGGGGATTACTCAATGATCGATTTCGGATTAAGCCGGGCGTTTTTAAATGACGGAACTCTACGCTATAAGGCGAAGTGGAATGCTCTGGCTGAGTATGACTTCCGGCGCAGTAATATATATGCATTCCGGTTTATCCGTTATTCTCCTCAGATAAAGAGATTTCTGACCGATAACCCGTTTATTTCGATTGAGAACGATGCTTTAATCGGGAACCTGTTCGTTGATACGTTTCCAAATCAGAATATCGATACTCTTGAGCGACATTACGCGTTACCGGGGATTTTGGGGATGGATGTCGCTGTTTTTAAAGGCAATGCTATTGAACATCGTTTTTGCAGCAATTGTAAGGACCAGGATGAAGGCTTCCATCCTCGTGACATCAATGTCGCTAAACTGGACAGGAGAGAGAGTGTGTATGAATATATTTAATAAACAAATTTCCGACAGAATCTATAATTTTCTTATTGGTAGCCGCCGGTTTAAAGCTAACTACCGTTTTGTCTTAAACAGCCAGTGGTTCCCCCATGATAAGATCGAACGGTATCAAAACAAGCATCTTCATCGCATCGTCCGCTATGCTTACGAACAAGTTCCTTATTACCGAAAGATGTTTGATCAAGCGGGGGTCCGCCCGGCGGATATCTGCCGCAAAGAAGACCTTGCTGTTTTGCCGATCTTGCGTAAGCAGATGGTGAAGGAAAACTTCGAACAATTCCGTTCTCGCCAGTATCACAGGTTTCATCCTTCGGTGAAAATGACGAGTGGTTCGACGGGGAAACCGCTCAGGATACTTATCGATCGTTCGGCGTCTTCATTCATTACGGCGTTATTGTCAAGGCGGTTCAACTGGGCGGGGTGTCGTCTTACCGACAGGATCGTTAAAATCGCCGCGCCTTTCGGCTTCCGCGAGGGGAACCTGGATACAAAAAATTTCTATAAATACACGGTTGAATCGGGAGCGCAATGTCTCTGGATAAATACGGGGTTGATCAGCCACCAGACATTGCCGGAAATATACCGTCGTATATCTGAGTTTAAACCGGTGGTTTTTGCTACATATCCCAGTGTCCTTACGATCCTCATCGCGTATCTGCGGGGAAACGAGGAGTTTAAGATCCGTCCCCGGGTTATCCTGACCGGAGGAGAGAAGATGTACCCTTTTCAGAGAGAGGAAATAAAGAATATTTTTAGCTGTGATGCGTTTGAAAATTACAGCCAATGGGAAAATATTTCTTTTGCCGATGAGTGTGAGCGCCATAATCTGCATTCATCTTTTGAGATCGGCATCACAGAGATCATAAAGGACGGAAAGCCCTGTAGAGCGGGAGAGGTCGGTGAGCTTGTCGCGACGGGCCTGCGTAATTACTCGATGCCGCTTATCCGGTATGCCACCGAAGACTTCGGGTGTTACAAAGATATAGAGTGTTCCTGCGGGAGAAAGAGCAAAGTGATAGAGATCGTGGGATCAAGGGAGAAAGATCTAATTGTAACCGAAAAAGGGATCTTTCATATGATGTCCGGATATCCCGTCCGGTTTAAGGCCAGAAATAAAATAGAACAGATACAGTTCTATCAGGACGATAAGAAGAAAGTGACCGTAAAAATAGTAAGAAGAAATGATTTCTCTGATGACGAAATCAAAGAGATAGAGGCCGACTTAAGGAAGTATTTATTGGACTCGGCCGATGTCAAGGTGATGTTTGTGGAGGCTATCCCCCGTACGGCGGCGGGAAAATATAAATATGTCGAGTCGAAAATCCCGGTAACGTTTGACTGATTTTTAGAGAAAATGAAGAAGCAAAAAGTATATGGAACCGTTTAATACGTTAAATCCTGAGTTTTATCGCGAAGTGACAGATGCCGCCTCCGGCCTGCGGGGGTATATAGTTATCGACCGTTATCTGGGCGGAGCGGGGACGGGCGGTATACGTTTTGCCGAGAACGTGACGCTCGATGAAGTCGCCAATCTTGCCTATGAGATGACGCTCAAATTCAGTTACCTTAATATCCGAAAAGGCGGCGCAAAGGCCGGATTTGTCATGCCGCATAATGTGTCCGGTGACAAAAAGGAATCATTGTGCCGCAAATTCGGCGAAGGCATTGCTGATTTATTAAAAACAAAAAAATACTTTCCCGGCGAGGATATGGGAATTAACAGCGATGATTTAAATAATATCCTGACGGGAGCGGGTATTATCAAGCCGAAAAAGAGGTTTCCGATTAAGGGAGAGTATTTTACGGCATTAAGCGTTTTCTTGACGGCGCAGGAAGTAGTTAAGGAGCAAGGATCATCCCTTTCAGGAAAGAAAGTCATCATCGAAGGATTTGGGAAGGTAGGGGGTGAAACCGCGAAATTGTTCCTTAGGAGCGGTGCTGTCATAGTCGGAATTTCTACCTTTGAAGGAGGGCTTTTTCATGAAGCCGGTCTGGATATCTCAAAGCTTATTCAGCTCAAAAACCAGTATGGTGATAAGTGTGTTGAATGCTACGATGTGGCCGAAAAAGCCACCAAAGAAGAAATCCTTTTTAGAGAAGCCGATATTATCATTCCCGGTGCCCGTCCGGACGTGATTTGTCAAGATAATGCACATAAATTTAAAACAAAGATTATCGTTCCCATCTCCAATATCGCGGCAACCGAGGAAGTGGAGAAGATGCTGGCAGCCCGTAATGTTAAATACATACCGGGGTTTGTGTCGAATTGCGGGGGCATCCTGGGGTATTTTTTAAATGAACAGGGGTTTGAAGCGCCCCAAATCGAAAAAATTTTCCGTAAAGGATTTTCCCGTAAAGTGCGCAGCCTTCTTCAGAAAGCCGAAAGAAGCGGGCTTTCGATCCCACAGGCAGCGAGAATCATCGCTCGTAACAATTTCGAGGTAATGAAGAATGCTAAGAGAGCAGGTAGATTTAAGAGAATGAATTTAGGGCGTATCGGCTATGTGACGTGCAAGAAGCTTAAGAAAAAGAATATCCATGTCGGCACCACATACGTAATGCGTAAATATATGGAAAGGGTTTTGTTGAGTCGATAATTATGAAGGTTCTGATTCCGCAACATATAAAAAAAGAGTTTATTGATCGGATGAAGGAGGCTTCTCCTGATGTGACGGTTGAGCTTCTGGGGGCACATAAACACGTCCCCCTCGTTCTACGGTTTCTTCATCCTCTTGCTTTTCGTCTGCCGTTTTATCGGCTGTATCGCTTCATCCATAAGATAACTGAAAAAAGAATACGGTATGTATTTTCCGTAGACGGTAAAAAATGCTCCGGCATCGTGAGTGACGCCGAGGTATTTCTTGTTACCTGGGTTTTTGACCAGAGAATGCTGGAGCAATTGATCCCCAGTTTGCCAAAATTGAAATGGATTTATTCAACCACGACAGGTACGGAACAATTGGGCCCTATCCTTTCCGGGACGGATATTGTATTGACCAATATAGGCGATTTGCACAGTGAACGCGTTGCAGAATTCACCTTGGGACTTATTCTTGCCGTAAGTAAGAATATAGATCGGCACATTGCTCTTATGCGGAGTAGAAAATGGAAAACATTGCCGGCAAAAATGATTAAAGGAACGACTGTTGGGATTATTGGTTTAGGTAATATCGGTGCCAAAGTAGCTTGTCTTTCTAAAAAAGTTGGTATGCGTGTTGTCGCTGCAGATATTCTAAAAAAAGAAAATGAAAATGTAGATATTAACCTGTTGATGAATGATATCGTCGTTCTGCTACGTGAGTCAGATTATGTGGTGGTGTGTTGTCCTCTCACTAATAACACTAAGGGGTTGATAGGGGAAACTCAATTGAAATCAATGAAAAATGATGCATATTTAATTAATATCGCTCGGGGAGAGCTTGTAAAAAAAGAAGATATAATTAAAGCATTAAATAATGGATGGATAGCTGGAGCTTGCTTAGATGTGTTTCCTGAGGAACCTCTGCATCGGGCCGACCCTTTTTATTACGTAAAAAACATTTTGATTACCCACCACAGTGCTTTTTCTACCGCTGGTGCTTCGACGCAGGTGATGAACGCATTCATTAAAAGCTTTGGTGAATATGTTGCTGGCTGTAAATCGAAAGCGGATGGGGTGGAGAATATAAGTAAAGGATAAGCTATGTCTGAAATTAGTGTCGTTATCCCCACATGCAATCGAGCCCAACAACTAAAGTGTGTTTTAGAAAGCCTTGCTTCTCAGGAAGGCGTTGAAAGGGACAATTATGAAATAATTGTTGTGGATAATAATTCCAATGACAATACTTCTAAAGTTGTCGAAAGTTTTAAAGATGTATTCCAGGGAAAATTACGATATTGTTTTGAAGAAAGACAGGGAATATGCTTCGCGCGTAACAGGGGAGTTTCTGAAGCGAAAGGGGATATAATTTCTTTTACCGATGATGATGTATTTTTGGATAATAAGTGGCTTTCTCGTATCCAGACCATTTTCTCATGCAATGGCTTTGATGCGATAGGGGGCCGGATTTTGCCGATATATCCGGATGGTACGCCAACTTGGATAAAGAAAAATAAAAACTTATTAAGTGGGCCTATTGTTTGCCATGATTATGGCAAGGGCACTTTCCTATATGATATTGAAAAAATGGTTCCGTTTGTTGGAGCTAATATGACGGTTCGGAAAAAATGTTTCGAAAAAGTTCAATTTAATACTAAACTTGGGGCCGGGACTGGTTCAGTAGGCGAAGATACTGATTTTTTCAAAAAACTGTGTGAAGAGGGGTTCAGTGTCTATTATTGTGGAGAGGTGCTTTTGTGGCATCCTGTACTGAGGCAACGTATGACGTATATTTACCTAGCAAAATGGTATATATCTTCGGGGAGGTTCTTGGTAAGATCTCAAAAAAATGTTCGTAGCGCCTACGTTTTAGGAATTCCTCGGTATATATATCGACAACTTCCAACAGATATCCTTTTATTCCTTTTTTATTCGTTTGATGACCATAAAAGATTGAGGCATTGGAGGAATATTTTTCGTAATATTGGTCGATGCATAGAGTATAGGAGTTGTGGGTGTGCCTGAGGTAAGCATAATTATACCGGTATATAATGGCGGTACCTATATCCAGGCTTCTCTGGATAGTGTGTTGGCTCAAACATTTCAAGATTATGAAATAATTATTGTTGATGATGGCTCGACAGACAATACGCGGCTGCTTGTCCAAGATTATTGCGATCAGTATCCAGATAAGATGAAATATTTTTATCAAGAGAATCAAGGAGTTAACAAAGCACGTCTTAAAGCCCTCAGTGAATCCGCAGGTGACTATATCGCCCTTCTCGATGCCGATGACATATGGGTAAAGGATAAGATTCTAAAACAACTTTATTTTTTTAAGATGCGTCCGGAAACGGATATGGTTTTTACTGATTTTAAAAATTTTTCAGGGGAAAAATTCGCTACGAAATCATATTTTAATGAAAAAAACTTTTTTAGAAAAATACCGACAAGCTCCATATCTTCTTCTCGTCCAGAATGCAAGGTGTTTAAGGGAAATTTTTCTCCTTATTATTTTCAAGGGAATTTTATCTTGCAATCGGCATTGATGTTAAAAAGAGAGTCTTGTGTCAAATTTGATATATTAAACAGTCGTACATCTCCTCGAGAAATGTATGAATTTTGCACTCGGAAGTTGCACCTGCTTAATGTCGGTTTTGTGGATGAGGTGCTAACGTTCCGTCGTTTTCATGGAAAGAATGTTACATTAAAAATAGCGCCTTTTCATGTCAACACCGTGCGCATCTGCAGAAAAGCTCTAAAGTACCCTTGGATTAACAAGAGGGCGAAGAAAGTATTACGTAAAACTTTAGAAGATGCTCTTTATGTGTTAGGGCGATATTATTTTCTTAAGGGGGATTACTATCACTCTCGGTTCTTTTTGAAAAAATTAATAAAAAGGAATATTTTTCGATTGAAGGCATATTTAGTTTTTTCTCTCACATTTATTATGCCGATGAGTATTCCTCCTAAATTAACTCAGAAGAATGTAGGGTAAGTACATGATAGTTCCATCGGTTGTTTTAGGACTGGGCGTAAACGGGTTGGGAGTAGTTCGCAGTCTGGGGCGGAGGGGAATCCCGGTCGTCGGGGTATATTCCAAACAAAAAGAGGTTGCCAGATACAGCAGATACTGTAAAGCGATAAGATTGTCT
>CAZABB010000038.1:0-16590 GCA_964483625.1 uncultured Planctomycetia bacterium | reverse complement strand
GCGCATTGATGGGATGTTGTTTAACACATACATTGGCATAGTTACCTCCTTGTGTGATCTTTTTCGTTACATCCTTGTTTTCAATCTATTCCTTCGTTCCTCAGGTTTCTTCGGTTTTCTGCTCCTGCGTCTCACCTCCTTCCCTGGGTTTAAGAGGAACTGTTATTTTATCGGCTTTGGTTTTTACCGATTCGACATTGATGCTTTTTATCTTGTCATAGAGCTCTTTACGGTGAACAGTGATAGAACGGGGGGCAACGATCCCCAGCCGAACCTGTTCGCCTCTTACTTCCAGAACCTTGATTTCAATGTTCTCCCCAATAATAATCGATTCATCCAACTTCCGTGTCAGTACCAGCATAGCCCCTCCTTGGCTCCATTATTATTATCGACGTATTTTCAAAAAAACTTTAGATATTATTTCCGGTAAAAGTAGAAAATATCACAATATATAGGGGCACGTATGCCCCTGGGCGCTACATACAGATTCCGTTCCGGGCTCATCGGATCCGTTCTGCGTATTTCCGGATCAAAGAACCGCCCCGGCTCGAGGCTGTACAGAATCTACTTTTCTGCGTCATCCCGCCACAGTTTATATTTGGACGACTGCTCCTGGTAATTATTCAGGATCACCTGCCGCCCCACGCCCTTGGCGGTATTGATAATCAACGGAGCGGCAAGGTTCATCGTCGCCGCTTGAGGATTATCCTGCGGAATCGTTACAATAGCCAGAATCAGGATCTGTTCTTCCCCCGGCGAGCCGATTTTCTTCAGGTCTTCCTCGTCGATATCCGCCTTGTATTCGGGAAATATCGCCCAGGGGTTGATCACGATAAAACAGAGATCGTGATCGACCGCGGTCAACCGCCCGAAAGGGGCTTCTTCCGGGTTGGTAAGGATCGCAAACTTCTGCACCTTTTCGAACCCCGGAATTCCTTCCGAGAACGTGAAGATATTCTCCGCTTTCAGGTCCAGAATCTGGTAGTCAACGTTTTTTACTTCGCTCATGTATCTCTCCTCCTTAGAATGTATACACTATCTTACTGTAAAAAGTCAAACAACGACCCCTGGATCAGACGGCTGGTCGAAACGTTCGCCGCCTGATAGATCGTCTGTTCATAACTGATGTTGGAGACGACCTGGGCAAAATCAGCTTCCTCGTTCTGCTGAATGTCGACGCTGACATCGAGCGCCTCCTGCGAAAGGATATCGCTGATAAGATCGATGGATTCCAGCTTCAATCCCACTTCGGAGCGATGGAGCGCCAGATTATCCAGAGCCGTTTCCAGATCCGGCAGATGCGTATTGAGGATGTTGTTTACATTACCGGCGATCATATCGTCACGCAGATTGATCAATGTATCGAAAACGTCTATGCCTAAATTGGCGTCACGCAATACCGCCGGGATATTATCGTCGGCGACCCCGTCGTCATCACGATCGTTACTGCCCAGAAGATTGATCGTCATCGTCGTCTGCGGGCTTAATTCGACGTCACGCTGGCCGCCGTTGCCGTTATAATCCACGCTGATAATGGTCCCGTTGACATTCCGATTGGGCGTAAACGGAGGCGTATCGGTCTGGTGCCCGCCGAGCAGATAGAAATCGTCGATGACCTGATTGGATAATCGTACGATCTCTTCAAGAATCGTATCGACGTCTTCGGCATAGGTCTGGCGGACGCTCTGCGGAATAAGCGCATTGGAAGCCGTCAACGCCAATTCATACGTGCGCTCCGTCATGCTCTGGATCGAACCGATCACCGTTTCGGTCGTATTCAGCCAGATCTGCGAAGTACTGATATTACGCTGGTGCTGCTCGAGATTATCCTGCACTTTCCGCCAACGTAAGATCCTTTGCGTGGCGATCGGGTCGTCGGAGGGAATTTTAACCCGGATACCCGAAGCCAGCTGTTCCTGATTCAACGCCAGGCGCTCAAAATGTTTCTGAATATTGAACAGCGAAGTCCTTAATAGACCCGATGTCGTGATACGCATATATCGTTCTCCTTTTTATTTTTTTGTCTTAGTTCCCTAACATCTCGATCAGCGTCTGAATCGCATTATCCATGATCCTGATCACCTGAGATGCGGCGTTATAGGCATTCTCGAACGTGATCATCTTCGCCGCCTCCTCATCCAGGTTCACCCCCGAGACGCTGTCCTGCAGATTCTGAAGCTGATTCAATAAAAACTCCTGATTTTCCTTATTTTTTGTCTCTTCCTGGGAATAAATACCCAGCTGTGAGATCATCGTATCATAGAACTGATTGGCCGTCAGGCCGCTCATAACCGTGGTATCATCCTGTATCTGGGCGATAGCCAGCGCGTTACTGCCGTCACCGGGGACCATCGGCAGACCGGTAACCGGATCAAGCAGGCTCGCCGCGGCGATATTGCGCAGCCCGTTGGTCGGATCGGTTATATTTACCGAAAGGGCAAGACGGCTCGCGCTCCCGGCAACACCAAAAGACGTCACATCGATAAAGAAATCCCTGTTACTGACCCCGTCTAACCCGTATCCGGCCCGATGGACGGTATTGACCGCATCGGCCAGGTTATAGGCAAGCTGATCCAGCGAATCGATATACCCGGCGATGCCGATGGTGCTGTCGTCACGCATGTCAAACAGCGCCTTCAGTTCGCCGTTATTGATAACGAGATCGGCGCCGGTCTCTTCCCCTTCGACTTTCAGCTGAGCGTAAAATTTATTCGTGGAATCGTCCTGGACGACGATCTCATGAACGACATCGTCCTGAACCATGACCCTTCCGTTGATATAGACATTGACGGTAAGATCCGATTGTTCGACCGCCTGAATATCGACAAAACTGCTTAACTGTTCCAGGAGGTAATCACGCCGGTCAAGCAGGTCATTGGGATTATCTCCCTGAGCGACGACACCGGCAAGAAGCTCATTGGTATCACCCAGCTGGCGCAGGAGCGTATTGACTTCAGTCGTCAGCGACCGGATATTATTGTCTACATCCTGCTGCATCTCGATGAGATCGTTATCGAGCCGGTTGAAATAATCCGTCAATGACTTGGCTTTCTGCTGGACCAGAGCGCGCGCCGCACTGCTTTCGGGAGACGTCGCCAGTTCGCGCCACGCGTTATAAAAGTCGTCCATCAACTGGCTTAATCCCGTCGCTCCCGGCTCGTTAAAGGTCGCTTCGATGCGCCGATAAAAACTTTCAAGCGTTTCGTATTCTCCAAAAAGATTTACATTATCCCGTATCTGACGGGTCAAACTGTCGTCATGGGCGCGAGCGATACTGACAATCTCGACTCCGGAACCGATCTGGCCGGCACCGATCGCCCGGTTAAACCCGGGAACGGTATAGGGGTCGGCGGCGGTAAGATTTACCTGCTGGCGTGAATAGCCGGGAGTATTGGCGTTAGCCACATTGTGAGATAACGCCTCCATCGAAAGTTTATGCGCCTGTAATGCCCGCAATCCGATTTCAATACCGAAAAATGGTGAAACAGCCATATTATTCTCCCTTGATTATTTTCTCGGCAACCAGAACACTCTGTCTTTCCCCTGCCGGTGAACCGGTCAATAATTTTTTGAAATACCGAATCTTGGATTCATCTATGGTAGCATACTTTTGCACAAGTTCTTCCTTCACTATGTAATTATACACGTGAGGGAAATAACTCAGCCGCATCTTTTCCGTCTGTACTGTTGCCTGCTTCATTTTTCTGTCCATAAGAACCTTCATCCTTTTGACCTCACTTTTATTATCGGTAGATATGCGAAAAACTTTAATATCGTAAAGGGTCCGGGAGGGCATCGTTGCTGAAAGCGCTTTCAGAACGAAGGCACCGGCAAGGAAAAGATCGATAGCCGTGCGGGGCGGGGTTTTAAATATCCCGGGGAGACGGAAGAAACAAGAGCATCCTTTCCCGGTAGAGCGTAAAAAGAAGCGAGGCGATCTCAGGGTCTTTTTTGTTTATAACATCTTGTTTATCAATGATTTGCGATAATTTATCGCGGCCGGTACAGCGGGAGAAAAAAGCATCCCCCAAAACAGCGGCACCGACGGTTTTTCTGCCCAGACGGACAGTTATCCGGTTATCAAGAACCGCAGCGGCCGGATTCAGAAGCGGATAGAGATCAAACAGCTCTTCCCGGCGGTATTCTTCTTTCTGTACCGGAGCGTCCCGGCGGCAGGCGAAAACGGAGTATCCCATGATTTCCGGATGGATGAGCTCGATAAGGCGGAACTGATTCTGGCGGGAGAGAGCTTGTATTTTTTCCCGCAAGAAGGAATCTTTGATATGATTACGAATATCCCAGAAGTCCCGCTCGACAAACTCGACGAACTTCAATCCGGCCCCCTCTAAAAGCTTCCCGAGCGAGGCAAGCGTATAGTGGTGCTCGTTGGGATTGAGATACATGTCCACAAAGTAGGAACCCTGCTGATTCAGGCGCCGCTGAGGGCTGTTAAAGAATCTGACCAGTGCGTTGTCGGCAGGGAGACTCTGCAGTATTTTCTTCACAATGCGGCCGCGTTGGGAAAAATCCAGTTTGTCCGGCTCCAGCACATCGAGAATCTCCCGGATAAGCTGGATTTCACGGCGGCCGTAGGCACTGTAAACATAGAGCAGAATGATCCCGGCGGGCTTTAGCGCTTTCGCCAGACGGACAAGGCCCGCTTGAGGATCGGAGAGGTGGTGCACGACACCGGAGGAGACGATAAAATCGAATTCTTCGCCGAAATCGCACTCCATGATATCTTTCTGCTGAAACTCAATATTCGTTATCGAATGTTTCCCGGCCAAGTCCTGCGCCGCGGCCAGAGAAGGAGCGCTGAGATCAATCGCGGTGATAGATGCGGCGCTGTTATTGGCGGCAAGAATCGTCGTAATATCTCCTCCCCCGCAGCCGGCATCAAGGATCCGAGGCTTCGCTGAAGCGGGATAACGCCCGAACACCGAATAATAGACATAGGGATAATGCAAAAACCAGCCGCCCCGGATACGCCCGGCATTGACGCTCAGATTTGAATAAGGATACGTTTCGTACATTTTCTGCATGATGGCGGTAATGGAATCCATGACAGCGTATCAGATTCTTTTGGTAAACAACGTCAGTCTCTCAATCGACTGTTTATATTCTTCCCACTGGCCGATATCGATATATTCACTTTCGTTTACCGGATAGGTAATGACTTTTTTTCCGGCAGCGAGCAGGCTCTGCATCAGGTCGGTCATGTCGAATTTCATCTGAGGCGGAATATTTTTCAGAGCGTCGCGATCGAGGATATATACACCGGTATTGATCGTCACGGTATATTCGGGCTTCTCTCTGATATCTACCACCTCGCCCCGCTCTTTGAACTCAATGACTCCGTAGGGAATTTTATGGTGCTGGATAGAGGAAAGGACCGTCAACGATGCGTTCTGCGCAAGATGGAAGTTCACCACTTCGCTGAAATCAGCCTTAACCATGACGTCACAATTCGAGACAATAAACACATCACTGATGCTGTCTTCCAGGAGTTTCAGGGCCCCGGCGGTACCGTAAAATTCCGGTTCCCGGATATATTCGATCCGGTAATCTTTCTCGATATGAGCGAAATACGATTCGATCATCTCCGCTTTATAATTCAGGATAAAGTAATAGGTTTTCGCTCCCTGCCGCCGGAATTCATCGGCAATGAGCTCGATAATCGGCCGGTCGCCGATGGGGATCAGCGGCTTGGGAAGGATCCGGGTGAACGGGTCAAGCCTGGTCCCTTTCCCGCCGGCCATGACCACCACCGGGACGTCCAGGGCACCCGATATGGACGAGGATTCATCTTCGGCGAAGACATGGTTCCAGCTGACGAAATCGACAACTCTGCCGTTTTCATCAACCAGCGGAATGACCTGGATTTTCCGGGTAAGAAAGATATCCCGCACTTTGTTCACGGAGAATTCTTTTTTCCCGAGGGCATAAGGCTTTTGGTTAAATACCGAAGAGATATCCCCTTCAAGACTGTTTCCCTTTAAAAGATACCGCCGCACGTCGCCGTCGGTGAGAGTTCCTTTCAGCCGCTTATCCTGATCGATGACCAGAAGTACTTTCTCGGCGGTCTTATCGAGTTTCTTTAACGCTTCCTTTATCGTTTCCTCGGCAAAAATAAAAATATCTTTTTTTTCCATAACAGGCTCCTTCAATGAGTGCGTGACTTCTGGAACGAGTTCTACCGAATGAACATAAGTCACGGGCACGAATTAAACCCCGCCCTCTAAGTCCTCATAGAAGGAAAAGGTTCTTATTTTTATCTATCGCTCTTATATGCACCCACCCATCCATAGCACAAACAGCATAGAGGGCGGGTTCAATTCGACCATATGGATTACGGTCACTTCGTTCCGTAAATCATGGTCTCATTTGATATCATAGAATTCTTTCTTCAGAATTCCTTCCAGCTTGTATTTCTTTAATACCGCAGCGATTTTTTTTGCCGCGGTTCCTTTTCCGTAAGGATTTTTCACTTTTTTCAGCCTACGCTGAAACGAAGACGAATAGAGTTTTTTAAACGCCCGGCGTAAAGACACTTTATCCGGCGGGCAATCGATCACGCTTTCGGCCCGGATCCTTCCCTTTTGCCGGTCGCCGATATTGATCGTACCGATACCGAACGAAAGTGCCTCGATGATGCCGGAAGAAGAATTTCCCACTACCGCATCGACATGCCGCAGAAGCGACAGGTAGCGCCGGCGGCCCAAAGAGGCGGCCGCCAGGGCTTTGTCACGATGCCGTGCGACATATTTTTCGATTAACCGGTTGATCCTTCTGCCTGAGGTATCGGCATTGGCATAGGTAAAAAGAATCCGGGTATCTGCGAGCTCATCGAGCACCGCAAGCAGATTTTTAAACTGGAAAGAAGCAGTATCGTTCTCCAGGGTGACCGGATGAAACGTTACCAGGAGATTCCGGCCGGCGGGAATAAACCCGGTCTGCTTCCGGAGTTCTTTCAGAGAAAGAAACCGTTCCCGCCGGATATTATCGATCCCCAGCGCGCCCACACAGAATACCCGTGAGGGCATCTCTCCCAGCTGGATGACGCGGCGGCGGTATCTTTCCGTCGAGGTGAAGTGCAGATGGCTCATCTTGGTAATCGAATGGCGCAGGGCTTCATCGAAAGCACCGAAGGTGGCCTCCCCGCCGTGCAGATGGGCGATGGGAATACGGCAGATAAGCGCGCTGGCGGCGGCGGCAAAAATCTCAAATCGATCGCCTAGCAGGATCAGAAGGTCGGGCCTCAGGCGTCGATACGTACACGCCGTACGCTGGATGCCTCTTGCTACCGCAGCGCTGATCCCCGCCGGCGTATCGCACCCTAAGCAAAGCCTTACCCGGGCAGTGATCGTAAATCCGTCTTTTTCGATATACCGCCAGGTAGAACCGAACACCCGTTCCAGATGCATCCCGGTAGCAATAATCTGTAAACGGACCGATGGCTCCTTCTTTAATTCACAGAGCAGAGGATACAGTAGGTCGTAATCGGCACGCGAACCGGTCACGACACATATCTTACGTTTTTTCATCATTCTATACCTTCTTAATAGGTCACATGTCACACGACACACGTCACACGTGTAAAACCACTTTCCACATTACGTGTGACCTTGCCCCCGCTGGGGAGGCTTCGCACTGACTATGTGTCTTTGTGACTTCCAATACTTTCTCTCGACAGTAAACACTTTGCACAGAATAACACTCTGTGAAAAGACTCTTCGGTCATATGATCTCACGGATTTTCTTTGCCGGATTGCCGGCATAGATTCCCGGCTCATCGAGCGAATGCGTTACCACCGCACCGGCACCGATGACAGACTTCTCAACGACGTAGATATCGTTACAGAGTACCGCATTGCTGCCGATAAAGACCTCCTCCCCGATAGAACAATTCCCGTTTACCACTGCGCCGGTCGAGATGTGACAGTGATCGGCGATTTTTACTCCATGTTCGATGATTGCGGCAGTATTTATGATACAATTTTTCCCGATATGGCTCGCGGCATTGACCAAGGCATTATGCATGACGATCGTCCCGGGGCCGATGCCGGCGGATGCAGCGATATAACTTTGCGGCGAAATAATGACCGGCAGTTTCGCGTTCAGTTCCGTCAACAGAGAGAAAAGCTCCCGCCGGCGGAGGGCGCTCTTTATCTGCCCCAGGGTGATAAAAAAGTAATCGTACTCTTTTACCAGGCCCGGCAATTCGTCATCATCGGCAAAGATCCTGTAACCCGAAACATCCTTATTCACCTTCTCTCTGGTATCGATAATACCGGCAATGGAAAATTCATCCTGCGCCTCGATCACATCGATGCAGGACTGGCAATGGCCGCCGCCGCCGACTAAGATAATTTCTTCTCTCATGCTCCAGCTCCCGCTGGAAAGTCACACGACACACGACACACGACACACGTACTATTTTTTAACGGGTGATTATGCGGCCCTGTGACTTTGTGACTCTCCATTGTTATTTTTTCAATATTTCTTTAATTGCCTTGCATACCGTATAAATATCTTCGGGCGAATTAAGCGTGGATGAAGGTAGACATAATCCTCGCTCATAAATATCATAACTGCTTTTATATTCTCCTTTTTTATACCCTTTATACGGCGGAAATTCAATAAGGGGCATGAACACGCGCCGCGTGGGAATGTTCTTTTCATTCAATGCCTCCTGCATCTTCGAAGCCCCCTTCTCTTTTGCCACCATGATGCAGGTAAACCACCAGGAGCTCATACCCCCCCGGGCTTCTTCCTGAAAAGAGATATCGGCGAGTTTGCCGAGCTCGCGGCGATAAATGAGGTTGTGCTCTTTTTTCTTTTGCAGAAACTCATCAAGCCGCGCAAGCTGAGCAAGGCCCAGTCCGGCTTCCAGATTCGTCATCCGGTAATTAAAACCGACCTCGGGATGATAAAACCCTTTGGTGTTGTCCCGCGCCTGGTTAATCAGGAATTCTATATGCCCAAGCCGCTCAGGTTCCCGGGCAACGATCATCCCGCCGCCGCCGGTGGTAATGATCTTATTGCCGTTAAAACTGTATACACCAAAATCTCCCCACGTACCGGTATACCGACCGGCAAAGCGCGCTCCCAGGCTTTCGGTGGCATCTTCGATCACCGAAATATTCCTCGCCGCCGCAAGATCGATAATCTCATCCATCCGGCAGGGATTCCCGTAGAAATGCACCGGGATGATCGCTTTTGTCTTCTTGGTAAGGGCAGCCGCTATGTTTTCGGGAGTCATGTTCCAGGTCGTCGCATCCACATCAACGAATACAGGTGTTGCCCCCTGATACATAACCGGATTGGCGGTTGCCACGAATGTCAGAGCCGGTACAATCACCTCGTCCCCCGGCCCCACGCCGAGTTCATAGAGAGCCATGTGCAATGCCGCGGTACCGCTCTGCAGCGAAACGGCGCCGGGCACCCCCACCCGCCGGGCGAATTCGGACTGGAAACGGCCGACATACGGACCGAACGTGGAAACAAAATTGCTTTCCAGTACCTCGACTACGTATTTCTTCTCCTGAGGGCCGATATTAGGTGCGTCTAGTTCCATAGTTTATCACCGTTAGCCCGTTAACCCGTTTGCCCGTGTACCCGTTCTTCCTAACGGGAGATTCAGCCGGAGGCGGAATAACGCGAGTACGGGTGAACGCGCGAACTATTTCTTATTTTCCTTCCTCATACGCATCAAGCCGGGACCGATACCATTGATAGGTTTTTTTCAACCCTTCTTCCAAGCTGATATGCGCCCGGTAGCCGGTCTCCTCCTCTATCTTTGCGGTATCCGGACAACGCCGATGCGGCGAACCGGGAATGTCGTTGCCATCTTCAAGATAGATATCTTTCCCGATACTGTGAGTTATTTTTCGTACCAGGTCCTTGATCCTGATCTCCTGGGAAGCATTGCCGATATGGAAGACCTCTGCCGCAGCAGGGCTGTGCTGGGTCACGCGTATGGTAAATTCCACCGCATCGTCAATATAGCAGAATGCCCGGCTATGACCGGGAGAATCCACTTTCAATTCGTTTACGTTTTGTATTTTCGCAAACATCTCCGGGATCACGTGCGCCCACCCCATACGTGGTCCGTACACATTATGATATCGCCCGATCACAAAAGGAATATCATATTTTTTCCCATAGGAGAAGCAGATCGATTCACCGCATATTTTACTGACCGCATAGGTCGCCCGGGCCGAGGTAATATCAGTGACTGCCAAAGGTACCGTTTCCGCCGTAGGAACGCTTGCCGCGAAATGAGCAAACGTACCGGCATACACTTCGCTGGTAGAAGAGAAAAATACCTTGCGTAACCGGTAAAAACTGCGCAACGCTTCAAACAGATTCAAGGTGGATGAGATATTGACCGAAAGCACTTTCTCGGGAGCGGCATTGACGTTTTTGACCCCTACCAGCGCGGCAAGATGATACACGTATTCATAATCGCGCTCAAGCATATCGAACACACCCGGCAAGGCAAGATCTCCCTGGATAAACTCCACGTTATCTTGAGCGCACAACTCTTCAAACTCCTGATCATGTACCCCGCGGGACAGGTTATCGATAAGCGTTATCCGGTTTTCCGGCTTTTCGGCAAGCCGCCGGGCAAGGAAAAACCCGATAAATCCCGCACCGCCGGTAATCAATATTTTACTCATAATTTTTTAAAAGTCACAAGGTCACATAGACACATAGTCACAGGTAAAGAATGCTTATTGGATTTTGACGCGTGTCGCCCCGCCTGCATATTTGTTCGGCGGGGTCCCGCAGAAAGCGAAGCTTGCATGCGGGATGTGACGTGTGACTTTGTGACCTTCATAAGTTCCAATGGCCTTTCCCCACTCCGGCCATAATGATAGCTTTTTCTGCCAACGCCTGCGCCGTCTCATCGGTCAGGACATTGTTGGCGTCGATGATGATTTTCACGCCCGGCAACACCTTAAGAATCTCATCGGCACCGAGCGCAGCATATTCCTTATGCTTCACGGCAAACACCGCGATTTCATGCTCTTTCTTTTTTAAATTTTTCAGTTCGGTCTCGACATCCAGTCCTTTCTCCGGCCAATACTTCACCAGGGGATCGTGTACGACTATCTTGGCTTTACGCTGGACGCACATATCGTAAAAGACGTATGTCGGCGAACACCGGGTATCGGCCACATCGCTTAAATAAGAGACCCCCAGAATGGTAACATGTTTACCCTCCAGGTCATCCAAGAGTTCGCGCGAAAGCAGCTCGAAGGTAAATGCCGGCATTAAATCATTGATACCGACGGCTCCCAACGACATACCCAAATGATCTTTCCTGCCGAAGAGATTACGATAGGACCAGTCGGCCAATAACGCATCTTTGGTAAGACAATATCCTCCCACGCCGAATCCCGGCCACATAATATTACAATGCGTCGGACGCATACGGATTGTTTCGATAACCTCAAACAAATTTACATCGGCCTCTTCGGCAAATTCGGTCCATTCCTGGATGAAGGCGATATTGAGCGCCCGATATGAATTCTCAAGCACCTTCACCATCTCCGACGCCGTGGGTGAATGCATCTGGCGAAGAGGGAAATCGTTCGTATTGACAAACGATTCAAAAAATTCACGGACCCGCTGTTTCGATGCGGCATTGATCCCTGAATAGACCCGGTAAAAATTCACGATCGAATCGATATAGTTGGTCCCGGGCATAACCCGCTCTCCCGAATGAGCCAGGTACAGTTTACTGATATCCAAACCGCGCCGGGAAAACTCATCACAAAACACAGGATAGACCACTTTCTCGGTCGTACCCGGCGGGACCGTTGTCTCCACGACCACCAACGTACCTTCCCGCACCCGACAGGCAACAGCTTCAAGAGACGTCTTGAATGCATCATAGGAAAATTCGTACTCATGAGGGTTGCCCAGTTCTTTTTTGATGATATCCAGGTGGATATCGACAACCACAACATCGGCCTGGACATAGGCATACGGACTATAGGTTGCCAACACATTTCTATCCTGATGCGACCGGGCATACGCCTCGTCCATCCGTTTGTCGAAAGAGCGGACCGGGGGCTTTCCCTGATTTATCCGGGCGATTTTCCAGTAATTCTTTTCATCCGGCAAATCAACACCGATGACATTGTAACGGAGATTTCCTGCCGTATCCCTTGCCTGAGCCAGAGCGGCAACCATTGCCGAACCGACAAATCCCAGCCCCTGAACGATAACGACCCGGCGGCCATCCGCAAATTCGTCTATTTTCTTCCGTTCCTGTGCATCATCTAATTCATACCGATAGATGTCGCCATACGGTGACTTTGAGATCATGAGCAGAATATCCTCCTTCCTATCGAGTAAGCATGTTCCATTGCAGTACCGTGTCGGCCGGGATATCTTTTTTGGCCTTCTTCCCCACTACCTTGTTGATATCGCCGGGGAAAATTCCTCCCGCGGGACGTTTTATTGCCAGCATGCCGGCAGTGATTTTTCTGCCGGCGGGTATGGCTTTCGCGCTCACTACACTTTTGCGTACGAGCTTTACCAGGTCCCGTTCACTCCTGGTCGGTTTCTTCTTATCGCTCCCCAGAGCCAGTTCGACCCGGCGGATCGATGCGACCATCTGAGCAAATTCATCCGGCATCAGACTCGCTTTATGATCGGGGCCGGGAATATTTTTGTCCAGGGTAAAATGTTTCTCGATCACAACCGCGCCGCGGGCAACAGCGGCAATACTGACGGCTTGCCCCAGGGTATGATCGGAATACCCCACCCCTCCCGGGCATACCTTCTCTAACGCCTCCATCGCCCTTAAATTTACCTCTCTGGTCGGGCAGGGATAACTTGTCGTACAATGAAGAAGAATAACGTTCTTATTATACCGCCTGACAGCCGCGACGGCTTGTTGCACCTCACGCAAAGTAGCCATGCCGGTCGAAAGGATGAGCGGTTTTTTCCTTTTGGCGGCGTTCACCAGAAGCGGGATATTAGTAATATCTCCTGAGGCGATTTTATACGCCGGGACCAGAGAATAAAGAAGCTTCACGGCGTCTTCTGCGTGGGGCGTCGATAAGAACATGATTTTCCGCCGGACGCAATATTTTTTAAGTTCGCCGAAGGCTTTGGGATTGAGCTCAAGTTTCTTGAGCATCGCATCCTGCGAATCCGCAGCCGGATCATGTTCCCTTTGATACGCCGCGCACCGTACCCCGGCACAGACAATATCTTCGGCACGGAAGGTTTGAAATTTCACCGCATCCGCCCCGCAGGCCGAAGCCGCATCGATCAGCCGCCGGGCCAACATAACGCTTCCGTTGTGATTTACTCCGGCTTCCGCGATAATAAAACAAGGCTGCCCCGGTCCTATTCTTTTTTTTCCGATACGTATCGTTTTTTTTGTACTCATTAGAATAGGTGTTGTATCTTTACCTTTAAAATCCTAAATCCGAATATCGAAATTCGAAATGAATATACTTTTTAAAATTCTGGAGTTCTATGTTTTGTTCCCGTTTCGGATTTCGGATTTCGTGCTTCGGATTTTTAACCATTTATTTCCTGCGAGTTATACTTCAATATTGCCTCGGCCGCCGCCAGATCACGCTCTGTATCCACATCAATAATCAACCGGTTGCACAACACCGGCTTGATCTTACGGCCGAACGGTTCATACATGATCGTGGGAATTTTTCTGGTTTGCATGTGTTCGCAGAAATATGCCGACCGTATCAAGATTGTGTGCCCGTCATGGATCATAAACTGCGTCAGGTCCTGACGCCGGAAGCCGGAGGTCTCTTTTTTAAACAATGTATCTTCATCGAGAGGGAACATCCACGCCGGATTATATTTTTCGACGTTCTGCATGCTGAGTGCCGCGTCATATTCAGGATGGCCGGCGAGAAAATCAAACGCTCTCTTGAATTCCTCCGGATACCGCGTCGGGATGTTCCCGTAGAGAAGAGAAATATACTCACAAGGCTTGGGGCTCTTACGGTAGGCATCATAGATTACGTCTTCGATACGTACCTGATCTCCGGCGAGACATTCGGGCCGCTCGATAAAAAGAATATTCTCGCTCTGACAATATTCTCTAATCTGAGCCGAATCGGAAGACACCGCGGTAATAACCTCGGCACCGACGGCTTCACCCAGACCCAGTGAATATTCGATCGAATATTGAAAGACATACTTGTCGTTGATCTTGCGGGCGACCTTGTTCGGTAATCCTTTACTGCCCTTGCGGGCGACAATCAGTGAAAAAACACTCAATTCTACTCCTTTGTTAAAGTCACACGACACATAGCCCCATAGACACACGAAAAATATTTTCTCTCCATGACGTGTGACGTGTGTCGTGTATCCTTGTGACGTTCAAAACGTACTCATCCCCCCGTGCTTGGCCCGGTGCGCCAGGTCTTTTTCATCGAGTTTGACCCGCTCAAGAAGCGGCCCAAACAGTTTTTTCATCTTATCCATTATCTCACGTTGCGAGATAAATTTCTCGTAATTTTTACGGGCAATATCCATCATCTCCTGCCGTTTAGCGATCAGCTCTCCGTCGGTAAAAGCGTCGGTAAGATTAATCACAAAGGTTCGCGCATCGTCCAGCGTCATCATAAATTGATGCATCCGGCTTTTATCGATACGGCCGCTCGAGACGGCAAAATCAAATATCTCCGTCCCCGGGTAGGGAGTCGCAAACATCAGAGAATCAAGCGGCAGATTATTGCGCAGACAGAAATCAAGCGTCTCTTGGCAACTATCCTGATTTTCACCGGGCATGCCGATAATAAACGATGCCGGCACCGGCATCTCATTCCGCCTTAAAATCCTGACCGCTTCCTCCATCTGTTCGACTGTCTGCATTTTATGCATGGACGTAAGCATCCGGGGCGAGCCTGATTCGAATCCGCAGGAAATAAGCGTGCATCCCGATTCCTTCATACGGGTGACAATTGCGGGATTCCGGGCAATAATATTGCTCCGGCCGGTACATGACCAGAGGACGTCGGGAAACAGGCGGTCCCGGCGGTCACAAAACTCTTTTACCCGGGAAGCATCGACCATGAATTCATCATCCTGAAATGATACAAAATCGATTTTATATTCGTCGCGTAACTTCCTAATCGTTTGGGCAATCGTATCAACCGAGTAACTTCGGGGCGTATTCCCCCAGGGCTGGTAACAGAACGAACACCGGTAGGGACAGCCGCGGACGGTAATCATATCGATATCCCGCCCGATACCGACAACCGGATTAGAAAGGTATATTTCCATCGGCAAAAGGTCGTAGGCCGGCATACAGCTTGCCGCGTCGAGATTATCGACCCGGGGCCGTTTCCCCGTGCAGCGAACATCTTCGTTATGATCCGTTTTATAGCAAAGACCGGCTATACCGGAAAGGTCGGCGTCAAATCCGCAGGTGCGAAACGCTGTGAGAAGATCAACGAGCGTCTCCTCCCCCTCACCGGTACAAACGACATCCACTGCCGAATTTTTCAGCAAAACTTCAGGGATCGGCATAACTACATATCCGCCGGCAACGATCTTAACTTCCGGTCGTAATTGCCTGATCAAAGCGCATAGCTCGACAATCTGACGGTAGGCTGAAGCAATGCCGCCGATAAGGACGATATTGAAATCCGCATGGGTAATAATTTCTCTCAATTTTTCCCGAGAATACCGGAAGGCATTTATATCCAGAAATTGCGGGATAATACCTGTTTTATCGCGAATAACATTGGCAAGAATCGCCAACCCGTGAGGAAGATTGCGCGGCTTGTCATCAAATCGGACCGGAGGATTAATGATCAGAACGTTCATGCCCGTCATATATGGCTGTCTTTCGTAAGAGAAAATTTTCCTCTATTTTACCATAATCCAAAAACGACCTCAATTTCCCAGGATATCCTGCCAGATAGCAACGAACAAATTCTCCTATCGGCATACAAACAGACACTTCTAAACAATATAGAGTGATCTTACAGACTGAACGGGCAGGAAGAAGTAAACAAGAGGGGTGTTTATTTAAGGATATCGTAAATATCAACGCCGCGGACTACTTTATCGGCTACATCTTTAGAAGGTACCTGATATTCTTTATTCTGGACCTTCTCTTTGATTTGAGCCACCTTATCTTCTCTTACGACATCCTGCGCCTGACGCACATCCTGGGAAACCTGTTCGACAACAGATTTAAGTACCGCTTCATCGGATATCGTGACGGTATCTTCCGAATCCACAGCCCCTTGGGCTTCTACCGGCTTATTTTCTTCCGCTTTGGGTGATTTCCCGGTAGATTCCACCTTTTTATTGAAGCGTAAAGCATTCAATATGTTGCCTAAACTGAATATATCCATACCTTTTCCTCCATATTTCTTATCGACATTTTAGAGAAAAACTTTAGGTTAACGAAGATATTTTTTCCCCTCCCGCAGAAGAGCCGTGAATATCTTGAACTCTGGAATGCTATAACTATCTGAGCCAGATGTACTTATATCATTCAGCCGTACTTTTTTTTCGATAAACTGCCCGGTAAAATGAAAAAGATGGCCTCCTTGAGGGATAAACCTCATTTGTGTTAAT
>CAZABB010000037.1:0-17158 GCA_964483625.1 uncultured Planctomycetia bacterium | reverse complement strand
GTATGCCGTTTTTATTTATCTGTCAATTTGCGAATAATAGTTTACAGTATCTTTGAGATATCTGTCTGAAAGGGATATTGCGAAGGAAAGCAAAAATGTTACAATAGAATATATGCTGTAATGACAAAAAGACGATTATCCCATACCACAAACGAAGAATTCGTAAGAAAACAAGAGGTTTAAAAAGTAATCTGAATGGAAAATCAAAACCAGATTCCCCAAATAGGCGCGTGTATCCATGAGGTCAGCCTGCTGACCGAGGCGGATATCTATCTTTTTCGGCAGGGGAATCATTTCCGTTTATATGAGAAGCTGGGTGCGCACCTCTATACCCATAAAGAGCTTGAGGGGACGTATTTTGCCGTCTGGGCGCCTAATGCCAGACAGGTGAGTGTGATCGGGAATTTTAACGGTTGGAATAATCAGGCTCATCCATTGCGAGTCCGTCAGGATGGTTCGGGTATCTGGGAAGGGTTTATTCCCGGAATTGGAAATGGTGAAATTTATAAATACGCTGTTTTCTCCAATTACAACGGGTATTACGCGGCAAAGAAAGATCCGTTTGCTTTTTTTTCGGAAATTCCACCTCAGACCGCATCGGTCGTCTGGGACCTCACCCATACCTGGGGTGACCGTACGTGGCTTAAAAACCGTCATAGACAGAATGCTCTCAATGCGCCGATCTCGGTATACGAAGTCCACCTGGGATCATGGCGCGCCGTGGGACAGGAGAGCGGTCGTAAACCTACCTATTCCGAGACCGCTGATGATCTCGTCCGGTACATGAAGGAAATGAATTATACCCATGTTGAGTTCCTTCCCGTTATGGAACATCCCTTTTACGGATCATGGGGGTATCAGACTATTGGTTACTTCGCCGCAACGAGCCGCTACGGCACTCCGCAGGACTTGATGTATTTGATCGAAAAGCTGCATCAGGCGGAAATCGGAGTGATTCTGGACTGGGTTCCGTCGCATTTCGTTTCCGATGGCCACGGTCTGGTGTATTTCGACGGAACCCACCTGTATGAGCATGCCGATCGCCGCAAAGGTTTCCATCCCGATTGGAAAAGTTATATTTTTAATTACGGCCGTAATGAGATCCGCAGTTTTCTTATTTCCAGCGCTCTGTTCTGGTTCGATGTATATCATGTTGACGGGCTCAGAGTCGACGGAGTCGCCTCGATGTTGTATCTTGATTATTCCCGCGGCGACGGAGAATGGATCCCGAATGAGTATGGCGGCCGGGAGAATATCGAGGCGATAAATTTCTTACGAAGGTTGAATGAAGCGGTCTATGAGAATTACCCCGATAGCCAGATGATTGCCGAGGAGTCGACCGCCTGGGGCGGGGTTTCCCGGCCTACCTCAAGCGGCGGATTGGGATTTGGGATGAAATGGAATATGGGATGGATGCATGATGTATTGTCCTATTTCTCCCAGGATCCCCTCTATCGTACATATCATCATAACCAGCTTACCTTCAGTATGCTCTACGCGTTTACCGAAAACTTTATGCTTTCTTTTTCTCATGATGAAGTTGTTCATGGAAAAGGTTCTCTTTCAGGTAAAATGCCCGGTGATGACTGGCAGAAGTTTGCCAATATGCGGCTTTTATACGGATATATGTACGGTCATCCAGGTAAAAAACTCATGTTTATGGGGCAGGAATTCGGCCAGCGTGCCGAATGGAACCATGAATCGTTCTTAGAATGGTATGTGCTTGAATATGATGTTCACAAAAATCTCAAGCGTTGGGTCGGGGAGTTGAATGCGTTCTATAAGCGTGAACCGGCATTGTACGAAAATGATTTTCATCCCGAAGGGTTCCAGTGGGTAAGCTGTGATGACGCCCAGCGTAGTGTTTTAAGTTTTATCCGTAAACCACTCTCAGATTCACCTCCCGTACTGGTTGTATGCAACTTTACTCCCGTACCTCATTCGGGATATACCCTTTCGGTCCCTTTTGCCGGGTACTGGCGGGAAGTGCTCAATAGCGACGCGAAAGAGTACGGCGGCAGCGGAATGGGGAATCTGGGAGGAGTAGAAGCCGTGCCGCCGCAGGCCGATAACGGATATCGGCTTTCAGTGGTCCTTCCGCCTCTTGCGGCAGTGTTTTTCAAACTCCAGCCGGATACTCCCTCCGGAAAATCATTAAAAGAAGAACGCAGCGATGGATAAATATATCTGTATCCACGGGCATTTTTATCAGCCGCCGCGGGAAAACCCGTGGCTTGAGGCTATCGAACGGCAGGATTCAGCCTACCCGTATCATGACTGGAATGAACGGGTAACCGCCGAGTGTTACGCTCCCAATTCCACCGCGTCCATCCTGGGGCCGAAGGGCAGAATCGCCCAGATCATGAATAACTATGCTCACATCAGTTTCAACTTCGGACCGACGCTTTTATCCTGGATGGAGAAACACGAACCGGAAGTCTATCAGGCGATTCTTTCGGCTGATGAATTGAGTAAAAGTTATTTCGGAGGCCACGGTTCGGCGCTGGCTCAGTGCTATAACCATATGATCATGCCTCTGGCGAACCGGCGGGATAAACATACGCAGGTCCTATGGGGAATAAAAGATTTCGAATACCGGTTTCAGAGGAGCCCTGAAGGGATGTGGCTTCCTGAGACCGCCGTCGATACAGAAACCCTGGAAGTGTTGGCTGGAGCCGGAATTGCCTTTACCATCCTTGCTCCGCGGCAGGCCAAACGAGCCAGAAAGATTGGGGATAAACGCTGGCGTGACGTGAGCCATTCCCGTATCGATCCGCGCCGTCCTTATCTTTGTCGTCTGCCGTCGGGGAATACGATTGTACTCTTTTTTTACGACGGCCCCGTATCTCAAGGCGTCGCGTTTGAAGGACTATTGCGCAAGGGTGAGGATTTTGCCGGGAGGCTTTTGGCTATTTTTCATGATATTGATGAATCCCAGCTGGTGCATATCGCGACTGACGGAGAGACCTATGGGCATCACCATCCCGGCGGCGACCTGGGGCTTGCCTATTGTATCAATCATATCCGGGCCAATGACCGGGTGCAGATGACGGTCTACGGTGAATATCTCCAAACCCATCCGCCTCAGTGGGAGGTCGAAATCCACGAAAACTCTTCCTGGAGCTGTGTCCATGGCGTCGAACGCTGGCGGGCCGACTGCGGCTGTAATTCGGGAGGACATCCGGGATGGAATCAACAGTGGCGTGCGCCGCTTCGGGAGGCGCTTGATTGGCTGCGTGACCGTCTGGCAACTGTTTACGAGGAGCAGATGCGGGGTTTGGTTAAAGATCCCTGGGAAGCTCGTAATGAGTATATCCGTGTTGTATTAGACCGGTCGCCGCAGAGTGTGGATGCGTTTATGAAACAGCATGCGGCGGCGGGTTTGCATAATGACCAGCGCCGCAAAGTCCTGCAGCTGCTTGAAGCCCAGCGTCAGGCGATGTTGATGTATGCCAGCTGCGGCTGGTTTTTCGATGAGGTCTCAGGTATTGAGACCATTCAGATTATTCTCTATGCCGCCCGGGCGGTTCAGCTGGCGCATGATAGCGCGGGAGAACTGTTGGAGGATGAGTTTCTCTCGCGTCTGGAGAAAGTTCCCAGTAATCTGCCTACGTACGGTCACGCGGCAAAAATCTATGAGACGTTTCTTGAATCGGCAATATCGGATTTAAACCGGGTCGCGGCGCATTACGCGATTTCTTCCCTGTTTGAGGAGTATACCGAGGTGATTTCTCTGTATTGTTATACGGTCGAAGGCCGGGTGGATAAGGTGTTTGAGTTCGAGAAGAATAAACTCGCTTTCGGCCGGGCTCATATTGTTTCTCAGATCACGTTGAAAGAAGTCACACTTTCTTTCGCGGTTATTCACCTGGGGGATCATAATTTTCTCGCCGGGGTGGGATCGTTTGATGATGAGAAGGAGTTTGGGAGGCTGAAAGATAAAATCCGCGGCCGGTTCGCCAAAGGAGATATCCCGGAAGCGATGCAGATTATGAAGACATCATTTCCGAACGCGCACTATTCATTATGGTATCTGTTTAAAGACGAGCAGAGAAAGATTCTGTACCATGTCCTTTCCGGCACGATCGCTGATATCGCCGGAGGGTTGAAAAGAATAAAAGACCAGCAGTACCCTATGCTCCAGGTATTTAAACAGCTGGGTATTCCCTTGCCGACGGTGCTGGCGAGTACCCTGTCGGTGACCTTGAATATCGAGTTAATGAACCAGCTTTCGGCGAAAGATGCCGATTTCCGGCGGATCAAAGAGCTGGTTATCGATATTAAGGAGTGGGGCTTTGTCGTAGATAAAGTAACCCTGGAATTCCAGGCCCGGCAGAGAATCGAATGCTTGATGAAGTTTTTGCGGGAGAAACCTCACGCGGTCCATTTGATGGAGGAGATCATCGTGTTTCTGAGAATACTTTCGCCGCTGGAACTGCCGATTAATTTATGGAAAGCGCAGAATCTCTACCTGCTTGTGGGCAGGAATTTCGGCCGGAAAATGCGGGATGCGGCCGATCGTCAGGATAAAAAAGCCCAGCACTGGATGGATACTTATTATGCCTTAGGCGAATCCTTAAAGATGCTCGCTGAATAAAACGAAAATCATATCTTTTCCCAAAACAAAATCCTGCCGGATTCTATTGAAAGTGAAATCTAAAATGTTTTATAAATAAAGGATTGATGTGTCTGTCGGAAAGGTTCCTGTTGTTTTTATACAAGGAGATATTGCGCGATGCGATTGATTCAAAAGATACTGGTATGTGTAGTCCTGCTGGTTTCTTTTTGTCTGTGCGAGATGTGCAGGACGACGTACGCCTGCGTTTCGGTCCGGGCCGCGGTTTCTCCGGGCGTATCGAGCCAGCGAAAACTGCGCTGGAGCATGAAATTTATCGCCAATAAACTCTTTAAAAAATACCTTATAGCACAAACATACCGCCGCGGCCTTAGGCGGAAAAATTCTCTCTCGGAGAAAATAAAGCGCTACCGGATTTTCTTTAAGCCCTATACATGTTATCGAAAAAAAGAAGAGTCGCAGGAGAAGAACGCATATCAGGTTGTTCCCGGATTACGGGAGAAAAGCAAACGATAAGATTCCGTAATACGACGGATTTATACCCCTTCTTTTCAGGCTTTCCGTAGTCCGATTTTACCACAACGGCTTTTTGCGTTATAATAACGGTTGATTCATAGGAAAACGATGGAAAATAAGAATTCAATCCTTGAGATTTCCGGGATGATAGCGCTTATCCTGGGGTGTATGGGTACGCTCATTTTCGTCTACAGCTTTATTTATATAATGCGGTCCGGAGAAGTGTCTATTCCGCCTTTTTTCAGTGCGGCCCTCGTGCTTTTTGCTCCGGCCCCTTTTCTTGTGGGAACGGGAATCGGGGCGCTTAAAAAAAGAAAATACGCGGCAGTATTTAACCGCATCGCTCAAGGGATAACGCTTCTAGTTGTTATCGTTCTCGTCGTCCTGCACATCGAGGCTCTTTCTCATAAAAGGAGCGAATATTTCTTTGAGAACATCAGGCTTCACTTCGGGTATTTTCTCAAACATATCTCCGGGCACCTTATTCTGTTTTTTTTACTCTCCTGGTTCGCACAATATCTTTGGAAAGAGAAGGATAGGTTTGAGCCGCCGTCTCCAAATGATACCGATCAGACGCTGGTTGGATTTACCGATTCCGTTTCGTATTTTTTGGAGAAGACATCGCGGCAAAAGCGAGAAACGATGATGAGGATGGAGCAGGGGAGAGGTTCCGATCCTCTCGAGAATTTTTTTGCCGGACTGGCGGTGTTCGCCGGGGCGGTGGGAACTCTTTTTTTCAGCTACGGACTATTTACGGTAATTAACTGTACGCTTTTCACCTCGGGAGGGTGTCATTTAGGGCACGCCTTCGGGTGCCGCTGTGCCGTTATTTTCCTGTCGGCACCGTTTATTCTTGTCGGCGGGATGGGAATTCTGGAAGGACGTTCGTACGGATTAAAATACCTTTTTGCCGGCTGGATGTTGTGTGTCTTGGTGTTCATTGTTTCTTTAGGTATGAGTTTAAGAAACGGCATATTACTTGGTCAGATTCTTCTTGCCGGGCTCTTCACCGTACTGCCGCTTGGTTTATTTTTATATTATAGTAAAAAAAAGCGAAAAAAGAAACAGGATGAGTTTGCAGATATCAGGGCGCAGTTGCGTGATGTTGAATCAAAAGTAAAGTATTACGAAAACGAAGACAAATAATATGTCCGAAGAATATATAGAAAGTCTTAATGCTCGGATCAGGCGATGTCGGAGATGCCCTCTGGGGGGAACCCGTACCAATGCGGTCCCGGGAGAAGGGGATTTGCATGCGCGGGTGATGTTTATCGGGGAGGCGCCGGGTGCGTCCGAAGACAGAGACGGCCGTCCGTTCTGCGGCAGAGCGGGAGGCGTGCTGGATGAGATGCTTCAGGTCGCGGGGCTGAAACGCCAGGAGGTCTTTATCGGGAATATCCTTAAGTGTCGGCCTCCCGGCAACCGTAACCCCAAAGAAGGTGAGATAAAGATCTGTACACCCTACCTCGATCGGCAGATCGAATATATCAAGCCTTCGGTCATCTGTTGTCTGGGAAATTTCTCGACCGGCTATATCATGCGTACATTCTCACTCGGCGCGAAAGTCCAGGGAATTACGAAGATCCACGGTAATATTTTTATTACCGATGCCTCCTACGGGAAGATAAAAATCATGCCGATATTCCACCCCGCTGTCGTCACCTACGACATAAACAAGAAGCCGCTTCTTGCCGCCGATTTCAGGATATTGAAAAATATTCCTAAGTAAAAATGGTGCTTTCTTTTCGGTTTCAGTTAGGGTAAAATACACGGTACCCTTAAATAACGATATATATGAAATATTCACACGCTTTATTTGTCAATCCTTACGTCGAACGTTCCGCGACCTCGGCGATGATGCTTTTCCCGCCCACGGGATTGGAGTACGTGGCGACCAATGCCGAAGAGTGCGTGGAGCGGGTGAGCCTGCTCGATCTGCGGTATGAAAAGGAGCTTTCCTATACCGAGAACCTTGTCTCCTTTATCGAGCGGGACGTGGATTTTGTCGGTGTCGGTATCGGCTGGGACCGGCAGCTGCCTCAGATATTCGAAATGATCAACCGTTTCCCCAAGGACGTTCCCGTGGTCGTCGGCGGGTATACCGCGACCGAACGGGTATTGGAGATATTCGAGAAATGCCCGGGAGTGAATGTGGTCGTGCGCGGCGAAGGGGAGGAGACGATCAAGGACCTCTTAAACGGCGTAGCGTGGGAGAAGATAAAAGGGATATCCTACCGTAAGGACGGGGAGATCATCCATAACGATCACCGTCCGTTACCTTCGGTCGACGCCTACCGGGCGCCGGATCGGAATTTGCGGCATAACGAATACCGTCTTACGTTAAACGGAATCAATGTCGCCGATATGAGTTTCGATACCGTGCTGAGCGCCCGCGGCTGTCCGTTCAACTGTAAATTCTGCACGTTTACCTTGAATCCTCTCGGGCAGAAGCGGGAGTATTCGGCGCGTGATGTCGATTCGGTTATCGATGAGATCGAGCAGATTCCCGCTTCGATCGTCCTGTTCAGTGATGAAAATATTTCGATCGACCCGCGCCGCCTGGAAGCGTTATGCGATCGTATCATTGCCCGCGGTATAAAGAAAAAGTTCCTGGCGCAGAGCCGTATCGAGATCGCCCGGAACCCCCAGCTTCTTGAGAAAATGGTACAGGCCGGATTCAAGGCGTTGTTGATCGGTATCGAATCACCGCATGACCGGATATTGAAACAACTGGATAAAGGCTTCGATTCGGCCACGGTACGTAAGTACTTTAACGTGCTCACGCGGTATCCTATCTATTATCACGGCTATTTTATTTACGGTAACGTTACCGAGACCGAAGAGGAGATGCTTTATATCGCCGAGTTTGCCGAGGAAATCGGTGTCGATTCGATCACGTTCTTAAAACTGCGCATCGAGAAATTCTCACCGCTTAAAGGTTTGGTGGAGAAGACACCCGGTTACCATATCGGGACAAACGGTGTCGTCTATTCCGATCAGTACCCTTATGATCATCTCAAAAAGATCGGCCGGAAAATAAAGTTTTCTTTTTACACCCCGGGCCGGTTCATCCGTATCTTAAAAAAATGCCACCAGATCGGTTTTTTCGGGCCCAAAGAATATCTTTCGATGCTGGCGATGTTCCCCAGAGTGATGGCCGGGGTGCTGGCGCGTGAGATCAAACGCGGCCGGCTGGCCGATTCCCTCAAACGTACCTTCATTAAAAATAATTAATATGCGCGCCTGCCCTGTTTTCAGAAATATTCCCCTATGCCGGGACGGGGTATCTAGAGAATTTGATTTGATGATATGAAAAAGAAACTGGAACGGAACCTGGGAGTATTCGACATTTTTTGTATCGCCTGTGGAGCGATGATTTCCTCCGGCATCTTCGTTCTGCCCGGCATCGCGTTCAGTCAGGCCGGGCCGCTGGTGTTTGTATCCTATTCCCTTGCCGGACTATTAGCATTGATAGGGACCTTAAGCGTGATTGAGTTATCTACGGCGATGCCGGAAGCCGGCGGGGACTATTATTTCATTACCCGCAGCTTCGGACCGCTGGTGGGAACCATTTCCTGTTTCTTAAGCTGGTTCGCGTTGAGCCTTAAGGCGGCGTTTGCGATCTTCGGTATTGCCGAACTCGCCTATGTGACTTTCGGTATTCCGGTATTGATGTCCTCTTTTCTTATGGTGTGCGTATTCGTACTTTTGAATATTTTTGGGGTAAAAGAGGCCGCGCGGTTTGAAGTTGTCCTGGTTTCGGCTCTGTTTGTGATTATGTTGACGTTTGCTTCCTTTGGTATGAGCAAATTGCACGAATCTCATTTTGCGCCTCTTTTCCCTCATGGAGTCAACGGTGTGCTGGCAACTGCGGGATTCGTATTTGTGTCGTTCGGCGGCCTGTTGAACGTTGCCAGTATTTCCGGAGAGGTGAAGCGCCCGGCAACGACAATTCCCCGGGGAATGATTGCTTCTGTGATTGCGGTCTCATTGATGTACGCGGCGACGTTGCTGGTCACGGTGGGGGTGCTTCCGGCAGAACAATTGAAGAATTCGTTAACCCCTATCGCTGATACCGGAAAAATCCTGTTCGGCGAGGGAGGATATATCGTGGTATCAATCGCGGCCCTTTTGGCTTTTCTCACCACTGCCAATGCCGGAATATTGTCGGCGTCCCGTTATCCGATGGCTTTGAGCCGGGACAATCTCCTGCCGCGGTTTATGGGAACGTTAACTCGAGGGAGCCATGTTCCGGTCATTGCTATTCTTTTCACCGGGGGGATAATATTCTTTTCTCTTCTTCTGGATATCGCGACGTTGGTGAAAATAGGATCTATCGTAATATTGACGCTTTATGTTCTCACGAATATCGCAGTGATCATTTTGCGGGAAGGGAAAGTCCAGAATTACCGCCCTGCTTTTACCATGCCGCTTTACCCCTGGACGAACGTCTTCGGTATATTCTTTTTTATCCTGCTTATTATCGACATGGGCCTGGTTGCGGTAGAGATCAGTGCGGCAGTGGTCCTGCTGGCGGTATTGACGTATGTGTTATACGGGCACCGCCGCCATAAAATAGAATATGCTTTGCTTCATCTTGTCGAGCGGATCATCGATAAGAAGATTACCAGTCACGTACTGGAAAACGAACTGAAAGAAGTCCTGATCAAACGGGATGGGTTGGCGATCGATCGGTTTCATCGGCTCACGGAAGAGGCGGACGTGCTCGATCTGAAAAAACGGATCCCGGTCGAAGATCTATTCCGGCTTATTTCCGATAAGGTAGCCAGGGAACTTGTATTAACGAAAGAACAGACGTATGATCTATTCGTAAACCGGGAAGGAGAATCTTCGACTGCGGTCTCTCAGTTCGTCGCGATCCCCCATATCCTTATTCCGGGAGAAAACCGGTTTAAGCTGATCATCGTGCGGGATAACGAAGGGATTTACTTCAGTACGGCCCATCCCGCCGTCAAAGCGGTGTTTGTCCTGTTCGGAACTCCGGATGAGAGGTCATTCCATCTGCGCGCGTTGTCCTCGCTTGCCCAGATCGTCCAGAATTCGCGGTTCGAAGATATGTGGCAAAGAGCCGAGACCGAAAAACAACTGCGCGATATCCTGCTTCTGGGTGAAAGGAAACGATACTAAAAGACCGTACGCGGAACGCCGAACGCGTTTTAACGTCCGATTTGCAAGAAACAGCCCGGGCAGAATAGCCGGGATTTCGTTTCGGACATGCACGAAGGTGCGGGAAGATCCAGAATCCCAAACACTACATTCAAAATATATAGGTATATTAAATATTCTGTTTTAGATCTATGCTGTTTTGTATTTTCTTCATTTTGAGTTTGTTTGAGATGGAGGGTTTAGGATTTGGATGATATATCCTGATCATTGGTAACTGTTGCATTGTCGTCTTGCACTTTTTTTTGATGTATGTGATAATACGCAGAATGAACAGTAAAATATGGTGTTTTCTGATCTGAAAAAAATAAAATTCATGCCGGCAGGTTCAGTTTTCTGGGGGATCCTTTTCCTCCTGACGGCTTGTTCTTCTTCCGGAGTGAATCACGCCTCCGGCGCCCTGCGGGAAGGGGAAAAAATCGTTTATCGGATAACTCCCGCCGGGAAAGCGGTCTTTCGGGATAGAGGAATGGTTGTCTTGGGAGGAAAAGATGTCCGTTTAATTGAATGTAAGACTGAGATCCTTGGATTCAGAGATACGGAGAAGATATACAGCGATTCCGAGACAATGCTGCCGCTCCGCGTCGAACGGGAGATCTCTTTCTGGATTCGGGAAGAAAAGATCGTCGAAGAATACGACCAGAAAAACCATATCCTCACCGTCACGAAATACCGGGGTGACAGGAAAATCTCTCAGCAAAAAATAGAGAAAGATGGACCCATCCATAACGCAGTTATCCTGTTATTGTTATTGCGCGGGGAAGAGTCCTTCCCTCCCGGCTGGAAAATGCCGGTACGGCTGCTGGAAGATTTTACCCTGGAATATAAGGGGATAGAGACGATTACGGTACAGGGAAAAAAATTCAATGCTTACCATTTTCGCAGTTCCAACCGTACGTTTGAAACCTGGATAAGCGATGACGAGCGCAGGATACCGTTACGGATACGAGGGCTGGGGCCTTTGCGGTATTCGCTGGAGATGGAAGAATATACTCTTAAATAAGAAATTAGAAAAAATCTCCGGACGAGTTATAATGCTTTTTATGAGGAGAAGAGCGGATGTGGTATAGATGGTTTCCCTGGCGGTTTCTCATCCGCCGGGTCGCGTTAAAGAGGGGTTTCTTCGATCCGATATCGCTGATGAGCCGGCTTTCCCGGTTCGCTCAGCCTTCGGAGATCGCCGTACCCATCGAGGTCCTGCGTATCGGCGCGATCCTGCAGGCGCGCGGTCTGATCAACAGCCAGGCGATACAGCATAATCTCGACTGGATCTGGCCCTACTGGGTCGAGCGGCAGTTTAATCCCCGTTCGGAGTCGTTTGTCCCCAGAGCGTTTTCACTTACCCATATCAATCTCACGCACCGTAACTGGACTGCCGTCGGCATCCCGGGGTTAAAAGAATTTCCCTTAGTCGACCCCAGAGGCCTGGTCACCCCATTTTTTGACGGCTGGTCGCTGGATGCCTGGCTTCTCACCGATTCCGGACAGCTGATTCCTTCGGTATGTCCGCAAAGCACCCAGAAGATGTCTCTGGGCGACGATTTTTCCGTTACGACCGAAAGTGCCTGGGCTCATCTCAGTATCCGGTCTAAAGTCGCGGTGAGGATGGAAGAGGATATCCCGGTATGTTCGATTCAGTGGCAGGCCCGCAGCGATCGAAAAGGGCATTTTGTCGTTTCTCTGCGTCCGTATAACCCCGAAGGGATCAGTTTCATCCATCAGATCAAGTATTACGCGAAAGAAAGACGGTGGAAGGTAAACAACAAATATTCGGTGTTTTTTAATATCCCGTTCGACTCCTATGCCTTTTCGACCTATCGCGAGGGAGACGTCTATCATCATCTGTTTGCTCCCGAAAGCCGCCTGCGGGCCGAGTGTGAGGTAGGTATGGCTACCGCGGCGGGAATTTTTGATATCGACGCCTCCCGGGTACGTCAGGTAGAGGTACAGGTTCCTCTGGCACGGAAACCGGGTAAATTCGGCCGTTCGGTGGCAAAGAGAAAATATGTTTCTTTTCAATGGGGAAAACGGCTTGATGGTGTCTGTCGTCTTTGTGTTCCCGATGCGAGGATCCAGTCTTTATTCGATACGGCAGTGCGGACGATTATTCTGCATACGCCGGACGAAGTATATCCCGGCCCGTATACCTACCGTCATTTCTGGTTTCGTGACGCCGCGTTTATTTTGCAAGCGATGTTGTCCTGCGGGTTGTATGATCTGGCCGAGCGCGTCATCGATATCTCGCTCAACCGCCAGAAGCCTAACGGGTATTTCGAATCGCAGGAAGGAGAATGGGATTCCAACGGCCAGGTATTATGGGCGATCCGGCGGTTCTGTGAACTGAGCGGTATCAAACCCAAACCGCAGTGGAAAGACGCGATTCGCCGCGCCGCCGAATGGATACAAAAAAAGAGAATATCTGAGAAAGAAGACGTTCCTCATGCCGGACTTCTTCCCTCGGGTTTCAGTGCCGAACACCTGGGGCCAAACGATTATTATTACTGGGATGATTTCTGGGGGGTGGTGGGATTGCGTGCGGCGGGATATCTTCTGGGCCGGCTGGGATTCACCCGGCGTGCGGAGAATTTTATCCAGGAAGCAGGCAGTCTTATGTATTCGATCGAAAAGAGCCTCCAGAAGGCTTCGTCCCGCCTTAAAAGCAAGGCGATGCCCGCTTCTCCCTACCGCCGCATGGATTCCGGCGCGATCGGTTCGATCGCCGCAGGGTATCCGCTCCAGTTATGGAAAGGCGACGACCCGCGGCTGAAAGAGACGGTGGAATATCTTCTCCACCATTGCTGTGTTTCCGGCGGCTTTTTCCACGATATGAGCCATTCGGGAATAAATCCCTACCTGACCCTGCATATCGCTCAGGTACTCCTGCGGGCCGGTGACGCGCGGTATCTTGATCTGATGAACGCCGTGGCCGATCTGGCATCGTCCACGGGTCAGTGGCCGGAGGCGATCCATCCCCGTACCCGGGGCGGGTGCATGGGAGACGGCGAACATGTCTGGGCTTCCGCCGAATGGGTGGTTATGGTGCGTAATTGCTTTATCCGGGAGGAACAGGATTCCAATAGACTTATCCTGTGTGCCGGTATTCCGCCGCAATGGGTTAAGCGTCCCAACCGGTTTTCATTTGGTCCGGTATGGACAGCGTACGGAAGGTTTGAAATTGAAGCGCAATCCGACGGTCGGGTGGTACGTATTCAGGTGAAAAAGGATTGGCATACTGAGGTACCGCGGGTCGAGGTTCACCTGCGGGGGTGCGAAGTTTGTGTGCTGGATGACGATCAGGAATCAGTCGAGATCGCGGTTGCCGGCACGTAACATTTCCCTGGTTACCATGACGAAAACAAAAAAGATTATTCTGGGTATATTATTCCTGGCACTCGGTGCGCTTGCGGTGTGGTATTTTGCTTCCCAGGGGATAAGCGCCCATGCGATACGAACCAGATTCAACGTATTCATCGGCCGCTTCGGGATCTGGGGCGGGATAGTTTATATGATTCTGTACGCCGTAAATACCGTTACTATGATCCCTCCCATCGCTTTTATTTCCTTTATTGCCGGATTTTTGTTCGGGAAGGTATGGGGCGCGGTATATCTTCTGGGGGGAGCGCTTCTGGGGACCAGTGCGGCGTTTTTTATTGCCCGTACCCTGGGGCGGAATGTCATCAAAAAAATATTGCGGGGCCGGGGTAGGAAACTTGATGCTATTTTGCGCCGGCGCGGTTTCGCTACGGTATTTTTCTTGCGGCTCATCCCGGTAGTGCCCTATGAGATGCTCAATTATTTCAGCGGGCTTTCGGCGATGAAATTCCGTCATTATTTTACCGCGACCCTTCTGGGCTCTGTACCGTGGGTAGTGGCTATCGTATATTTCGGCGACAAGGCGAGCGGGATAGAGAAAGCGCGGGATCTGCTCGCTCCGGAATTTCTGATCGCGGCGGGCGTGGTTTTACTCATCGCTGCCGTTCCCTTTCTCTATAAACTTTTCAAGAAAATGAATATGAAAAAAAAGAAGAAACCAGTCGATGTGATTATTTTTGATCTGGACGGGACTTTGGTCGATTCGCGGCGGGATATAGTAGAAAGTGTCAATTATACTCTGCGTGAAACAGGCAGGAAAGAAAAGTCTTTTCAGGAGATCGTTGCCTATATCGGAACGGGCGCGCATGATTTGATCCGGCAGGCGCTGAACGATGCCAATGATCCGGAGATTGACCGGGCCTTGGGTGTATTTACCGAATATTTTCAGGCGCACGCGTACGATCATACGAGATTATATCGAGGGGTAAAAGAGACTCTGGAGTATTTTAGGAATAAAACGCTTTTGATCGTAACCAACCGCCGCCGGGATTTGACCGAAGATACCCTTGGGGCAATGGGTATTGCCCCGTATTTTAAGGATATTATCGGCGGCGATGACGAACATTGTCTTAAACCATCCGGATGTCCGATTAATCGGATTTTGAATTCTTTACCGCACAGCAAAGACCGTTGTCTGATGGTCGGGGATATGAATCTCGATGTCTCCGCCGGCAAGGATGCCGGGATTCTGACCTGTGCGGTGACCTACGGTGTCGGCGGACAGGATGAGATCTTCCTGGCCGAGCCGGACTATGTTATCGATACCATAGAAGAATTGAAAATTGTTATTAAATAGCTTTTCGCTGAGTGTGTGTTTGAACCGTTGTTTAAAGAAGGGGAAATTGCCACAGAAACTGCTCGCTATTATCTGGATATGGCAAGGTTTATCCATGATCTTCATGTCCAGTTCAGCGTATCAACACAATCTTCAACGTACAATTTTGCTTGATTTCTTTCCGTCCCTCTATCACGCAATAGTTCTAGAAGAAGCTGCTCTCCTGGTGTATAATGACTCCTGAAAAAGGAGAGAAGTATGTTTTCACGTCAGATAAGAATCCTCATCGTAGACGATGATCCAGAATTCCGGCATCTTTTAAAAGAAAACCTTCACCGGGTCGGCAACTGTCACGTGATCACCGAAAAAGGGGCATCGATGGCACACTGGATCGCTCACTGTCCCTGGCATAAACCCGACGTGATTCTGCTCGATATCAGGATGCCTAAAACCAACGGTCTGGCTTTGTTGGGGATGCTTAAATCTTACGATCATACATCGACTATCCCCGTAATCATGCTTACCGCCGTTGATGACGATGAAGTCCGCTACAAGGCTCAGGATTTGGGCTGTACCGATTATATTGTCAAACCAATCCCCACAGAAGATCTTGTCCAGCGGATAGAAAAAATCCTCCCGCCCACACACCCGTAGGAGAAGTCTCTGGTCGACAGTCTTTCGTCTCTGGCTTTTACCGAAGATCAAATACTGCAACGGAAAGAATTTTTTTGTCTCATCGCTAACCGCTGTCCGCTCATTGCTATTTTCAGAGGAGATTACTTGCCAGTTCAGCCAGTCCCGAACGTTCCCCTTTTTCCAGATTGATATGGGTGTAGAGTTCCTGGCCTTTCATTTTTCCCATGAGATAGCTGAGGCCGTTGGAGAAGGTGTTGAGGTAGGGGTGGTCGATCTGGAAGATATCGCCGGTGAATATCATCTTTGTACCTTCGCCGGCGCGGGTAATAATAGTCTTTATCTCATGGGGGGTAAGATTTTGCGCTTCATCGACAATAAAAAAAACATCGACGAGGCTCCTGCCCCGTATATACGCTAACGGTGTAATCAGGAGTTGTTCCGATTCCAGCAGCTTTTGAATCTGACGGTCTTTGGAAGCGGATGAGAAATATTTATGCTGAATGACCCCGAGATTGTCATAAAGAGGCTGCATATAGGGTTCCATCTTCGACTGAATATCTCCGGGCAAAAACCCCAAGTCCTTATTGCTTAAGGGGACGACCGGCCGGGCGATGAAAATCTGGCGGTAATTTTTCTGGTTCGCCAGGGATGCCGCCAAAGCCAGAAGTGTTTTTCCCGTGCCGGCTTTACCGGAGATACTGACCAGCCGGATGTCGGTATTAAGCAAAGCGTACAGGGCGAATGTCTGCTCGGCATTGCGCGGTGAGATACCGTAGGCGTTCATCTTCTCGACCCGTTTAATCAGTTTTGACGGGGAATGGTACACACCCAGTGCCGATTGTTTTCCGTTACGTAGAATGATGAATTCGTTGGGAAGAAGGTCTTTCTTTAACGGTATCCGTTCGGAGGGGACGCAGAACGGTTTCTTATACAGCTGATTGATGATTTCGGCGGAAACATTTTCTTCAATGCGATATCCCAGATAAACTTCAGAGATATCCTTAATGTGGTCGGTCGTATAATCGGCGGCACGCAGGCCGATGGATTTTGCTTTCATCCGGAGGTTTAAGTCTTTGGTAACCAGCATTACCGGCGTGCCGGGATGGTCCTGCGCCAGGCGATAGGCGATATGGAGGATATGGTGATCGGGATTTTGAGGAGAAAAATTGAAAGAAAACTCGTTGGAAAACTCCTGGTCGACCTTAATAATAATTCTTCCCTTGCCCGGCCCGATGGTTACCCCTTGACCGAAGAGCTGGTCTCCGCTTAAGGCGTCAAGCGCCCGCAAAAAACTGCGGGCGTGGACATTGATTAATTCATTTCCTTTTTTGAACCGGTCAAGCTCTTCCAGAACGGGAATGGGGATGACCACGTCGTTGTCGGCGAACTGGTAGATGCAGGATGAATCGTGGAGGATGACGTTGGTGTCTAAAACAAAGAACTTTCTTTTAGATTCCGCTTCGGTCATGGTTTTTTGAGAAAAACTGTCCTTTCTTATTCCATTATACTCGATTGTAAAAACAGTGTCAAAATTTCTCTCCTCGGAGTACTGTCAACATTTATTCGCAAATTCTAAAGAAGCGTTTTTCTGTTTTGCT
>CAZABB010000036.1:0-18654 GCA_964483625.1 uncultured Planctomycetia bacterium | reverse complement strand
CGATCTAAAACCGAGAAGGATAAAAAGAATAAGATCGAAGAGCTTATCGGGGTTGTCGGGAGATTGCACAAACTATGAGTAAGGTGAGAATAATATATATATTACTACTTTTCCTTTTAGGGACTACGGCTTCCCCGGCGTATGCCGCCACAGACCGTTTTCTTGACGGCCTCGTAGATGAAGCCTTGAGAAATAATCCCCAGCTTGCGGCACTGCGTTCGCAGTGGGAGGCGCAAAAAGCCGATATTGCCTCTGAAGGGAATCTGCCTCAGCCTCAGGCCGGGTTCACCTATTACGGGGAGTCGGTTCAGACCCGCGTCGGCCCTATGGAGAAAAAATTCAGCCTGAGCCAGCGCATCCCTTCACCCGGCAAACTCTCGGCACAAAGAAAGATCGCGGTGAAAGAAGCCCGTATTGCCTCGGCCCGCTACATCCTTGCGGCCCGCGGTCTGATAGAGCGGGTGAAAACGTCATTTTATGATTATTACTTTATTCATGAATCTCTTAAGGTCATCCGGGAGGAGAAAGATATTTTAGAACATATCCGTAGTGTTATCCAGCGGCGGTATGAGACATTACAAGCTTCCCAGCAGGACCTGCTGAAAGTCGATCTTGAGATATCGCGCCTGGAGGAGAAAATATTGAGATTACAACAGGAACAGAACCGCCTGCGCGGACAGCTGAACAAAATATTGAGCCGTCCTTATACCGAAGAAGTAGCCGTTCCGTCTCAGTATAATTTAACTCTTCAGCCGCTGGAGGAAGAGAAAGCTGTTCTTGTGCGCAAGGCGCTTGCCGAGAGCCCGCATATTCTTATCGAACAACTGGGGCTGGCAAAGCAGGATTTGCGGGTGACTCTCGCCCGGCAGGAATATATCCCCGATCTGGGGGTGATGGCCGAATATATCGCAATCGGAGAAGGGGAGACGATGTCTCCGTCCGACGGGCAGGATGTCTGGATGCTGGGATTCAATGTCCGCGTACCGCTCTGGTTCTGGAAGATCAACGCCGATATCCGTTCGGAAAAATCAAAACGTCAGGCGCAGGCGTATAAAGCAAAGGTGGTCGAAGATATGCTGGCCTCTACGGTTGACGACCTTTTGTTCAGCCTGGAGACTCAGAAAGAATTGGCAAGCCTTTATCAGGATGTGATGCTCACTCAGGCCCAACAGAATTTCGAAGTCTCCCGCCGCGACTATGAAAACGGTATGCTTGATTTTCTCGATCTGCTTGATACCGAACGAATCGTGATATCGGTCCGCCTGTCGAATATCAAGCAGGTGGTCGATCATCATAAGACGATCGCCCGGTTCGAATACATGCTGGGTGAGGAATTACCATAGGAGGTAATATGAAAAAAAACAGAGTTTTTATATTAGTACTGTTATCAGCGCTTATCATCGCAGGGTTGTATTATTTCCATCCCGGTCGCAGGAATAATCCGGCTTCTCATCGAGAGCATATGGGCGCTGAAGGTGAGGCTTCCCCGATACTCTATTATACCTGCGGCATGCATCCTTCGGTCAAGGTCTCTCCCCAGGAATATAAAAAAGGCAATACCAGTTGCCCTATCTGTCATATGGATCTTACCCCGATATACAAAGAGCCGGCGCGTACGGATATGTCCGGCGATATGGATATGAAGAGTACGGTAAGGATCGACCCGGCTCAATTAGACCGGATCGGGGCCGAAACCGTCCCGGCAGAAATCATCCCGCTGTTTAAAGAGATCAGGACGGTCGGAACGGTCGCGTATGATCCCCGGCTGCGTACGGCCCAGGAAGAATATATACAGGCATACCAAGCCAGTCAGAAAATAGCTCAATCTCCTTTTTCCGACGCGGCCAAACGCGCCGAAAGGCTTGTTGAGGCGGCAAGAACCAAATTGCGGCTGTTAGGAATAGACCAGGAGAGGATCAACGCGTTGCAGGCATCTCAGACTGTGGGGGAGAATCTTATTTTCTCCGATGACGCGATGTGGGTGTATGCCGATATATATGAATCGCAGAGTTCCTGGCCGCGGGCCGGCGACGAAGCGATGATCGTCTCGCCGGCCGATCCGGCACTCAAATTGACCGGCCGGATCGAAAGCATCGAACCGGTCATACGTCAGGAGACCCGTACCATACGTCTGCATATTTTAGTGGATAATCAAATGCGGATTTTGACTCCGAACATGTACGTGGATGTATTTCTGAAAAGCGAGTTGGGACCGGTCCTAGCCGTTCCCAGGTCTGCGGTACTGGATACGGGTAAACGCAGGATCATGTATGTCCAGATGGCACCGGGGGAGTTTCAGAGAAGAGAAATAGAAGTCGGTCCGCTCGCGCAAGGGGAGATCGAGAACGTGAAGGGGGAATTCTACCCGCTTATTTCGGGAGCTCAGGAAGGGGACCGTATCGTAGTCAAAGGTAATTTCCTTATCGATTCTCAGTCTCAGCTTGGCGCGGCCGCATCCGGTTTCGGCGGCTCGCTGGGGCACTAGCATTGATAGAGGATATGCAGGTGATATATGAGTAATAAAATTATCGAAATCTGTCTGCGTAACCGGATTCTGGTAATCGCGGGGTTTATTCTGTTGGTCATCTGGGGTATTGTGGCGATACAGAATACCCCGGTTGATGCGATACCGGATATCGGTGAGATGCAGGTCCTGGTATATGCCGACTGGCCGGGGCGCAGTCCCAAAGATGTCGAAGATCAGGTAGTGTATCCTTTGACCAGCGGTCTTATGGGAACGCCGGGCGTGAAAGTGGTGAGATCTACCTCGGCATTCGGGTTTGGTCTGGTAAATATCATCTTTAAAGAGGGCGTGGACTTTTACTGGGCGCGTACGCGGGTCCTGGAGCGGCTGGATTTTGCCAAAAAAGGCCTCCCTCAAGATGTCGACATAACCCTGGGGCCGGACGCGACCGCGTTGGGGCAGATATTCTGGTATACGGTAGAAGGAGAAGAATATGATCTCGCTGAATTACGTTCGATCCAGGACTGGTACATAAAATACCAGTTGAACGCCGTAGAAGGGGTAGCCGAGGTCGCCTCTGTCGGCGGATATGTAAAACAGTACCAGGTCGATATCGATCCCAACAAATTACGGGCGTATGATCTAAGGGTCCATCAGGTTATCACGGCAATCCAGAGATCAAATGTCGATGTCGGAGCGAAGGTATTTGAAGAAGGCGCCGTTGAGTTCATTATCCGCGGGGTGGGATTCATCAAAAATATCGCCGATATCGAGAATATCGTGATCGGAGTCCGTCAGGGAACGCCGCTTTATGTGCGTAATGTAGCGACGGTAACGATCGGTCCGGAATTTCGCCGCGGCGCGCTTGACCGGGAGGGGAAAGAAGTAACCGGCGGTGTCGTATTGATGCGGTACGGAGAAAATCCGCTTCGGGTCATCGAACGCATAAAAGATAAAATCGAAGAGTTATCCGTCGGCCTCCCCGAAGGGGTTAAGATTGTCCCGTTTTACGACCGTACCGGCCTTATCATGCGTGCGGTCGACACCTTACAGAGCGCGCTCGTTCAGGAAGTCATCATTACGGTGCTGGTTATCGTGGTATTCCTCCTGCATTTTCTGGGGAGTGTTATCATCTCGATCGTATTGCCTGTCGGGGTCCTTATCGCCTTTATTCTCATGCGGCAGTTCGGGGTCGATGCCAATATTATGTCCCTGGGCGGCATCGCCATTGCTATCGGTGTTATGGTCGATTCCGGTTGTGTCCTGGTCGAAAACGTATATCGTAAACTCACTGACCGCCGAAAGACATTAAACGTTGAAAAATTATCGCCTCAAGAGCGTCTAGATGTGTGCATAAAAGCATCCCAGGAGGTCGGCACCCCCGTGTTATTCGCGTTACTGACGACGATCGTGGGATTCATGCCGGTATTTGTCCTGACCGGGCAGGCGGGAAAACTTTTCCGGCCGCTGGCATTTACTAAAACGTTTGCTATGGCCGGTGCCGCCGTCATCGCGCTTACCCTTTTACCCACCCTGTCTTACTATCTTTTAAGGGGGAGATTGCGACCGGTAAATAAGAACCGCACGGCCCTTTTCCTTCATAAAATATACCGTCCGGCAATCAATTGGGCGTTGATTCATAAGCGGAGTATATTCCTGCTTTCTCTGAGTATTATCATAATCGGGCTCATCTTCGGCTCGTTCATCAAACAGGAATTCATGCCGCCGCTCAATGAGGGAGATCTTTTGTTTATGCCGGTCTTATTGCCCGGAGCTTCGCTGACGCAGGTGATGGAAATCATGCAGAAACAGGATACGATCATTAAAAAGGAGTTTCCCGAAGTCGAGTGGGTGGTAGGGAAACTGGGCCGGGCTGAGACCGCGACCGACCCTGCCCCGGTCGGAATGATCGAGACGATTATCCATCTCAAAGGGAAAGATGCCTGGCGGCCCGGGCTGACCCGCCAGAAGCTTATTTCCCAGATCCAGGAGAAGACCCGGATGCCGGGCGTAAGCCCGATTATGACCCAGCCGATACGTAACCGTATCGATATGCTGGCGACGGGGATTCAAACGCCGGTGGGGGTGAAGGTATTCGGTTCCGATCTTGATACCATCGTCCATATCGCGTCGCAGATCGAACAGATCGTCAAAAACGTGCCCGGCGCGGTCAGCCCTTATGCCGAGAGGACTTCCCAACGTCCCTATTTTGAGATCGATATCGACCGTGAGGCGTCCGCCCGCTACGGAATACAAGTCGGCGATATCCAGCATATCATCACGACCGCCATCGGCGGGATGAATATCACCACGACGGTACAGGGAAGAGAACGGTATCCGGTACGTGTCCGGTACATGAGAGAATTACGGGATACGCCGGAAAGTTTAAATGAGATATTCGTCTCCAGCGCCCAAGGCGTCCATGTCCCGCTTTCCCAGGTAGCTCACTTGAAAAAAACACAGGGCCCGGCAGTGATCAACTCCGAAAATACCCTGACCTATGCCCGGGTATTTATCAATGTCGACCAGTCGAAAGCGGGGTTGATCGACTTCGTCCGGAACGCTCAACGGTCCGTCGATGAAGCGATACGATCCGGTACGATAAGACTGCCGCCGGGATATTTTATCTCCTGGTCCGGCCAGTTTGAATCGGAGATGGAATCACGGCAAAGACTAGTCCCGTCCCTGGCGATCGCCTTAAGCGTTATCCTGCTGCTGCTCTATATGGCCTTTAAGGACGGCCGGATCCTTATGATCCTTTCTACCGGATTGCCGGTATCTCTTATGGGCGGTATAATACTGTTATTCTTTCTGGGGTTTAAGTTTTCTACCGCGGTATGGGTAGGATTCATCGCTCTGTTCGGGGTCGCGACCGATAACGCGATAGTGCTCCTTTCGACGCTGGAGAACCTGTTTAAAGAAAAGAGGCCTCAGACGAGAGAGCAGGTCCGTCAGCTGGTAACCGAAGGGGGGCTGTTACGTATCCGCCCGGCGGTGATGACTACCGTTACCACCATCATCGCGCTGATGCCCGTCATGCTTTCAAGCGGTACGGGAGCGGAGATCATGAAACCGATGGCATCGCCGACGGTCGGCGGGTTGATCACCGCGACGCTTTCCAATCTTATCCTGGTGCCCGTGTTATATTGCTGGTTTAAAGAGAGAGAACTTAAAAGGGGATAGAAATGCTTCATCAGTCGGTCAGTTGGTTGCTCTATACTGTTTTCAATCTTGATCCGGGAAAATCGTTCGCCGAACCGCTCCATTTTTTCATCTACGACACGATAAAGATCCTTCTGCTTCTGTTTGTGATGATAGCGGTGATCGGGTTTATCCGCAGCTATCTTTCGGCAGAAAAGATCAAGACGTGGATCGCCCGGCGGGGGGCTTTGGGACACGTGTTTGCTTCCGCCTTTGGCGCGGTAACGCCGTTTTGCTCCTGTTCGTCGATCCCCATATTTTTCGGTTTTTTGGAAGCGGGAGTTCCTCTGGGGGTGACCTTTTCGTTTCTTATTACCTCGCCTCTGATCAATGAATATCTTGTAGTACTGATGCTCGGATTCTTCGGCTGGAAGATTACGGTTCTGTACGTCTTAAGCGGCATACTGATCGGGGTGTTTGTGGGGATTATCTTAGGCAGGCTGAACCTGAGCCGTTTTATCCATAAAGATATCGCCAATCAGATCAATAATTCTCAATGCGCGTGTGCTCGTACGCCAACATTCAAATCAAGAGTACTTTTCGGCGTCAACGAGGCAGTCTCGATCGTAAAAAAACTCTGGCTCTGGGTTATCGTCGGCGTTGGACTGGGGGCGTTGATCCATAATTATGTGCCGCAAAGTGCGGTGCAGGCAATTATCAGTAAGACCGGGATATTTACCGTGCCGATCGCAACGATGCTTGGGGTGCCGATGTACGGCAGCTGCGCGGCAATCGTGCCGATCGCGGTGGTGCTTTTTCAAAAAGGTATTCCGCTGGGGACGGCACTCAGCTTTATGATGGCGACCGCCGCGTTAAGTTTGCCGGAAGCGATCCTCCTCAGGCGAGCAATGCGGATAAGATTGATTTTCATTTTCTTCGGCATTACCGCCTGCGGCATCATCTTAACCGGCTATCTGCTGAATTTCCTCCACCCTCTGTTATCCTAACCACCGCCACTCCGGGAGTGGAGGTAGGTAGGCCTGGAATAAACTTCCTTGCAAGCTGTAGTGATAGCGGTAGAATAGCATAGTGTCGCTTGCGATCGTGCAATATCTGCCGCTGTGTTCCATGAAATATATTGCAGGTAATTTTCTATGAATCTTTAACTGTATTTCGTGAAACGAAGTTGAGCGTATTCCCGTGTATTTCAATTTATACTAATTGCTTTCGCCCTCTGAACGCAGAGATATTCCATGCTCATCGCGATACGCGTGACGCAGTGCGGACATTATCTGTGCTCATCTGTTTGAAATCAGTGTCCATCTGTGTAAAAAAGGAGAAATCATGAAAACTTCCAAACCGAAAGTATCGATTATCGGTGCCGGTAATGTCGGCAGTACGTACGCTTTCGCGTTGACCATGCGCGGCCTGGCCCGGGAAATCGTCATCGTCGACCTGAATAAAAAGAAAGCGGAAGGCGAGTGCATGGATATAAACCACGGATTGAGCCTTGCCTATCCGGCCGAGATCCGCGCCGGTGGATATCCTGAGTGCGCCGATTCCGATCTGGTCGTTATCACCGCCGGCGCCAAGCAGAAGCCGGGTCAGTCGCGGGTCGATCTGGTACAGGCAAATACCGAAATCTTTAAAAAGATAATCCCGGAGGTGACAAAATACGCCCAGGATGCGGTCGTTCTTGTCGTGACCAATCCGGTGGATATTCTTACCTATGTAACGTTAAAAATATCCGGTTTACCGAAAAACCGGGTGTTCGGTTCCGGTACGGTGCTCGATACTTCACGCTTTCGCTATCTCATCAGCGAGCATTGCGAAGTAGACCCTCGTAACGTGCACGCTTATATCATCGGTGAACACGGCGACAGCGAGCTTCCCGTCTGGAGCAACGCCGATATCGGCGGTATGCATATAGAGAAATACTGCCCGCTCTGCAGGAATTTCGATCACTGCAGGAGAGAAGAAAAATTAGACGAGATATTTCAGAATGTAAAAGACGCCGCGTATAAGATCATCGATGCCAAGGGCGCGACCTATTACGCGATCGCCCTGGCTTTGGTCCGTATTACCGAAGCGATCCTGCGGGATGAGAATTCCATCCTGCCGATTTCGACACTGATCTCGGGTTATTACGGGATCGATGACGTCTGTCTGGGTATACCCTCGATCGTCAATAAAACCGGGGTCGAGCATTTTCTGAAACTCGAATTATCTGAATCCGAGCAGAAGGCCTTTGTCCATTCGGCCGAGACACTTAAAAAGATCATAAAACAGATAAATCTGTAGAGATCATGGGGAAGAAGATTGAATACATTCCCGATTTTGATTCGACTTCTTCAATGCTCTATGCATTGAGTTATTACCTGAAAAAGAAAGAGGAACCGGTGGGGCTGCCGCCGAAACTTCCCGGATTTATCGGCGGCGTGCTCAATTCTCTGCCGGAAGATGCCCGGCAGATGATTTATACCTGGGCCGGTGCGGCAGAAGGTATCGACGCCGAAAGGATCGATCGGATAGACGCCGAAGATATGTCACGGTATGCCGCAGGGCAGTATCCGGTTCGGCAATACCCCGCGATGATGATCGGTTCTTCCAACGGTGCGGCGGTCCATCTGGGCGCGGCGTTGGGGATGCCCTGGCTGCCCCAGACGTTTCTTGTGGCGATCCGGCGCGAAATGGGTCCGGACGATCTCAAAAAAGATATGGAATGGGGTAAGCCGATTGCCGAGGCAATCCATGCGAAGAATCCCGAATTGAGCATGCATCAGATGCATGATCCGGTTCAGGACCGGCTTATGGTGAGGAAGATGGGATATTTCCGTATGAAACGGCGCACGCTGGGAAACGTGTACGAAAGATTTATTCAGAAAAATCTTATTCCCGGCGGTAGTCTTTTTCTGTGCGAGTGTAATTATCGGTGGAACAAAACGAAAGTTTCCGACTTTCATTATTTTCAGGTCGGCGGCTTGGGCGATGTCTCCGATCAGGAATATTTGAACGGCAGTGACCGAGTAAAGAAGTTTCTGAAGGAACAGGAGGCGGGGATCGAGAAGTGGGATGTCCCCGAAGTTACCGGCCGGTATCCGGAAGCCGAATGGGGATTCGCTTCAGAGCTTACGCGTGATGTCTGCCGGTATGCTCAAGACCACGGGTACAGGGTGGTCAGGATGATGTTTGATCATCCCGAAGACATGAGTGCTTTTGCCGCGGATTTTTACCGCTGGTGGTATGCGAAAAACGGTTTCGATTCCCGCCGGATGCTGATCGAATGTTTTGCGATGCTTGAGCCCTTATGGTCGGTACGGACGCGTTCTATTCCCTTCTGGCTTGCCTTTAATACCTCCAGTTCGATTAAAACGTTAAAAAAACATCTGAATCTCTCCGGAGCGATGGAGGAGATATATGTGTTTCTCCTTTCCAATGGTGTCCGCGGTATCGGCATTTCCCGGCCGGAGGAGTGGAATGACGTATTCGCCCACGCAGAGAGGAAGGGGATGTTTCTGGGGGTCGATGAGAAAGAATTTCCTAAAGACATGGGCGCGTTTATCCGGTATCACTCCGCGTTAAAAGAGAAAATCAGGGAACGGTATGATCTTATCCCTCCGGTGTCGCCGGATGAATTTATCCGTTTCGCTCAAGAACGAAAAGATCGATATCCGGTCCGTATCGAGACGGATTAAAATGTTATCTCCGGTTCCCAGTGAGGAAATCGTTCAGGTCGTTTCTTTCGAAAGAGCGCTCATTCCATTCTTCTTTCTCGATTCTTTCTGAATATTCGTCTTTGAATACGTACGTCTGACAATCAAGGGTTTTCCCGTGCTCGCGTTGCGCTTCCTTCGATTTCGCCTCCCGTTATCCCGTTCTTTCAAACGGGGAAACGGGCGAACGGGTTGAACGGGTGAACGGGACGATAGACCAGCGCCGGATAGCTCCGGTTTTTTATCCGGTATCGGCGGAATCTTTCTATCTGAGCGTCCCGTTGCCGATAACTGCCTTCTACGACTGATTCCCATATACACCGAAACAGCAGGGTGCCGTAGACAAAGATATTTATCATTTCCTGCGTTCGGATTTTTTAGTGTTAAACTGCCAGTAAAGATGATACGCGCAATCGGGTCCGATGAGTTTGGCAGCGGCTTTAAGAGGGAGAGGTATCTTACCTTCAAGGATCATCCGGCGATAGCGGTACTTTTTGCGTATGATTTCAGAGGCGGTTTTATTCATACGCGTATTGTATCACGAATGTGTGGGGGATGGAATCATGATGGACTTCCCGTCTTCAGTCTATGGTCTACAGTTTTCGGACTGGATACTATAGACTAAAGACCAGCAACTTTTTTAGACGTATACATCCACGTGTTCAGAAGTTATAACCTGGGAGAAGTCGGCTTTGGCGAAGCTGGCTTGAGAGATTTTTGTGTTTAATGCGGTCATTGCGGTAAGCAGGGCTTCGGCAATGCTTTTATTGACGGCGTTGGAGGTAGTTACGGCGCTTACGGCATAGACATCAGCCGCGGTTATCATGTTTTCCTCCTTTTTAAGGTACAAGGATAATATACCACAAACAATCCACGGATTTCCAGCCTATCTTGCCTTGTAAATAAAGGATTTTTAAAGATTTCCTACGGGGGGAGCGTTCTGTTATAATAAATATCTGCTGAAAATGAATGAAATAAAAAATATGGTTCGTTATGTTTTTTGTTTATTGCTCTGTTTTTCGTTAGGATTGAGGATATACGCCCAATCTCAACCGAATGTGCTGGTGGTTTACTATTCCCGTACCGGGACGACACAGCTGGTCGCCGAAAAACTCGCCGAAAAGTTTGATGCCGATATCGAGCGCCTTATTGATAAAAGAAAACGTACCGGCCCGGTGGGTTTTAGTCGGGCGGGAAAAGACGCGCTCGCCGGCAATCTCACCGAGATAGAGCCGCTTAAAACTGATCCTCAGGATTACGATATGATCCTTATCGGCACCCCGGGATGGTGGAGTAATATGACCCCGGCGGTCAGGACGTTTGTGACTCAATATGATGTATCTTCTAAGAAAATAGGCTTGTTCGGTACGGTCAATAAAACCGGCATCGAAAGCGGACTCGCCAACCTTGCCGAATTGATTTCTCAAAAGGAAGTGAACGAATACCCTGTTTTGCCGCTTCGCCGCCGCGACGTAAGTGATAGAAAAATATTACAGGGGAAAATAGACGTATTTTATCGTGAGATTATGGAAGAGGAAAAAGGAGAGAACAGATGAAGGTTTCGGAGATTCTCAAAAAAGCAATGGCGGATGAAATGTTGGTTTCGGAGGAGATAGGAAAACTTTTTTCTGTGCCTTTATTCGGCGAAGATTCGGCGTTGATTATTGCCGCCGGGCGAAGAAAAAGCGCCACGGCGTGCGGTGGTTTAGCGGAAGTACACGCTCAGGTTGGGTTGAATATCGCACCCTGTCCGCGCAATTGCCTGTTTTGCGCCTTTGCGGCGGCCAACAAAGTTTTCAAAGAAAGAAGTGAACTGAGTGCGGAAGAAGCGGTCACAAAGTGTGTCCAGTTTGAACATGACGGCGCCAATGCCATTTTCGTAATGGCGACCGCGGATTATTCTTTTGGAAAGTTTATCGAAATCGGACAGGAGATCCGCCGCGCGCTTAAGCCAGCTACTGTGCTTATTGCCAACGTCGGCGACTTTAGCTTCCAAGAGGCGAAGCAATTGAAATCAACCGGATTCTCCGGTATCTATCACGCGGTGCGCTTAGGGGAAGGCCGAGATACGACCATCCCGCCGCAAAAAAGGCTGGATACATTTCGTCACGCCAAAGAGGCCGGGTTGATTTTAGGGACATGTCTTGAACCGGTCGGAAATGAGCATTCTCTGGAGGAGCTCATCGAGAAGACAATCATTACCCGCGATGCCGAGCCGTGTTACAGCGGCGCGGCCCGGCGCATTCTCATTTCCGATACGCACCTCGCTCAATATGGCATGGTGAGTGAAGCAAAGATGGCTCACATTATCGCCGTGGTACGTCTGGTGTTACCGCTGAGTATACCGGGTAATTGCACTCATGAGCCCAATGTCATCGGTGCCGCCGCCGGAGCCAATCTTTTATGGGCCGAAGTCGGGTCGAATCCCCGGGATACCACACAAGAGACCGAAGCGGCGCGGGGGATGAATGTGGCTGATTGCCGTAACATCTTGGGGGAGGGCGAATGGAGAGTATTAGACGGACCTTCGAAGTTTTATTCGGGGCAGCTCGTCCGGCTTACCGAACAGAGTTTTCCTTAGGTTTTTTCAGGAACATACAGGGGCTTGACAAAGAAGCGTGATTGCGGTATGTTTTAATTGGTAATGAAAACCATTTTCAATAAATGTAAAGATGCCTAGACGATGCGGCAGAGGACAGAATTGGTGGCAGCCGAAATTCGCCGGGTGCGGCTACCGTATGACGATCCCGCGGCGGGCGATCCTGGAGGTACTGGGCGCGACGGATAAGCATCTCAGCGCTGAGGATATCTATCTCGCTGTTCAGAAAGAGTATCCGCATGTGGGGCTGACGACGGTATACCGCACGGTGGAATTGCTCGCTGATATGGGGATGGTATTTAAATTTGATTTCGGCGATAAACGGGCCCGGTATGAATTAGTCGAGGAATTCCAGGAGAAAAAAGGCCATCATCACCATCTGGTATGTACCCGCTGTAAACGGGTCATTGATTACAGTGAATTCATCGACCAGGAAAAGGAACTCCTGGAGAAAACCGAAAAAGGATTGATGAAGAAGTATAATTTTTCCATAGAAAATCATCTTATTCAGTTTTACGGAATATGTAATCAGTGCCGCAAAAAGACGGTATAATTTTTTTAAAATATTATTGAAAACCATTTTCAATAAGGAGGTGTCAGATGCCAAGATTCGATGGAACAGGCCCTTATGGTCAGGGTCCGATGACCGGCGGCGGCGGGGGGTATTGCGTGCGGCCTCTCGGAAGTAATCTGCCCGGTAGCCGCGTGCGGGGATTTTTCGGCCGCGGGTTGGGTCGAGGGTATGGTCCAGGACGCGGTTTCGGCCGTGGTAGGGGACGTGGCCTGGCCCGGCGTTGGGGATATCCTGTATATGGAGATCCTTATCGGCACGAACCGGCCTATTCTCCGCAGGATGAAGCCCGGGCGTTGAAAGAAGAAGCCCGTGTCATGCAGGATGAAATAGCCGCGATAAACCAGCGCATTAAAGATTTAGAATCTCACTCGGGATCTGAATCAAGTGAATAAGGGTGAAAAGGAGGTGGGGATAGGCACAGACTACTATCCCTGCCTGCCTTTAAATTGCAAGGAGGTTAATTTTGAAAATAGCGATTTCTACAGACGGTGATTACGTATCGGCTCACTTCGGCCGCTGTCCCTCTTTTACTATTGCCGAGATAGAGGAAGGCCGAGTTGTGACCCGGGTAACCATTGATAATCCCGGGCATCATCCCGGATTTTTACCCCGGTTTTTACAAAAACAGGGGGTAGAAGCAATCGTGGCCGGGGGAATGGGCCAGCGGGCTCAAGGCCTTTTTGATCAAACCGGTATTCAGGCAATTATGGGTATCAGCGGTACGATCGATGAAGTATTAGCCGCGGCAGCTGCCGGTACGTTAAAAGGCGGAGAGAGCCTCTGTCAACCCGGAGCCGGGAAAGGCTATGGCGTGGAGAAAGACGAATGTGATCATCCGCACGAAGGATAAAAGAAATAGCGTAGCAGTAAAGGAGAGAATATGAAAATATGTGTGACATTACAAGGAGAAACCGTTGACAGCCAGGTCGAACCCCGGTTCGGGCGGTGCGCCCGGTTTATTTGATCGATACGGAAAATGATTCTTTTGAGGTGCTCGCCAATCCTAACACGAATATAACCGGCGGCGGTATTCAATCGGAAGAGCTGGTCGCCAGAAAGAGGTAAAGATAGTGATTACCGGGAATGTGGGATCGAACGCTTCTCAAACACTTGCCGCGGTCGGCATCGAATATATTACCGGTGCATCCGGTACGGTTGCGAATGTCGTCCAACAGTCTAAGCAGGGAATATTAAAACCTGCCGCTAAGGATTAAAAAACGTGGTCCGGCTGGACCGCTCATTATGTACAGGAGAGTGCGCTATGAATGTCGGATCTCAAAACCAACAGTATCAACGTTATCGGGAACGGATCGAATCATATAAAGGATACGGATATGATATCGAATCAAATCGAAACTTTATTTTTGATGTAGCCTCCCCTTTTTATGAACCGGTATTGGAAATCGGAACGGGCAAAGGATATATGACGCTTAAGCTGGCGCAGGAAGGATATTCGTTGATCAGTATAGACATTTCCCGTGCCGAACAGGACTTTGCCCAGAGAGTGATACGTTCGGTGCCGTTGCGCGGTAAAGTCGATTTCCGCATCCATAATGCCTGCCATCTTCCTTTTACCGCCGGAAGCTTTAAAACCATATTTTGCGTTAATTCCATTCATCATTTTGATTCTCCCGATACAGTACTCGGTGAAATGCTGCGGGTGCTGCGCCGGCAGGGCAGATGTATATTGAGTGACTTTACGCAAAAAGGCATGCGGTTGATCCATGATATTCACCGGCATCAGGGGAGATTTCATTCTTCTCAATATTTTCCGTTGGCCGATCTGCAGCAGATGCTTCCGGTTCGAGACTCTCTTTCCACCATGTATTCTAACGACATCCAGGAAGTACTTGTCATTGAGAGCAGGTAAGAAGTTTAAGCGTATATGGTTATTTCTGTTGCCTCAGGGAAAGGCGGAACGGGAAAAACGACGATTGCCGTCAGTCTGGATCTTTCTCTGCCGCGTGTTCACATCCTTGATTATGATGAAGAAGAACCGAACGCTCATATTTTCGTCAAACCTTCCGTTGATCAGGTGGATCCGGTCTTTATTCCCGTTCCTTCGATTGATCGAACCATATGTGATTTTTGTGGTCGCTATAAAGAAGTCTGTGAATATAACGCCATCGCTGTCTTAAAAAAGACGTGCTGGTCTTCCCTGAATTATGTCACAGCTGCGGGTCGTATGTGTATTTTTGTCCGAAAAGGAGCGATTAAAGAAGTCGCCAAAGAGATCGGGATTATCGAGCGGGGGAAAAGAGGCGATCTTTTGTTTACCCATGGAAAATTGCACATCGGCCAGGTTATGGCGCCGCCAGGGACGTCCTGCCCGGTCATTGAAGCGGTAAAGATGAGCGATTTCCTCCTTCTGGTTACCGAACCTACTCCTTTTGGTCTGAATGATCTTGTCCTGGCGGTAGAAGGAAAATGCAGATACCGTTCGGCGTCGTGATCAATCGAGCGGGTTTAGGCGACAGGCAGACCGACATGTACTATTCCCGCGAGGATATCCCCGTATTAATGCGTATTCCTTTCCGAAAGGAAATAGTCGTGGCCTATTCGCACGGTACCTCGATCGTCGAAGCGTTACGGAATATACTCAGGAGTTCCCGGATCTTTATCGTAAGATCCGGGAGATCATTCAATGAAACTAGTCCTCATTATCAGCGGCAAAGGCGGAACCGGCAAGACCGTTATAAGCGGCGCTCTTGCCGCGCTGGTCCCCAACAAGGTGATGGCTGATTGCGATGTCGACGCGACTGATCTGCATTTGCTTGTTAATCCGTCGGGAGAACAACGTCATGAATTTAAAAGCGGCGTTCTGCGTCGGTTGATCCTTCCAAGTGTATTGGATGTGGGAAATGTAAAGAAATATGCCGGTTTGACGCAGTAAGAGACGATTGTACGATCGATCCTATTGCCTGCGTCCGGTACAAGCGATCCGTATGGAGGAAACCGTATCCGGCGAATGGTTTATTTCCCGGACGAAATTCGGACCGCTCGTTCATGTCCGGATGGGGATTGCCCAGAAGAATTCAGGGAAACTCGTAAGTCTGGTACGGCAGAAAGCCAAAGAGCTGGCCGGCCGGCAAAAAAGTGATTGGGTGATTATTGATGGCCCTCCCGGCATCGGCTGTCCGGTCATCGCGGCGTTATCCGGGATCGATCATGCTCTGGTTGTAACCGAACCCACTTTTTCGGGATTTCATGACGCCGGTCGCGTGATAGAAGTGGCACGGCATTTTCAGGTACCGGTAAGTCTCATGATCAATAAATACGATTTAAATCTGGAGGTGGCCGGGAAAATAGAAGCCTATTGCGAATCGAACGGGATCCCGTGCCTCAGTAAAATAAAGTTTGATAAGAATTTCGTAAAAGCGATGGTTGCCGGCAGGACGATTATCGAATGCGCCGCGGGAGAAAGTTCCGATGCGATCCGGGCGATATGGGAAAAAATACTATGGGATGGGTGAACGCATGACGAAACATATAATCCTGTTCTATGATAAAGGAATTCCTTCCCGGCGTTGACCGGTTGCTGCCTGATCTGTATGTTCCCATGGCTTTGAGAAAGTGGTAAAATAATCCGGCTATGGATGAAATCATCTTTATTCCCGTTGCCGGTTTGAACCTGATAAAGATTGCTGCGGGGCTGGCCGATACAATCTGGCGGCCATATTATACCCAGCTCATCGGTGAGCCCCAGGTCGATTATATGCTTGAAAAATTCCAGTCTGAAGGAGCCATTGCCGCTCAGATCAAAGAGGGAACGCTTTATTTTCTCATCGCCAAACAGAAAGAGTATATTGGCTATCTGGCCGTTACGCCGGAAACGGACCAGAACGCGCTTTTTTTGAGTAAAGTTTACCTGAAAAAAAATCAGCGCAAGAAAGGCTACGGCCGCAAAGCGGTGGAATTTATCGAAGACCTTGCTTCCCAGCACGGCCTCGGCTATATTCGGTTGACCGTAAATAAAAATAATATTGATTCTCTCGCCGCTTATGAGAAGATGAGGTTTAAACGTATCCGCAGTCTCGTTCAGGATATCGGCGGTGGATTTGTGATGGATGATTACGAGTATCGCAGGAAGGTAAGGGGTTGTGCATGAACATATTCGGCTGGTTGAAAAAAATAAGGAAAAAAGAGAAGACGGCATTGGTCTTAAGCAGCGGTGCCGCCCGGGGGATTTCTCATATCGGCGTGATCAAAGCGCTTCAGGATAATAATGTTTCTATCGATATGATCGCCGGCTCAAGCATCGGGGCCTTAGTCGGTGCCTGTTACGCCAAAGCGGGAAGTATCGAGGAGTTTGAACAGGTCGTCTTAAAGACGAATTTTACGCGTCTCTTGAATCTTGCCGACATAGAACTGACGCTCATGTTCAAAGGATTTATTCACGGCAAGAAAGTAAACGAGCTGCTTAAAACCGTTATCGGCGACATTCGTTTCTGTGATCTGAAGATACCTCTTTCGATCGTGGCGACCGATGCGCATACCGGGGAGGCGGTTATTTTAAACGAAGGTTCGGTGATCGAAGCGGTACGGGCCAGTATTTCCATGCCGGTTGTGTTTATTCCGGTAAAATACGGTGATCGCTTTTTGATCGACGGCGGCATCGTGAACCCGGTTCCGGTTGATATTGCCCGGGAAATGGGTGCCGATCGGATTATTGTAAGCAACGTGATCCTGCCCCCTATCCGGCGTAAAAAAGCCCGAGAAAGAGTTTCCCAGACAGATATGCCGGGACAGGAGCCATCCGGTACCGATAGCGCCGTGAGCGATAAACTGGATGTGTTTTTAAAAGAGGGCGATGAGAAAAGGACCAGGGTTCAGGGATTTATCGACACGTTATGGAACAAGTTCCCGGGGAAATGGTTGAATGTGGATGCCGATACGCCCGATATTTTTTACGTGCTCAGCCAGACGTTATTTTCCATGGAGTATGAGATCGCGCGGTATAATTCCGAAAAAGGAGATGTCATTATTATTCCCGATACACTGCACATCGGTATTCTGGATTTTTACCGCGGTAAAGAAGCGATCGAGGAAGGATACATTGCCGGACAGGAAGCATTAAAGAGCGTATAGCGTGTAGCGAATAGCGGATAGGGGATAGAGTAAAATTCAGTAAGAAAGAATTCAGATGAAATATCAAAAAATAAAGTTCGTAATACTTTCCCTTTTTCTCTTAAGTTTCGGTATAGAACAAGGATATGGAGAAGATATGGGGGGAGACAATATGGAGAAGGCGACGTTTGCCGGCGGCTGTTTCTGGTGCGTGGAGGCGGCGTTTGAAGGAGTCGCGGGAGTTGAGACGGTGGTCTCCGGCTATATCGGCGGCAAAAGTAAAAATCCTACCTATTATGATTATGCCGAAAAGGGATATATCGAGGCGGTCGAGATCACCTATGACCCGCAGAAAATAAGTTACCGCGAATTGCTCGATGTGTTCTGGCGGCAGATCGATCCGACGGATCCGGGCGGCCAGTTTGTCGACCGGGGCCCCGAATATCGCAGCGCGATTTTTTACCATGATCGGAACCAGAAAGAACTGGCGCAAACATCAAAAGATGAGATTGATGCATCCGGCCGGTATGCAAAGCCGGTCGTGACCGAGATCACCGAAGCCGGGGAATTCTGGCCGGCTGAAGAATATCACCAGGATTACTATAAGACTCATCCGATAAAGTACAAATTCTACCGGTATCATTCGGGGCGTGACCGGTATCTTCGTAAAATCTGGGGTAACGATTAAAATCGAGGAGGGAATGATGAACTGGTCTGTTTTTACCGCGACCTTCGGGGCTATTTTTCTGGCGGAGCTTGCCGATAAAACTCAAATCGTGGGAATCGGCATGTCGGCTAAATCCGGCCGGCCGCTGGTGGTATTCTTTGCTTCGGTCTCGGCCTACATGGTGGTTACCGCGATTTCGGTCATCGCCGGGACGCTTTTAGGTAAATATTTGAGGCCGGAAGTCATTCGCTATACCGGGGGGATTCTTTTTATAGCCATCGGTATGCTTATGTGCTGGGGAAAGATATGACCGGCTACTTGAGAAGTATTCGGCGAGATATGTCTCATTGTGATCTGCATGAGCGGGTGTTTTGAGATACTGTAAACTATTATTCGCAAATTGACAGATAAATAAAAACGGCATACCCT
>CAZABB010000035.1:0-18924 GCA_964483625.1 uncultured Planctomycetia bacterium | reverse complement strand
CATTTTTACGTTAGGATCATATCCGGGAAGGACTCGCGCGGCGTGATAATCAAACATGATTTTACCGCCAAATTCCAGATACAACTTGTGATCGGATTTCTCGACGCGGGTAAGAATCTCAGCGGTCTGTTCCGTAAGATATTTTTCGTTATCAAATCCTTGTGTTCGGATCATAAGGCCTCTCTTTATGTTTGCCGGACAGCAATGCCCTTGTCCCGTAAAAATCGTTTTGCTTCTTTGAGAGAATGTTCGTCATAATGGAATATCGATGCCGCCAGAGCCGCGTCGGCGCCGGCTACAGAAAACGCCTCGTAAAGATGCTGGAGAGTTCCGGCTCCTCCGGAAGCAATAACGGGAATATTGATTTTTTCGGTGATGGCCCGGGTTAGGGGGAGATCGTATCCGTCTTTTGTCCCGTCGCAATCCATACTGGTCAAAAGGATTTCTCCGGCACCCAGTTGTTCTCCTTTGACGGCCCACTCGACCGCGTCGATTCCCGTCGGGGTACGGCCGCCGTAGGTGAATACTTCCCAGCCGCCGCCGGCTTTCTTTTTAGCGTCGATTGCCAGAACGATACACTGATTGCCGAATTCTTCGGCTCCCTGCTTCAGGATTTCGGGATGCTCGACCGCGGTGGTATTGATTGAAACTTTATCGGCTCCCGATTTAAGGAGAAGGCGGATGTCTTCAATGGTTTTTATGCCGCCGCCGACGGTAAACGGAATAAATACGACCTCGGCGGTTTTTTTGACTACCTCGATCATGGCCCGGCGGGCCTCGACGCTTGCGGTAATATCAAGAAAGACGATTTCGTCAGCACCTTCCCGGGCGTAGCGGGCGGCTTGTTCGACCGGATCTCCCGCGTCTTTGAGGTCGAGAAAGTTTATTCCCTTGACGACCCGGCCGTTTTTAACGTCCAGACAGGGTATGATACGTTTGGTCAGCATATTAATTTAAAAATAGTCGATATTATTTTTAACGTGTGACCTGTGACGTGTGTCGTGTGACGTTTCATCGTCAAATAAGTTCTATAAAATTATTCAGTACCTGTAATCCTACGTCCCCTGAGCGTTCGGGATGGAATTGCGTGCCATAGATGTTATCTTGAGCGATTGAAGAGACAAATTCATCTCCGTAAGACGTTGTGGTTGCTGCCAGAACCCGGCCGCGGGGCGCAACGTAGTAGGAGTGGACAAAATAAAAATAACTTCCTTCAGGGATATCTTTAAACAGCGTTTCCCTTGCCTGGTTGTTTTCGGCATTGAACCGGATCTGGTTCCATCCCATATGCGGAATCTTTACTCCCGGCCAGAATCGCACTACATTGCCTTCAATAAGGTTTAATCCTTGCGATACCAGGTGTTCTTCGCTTTCGGTAAACAGGAGTTGAAATCCCAGGCAAATCCCCAGGATGGGTTTCTTTTTGGCTATTTCATCACGCAAGAAATCAGTGAGTCCGCGGCTTTGAAGGTTTTTCATGCCGCGAGAGAATGCGCCTACCCCGGGCAGGATGAACGCCTGAGCCTGACGGATTTCGCCGGGTTGGTGGGAAACCGTAACGGTTGCTCCCAGTTTTTTGAGAGCGTTGGTAACGCTGCGCAGGTTACCCAGCCCGTAATCGACGACAACAATCTTTTTTGACATGGTTGAAAAAATTTTTACAAGCCAGCCGCCGGGTGTTTTTTAGGAGCCCTTAAAAACCTCATCACGATAGCATAGAATTTTTTATATGTCAACGGGATCGTATCAGAGCGGGGTATTTGAGAAATTAAGCGGTGAGAATTTCGTTTACTTTGGCGATGACTTCTTCGGAAGTAGTCGGCTTGGCCAGCATGAAATGTTTACCGGATTTCGTCCGGGACGCTTCCTCTTCCTTGGTGAGAATGCCGGTAAGGAACATGATCGGGATTTTTGCCGTTTGTGGGTTTGAGGCAAGGATCGAAGCTACCTCTCCCCCCTCGATGTCGGGCATGACAATATCGAGGATGATCAAATCGGGTAAAATTTCCTCAGCCAGGGTCAAGGCTTCTTTGCCCCGCGTGCAGGGAAACGTCTTATAGTTTGCCCGCGAAAGGACGGTGCTCAGGAATTCAACGACTTCTTCTTCGTCATCGACAATGAGTATTTTCTTTAAGGTCTCATCCGACATATGTTTAAACGTATCATTATTATCAATTCCTGTCAACATATTTTTGTTTTTTGGCAAATCCCCGTCCTCCCAAAAGGGCATTGTTGGAAAGGTGGGCTTTTCTTCGATACGGTTTGCGCTCAAAGCTTTTTATGGTATAAATATACCTATGGAAAATGCAACTCCGATGCTGGCACAGTATCAAAAGGTTAAAGCCAGATATACCGATCACATCCTTTTTTACCGCCTGGGTGATTTTTACGAGATGTTTTTCGATGATGCTAAAAAAGCCTCGAAAATTCTCGATCTGGTGCTTACTTCCCGCGGCGCCGGCCGGGCCGGAAAGGTCCCTATGTGTGGTATCCCCTTCCATAGCGCCGATTCCTACATCGCTCGTCTGGTAAAGGCCAATCATAAGGTAGCGATTTGCGAGCAGGTCGAAGATCCCCGCTCGGCCAAAGGTATCGTCAAAAGAGACGTCGTCCGGGTCATTACCTCCGGCACGTTTATCGATGACGACAATGCTCAGAGCCGGTATCTGGTCTCTCTCCTGCCCAATAAGAAAACAATTGGCGTGGCGTTTACCGATACGATTTCAGGAGTGATTGAGCTGAATCAGTTTGATACCGCCGAAAAGATATTCCAGATTATCGCCCGGCTCCCCGTCTATGAGTGTATTTTTCCCGAAAGTGAGTCCGATCGGATCAAGGAGATATTCCGGCATCCTCTGCTGAGGACAAAAATCATTACTTTGAGCCCCTGTGCCGACTGGAGCTTCAATCTCGATGTCGCCCGCCGCAGCCTTTGCGAGCATTTTTCCACCCACAATCTCGCCGGGTTCGGTATCGACCATCTGAGTGTCGGGATTGGTTCAGCCGGCGCTCTGCTTGAATATTTGCGTCAGGTGAACCAGAGATCCATGGCCCATCTTGACCGGGCGAGAGTCTATGATGACGCCGAGCAGGTTTTTATTTCGCCCGCGGCGGTGAACGGGTTGGAGCTGGAAAGTCTTCTTGAGAACATCGATCATACGCGTTCAGGTATGGGCCGCAGGACCCTTCGCCAGTGGGTTTACCATCCGCTTAAATGCGCCGGAGGAATCCGGATGCGTCAGAACGCGGTACTCAGGTTAAAGGATAACCGGGATATAGCCGAACGGATAGATGAAACCTTACGGAACATTCCCGATATTGAACGCAGTATTTCCCGGATCAGCTGCGGCTGTGCCGGAGCCCGGGATCTCCTCGCGTTGCGGACGGGATTAACCAGAGTCCCGGCCATACGGGAATTCATTGCCGGCTTTCAGTCTCAGAACGAATTGTTCCGGATCGATGATCCCGTCGATATCCGTCGGCTTCTGGAGCGGGCGGTGAATCCGGAGGTACCGCTTTCAGCCCCGGCGGGGAAGATAATCCGTAAAGGGTTCGATGCCCGCCTCGATCAGGCGCGTGATATTCAGGAGAATGGACGGCAATGGTTAAAAGATCAGCAGCGTAAAGAAATCGAAAAGACCGGGATCGGGTCGCTGAAGATCGGGTTTAATAAGGTCTTCGGGTATTATATCGAAGTCAGCAAAGCCAATCTTTCCCGTGTACCCCGAGAATATATCCGTAAACAGACCCTGGTGAATGCCGAACGGTTTATTACGCCGGCGTTAAAAGAATTCGAAGAGAATATGCTGGGAGCGCAGGAAGCGGTTCTGACGCGGGAAGCCGAACTTCTCGCCCAATTGCATGATGCGATCTTACAGGCCTCCGCCGGCCTGCACCAGACCAGCAGCCAGATTGGTCGGCTTGATGCTTTATCTTCATTGAGCTGGCTTGCCCGGCGCCGGAACTATATATTGCCCGAGGTAACCGAACGAGCTCAAATCGTGATTGTTCAAGGCCGGCATCCGGTCATTGAAGATACCGTTTCCGGTACGTTTATAGCCAACGATACGTGTCTTGATTGCGAGCAGAATCATCTTCTGGTTATTACCGGTCCCAATATGGCGGGAAAATCGACGTATATCCGTCAGGTGGCGTTACTGGTTATTCTGGCTCAGATCGGCAGCTTCCTGCCTGCCGAATCGGCCCAGGTAGGGATTGTGGATAAGATTTTTACCCGGATAGGAGCCTGGGACGATATTGCCAAAGGGCAGAGTACGTTTATGGTCGAAATGAACGAAACAGCCGATATCCTGAACAATATTACCGAACGGAGTCTGGTCATTCTTGATGAAATCGGCCGGGGAACCAGTACGTACGATGGATTGAGCTTGGCTCAAGCGGTTTCGGAATATCTTGCGCAACGAAAAGTAAAAACACTTTTCGCCACACATTTCCACGAATTAAACGCTCTGACGCAGGATTTCGCCGGAGTAAAAAATTACAATATTGCCGTAAAGGAGTGGAACGATGAAGTTATCTTCCTCCACAAGATCGTGCCGGGCGGAACCGACGACAGTTACGGAATTTACGTGGCCAAGCTTGCCGGGGTTCCCGGTGAGGTCGTGGCCAGAGCGAAAAAGATTTTGACCCGGCTTGAAGTCTACGGGAATCTGCGGGAAAAAATCCGTTCGGGCCCCGATACCGAACAGCAAATGTCGTTGTTTGACCGGGGAGGCGATCCTCTCTGGGAAAAAATGAAACAAGATTTAGAAAAATGCGAGATAAACGCGCTCACTCCTCTGGATGCGTTGGGAAAAATACACCAGTGGAAGCAAATGCTTTCTGCCGATGAGTAAAGTACGCCCCTTACCTGAATATGTGGTCAGTAAAATTGCCGCCGGTGAGGTTATCGATCGGCCGGCTTCGGTCGTTAAAGAACTCCTGGAAAACGCCCTGGACGCTTCCTCAGACAGTATTGAGATCCGGATAAAGAACGCGGGGAAAAAACTGATTGCGGTCAAAGACTCAGGAAGCGGCATAGAACCCGACGATATCGAGAAGATTTTTCTGAGGCATTCGACCAGCAAGATATCGGATATTTCCGATCTCTACGCGGTTTCTTCTTTCGGCTTCCGCGGTGAGGCTCTCTACAGTATCGCCGCAATCGCCGACGTTGTTTTACGCAGCCGGACCCCCGCCGCCGATACGGGATTTGAGATTCATGTGCGCGGTGGTGCGATTCTTGATGTGCGTCCGGTGGCAATGGCTTCCGGTACCGAAATAGAAGTCAGTGAAATCTTCTTTAATACCCCGGCCCGGCGTAAATTCCTTAAAACAGACAATACCGAATTAAACCATATCCTTAATATGGTTACCCCCTACGCTCTTCTGTATCCGCAAGTTCCGGTTACGCTCAATCACGGATCGCGGATGTTGATTGACATCCCCGGCGGGCAGACTCGTCTGGATCGGGTGGAAAAATTGCTGCGACTAAAGAGAAGTCATCTTATTGAGATGGACCCTGTCGAATTAGATATCCCGGGAGTTTCGGTGAGTGGCGTTTTGGGTGATGTGAATATTCAGCGCGCCCGGCGTGACATGCAGTTTATTTTTGTAAATAATCGTCCGGTCTCTCATCGGAATATAAGCTTTCATATGAACCGTCTCTACCGGATGCTTATGCCCGCACGCGTATCCCCTTTTTTCTTTATCCATCTGGAGGTGCCTCCCCAGGGACTGGATGTGAATATTCATCCGGCCAAACGGGAAGTAAAAATCAAAGATGAATACAGTATTATTTCCCGTATGACGGATCTGTGTCAGAAGGCATTGACTGCAAGCGGTCCGAAGCAGATACGGGTTCCTTCGGGCAAACCGATGTCGTTCCCCGGGGCGAAAGAGACAAGCGGTATGGTTTCCGATGACGCCGCCGCTCCTCAGGCGAACGAAGCGGGTAAGAAGACCCCGTTTGCCTCGCCGGTTCAGTACGTACTGGATAACCCTTCATCCGGCGATTCCGATCGGATATTCTCGCCTCCTCCCGGTTCAAAACCGCGCACCGGGTTGACAAAAATATTTTCCCGCAGCCGGTATATCGGAAGCTTTTTAAAAAAGTACCTCTTGTTTGAAAGCGGAGAATCTCTTCTGGTTGTGGATCAACATGCCGCGCAGGAACGGGTTACCTATGAACAGCTGAAGCGTCAGGTTGACGCCGGAGCACTGGAGGTGCAGAACCTTCTGGCCCCGGTTCTTATTCGTCTCAGTGTCGCTGAGAGTATTCTCTGGGAGAAGGCAAAAGAATCTTTTGCGCGACTGGGATTTACAACGACCCGTTGGGATCAGGAAACGATTGCCCTCCATTCGGTACCCCAGCTTATTTCAAACGGAGAAAAGGCGTTGCGCAATCTGCTTGGTTGCGAAGATGATCCGGCCATCGATAATCTCGCTGTACTGGCTAAACGAGCTTGCCATCAGTCGTTAAAGACCGGATACCAGATGTCTCTCCAGCAGGCGCAATATCTGCGAACTCAGCTGTTACGTTGTCAAACGCCTCTTGCCTGTCCTCACGGGCGGCCTACCGTTATCGAGATCCAGGATAAAGAATTCCAGCGATACTTCCTCCGCCGCTGATGGAATCGTCGTGCGTCGAGCGTCGTACGTCTATCGTATGAAACTGCAATAATTTTAAAATACAAGAATTTCCTTTTGCGGCCCGCACGACGGACGAATGATCCGTCCCAGCGAACAGAGTGAGCGGTCAGAGTAAAAACCAGAGACCAGAGACTAGAGACTTTTCTTGCGCCAGATAAACAGCTTATCTTTGGGTTTGACAATAAAGGGTAGTTTTATTCCCGCCTGCTGTCCGCGGACGACACGTTTCACCGGGTGGTGATTGACCTCTATCTGGTGAACGCGGGCAAATCGTGCCGGAGTATCTTTACCGATCACAACGATGTCTTCTCCGTTTGAAAGAGGATGATCGTAGACCCGCAGGTGAGCGACATGGATCTTTTTGTAAAACTTGATAATTTCTCCCACATAGATTTTTTCGTATTGATTTTCGAGATAGCGGCTCGGCTCATCTTTTGGCATTCCGAAATAAAAACCCGAAGAGAACCCCCGGTTATATACGGAACGCACCTTTTCTTTTAATTCCTGCTTTAATTTTTCCGTGAAGGCACCTTGTGCGATTGCATCCAGAGCGCGGCGGTACGCGCCGGTTACGATGTTTACGTACTCGGCCGAGCGGATTCTTCCCTCTATCTTGAAAGCGGTGACTCCTCTCTTGACGATCTCGTCAAGAAAGTCAATCGTACAGAGGTCCTTGGGGCTAAGCAGATAATCTTTTCCCAGACGGTACCGGGTATCGCCGCGGGTATCTTCGATGTAGAACTCGCGGCGGCAGGGCTGGACGCATTGACCGCGATTGGCCGATTTGGCGAACGAATAGGATGAAAGGAGGCATCTTCCCGATATACTCACACAGAGAGCGCCGTGGATAAAGGTTTCGATCTCACAGGATATCCGGTTCCGACGAAGAATCCCGGTAATCCGGGAGAGGTCACTGAGCGTGCATTCCCGGGCCAGAACAATGCGTCTGGCTCCCAGGCCGGTATATAAACGTACCGCGGCGGAATTGGAAACACTGGCTTGTGTAGAAAGATGGATGCGGAGTTTCAAATCGCGGGCCGCAGCGAGTACGGCCATATCCCAGGCGATCACGGCGTCGACGGCGGATCGTTTCGCTTCGTTTAGAATCCGGCTTATTTTTTTTATTTCATTTTCATATACGATGACGTTCAACGCCAGGTATCCTTTTTTTCCGTGTTGCTTCAGGAAATTCATGATTTTTTTCATCTCCAGGAGATCAAAATTAACCCCCAAACTGCGCATATTGAGGTCTTTGACACCGAAATAAACACTGTCGGCGCCGGCTTCGACGGCGCCGATGAGACTGGGCCAGTCTCCGGCCGGGGCGACGAGTTCGGGCAGTTTTTTCTTAGGCATGCAATGTGGTTTTGTCCGGTTCCGTTAAGGTTGACTATCATTATAATCAAGTGGGGCATGGCTGTAAAGGCCAATGGTTACAAGAGATGTAAACGGTTACAGAAAAAACACTGCAGCTGGTTGAAAAGGAAATTCAAGGTATGGTATACACGTATAATCAGGTTTTCTCCCCTGCCGGTCTGGGAGAAACCTCGGTGAATGCCGAAAGGAGTTCTTATGTATCGTGGCTTTACCCGTAATCTCGCCTCAAAACGAATCTCTGATTCCTTTGCGAATGGTTCCGTTACCCAGAAGCGCCAGCACAACCGCCTGAGCTGCCGGCTTGACGTAAGCCTGAAAGACCTGGATACGACGTGGGACACCGAGGTCAAATGCATCGACGTTTCTCCCGGAGGGATGGGAATTGAATTTACCGAAGAGGAAATCGTTCAGTTATTCATCCGGGATCGTCTGGAGATGTGGATACATCTTGTTGACGGATTGAAGCCGGTACACCGGTATGGACGTCTGATGTGGCTTAAAAAAGTCGGTGAATACCGGTATCGCGGCGGCATACGTTTTGAGCGTTACGGAGGGTGATCTCTCCGCCTCTTTTTCAGAGATTCTAATTTTTCCGGTTTACGGATCGATCTTCTCAGGGGAGGAGTTCGTCTATTTTAGCCAGGAGGGAATCCATATTGACCGGCTTGGTGATATAAGCGTTTGCGCCGACCTTCATCCCCAGAGCTTTATCGGCTTCGGTACTGCGGGCGGAAAAAAGAATAATGGGAATTGAGGCGTACCGGGCATCTTTTTTGAGAAGAGAACAGATCATGTATCCGTCGATTTTCGGCAGCATAAGATCCAGCAGAATAAGGTCGGGATGTTCCTGAGACGTTTTTTCCAAAGCCTCCTCTCCGTCATAGGCGGTGACGACACGATAGTTGTTTGCCTCCAGGCGTACCTTGACGATGTTTACAATGCCTGCCTCGTCGTCGACAATCAGTATTTTTTGAGATCCCATTTGGGTTATCCGTGAATATCTTCTTCGCCTAAGGGATAGACAACGGTTATGATGCCGCTTACGTTTCCTTCGGAGAAGATCGGCAGTTTCGAAACACGATTCGTAATCCTTTTGTTTCCCACGGTGAGAGTTTCATCGGCGACCAGCGGCTGTCCGTTATCGAGAACCCATTGATATTGCTGGTATGTTTGTACCGGTAAAAAAGCGAATACCTCGGATATTTTTTTTCCAATCACGTCGGTTGCAAGTCCCAGTTCTTTATTCCTGCGGATAAACGCGTCGTTAAAAAGTTCAAACCGTAACGAACGGTCAACCACATGAAGAGTACACGGTAATGCGTTTAACACGCTTCGGTATTGCCGTTCAGATTCCCGCAGGGATTGTTCGACCTGCTTTCGCCGGGTAATGTCGCGGACGATTCCCAGGACGGCCTGAGGCTGTCCGCCGGAATCATATAATGTCGTCGCGCTTACCTCGGCGCAGAAGTGGTCCCCGTCTTTTTTTCGCACCAGGAATTCTTTCCGGCGGATCTTTACGTTCCGCAGGACTTCTTCCGCGGTGTCGATCGCCTCCTGCCTCTGGTGGGGAGCGGTGAAGTCAAAGACCTGTTTTCCGATCATGTCCTGCATGTTCCGGTATCCGCACAGTTCGGCGGCATACTTGTTGCACATAATAATGCGCATGTCGCAATCAGCCAGGAATACCGCGTCGGGAGAAATCTCCATCAGTTTACGGTACATCTGGCTGCGAATATATTCGGTCTTGTTGAGATCTTCCTGAGTCGATTTAAACTCAGTCAGCTGAGAAATCTCGCGGCGGAGCTGTTCGACAAGCGCCAGAAGTCCTTCTTTTGATTTCATTGAGTCATTCACGGATTTCTCCTCAAAAAGCACTCTTATTGTAAAGTATTTTCCGAATAGATGTCAAGTATGTCATTTACGAGGTCTCCCCTGCCGAGATGTCAGGATGAAGGTTTTTCCTTGAGTACGTCTTCAATCGTTTCTTTGATTTCATAAAGGCGGTATTGGTCCAGGAGCGTTTTGAGTTCACGCGCTTTCTCGCTGTCGTTGCGACGAGAAAATAACCGGTGGGCCTGAGTAAGTTTTTTCTTAGCCCGGGCGTATTGGCCGCTTGCCTGGTAAGAGACGCCGAGCAACGTAAATGCCTCGGCATTGTCGGGATAGATTTCGGTGATCTTTTCGAAATAGGGAATCGCTTTTTTGTACTGATCGGTCGAATAATAGGCGAAAGCAAGATGGAACCATACATCGGTATCATCGGGGTTGGTCTCGATGATCTTTTCGAAATAGGGAATCGCCTGTTCATATTCTTCCAGGGTAGTATAGGCGTCACCGATATTGTAATAAACTTCAATCGCCTGAGGGTTCCGGGCGAGAATATCTTCATATACGGCGATTGCCTGACGGTATTCCTTTTTGATCAGGAGATGAGCTCCTTTGAACAGGTTGATGGCATGCATGGTTCCGATGTCCCCCCGATAGAAGTCGGCAAGGATATGCAGCGCTTCTTCGGCATTCCGTGCGGTTTGCTCTGTGTTTCGTGCTTTGAGAAAAAACTTCTCGGCCTGAGAAAATTCTCCCCGGGCGGCGTGAATCATCCCCTGATCAAAATCATTTTTTGGCGAAGAACCGGATGTGAGGGGTGGGTTGCTTTCTTGCCTGTCTTTTTTTTGTATCCACGGTGTCTTCCCGCGTATGGCTAAGGCGGAGATCGGTTGTGATTGCGGCGGCGATTCGGCTTCAGCGGTGACGGGAGAAGTCTTTTGTGTCGTGACGGCCGTAAACGGCGGCATTCCGTCGATGTTCTTTATGAGGTACCATTTATAGTAAAGAATCCTGTCCTGGTAATTGACTTTGATCATTTTTTCGGAACTGCCCAGTATTTCGGCCTCCAGGACTTTGCCGGACTGGAGTTCGATTTCCGCGGCGACGCCGGACGGGAATCCATTCAAGAGAATGCCTGAGACGCAGAGAAGAAAGATGCTTTGAATCTTCATCTAAAGCAGTTCGTTTAAAAGATATTCGATTTCATTGACTTTTTCGCTGTCCCCCTCTTGTTCGAAAAGAAAACGGGCTTTGGTGAAGTTTATTTTCGCCTGGGGATATTGGCCGGAAATATATTGCGCCATGCTTAAAGCCCACAACGCTTCAGCGTCACGGGGATTGGCCCGGAGGTATTTCTCCAGTGATGTGATCGCCTGGATGTAATCTTTATGTTCGTAGCATATCATCCCCAGAATATGATGGGTTCGTACGTTGTCGGGATTATTCTGCAAACTTTGTTTGAGGCTGGCTATCGCCCGGGCGTAATCGCCCGTCGCGTACCGGCAGAATCCCAGATTGAGAAAAACGGGAGAATTTTCCGGCCCCCGGCCGGCAATCTTCTCGAGCAAGACGGCGGCTTCGGTATAGTTCTCGTTCATCATCGCCTGGATTCCCTGGAAAAAGGTTTGGGCGTACGTTGAATCGACATACCCGTTCCTGTGGTAACGCAGGATTTTGAACGCTTCCCAGAGCCGGGCGTGGGATGTGTCGATGTCGAGGCCGGCGTTAAAATAAGCCCGGGCTTTTTCGAAGTCACCTTCTGCGGCCCGGGTAATGCCGGTTTTATAGCAGGTAAGAAGATCGTCGGGCGCAGTGAAATCAGGTTCGGCGCGGGCGGCGGGCGTTTCCTTTTCTTTACCTTTTGCCGCGGTCTGTTCATCTTCCTTCCCCAGGGAAGATACCGCCTTTTTGACCGAAGGATAGACCCCAGCGGGGATCCCGTCAATATTCTCGATATAATAGAGTTTGTAGTAAAGGATTTTATCGTCCAGTTTGACCTTGAGAGACTTCTCCCCCTTCTCCAGAATGGTCGCCTGGAGCACCTTGCCTGATTTAAGGGTAATCGTTTCGCAAAAAAGCGAAAAAACCGGGAGGATAAGGATCGTGACCGTCAGGAGTGCGGTACGTTTTACCTGTCCCATAGGGAGCTATTCTAATTGATTTTTTAAAATAGTCAATAGGACAAACCCGGCCATATAAAGAGGTCACATAGACACATAGTCACACGACACACGCATGCCTGCTTACGCAGGCAGTCACACGTTGCACGACACACGTCACACGTATTTTTCTTCACGTGTGACTTTGTGACCTTGTGTCTTTGTGACGTGTTTACCAGGTGGTCGATTGTAACGCATGCAGTTTTTTGCGCAGTTCGGCGGCGTGTCTTTTCTGGCGGGGAGCGTCTATCGGGATACTGTCTAAGAGAGTGATGACTTCGGCGACGGTTACTTCATATTCACGGACAACCTCGCCGAGAGCATCCACCTGTTGAGCGTAATCTTTAAGCTCTTTGGTATAATATTTCTCCTGCCGTTGTTGTCTTTGCTCAAGGATTTCTTTGGTCCTCTCCAGTTCTCCGCCCAGGCCCAGTGAATAGATGGTTTTATTCAGAGCTTCGGCTTCTTTCAGGAGGTCAAGGTTTTCCTGTTCCAGGGCCTTGATGGTTTTATGCAGGGTAGAGGTTGTGTCCCGGGATTGATTTTGATTCCTTAACAGAGAACGGAGTTCTTCCCGGGATTCTTCATGGCGGCGGTTACATTCGGCTATACTGTTTTTTAGTTCTTTAATTTTTTCGAAATATTTTTCCTGGGTACGCAGTTGCCCCTCGGGAACGATACGAGTGTATTGGTCTACTTTATCCTGGAGAGCGGAGATCACGTTTTCTTTTTCGCCGAGGGAAGATTTGAGATTGTCGATTTTATTTTGAAGATTCTGCATGCTCCGGGCGTATTTTGATTTTTCCTGATCGAAAACGTTCTTTAGAGAAGCCGATTGATTCGTTAATTCGGAGTTTTGCGAGGTGATTTCTTCTATCGTGGCCTGCATTTCTTCGATTCGCCGGCGAGTCCGGGTTCTTTCTCGATTCGCCTCCTTAAGTTCGCTTTCCAGACGGGAGACTGTTTCGGATTTTTCCCCAACGGTTACCTTAAGGGACTGAATCCGGTCCTCTTTGCCGCGGGATTGCTCGTTTCGCAGAGATTCCACCTGGCGGCGTAATGCGCGGTTTTTCTGCATGAGCGAAGCGAGTTCATCCTGCTTTTCCGTTACCTGCCGCTTGAGCGTCTGCTGCGTTTGGCTGGCGGAAGATTCCTTCTCCTTAAGTTTTTCTTCCAGATCCCCGATGCGCCCGGTACTGGCTGCCAGCTCGTTGTCGCGTTGACGCAGTTGATCCTGACATTGGCGATGCTGAGCTTCTAATCCTTTGATCCGGGATTGGTCCCGGGATCTGACGTTCTCGCGTTCGGCAATGATCCGGTTTTTTTCCGTAAGCGCTTGGCGGGCTTGCGTGAGTTCTTCTTTCAGCGCGGCAACCTCCCGGTTTCGTTGGTTTTCTCCGGAGACAATTTCCGTTTTGGCTTTACGAAGCGATTCATTCTGGCGGGTAAGTTTGTTTACGTTTTGGATAAGCTGCTGAGTTTGGCTCTGGAGGCTGTCGATTTTTCCCTGAGCCCGACGTAATTGCCGGGACATTTCTTTTCGATTTCCTTCGGCGGTCTGTGCCGCGGTTTCCTCGGCCTGAAGCCGCGATCGGTATTCTTCGGATTCGGCGCGGGCGGTTCCCAGTTGCTCCTTTGTCTGGGTCAGTTTCTGCTGCGATTGGGCCAGGAGTGTTTCTTTTTCTGAGAGGCGCTCCTTGACGCGGAGCAGTTCTCCTTTGAGGTCGGAAATAATCCGGCGGTTCTGATCGGCGGCGGCAGCCTCAGATTGATTTTTTTCCCGGGCCTGACGTAATTGCCGGGACATTTCTTTTCGATCTTCTGCGGCGGTCTTTGCCGCGGTTTCTTCGGTCTGAAGCCGCGACCGGTATTCTTCGGATCCGGCACGGGCGGTTTCCAGTTGTTCCTCTGTCTGGGCCAGTTTCTGCTGTGATTGAGCCAGGAGGGCTTCTTTTTCCGAGAGGCGCTCCTTGATGCGGAGCAGTTCTCCTTTGAGGCCGGTAATAATCCGGCGGTTTTGATCGGCAGCGGCGGCTTCAGATTTATTTTTTTCCCGGGCCTGACGGGATATCTGTTGCCGGCGGGAAAGTTCCTCTTTCAGCGAGGCAATCGTTTCCTCATTCTTCCGCAGCTGACTCCTCTGCTGATCTAACTGCATCTGGTATTGCCGGGAAAGAGACTGATGATCTTTTAATTTTGTTTCGAGATCCTCACGGCCGGAAGGATCGGCTTTTTCTTTCCATCGGTCGATTTCGGCCTTTTTTTCTTTGAGAAGCCCGGAGAGATTCCGGTTCTTGAGTTTTAAGTCTTCTATGGTCTGCCGTTGCGTAAGCTGGCGACGGTGCTGGCGAGCGCTTTCCTCGAGTAAGGTGTTATATTCGATCTTGAGCGCCGAGACGCTTTCTTTTAATTCAGTCAGAGCGTCCTGAAGCTTTTCGTTTTTATTTTTCTCGGTTTGTATTTTTTCGAGGGTGTCGGCGAGGGAGCTCTTGTATCCCTCGATCTTTTTCCGGAGTTTTTGTATTTCTGTACGCAATTGTCCGGTTTCTTCCGGGGCGGCGGCCTCAAGCCGTCTCCGGTATTCTTCCAGGGTGGCTTTCAGTTCTCTGTTCTCAGTCTTGATCCGTACCAGATCCTGCAATACATTGTCCAGGGATTTATCGATAATCGCCTCGCAGGCTTCAAACAGCGGTTGGGAGTTGCCGGGCGGAGAGTTTTGCGCGCCGGCGGACAGAGTAAAGAAAATAAACAGAAAACAGAACAGAATAATCCCGCCTTGCCCGGCCCCTCCGGTTAAAAAAAACGTGTATTTCTTTTTCGGACGGTACACTTTCTTTCCTTCCCTCTCTACCACAGCCGTTGGTAGATATTATATCAGCATTTTAACCGGAAGCAATGCCGATTCCGATTGAAGGGATATGGTGCGGCAGTATCAGATGAGTTTTCTCAAAAAAGGATCCAGTATTTTCTTAATGATACTTAAAAATATGACGGCGCCGATGATAAAGGCCAGAGTCGCGGGGGTCCATTGGCTCAATACCAGGCTTAAGGCCATCCCCGCCGCCGGAGGGTGTTCGGTATCGGTAATGACCATCAGAAAAATCGATATCCCCACGGCGGCGGCACCGCAGATAATATAACGGATGTTCAGAGAAAGTGTCGCGCTGAACATATCCGAACGGGAAAGCCAGGAGAAAAACGCTCCCAGAAGAATTCCGACCAGATATCCTCCGATAAGCGCTTTCGGGCAGGCGTAATATTGCCGGGGGGTAGTAAATACCAGAAATACGCTTGCTCCCATCGAGGCGATGATTGCCGCGTTCTGCCGGGTATCCAGAATCAGAAGGATAAGAAGGATATATAAGGAAGCGCAGGCTGATTGAAACAGGTACGGGCGGGGGTTGTTCTTGAAATTTTTATCGAGAAAACGCATCTGCCGTTATGGGTTTGGTATTATTCTAGTCAATATGCCGATTATGTCAAATATATCGAGGGCTATTTCTTTTTTTGCCAGTGCCGGAACGCTTTGCGATACGCGTTATAGGATTTTTTCGGGGAAAAATCCCAGCGGATAAGGCCGAAATAGTCCATGCCGGAACGGAAATGGTCTTTATTGTCTCTCAAATAAGCCCAGAAGATTTTTTCGACTCCTTCCAGGGTAAGAAGCTCGGTATATACCCGATACAGAAAATGAGCCTGTTCTGTCTCCGACGGGCTTACTCCCTCCCACCAGGCGTTTGATTCATCCGGGCTCTCTACGCCGGGGCAGCCGATTTCGGTAAACCAGATTTTTTTATCTTGATCTCCGTACCGGCGCATAAGACGCCGGATATTTTCATGCAGGTTTCTGATCCGATCCAGGGCGTTGGGCGTGAGAGGGTCGACGAAAGGATGGATGTTGACGATGTCGAATGCATCTTTACCTCCCTGAGAATAAATGCGGTTTAAGGCGTAATACCCTTGCGCGGTAAGTCCGCCCAGCACTATGTGTACGCTGGCATCTGCTTCTTTGATGCCCGCCGCGGATTTTTTTAAGAGGCGGGTGTACCGTTTCATTCCATCCTGGGGATGCCAGTACGCGGGAGAATCCGGTTCGTTCCATATTTCCCAGTACTTTATCCGGTGTTTATACCGGTTCGCAACCTTCCGGCAGAAGGCTACGAAGTCTTCGTCACGACGCGGCGGTGAATTCCAGCGGGGCGCAGTCCAGTCTGCAGAGTAATCGAGGATAGCCAGGATACCGATATTGTTACGGGTCAATTCTTCCCCAATGCGGTCGTATGGTTCAAAAGAAAATCGTCCGGGGGCCGGTTCGATGTCATTCCAGTAAAAGTCCATCCGGACGAATGAGGCGCCGGTCTTTTTGATCATTCGGACCGCGCGCGCGATATGGTCTTGTGTATATTTGAAGTTATTCCAGGGATGGTTCCAGGAAAGAAAAGCGAGCATGCCGAACGGGTGATAGCCGATTTCACGCCGGTCGCCGGGAGCGGGGTCGGCATCGTTTTTGACTCCGTCGCCATCGATGTCGGCGTCGGTATTATTGGGAATTCTGTCTCCGTCGATGTCCGGATCGTCCCGGTTTATAATCCCGTCGGAATCAAAATCAAGGCGGCCGATCGCTTCGGTTTCATGCGGAGTCGGGATAAGATGGCGGTCTGGCAGCTTTTGTCCGGCTGAGGGGTAAGCGTAACGGACCCAGGACAGGTTGATCAGGATGAGACAGGCTGCGGTGCATTTATAATATCGTCTCATCCTCTTTCCTCCAGGCCGGATCAACGATGCAGAGAAATCGTAAATTTCCTTTAGAAATATTTTCGATGTATTGAACGGAACCCGGGGGGATGTAGATAACATCCTCGGCCTTTACCCGGCGACTATCGTCATCGATGTGCATAATTCCTCGTCCTGAGAGGATGACGTAGACTTCGGAAGTTTTAAGCGTATGAGCCCGCGTCGTTCGTCTTGCCGGCACCGTGGCGTGGGCTAAACTATACCGCAGGGCGAAGTCTCCCCGGGCCGGATGCAGGTATTCTCTTAAGGCGCATCCGTCACCGGCGGTAAATTCTTCACAATCGCTCAGCTTTTTTACCCACATGATAATAAGGTCACAAAGTCACATAGTCACAAGGTCACATGCTTGCCTTCGGCGAGTCACAAGGACACATGGTCACAAGGTTACACGTGAAGAAAAATACGTGTGACGTGTGTCGTGCAACGTGTGACTGCCTGCGTAAGCAGGCATGCGTGTGTCGTGTGCCATGTAACGTGTTTCAGTTTTCTTCCCTGCCGAAGAGATCGCCCCGGTAGTGCACCGTGGGGACATGGTGTGCTTTATTCAAGTCATGTTCCTTTTTTATGTAATAGATGTATTCTTTCCAGCGTTTAAAATTGCGCCGGCCGAAATTGGTAATGACGTAATGGCGGATATCGTCGATCCCTTTATCCTCTTCGATCATTTCATGGATTTTTTTACTGATAAACGCGAAGAAATATTCACGGCGCTGCTGGTCGGTACGAGCCTGACAGCTGAGATGGAAATATCGTTTCAGATCATTGATGTCATCGGACAGGCCGGCTATGATTTCTTTCAGGCGTTTGAGCAGAACCATGAGGATCGCAATCCCCACAATAAGGCTGAAGAGTATCACCGCGGGAGACCATAGCCAGAACATATTCATAGAAAAAGCAGGTTAGGTACTTTTTTTCGAACCGGAGCGCTGTTTGATCGGTACGTATTCTCGATTAAACGATCCCCGATACATTGCCCGGGGGCGGAAAATGCGGTTATTCTTCAGGTATTCTAATATCCGGGCGTTCCAGCCGGAGACCCGGCTCACGGCAAAAATAGGAGTGAATAAGTCAGTTTCAATTCCCATGGCAAGATAGACGATACCGGAATAAAAATCCACATTAGGGAAAATTCCTTTTTGTTTTCCCAGCGTGTCAATCACTTCTTTCTCCAACGCTTGCGCTGTCTCAAACAAATCCCAGACGTCATGATTTTCTTTTGCCAGGTGTTCGGCTAAAGGGCCTAATATCCGCGCGCGGGGATCATAGGCTTTATATACCCGGTGTCCGAACCCCATTATCTTTTCCTTGCGGCTGCGGGCATTTTTATACCAGGAGGGTACTTTCTCCGGTTTTTTGATCTTCTCCAGCATCCTGACAACCTGTTCATTTGCCCCGCCGTGCAGGGGGCCGTTTAGAGCGGCTATCCCTGAACCGATCGAAAGGTAGAAATCCGATAAGGTCGAAGCGACGACCATGGAGGCGAACGTACTGGCATTCATGCCGTGATCGGCGTGAAGAATGAGAGCGATATCCATGACCCGTTCCTGCTCGGGAGTCGGATGTTTCCCGGTCATCATATAAATAAAATTTGCCGCATGGCTTAACTTCGGATCGGGTTTTATGGGGTGTTTTCCTTCGCGCAGTCGCGCGATCGTCGCGGTAATACTGGCAACGCCGGCAATGAGATGGTAACAGACCTCAAGGGCCGTTTTCCGTTTCTTTTTCGCAGCAAATTCATAAATTGCGTGTTTTTCGCCGCGGGGTTTTGTTTCCATCGGGATCGAATCTTCATCGGTCGAGATCAGTTTCCCCAGCTCTGCTTCGCTTAAGGATGTTTCGCTTTCGGTGAATTCCTGGCCCATGAGTATGGTGCCCAGACTTAACGCCGACATCGGCTGCATTTTCTTTAACGAGAAATTTTCCAGGGCTTTCTGGGTCGAAGGAATTTCGCGGTATGCGACGAGTTTTTTATTGAATCTGTTCAGTTCTTTCTGAGACGGCAGATTCCCGTGAATTAAAAGATAGGCCACCTCTTCAAACGATGAATGGGCGCAGAGGTCGAATACATCATAACCGCGGTAAATCAGCCATCCTTTGGCCCCGTTGACGTACCCGA
>CAZABB010000034.1:0-18938 GCA_964483625.1 uncultured Planctomycetia bacterium | reverse complement strand
ATAATTTATATCGTGTTGAAACAATAACGAGCTTTGCGCAGAAATATGTAAATGCTTTTTATTGTGGCAATGATATTCCGGAACAAGAAAATAGTAGTGAATATTATCCATATATAATTGAAAAAGCTAAAGTTTTATTCGGTATAGCCCCCATAAGAGATGTTATTAAATACACTTATTCTGGTTTGTTTGTTGACGAATACCAAGATTGTAATGTTGGACAACATCGGCTAATTGAAGAATTAACAAATATACTACCCACCAGGCTTTTTGGCGATCATCTTCAGGGTATATTTTATTTCAATGGAGAGGCTTTAGTAAATTTTGATGAGCATCTTACAGATTTTGAAAAATTTCCCGATTTAAACGAACCATGGCGCTGGAAAAGCAAGAATCCCCCTTTAGGGGAGAGCCTAAAGGAAATTAGGAAAATACTGGAGCAGACACAATGCATAAACTTAGATTTATACGATGGAAAAATTGAAATCTTGCAAGCAGAGGAAAATGAAAAGTATGATCATGGGTCAGAGTATAATAAAAAAATCTGGGACTTATGTAATGAAGATGATGTTTTAATTATTCATCCTAACAGCGCTAATTTAAACGTTAGAAAGGATTTTACGAGAAGATTTAATAACGCTTTTATTCTGGTCGAGGCTATAGATAATAAGGATTTTTATGGAATAGCACACAAGCTGGATAGCCTTAATTGCAATAACGTTTTCTCCATATTATTCGATTTAATGCCTATATTGTTTAATGGGACTACAAGCAGAGATAATTGGTTTACTGACACAGGGATTAAGAATAAAAGAGCAAAAGCAGACAAAGATTACATTTTGCCTATTGGCAACTATATTGATCAACTAAAACAAAAAATATCGTTATCGGTTGTTTCAAAAACCATAAAAAAAATAGAAAAATTCCCGGACATGAAATGTTATAGAAAGGAACTTTTGTGGGATTTGTGTGAAGCCCTAGAGTGTGCTGAGCTTAAAGATATAACGGTTTATGAGGCTATGAAACAAATCAGAAATCGCAAACGGAGGGGTGGGCGAAAACTTAGCGGCAAATGTATAGGAACTACTTTACTAACAAAGGGGCTGGAATTTGATACGGTTGCTATTTTAGATGCACATAATTTTAAATGCCCCAAAAATTTTTATGTTGCAGCAACAAGGGCATCTAGAAGATTGATAATCTTTGCAAATACTAAGACATTATCGCCTTATAGGAATAGTTAGCAGATTTGGGTATTCAAAGGAATTAAATACCATGAAAAGATACAAAATATTTATAAGCGGAGTACAGAAAGAGTTTAAAGAAGAGCGCCGGGCCGTCAAAGACTTCATTATCAAAGACGTTCTGTTGTCGGAATATTTTAACGTGTTTTTATTCGAGGATTCACCTGCAAAAAGCAAGTCAGCGGAAAAAGCATACATCGATGAGGTTCGGAAAAGCGACATCTACATCGGCGTTCTTGGCACGGAGTACGGAGGTTCCGGGAAAAGCATATCACCTACAGAGGCAGAGTTTCGGGAAGCCAGGGCAAAACATAAAGAGATTTTGATCTATATTAAAGGGCAAAATACCGTTGATAAGAAAAGAGCCCCAGGTTTGCGGAAACTTATTAAAGAAATCAGGGATCCAAGGGCGGGTTACAGCTATAAAAGGTTTGAGGATATTAATGAGCTAATGGGCCTCATTTACGAGAGCTTGATATCCTTTCTGAGAGAAAAAGGCGAAGTCGTGAAAGCCGGATTTGATCAAAGGATATGTAAGGACGCGAAGTTATCCGATATCGATAAGACCAAGGTTAAATGGTTTTTGAAGGTTGCCCGGAAAAAGCGTAATTTCCCCCTGGGAGAAGATTCATCGGTAAAGGAAGTATTTACGCATCTAAAACTTATTAAGGATGATAAGCTTACAAACGCCGCTATTCTCTTATTCGGTAAAAACCCAAGAATGTTTTTTGATCAGGCAAAGATTAAATGTGTTCAGCTCCCAAGCACAGAGGTTGTGAAGCCTTTTTCTTCATATCATATTTACGAAGAAGAGAATCTTTTCGAGCAAGTTGATAAGGCCGTGGCTTTTGTCCTAGATGCTATAAAGTTTCCGGTTATACAGCAGAAGAATACAGTGCAGGTGGCCCGTCCCAGAGAAATTCCGGAGTTCGCTGTTCACGAAGCTATTGTTAATGCCGTAGCACACCGGAATTACAATACAACATCATCCGTTCAGGTGATGGTCTTTCTTGACCGGGTTGAAATATGGAACGCGGGAACGCTTCCGGACACATTAACGGTTGAGGATCTCAAAAAATTACACGCTTCACACCCGCCGAATACAAATTTAGCCAGCGTTTTGTATCTTGCGAATTATATTCAACAGGTGGGTTCCGGCACAACTGAAATGGTACGCCAATGCAAAGAACACGGCCTTCCGGAGCCAGAGTTTGTTTCAGTGCGGAATCGTGAATTTAGAACTATATTGGCAAGGGATGTATTTACAGAAGACGCATTACGTCAAATGGGCCTTAATGAACGACAAATTAAAGCTGTCAATTTTGTGAAAGAACATGGCCAGATTACTAATAAAGAATATGTTAAGTTAACTTCTGTAGCATCACGGCAGGCCTTGACAGATTTGAAGGGATTAGTGAAAAAGGGAATTTTTTCACCAATCGGCAAAGGAAGATCCGCGAGATATTTATTGCGTAAATAATGCGCGATTACTGCGTGATTTGCGCGATTAGTGCGTGATTTGCAAAAAGAGGCATAATTGGCAGACGACGTAGTTTGTCTGGAATCAACGATAAGCTGTAATCTTTTACAGGCCTAAGTGGGAAGAAGGTGAAGGGTTGGAACGGGGTGGTCAGACAGGTGGTCAGAGGAAGATCGTTTTAACTGATAACCAAAAGAAAATAATTGAAATAATGAAGAAAAATCCTAACGTTTCGAGAAAAGAATTAGTGAAAAAAGTAGGTATTAATGCTTCTGCGATTCAAAAGCATATTGCTAAGCTAAAAGATGCTGGATGGATTAAACGTATTGGGCCCAATTTTGGCGGGCACTGGGAAGTGCTTAAAAAGGGGCATTAAAGGGGTGCTAATGGGGCAAAACGGGCAACAAAGGGCTCATAAAGGGCTCAAAATGGGCTCACAAGATGATATTTGGCTGGAATCTCGGTCCTTGGGCAATAGGCGCTCAATCTCATTCTGGCGTTCTTTCTTGGTTCTTAGGCGGGAAATCTCTAAAAGCCGCCTGTGGGTGAAGATTTTTAGCTTCTCTTGGTCGTCACATGTTCGCATGTCTTCGATGAAGTCAGGCGGCAAGTTATTGACTATCTTCAAGAGGTGTGCTAATTTGGATTCCGAGATATCGAGTCTTTTACGGGCCTGGGCCCATGTTATTTTCGTAGGGCCGTCACTGATGAAGGCCTTGATTTTCAGGGCCTCTTTTATGGTATTTTGACGGATCCGGGGCTTTCGTATGGGCACCGGCGGCAGAGGATCGATCAAACTGAGCAAAATTCGTTTGCTACGCCGGATTTCCATTTTTACAACTAATTGAATTACTTGCGGTTCGGGACTTCGGCTGGCGACAACACTGGGCAATTTGCAAAAAAATATCCTCCCGTCGTAAGGCGGGGGGTATTTTTTTACAACTGCCTCGGAGGCGAGGACTACCGTCCCCGTAAGGGGACAGTGGTGATGAACCGCGGCACGAAGTGCCAATGTAGAAATACCTTAGCGGTCCGCGTTCCGCGCTATGCGCGGAATCAGCGTGTCTCACGGGGCCAAAAAATATTTATTCCGTCGTAAGGCGGGGGGTATTTTTTTACGGGTGTAACGGGAAAACGGGAGCACGGGCGAACTCTGAATAACCCCTTGCTATAAAGAAGCTCTCTTTGTAGAATGGATAAGGTCTTATTGACCGCGCGGAATAGAAAAATCCAATAAGAGGAAGTTATCGCTATGGATTACAATCAGTATTTTATGGAAACGATGAAGGAATTTTTTCTGATCCTTGTTTCCGACGACAATTTCTGGGCGGCGCTGGTAAGTGTGGCGTTATTTATTTTAGCCGGCGCGGTCTACCGGGTGGTGGGAAAGATTTCGGAAGTAATAAGGTACGAGAAAGTGCATAAAAAAGAAGTCGAAGGGAAACTGAAAACAATCTGTATTTTTCATCTGAAAAGCCTGTTGAAGAGCCTTTGCAAGGTATTTCCGGAAGGGAATCCCCAATCCGCAGAAAGCATCCAGCTTGACCGTACAACATTCACCGAAATCCAGCACGGGTCGTTTATTTACTATGATATCATCCTGAAGAACCTCGCGGTAATCAATGTCGCTTCGTTTGCCAAAACGATAGACTTTTTCCATAAGTATAAACTTTTATTGGAAAACCTCGGCGGCTGCATGGGAGAACTTACGCTCCTAGGGCAGGAGAAATCTCAGCAGTATTATGAGGTCGTCGAGAACCTGCAGGAGGCGATCCGGGAACTTTCCTGATCGCACACGTATTCCCATGGCTGTATCGTTAGAACGCACACAACTGGAACAAAGCGAACTCATCATTCGTACCGCGACCGCCGGTGACCGGGACGCATTGAGGAAACTCTGTGTTGACACCGCGTATTTCGGGGAGCCGTGTGAGGCCTTTTTCCCCGACCGGGAGTTTCTGGCCGATCTGATTATGGAATATTATATAAGGTATGAACCACATCATACCTGGGTTGCTCAGTATCAAGGTGAAATCATTGCCTATCTAAGCGCCGGGTTCGCTGAAGCCGGATATACGCGTATTATGTTGAAAAAGATTCTTCCCGGCGCGATGTTGCGGGCGCTGGGCCGCGGCAGGATTTGGGACCGGCGTACGGTTAAGTTGATCGGGTACAATTTCATGTCATTTATATCGGGGCAGACGCGTCTTCCCGCAAGCGATCAGGCAACGTATCCGGTCCATATTCATCAGAATACGCGTCAAGGATTTCGCGGTAAAGGCATCGGCAGGAAACTATTAGAAGCATTCCTTGATACGGTAAAAAAAGAGCAGGCGTTGGGAGTGCGGTTTCGGGCGTTACGCGGCGAGCCTCGTTTCCCTTTTTTCGATACGTATGGATTCAAGTGTCTTGCCTGCCGCAGGGTTAAGTATTGGGAGCGATGGCTTAAAAAAAGTCCGTTATATTTTATGGAATACGGGAAAATATTCGATAATACCCAGAGGGCACGATGAACGCTGAATTACTCACGCGCCGCCGAAGCCGGCGTAAAAAATATGTTTCATTCACTTTTGACGACGGGCCGGACCGCACCTATACTCCGGCGATCCTGGATGTATTGAAGGGATTCGACGTGAAAGCGACATTTTTTCTGGTAGGAAAACGAGCCCGGAAGAACCCCGACATTGTTCTGCGTATGGTTGAGGAAGGACACGAGATCGGCAATCATACCTACTCGCATCCGGTCAGTCCTATCTTTCGATTCCGGGCGATTGAACGGGAGATTCTTCTTACGGATCGGATTCTTACCGAGATTACCGGCCGAAAAATGCAGTTGTTTCGTCCGACCTGGAGTCTGTGGGATTTGCATTCGGCACGCATGGAAGAAATTGCCCGCCGGTTAGGATACCAATCGATTCGCTGGTCGATCTCCAGCGTCGACTGGCTGGGGCTTAAAGGGGTTATCCGGCATAAGATTTTAAACGCGACGCTTAATTCCCGGGAAGTATTTCTCTTTCATGACGGAGCGGAAAAATTTCCCATTGCCAGCCGTAAAGCAACCGTTGACGTCCTGCCTTCGATTCTCCGTCAGGGAAGAAGACAAAATATCTGTCCGCTGACGCTTTCTGAGATGTGTTGTGTATAAGGGTGCCGGCGCTATTGCCTGCCGGAGCCATAGTTGTGTAAGAAGCACGGTATGAACAAGTATTTTTTCGCCGCGTTGACGGCCCTTGTTATTGGCGGTATATGCTGCGCCGGATGCAATATGATTCTGAACGTCGTGCAGAAAGAGATTGCCCAGGAGCAGCAGATCTTAGATGACATCTCTCTTCCCTACAATCCCAGAATCGAAAAACTTCAAACGTACCTTGCAAGCATCGGATATTCGTGCGGTATGGTTGACGGGCAGATGGGATTTAAAACCCGTACGGCGGTAAAAGCCTTCCAGAGCGATTTCGATATCGAGCCGCATGGGTATATCGACCGGGTGACCTGGGAACGTCTAAAAAGAGAATACCGTACCGTGGGGGAACCGTTAGCGAATCTGACGGTAGCTCAGACTCAGGCCGCGCTTAAAAATGCCGGGTTTAATCCCGGCCCGATCGACGGCAAACGGGGCAGGAGGACAACCGATGCGATCAAAGCGTTCCAGTCGGCGCATGGGCTTGAGCCCGACGGCAAGGTAGGGATTCGTACCTGGCGAGAATTAAAAGAATTCGTTGCCGATCCCTAACGGCACCGTTTCCCTTCCATATATTTAAATACATTATAAAAAATGCGTCTTTTTCCGGTGTGCCTCCGAGGGCGCCGAGAGCAGTTGTCAGACGATTTTTTTTGACTTTGATTGCCCCGGTAGTATAATAAAAAAGAAAAACAGGTGAGCCGGTATAAAAAAAAGTTATTTTGTCGATAATAAAATAAAGGACCATTACTTTGGATGACATTATCCAGCGATACCAGAGGCTGCTTGATATTATCCTTGCCCAGGTGGAGGCGGCACAGAAGAGTCAGTGGGATAGTCTTGAGGTTTTGACCTCGGAAAAAAAAGAATGTCTCGAGCAGCTGGTGGCGATCGAGGAGAGTCTTACTGAAGGTGAAAAAAAGCCGATTCATGACGCGGTGGTGCCGATGGTGCAACGGATCGTGTCCGAAGACGCTCAGTTAAACCGTATTTTACAGGAACGCAAGAATGATTTGCAGATAGAAATGGGCCGGGTGAATATTACCCAAAAAAACATGGGGAAAATTTCTCACGTATACGGGAAGAAGTTTTCTCAAAACCCATCGTGGAATAAAGAATGTTAGATCTCATTCAGGACACAATCGAAAAAATACTCGCCTTTATTAAAAAAACGAATAAATTGTATCTGGGGCTGGGAGGCCTGGGATTTGTTATCATTGTGATTGTTATCGTCACGATGGTCAGGCAAACCGCCCAACGGCAAAAAACGCAACGAATACAGGCTGAGCAGGAACAACAGGAACTCGCCGAGCAGGAAGAAGCGTTAAAATTGTCCGATGAGCCGCTGGATGCCGATGCGATCATCAAACGCGAAAAGAAACTCTTAGGTGGTGAGATACCGGAGGAACTGGGCGTGGCTGATTCCGAGCCGGAAGAAGAGCCTCAAGAAGAGGAAGACGGCGTAATGAAAGACAGTGAGTTGCGGCTCGTTCAGGATTCGGCGCTTCAGGAATATCTCCAGAAAATCCTACCCACGGGGAAGGTCGGCCCGATTGTGAAGACGCTGAAAGAGATGGAACGGCGCACAATGAATCCCGTCATTATATTGCGGAAACATCTGGTTAATGCCGGTGACAACATTGCCATGCGAAAAAATGCGATACTGGGGCTTTACTATATCGGTAACAAAGACGTCGTCCCGCTGCTAAAAGCTTCGGCGCGGACCGACCCCGATCAGGGAGTGAGGAAGCTGGCTTTGTTTTGTATTGATTTTCTTGCCGGCGGCGGCGAAAAAGAATTTTTTGCCGAGATTGCCCGGAACGATCCTTCCGGTGAAGTAAAAGAAAAGGCACGGGGATATTTTGAGGTCAGGAATACAGATCAATGAGGAGCCCCTGTATCTCGCCCACCTTTTCGAGTATCTTTAGATTATCGACTTCTTTGTTTAACACCAGTTTGAGAAGTTGTTCCAGGGATTTGTCGATGTTTTCGATGGCGACCAGAATGCTTTGTTTGCCGCGGGGCGTGAGGTTAACTTTTTCCGAAAGGTGGTAAATGTTTTTCACGACAAGATCTAAGAAACTTTTTACCAGATCTTTATACTTGAGGACATTCTCCAGGGTGCGTTTCTTAAGGAGGGTTCTGCCTTCCTGTTCGATGTCTTTCAGGAGGTTTCCCAGGCGTCGCCTGAGTTCTTTTTTTATTGATTCATGGAGGTTATCCTTGAAGCTCTCAGTTGCTGCGGCTTTCTCAACCGCCGCCTCACGCTTGCGGTGTTTGCGGCGCATCTGGGGAGTGGAAAATCGGTGTACTCTCATCGAAATTAGATTAGCGTATTTCCCAGGCCAAGTCAATACGATATGAAAAAGACGATATTGCTGACAGGGATGGTGATTTTTATTTTCAGTGGCTGTGCCGGTCCGCACATCGAAAATTATTATACTGCTCCACGGTTCAGCACCTATTATGTTAAAGACGTCGGCTTTTTAGGCTTTACCTCCCGGGAGGATCTCCCCTTCGATACCGTCAAAAAGATAGAAGATATTTTTTTGCGGGAGATGAGGAAACGCAACTGGTATCGTATCCATCTGATCGATGCCGACGACCTGGATGATTTCGAAAAAATGAAAAGGATCGATACTCTTCTCTGGGGGGAGGTGCTTTATTATAAAAGCACCGAGCCGTTCCGGTTCGGATTAACCACGCAGATGAAATTTATCAATACCAATCAGACCATCTGGAGCGCGTATTATATTTTTGACGCTTCGACTCAGAAGACGATCGATCTTCTCGAAGATTATTACCAGAGACGTCTCCATCCTCATTCTCCGCTCTGGGGATACCGGTTATATCTTTTGAATATTGAGAAATTTATGGAATTTTCTTGTAATAGTATTCTCGATACTATACAATTAGGATTAGAGGAGAAAGTAGAGAAAATAGAACAAGAGGAAGATCAAACCGCTGAGACAGGTGCCGCGAGCACGGATTCCTCGCAAGGTGAATAAAAGGGGAAGGAAGATGAGAAGAATAAGTTTGATCCTTGTATTGGCGACCGCCTGTATATTTACGGTCCGGGCGGAACCCAGAGTGAATTTCCAGCCGAAAAATCTCTTCCAGAAAAAACATGTTGGCCCCAAAAGCGCCGAACCACGCATGATTGAGGTTGAAGAAGAAACATGGTTTGCCCTTCACCAAGAGTTGGACCGGTTGCGTGACGAAGTCTTAAGTATGCAGTCTAAATTGAATGTTGCCGCGGCCGAAATCGCCCGGCTCCGGGAAAGAGAATACCTTGAAGGAGCTCCGGCGGGAGCGGCGACCTATCAGGTGAAAGAGGAAGATAACCTGTGGAAGATCGCCAAAAAGTATTACCAAGATCCCTTTAAATGGTTGTGGTTATTCAAAGCAAATATTGACCAGCTGGATGACCCGGATAAAATCTATCCCGGTCAAATCCTGGATATCCCGAGGTACGAATAATGAAAATGCTATTATTGAGCGGATTGGTTTTCTTGAGTATGGTTTGTTTGAACCAGAAAGAAGGATGGACTCAAGACGGGAAAGATTATCGTTTTCGCTGGGAGACGGCTGAACTCCAGTACAAAGAAGAAGTAAAAGAACGTAAAGCGCTCCAACGCAAACAGCTGTACACCCGCGTCTATTTTGAATTGGGGAAGGAATATTATGCCCTGGAAGATTATGCCGCGGCGCTGGTAAGCTTTCGCCGGGTGATCGATCTGGAGCAAAAGCTTAATCAGAAACAATACACGGAGATGGCGAAAGAGTATCTGGCGGAGATCGAAAAACGTCTTCCCCGGCAGATTGAACGGCAGTATTCGGTAAATTACGGCAAAGATTTAAGCCGGCTTAAAAAAGGGATAGATTTTATTCTTGCCCAGAAGCCGCCCGAACCTCCTCCTGAACCTGAGACGACCGAGCCGGAGGAGGAACCGGTTGAGGGATCCCGGCAGAACGATACGCCGGAAACAAATCTGAAGGCAAAAGGGACTGTCGTGACGGCCCCCGAAGCCAGCAGCGATGCGTCAGCCGAAGCCATAGGCCAGGGCGTTGGGATGATCGTTGAATCGGGAGATAAGCTTGATCCTAAAGAAGAAAAAATCGCATCGTTACGTCAGCAAGTGAATGTCAGTCAGGAAGAACTGGAGAAAGACCGGGAATTAATGCGCCTGGCATTACAAAAGGAGGTTCTGGAGTCGAAGCGGCAGATCGAGAAGCTCATTTACGATCAGAAACGCAAGCAGGTTGAGAACCGGGCGGAAATAGAGAACCGGATGATGACAATGAAAGAACTGTATGCCCGGGGAGAGTATGACGACGCGTTGACTGAAGCGAATATGATTTTAACTCTTGATCCCACGGTACGTACGGCTAAGAGGGTGAAGGAGATTATCGAAACAAAAAGAGTCCGGGAGCGTCAGGAGAAGATACGTAAAGCGAATCAGGAGATATGGCGTAAAAAAGTTACCCAGGAACGGGCTCAGCGGAAAAAGGAATGGGAAGAGGCGCGCCGGCGCAAGAAAGAAGGGGCTGAAGCCGCGCGGCGTGCCGCGAAGCTTCAGGCAAGTTTAGAAGATGCCCAGGATTATATTTTACATGAAGACTACACCAAAGCGGCAGCGGCATTAAAAAAGGTTCTTAAGATCGATCCGGATCATCCGGAAGCGCTGCGGCTTAAAAGTTATATCGAATTACAACTGGAAGGCATTTCCGATCAGCTTCAAAACCAGTAGAGAATCCCCTCGTTTATAATCAGAGGCCAGGCAATCATGTCCTGCACATACCGGCTTATCGTGCCGGCAATTTTTAATCCAAATTCATTCGAGTACTTCCTGGATCAATTACCGGCTGAATCTCAACTGCCCGATAGCCAGGTGCATATTGATCTGGGGCTTGTTTCTTCGGTATCTCCCTACGGGGTATCAATCCTGCTTATTCTCTACCGATATCTTAAAGATCTCGGCGCCCGGGTCACGTTAAATTTTCACGAAAATGCCCTGATGTTTGACCTGTTCCGGCAATGGAAGGTATTTGACTATCTGGATCCGTATGCGTATCAGGTCGATTCTGAAGTATCTCCGGGTGAACATACCGGTTCGAATATCTTCCTTACCCTGTCGCGCATTCGACAGGAAGACGATATTTATAAAATTATCGAATTTTTGCGACAACATCTGGATTTGCCGATCGGAGAATTCACCGATTTAATCGTGGCGGTATCTGAGATTGCCCAGAATATCATCGAACACAGCGGGGGAGAAGGGTTTGTGAATATCGGCCGCGAATATCATCCCGTACGCCGTCGTCAGTTTCTGCATATATGTATCGCTGATGCCGGGATGGGAATGGGGCCGAGCTTAAAAGAACGGTTGGCCGAATGCGAAGCTCAGTATATCGATGGATTCGCTATTTACAAAGCCTTGTTTGAAGGAATTTCCCGTCATGATGATCCCGGTCGAGGCAACGGAGTCATTAAAACCCAAGCCATTATCAAAAAACACCACGGGAAAATCGTCATGCGTTCGGGCCGGGCCAAACTCTGGGGAGATGTTCCGGCCTGGCAGATCGAACGTTTTTTACGTAAGAATCTCCGGTACCTTCCCGGCACTCAGGTAAACATTACCTTTCCGGCCAGCGGCGTCCGACGCGCCAATCCCGCCTGAGCCCGATACCTTCTCCCAAGAAAAAAGTCTTGACACGTATCCCCGCTCGTGATATATTTCAATTGATCCATTTGAAACATAAAATATGGCAGCGCTTCGCACATTAAAATTAAAGGAGCTTGTTCAGAAGGAGGTCAACGGGAACTATGTTGACCTGGTAACCCGGGGGGTAGGCCGGGTAATCTTTGCCAAATTGGAGGCGGAATTGAAGAAAATATCCGAAGGGGAGGTCCTGCTTATTGATTTCTCCGGCATCGGAGCAATCGATTATTCCTGTGCCGATGAGATTTTTGCCCGGTTGATTTCGCGCCTTCAACTCAATGAATACGGGGAAAAATACGTGGCGCTCAAAAATCTCTCCTCCGGTCATAAGGAAAACATTCAGATTGTTCTGGAAAAAAAAGACCTCGCGGTGCTTTTGCGGCAGAGAGGAGGCTGGGCAATCCTGGGAGCTCTGGATGATTACCTGCTTCAGACATTAAAAGTAATTATGAAAGAAGGGCACCTTTCGTCTTCGGAACTTTCGGAACGTTTCGATTTGGCGTTGAATACCGCGAGCATGCGGCTGAGCAATTTGAGCAAACTGCGTCTGGTAAAGAAAAAAAGCGCGAAAAACATCTTCGGAAAGCGATGCTTTATATATAATTCACTTTTAGAGGCAAAAAGTTAATTAAATGATTGCGTGAGCAGCTCGAGGCTTATATACTATATTATAGATATATATGTCGGGTACATAGAATGCAAGCAGTACCTTGACAAAAGAGAGGAGGTGAGATATAAATAACTTAGAGGTTTATACACAAAGGAGTCTGCTTATGGCTGGACCGCTATGCGGAAGCTATGTGGTCGCTGATCGAATGACGCGACCGGACAAGGTGGTATTTCTAAAACAAAGCAACTCTTTTTGTTAAGAGTTGCTTTTTTATTTGTATGGGAGATATTTTTTTCCAAAACCACATGCTCAATGTCCTGGATCAGGGGTTAACAGGGGTCGCCCAGCGTCACCGCGTCCTCTCCAATAATATCGCTAACTCTGATACCCCCAATTTCAAACGTTCCGACGTTGATTTCTACGGGACGCTGAGCCGGGTGATCCAACAAGAGACCAAAACCGCCCCTCTTTATACGACCCACGCCAGTCATATGGTGGTTTCCCGTCCGGTTCTTTCGCCGGCATTTCCCGTCCGGCAGTCGTTTGATACCACCCACCGGGTTGACGGAAATAATGTGGATATCGAAAAAGAAATCGTGGAAATAAACAAAAACTCAGTTCTCCATCAGACGCTTGTGAATTTCGTGACCAATCAGTTTACGAATTTGCGGTATGCCATTGAGGAGGGGAGGAGGTAATTAAATGAATTTCTTAGGTTTTGATATTAACGCGTCGGCCCTTACGGCCCAGCGGTTGAGAATGGATGTGATCGCCGCCAATATTGCCAATGTCAATACGACTCGCACTCCCGAAGGCGGTCCGTATCAGCGTAAGATGGTTGTGTTTGAGGAACAACTGAAAGATGCCGTCACCAGCGTTCCGTTTCCTTCCGGGGCGAATGTGCTGGGGGGCGTCAAGGTGTCTGAGATCGTCCAGAGCAATGAGCCGCCGTTGATTACCTACCAGCCGGGGCATCCCGATGCCGACGAGAATGGATACGTTGCCATGCCCAGTGTGAATATTGTTCATGAAATGACCGACATGATTTCGGCAACCCGGGCGTATGAGGCAAATCTTATGGCGATGAATTTGGGGAAAACAATGTATACTCGGACGCTGGATATTATGAGAGTGTAATGAGGTCAAAATTTATGGAGCAAAGAGAACATAAATTGTATTACCGAATTGAAGGGGGTTTGATATGATTGAAAACATAGATTTATATTTCCCTTCCGTAAGCCAGGCTTATAAACAGGCCCGGGCCGATATGCTCAATAAAGACACCGAAGGAGCCAGCGGTTCGTTTATGGAGTTCTTGCAGCAGGCAATGGGGCAGGTGAACGATAATTTTATCCAGGCTGAAGATGCGATGCAGGGGTTTCTGATGGGAAAGAATGAGTTGCATGATGTCCTAATGTCGATGCAAAAGGCGAATATGGAGTTTCGTTTTGCCATGCAGGTGCGAAACAAGCTTATTGAAACGTATCAGGAAGTCATGCGGATGCAAATATGACATATAAGGGAAATGATGAGTCACGATAAACGCGTAAAAGAAAGAGAGGGTGAACGTGAGAGAATTTCTGCTTAAACTGCAGTCACAGTTCCAAAAATATTGGCAGAATCTTTCGCCACTCCAGAAGGGCATTGTCTTAGGGCTGACGGTGTTGATCCTTATTTCTCTGGTGAGCTTTACGTTTTGGGCGACTCGTCCGGAATACGCGGTGCTCTTTGCCAATCTTTCTCCCGAAGATGCGTCCGATGTCATTGCCAAACTCAGAGAGTTGAACGCGCCGTATCGCCTGAGTCAGAACGGAGCGACGGTGCTTGTGCCTTCGCCTCAGGTATACGATTTGCGTATCGATCTTGCCGGGGAAGGGATTCCGCAAGGAGGCGGCGTAGGGTTTGAGTTATTTGATAAGAGCTTTTTCGGAATGACCGAGTTTACTCAGAATCTGAACTATCAACGGGCGCTGCAGGGAGAATTGGAAAGGACTATTCGGCAGATCTCCGGCGTCGAAGGTGCCCGGGTCCACCTGGTATTGCCCAAAGAAGAGTTGTTTCTCGACCAACAGCAGGAGCCTTCAGCCAGTGTGTTACTCAAAATTTCCGGGCGCGATAAGATGACAAAAGCCCAGATTCGCGCCATCGTGAATCTGGTTAAAACCAGCGTGGAAGGACTTAAAAAAGAAAATATCTCGATTATCGATACCCACGGTTCGATCCTTTCCGATGTCCTTGCCGATGAATTCCAAATACAGGGGTCGCTTACCGATGTGTTTGGAATGAAAAAGAAATTGGAACGCGATCTTCAAGAGGAAGTAAGAATCCTTCTGGAGAAAATTGTCGGACGCGGCCGGGTCGCGGTCAAAGCGAACGTCGAACTGAACCTGGCACGTCAGGAAACGACCGAAGAGAAATATACGCCGGTAGTTGATGAGAAAAAAGGAATCGTGCGCAGCGAACAGCGTAAAACCGAACAGTTTAAAGGGTCGGGCACCGGTGCCGGCGGAGTTCCCGGGACCGAAAGCAATATAAGCAGTATCCCCAGCTATCCTCAATCGGGAGGATCCGGGTCGAACTCGGATTATTCACGGCAGGAGCAGGTGACCAATTATGAAATCAATAAGAAACTTTCTCATATAAAATCAATGCCGGGCGACATTAAAAAAATATCTATTTCCGTCCTTCTCGACGGAGAATTCCCCGAAGAAGTAATCGATAGCTTAAAACAGGTCGTTGCCTCCGGCATCGGCATCCAGCCCGACCGGGGCGATGACGTTGTCGTTGAGGCTCTCCATTTCGATAAGACCTATGTTGAGGAAGAAAAGCTGGCGCAGGAAAGACGAGCTCGTCTTGAATTCCGTAACCTTCTGATTAAAGGAGGGGTAATTGCGTTTGTTACATTGGTTATTCTTTTGTTCACTCTTTCAATGATGCGTCATGCCCGTTTGATTAAGAAAACGAAAGAACAGATAAAAGAGACGCAAGGCAAAGTCATTGGCCCCGACGGGACGCCGATTGTCCTTTCCGGGGAAGCAATGGGGCCTGAGGGTGAAGCGGCGGCCGGGCTGCCCTTTGGCGGCGATGAAATCGAAAGCATGAAGGCTCAATTAGCCGAGGTCGCGTTGAAAGATCCGGAAAAGGTCGCACGAGTAATAAAGGAATTGATAACCAGTAGGTGATGAATTATGCCGTCAGACTTAGACAATTATAAGAAGGTAGCAATTTTACTCGTTTCGCTGGGAATGGATATCTCGGTTGAGATATTCAAGCATCTCGACGAATGGGAGATCGAATTAATATCCAAGGAGATCGCCCGGTTAGGCGAACTGGATCAGGAGCAGATTGATGAGGTGATTAAAGATTTCCATCAGCGTCTGCTCTCGGCTGCCAGTTCCGAAGGCGGCCTGCAATATCTGCGGGAAGTGCTGGAGAGAGCCGTGGGGCCGGCTAAGGCCATGGGTATTATCCGTCATCTGCACCAGATCAAACCGTTCTCCTATCTGGAGAGTGTCTCGGGAGCGCAGATCGCTGAAATCGTCTCCAACGAAGATCCTCAAATCATCGCCCTGGTCCTTTCCTATCTGCCGCCCGGTCACGCTGCCGAAGCCTTCGCCAATTTGAATGATGATCTGCGTAAAGAAGTTGCCGGCCGCATGGTTATGCTCGAGGATGTGCACCGGGAAGCGATCGAAAATGTCCATAAAGCGTTGGAAAAAGTCGTCTCCAACCGCGAGAGAAGCATGTCGGAAAAAATTTCTTTTGCCGGGGAAGGGATCAAAACCCTGGCGAATATTTTAAATGCCGCTCCTCAGCAGGTAGAGAAGAATGTTATGGACCATTTAAAGACCGTCGACGATAACCTGGCTGAGGAAGTCCGCAGTAACATGTTCCTGTTCGAAGATCTTGTTAAGTTTGATGATGTGTCGATGCAGAAGATTTTGCGTCAGGTCGACATGCGCGATTTAACCCTGTCGCTCAAGATTGCCGATGAAGCGTTGAAAAATAAAGTGTTCTCCAATTTATCAGAACGCGTACGCGAGACGTGTCAGGAAGAACTTTCTTATCTGGGGCCGGTACGGTTACGCAACGTCGAGGAAGCTCAGCAGAAAGTCATCGCGACCGTGCGTAAGCTCGAGGCCGCCGGGGAAATAGAAATCCCTCACAAGGGAGAGGAAGAGAAGTTTGTGTAGTTATGAAAGTGATCAAAAAGGATCAGGTTTGGAATACAGTGTCGGTAAAAAATCATTCCTGGGCTTCGTTTGGATCTCAGCCGGACCGGGAGGCGGCTGAGGAAGCCGAGTTGCTGGAGGCGGCCGAGAAAGTTGAAGAGAAAGAACATCAGGCGGTTATTGAAAAAGTCATTGAAGCGAAAAAAGTAGAAAGAGAAGTAACAAATTTAAAGAGTAAATCCGAGGAAATTATCGCCGAGGCGAAAAAGAAAGCCGAAATCCAGGCCAAGGCGATTATCGACCAGGCGCAGCGTCAGGTAGAGGATATAAAGCAGCAGGGCTTTCAGAAAGGACTTCAAGAAGGAACGCTTCAGGCCGAAAAAGAAGTTCAGCAGAAATACGAGGAGCTTTTTTCTCAAGAGATCGCGAAGGTAAAAGATGTCGTGACCGCGGTGGAGGCGTCGTATCAGAAGATTATCAAGGAATCAGAAGATAAGCTCGTAAAGCTTTCACTGGATATTGCCAAGAAGATCCTCAAAGAGGAATGTGAGAAAAAGAGCAGTGTTGTGCTCAATATGGTTCGGGAAGGACTTTCCCGGATTGTCGAACGGACGGCGGTGAAAATCCGCCTCAATCCGCAACAGCTTCCCGGTATGGAAAAGAACCGGAATAAGCTGCTCAAGGAGTTCGGTAACGTGGAAGGCATAGAACTGCTTTCCGATTCCGGGGTTGTGCCGGGCGGATGTGTGGTTGAGACATCCTCCGGCAGCATCGATCTTCGCATCAATCGGCAATTTGCCGAGATAGAACGGAATTTAACCGGACAACCGGTGCGCAATGATGAATTCGAGTCAGACGCTTAATTTGGACAAGTATTTTCAGGTACTGGATTCGGTCGATCCGGTAAAATTAAATGGCCGGGTGACCAAGGTCGTTGGCCTGGTGATTGAATCCGAAGGACCCAGTGTCGGTATCGGTGAGCTTTGTTTTATCTATCCCCGTAAGAGAAAACGGCCTATTCGGGCTGAGGTTGTGGGATTCAGGGATAATAAGGTTCTTTTGATGCCTCTGGGGGATATGGTTCAGGTCGAACCGCAGAGCGAGGTCGTTGCGTCCGGTGAATGCCTGGGGGTGAAAGTTTCCTCAGACCTTCTGGGCCGGGTTCTGGATGGATTGGGCAACCCGCTGGACGGTAAACCACCGGTTATCAGTAACCAGTTATATTGTGTAAGCCGTACGCCGCCGCATCCGCTTACCCGTCCTCGAATAAAAAAAGCGCTTCCCACCGGAGTGAGAGCGATCGACGGGACGCTTACGTTGGGAGAAGGCCAGCGCATCGGAATATTTTCCGGCAGCGGCATCGGCAAAAGTGTTCTTTTGGGAATGATTGCCCGGTATACCAGTGCCGATGTCAACGTGATCGCGCTGATCGGCGAACGCGGCCGGGAAGTGCGGGATTTTATCGAAAAAGATCTCGGGCCGGAAGGCTTAAAACGGTCGGTGATTATTGTATCTACCTCTGACCAGCCGGCCTTGATCCGGATTAAGGGAGCCGAAATCGCGACTGCCGTCGCCGAATACTTCCGCAATCAAGGCCTGAATGTGATGTTTATGATGGATTCGGTTACCCGGTTTGCCATGGCGCAGCGGGAAGTAGGACTGGCTATCGGAGAACCGCCGGCGACCAAAGGATATACTCCCTCGGTGTTCGCTCTCCTGCCGCGGCTTTTAGAGCGCAGCGGCTCTTCCGAGAGAGGGACGATTACCGGTATTTATACCGTACTGGTGGAAGCCGATGATATGAATGAACCGGTTGCCGATACGGTACGTAGTATTCTTGACGGTCACATTGTATTATCCCGGGAGCTGGCTTCAGCCGGCCACTATCCGCCCATCGATGTATTACCGAGTATTTCCCGATTGATGATTGATGTGGTCGATGACGGCCACTGTGATTGCGCGAATAAATTGAGAGATATCCTGGTTACCTACCGTGACGCGCAGGATCTGGTCAACATCGGGGCGTATGTTCACGGATCAAATTCCAAGATCGATTACGCCCTGGCGAAGCTGGACGCCGTGAACAATTTCCTGCGTCAGAGAATAGAAGAAAAGGCGGACTTTTCTCAGACGGTTACGCAGCTGAAAGAGCTGTTTCATTAAACGAAATGATACGTTTTCAGTTCAGATTGCAACGGGTTTTGGAGTTACGGAAACGGAAAGAAGAAGAGAAAGAACGGGAGCTGGCGCATCTGAAGAAGATGCTGAATGAGGCCGAAGAGTTTTTGGAGGAACTTAAGACTGAGAGCGCTAAAATTTCCGACACGATCGGCCATTTACATGAAAACGACCAGCATTCGCTCGATGTCGCCGAACTTATGAGGTATTACAATTATCTGGAACGCATGCAGTATGAGATCCGTTCTCAAATTGATGCGATCGAGACGATCATCGTGAATATTAACCGTAAGCGCGCCGAACTTATCGAAGCGTCGAAAGAACGGCAGATTATCGAGAAGCTGAAAGAA
>CAZABB010000033.1:0-19118 GCA_964483625.1 uncultured Planctomycetia bacterium | reverse complement strand
TCTTTTTTACGGCAACGTTTTTCGAAAATTGTAAACTTGACATCCGAATAATACATGTTGGGATCTGTTTGTATCTTGTATCTTGGTTATTGGTTATTTGTACTCATATATATATGTCTTGAATAGTAAAATTGTTTGTGGTAACATTTTTCTTATTCTTCGCGTATATATAAAATAATTTACATATTAGGTGTAAACCGCCGATAATAGGAGGAATTATGTACCGGATCAGTGAGATGCTCAGAAATCAGGCCAAAGGAAACCCCAAACGGATCGTATTCCCGGAGCCGTCGGACGAACGTGTTCTGCAGGCAGTCGAATATATCAAAAAAGAAGGTATCGCCCAGCCGGTATTATTAAGCCAGGATAATATCGAACCGGAAAAACAGGAAGAATGCGCGAGTTTTTTTTATGAAAAAAAACAGATCAAAGGGGTGACATTCGAAGAAGCCCGGGAGTTGATGGAAAACCCCCTTTATTACGGCGCGATGATGGTCAGGCTGGGATACGCCGACGGGTTCGTCGCCGGAGCAACGTTTACTACTTCCTCTGTGGTTCGGGCATCACTGCAGTGTCTGGAACTGGATAAAAGTTTCGGGTTGATCTCCAGTTGTTTCGTGATGGAGGTGCCCGATTGCTCATACGGCGAAAAAGGGATCCTGGTATATGCCGATTGCGGCGTGATTCCTTATCCTACAAGCGAGCAGCTTTCCAAGATCGCGATTTCCACCGCCCAGTTTACCAAAAAGGTTTTGAAATTCGAACCGCGCGTGGCGCTGTTGAGTTTTTCCACCTCCGGCAGCGCCGAAGGACGCTGGATAGAAAAGGTAAGAGAAGCGGTAACGATTGCCAAATCGAAAACGGGTGAATTCCTGATCGAAGGGGAATATCAGGGAGACGCCGCGCTGGTCCCTGAGGTCGCCAATATCAAGGCGAAAGACTCCGGAGTCGCCGGAAAAGCGAATGTGTTGATCTTTCCCAATCTGGATGCGGGGAATATCTGTTATAAACTCACCGAACGGCTGGCAAAGGCCAAAGCCATCGGCCCGATTATTTTAGGTACCATTCAGCCCTGCAGCGATCTCTCCCGAGGATGTTCCGCCGAAGATATTGTCGATTGTACCGCGATTACCGCCATTAGAGCTCAAGGAAGATGAAGATTCTTACCATAAATTGCGGATCCTCGTCGATTAAATATAAGTTTTATTCCCTCCCGCGGGGGAAGCTTATCGTCGGGGGCGTTATCGAACATATCGGCGAGAAGCCGTCTGCCGGCCGGTATAAAAACCGCAGTCTTTCCAGCCACGCCGGCGCGATGCGGCAGGTTTTCGAAGACCTTCTCGCCAAAAGAGCGATAAAAAAATTGAGCGAGATCGAGGCGGTAGGCCATCGCGTGGTGCACGGGGGGGAGACGTTTTATGAACCGCATCTTATCACTTCCGCGGTGATCAAAAAAATAAAAGAGTGCAGTAAATTCGCGCCGTTACATAATCCCGCCAATCTCGAAGGGATCAAAGCCTGCGCGAAGGCCCTCCCGCGTATCCGGCAGGTTGCCGTGTTTGATACGGCGTTTCATCACAGTCTTCCTCAAACCGCGTATCTCTACGGATTGCCGTATGAATATTACCGCCGGTACGGTATCCGTAAATATGGGTTTCACGGGACGTCGCACCAGTTTGTCACGCAATCGGCGGCGCGGATTCTGGAGAAACCCTTGCGCAGTTTGAACCTGATTACCTGCCATCTGGGTAACGGCTGCAGCATCGCCGCGGTCAAAAAAGGAAAATCGATCGATACCTCGATGGGGTTCACCCCGCTGGAAGGGCTGATCATGGGGACACGCTGTGGCGATATTGACCCGGCGGCGGTACTCTACCTGATGGAGAAGGGGCGTTTTTCGACGACTGAAATCGATAAAATCCTGAACAAGAAAAGCGGATTACTGGGCCTTTCCGGTATCAGTAACGATGTTCCCACCATCAAGAAGCAGATGAGAAAAGGATCACGCCGGGCTCAGTTAGCCTGGGAGATGTTTATTTACCGGATCATCAAATATATCGGGGCATACTGGTTCGTCCTGGGTGGGGCTGACGCGATCTGCTTTACCGCGGGGATCGGGGAACATAATCCCGATCTGGTTTCCCGGATCAAGAAAGAGCTCAAACCCGTCGTTAAAGGGTATACCAAATTTCTGGTTGTTCCGACCAATGAAGAGCAGATGATCGGGCTCTTGACATATAACCTGATCAAGAGTAAAACGGGTAAGTACAGGGGTCGATCATGATGCGAATTATGCTTAAATCAAAAATATCCTACGCGGTCGTAACCGAGGCCGAATTGTATTATAAGGGGAGCATCACGCTTGATCAGGCGCTGATGGAGGAGGCCCATCTTCTGCCCGGGGAGAAGGTCGAGGTATTGAATTTGAATAATGGGCAGCGGTTTGAGACGTATGTGATCAAAGGCCGGCGGAACAGCGGGGTTGTATGTTTAAACGGCCCGGCGGCGCGTCTGGGCCAGCCTCAGGATAAATTGATCATTCTTTCCTACGGTCTGTATACCGAAGAAGAGGTTAAGAAATTACAGGTAAGATATGTCGAACTCAACGAACGCAACAAAATTGAGAATTCGTATCTGGCCCGATAAGATTCTGAAAAAACGCTGCCGCCGGATAGATAAGGTTACCGAGGAGACCCGCCGCCTGTTTGACCAGATGCATGAATTGATGAAGGAAACCGACGGGGTCGGTCTCGCCGGGAATCAGGCGGGGGTGAGAGATTCTCTGATTGTCGTGGAAGCCGGCGATAAGCTGTTTAAGCTGGTAAACGCCCGGATAACCCGCAAAGAAGGCAAGCTCGACTTTGACGAAGGATGTTTGAGTTTCCCCGGAATGAACCTGACGATCCGCCGGGCCAGTAAAATATGGATTCAGGCCCTGGATGAATACGGTAATCCGTTTGATATTGAAGCCGAAGGGACATTGGCGGTGATTTTCCAGCATGAGATCGATCACGTCAACGGTGTCGTTTTCATCGAACGCGTTCCTTTCTGGCAACGATGGAAACTAAGACCCCAGTTAAAAAAAATCAGGAGGATCAGTTGAGTTGCGAAAACAAGAAAAAGAATATCGTACAATGTACCTGTTCGTATCCGGGGTGTCCGCGTAAGGGGATATGCTGTGAATGCGTCCAGTACCACCTGCGCAACCGGGAGATCCCGGGCTGTTTCTTTCCTGCCGCCGCCGAACGAACCTATGACCGGTCGATAGAGTATTTCATATCGGTAAGCGGAAAATGAAGCTCCGCGGGCTAAAGCCCACGGTTTCCTGAATACTGCGCTCGGCAAGGAGCGGAATCCCGACAAGGCTTTCATCCGCGGTTTTGTCGCTTCGGGATAAATACGACAGGATAGGTATGGAAAAAAAAGATGTAGCGATTATCGGAGCCGGTATCGCCGGGATAGCTGCCGCGGTCTATACGCATCGGGCGGGGCTCTCCTGCGTGTTGTTTGAAAAACAAATTCCCGGCGGCCAGCTGGGATTTATCGGCAACCTGGATAATTATATCGGCATGGTGCCCGGTTCCACCGGGGCCGATCTGAATGAGAATCTCGCCGAGACGCTTAAAAAACTCGCCATCACTCCCGTTCCGCGGGAAATCACCGGAATCGAAGCCGGCGATGAGGCCATGACGGTAATCTCATCCGAGGGGAAATCTCTGTTCGGCACCGTGATCATCGCTACGGGAGCCCGGTGGAAAAAATTAGGCGTCGCGGGCGAGGATGTGTTTCTGGGCAAAGGGGTTTCCTATTGCGCTGTCTGTGACGGATTCTTTTTTAAGAATAAGGACGTCTGCGTCATCGGCGGAGGAAATTCCGCGGTCGAAGAAGCGTTGTACCTGGCGAAAATATGCCGGAAAGTCTATCTTATTCATCGCCGTGATTCTCTGCGCGCGCTGGATTATCTTCAAAAGGAACTGTTTGCGGCCGAGAACATCAAAGTACTGTTTGAGAGCCGTCTGGATACAATATCCGGCGAGGCCTCGGTTTCTAAAATAGAGGTAAAAGACAACCAGGGTTTGGTACACAGTCTTTCTGTCGGCGGCGTGTTTATCGCTATCGGAATGGAACCGGCCACGTCGGCGTTCTCATCATATCTCGCCTGTGACGAAAAAGGATTTATCCGGACAGATGAGACGATGATGACCTCACAAAAAGGGGTATTCGCCTGCGGCGATTGCCGTAAACGCCCTTTGCGCCAGTTGATTACCGCCGCGGGAGAAGGAGCCGTCGCGGCAATGACCGCCTATCGGTATTTAAGAGGTAACTATATCAGTGCCTGAAGAAGAACGGGCTGTCTTATTTGTAAGGTGACGCTTTCATATTTTGAAAAAAACAATTTTTTTCCTTATTCGGCTGACGATCACCGCGGGAATATTTTACGTTATCTTTCGTCTCATTCCTTATCGGGAAGTCATCCGCGTGTACCGCGAATCGTCGAAATTTCACGTCGCATTGGGATTCCTCCTGGCAGTATTCGCTCATATCGTGGCGGGATTACGGTGGCGGTTTGTCCTTAAAAACATGGGCCTGAAAGTCCCGCGCGGTGAAGTTCTGTGCATGCTGTTTTCGGGTCTTTTTTTCAATCTGTTTTTTCCTTCGCTGATCGCCGGTGACGCGGCGCGCATTTTTTTCCTTACCCGGAAATTCCGAAACGTAAAAAAAGGTGCCGCGTCGGTTCTTATCGACCGCTTCAGCGGGGTTGTCGGGCTGGTTGTTGTGGTTACGGGGGGATTTTTTCTGGGCCGGAATCTCGTCGGGGAGCCGGAGATTCTTTTGGGGGTAATGACACTGGTGGCTATCGGATTGGGGGTGGTGTTTTTGATTTACCACCCGTTCTTCTTCTCGCTTCTGGAACGCGTAAGCCGCATCCGCGCCCGCTGGCACGAAAAAGTCTGTACGTTTCATGGAGAGTTTGCGCTCGTGCGCCGGAGACCGTCGGTTTTCCTGATCCTGAGCTTGGGATATTCACTGATAATCCAGTCGATCGGAGTATTGACCTGTTACGTTCTCGCGCGCGGGATGGGTGCCGAGGTCGGTTTGATTTATTTCTTCATTCTTATCCCGATCACCATGCTGATCGCGTTCATTCCCGTCACCATTGCGGGCCTGGGGACGCGGGAGTTGGTTATGGTATATTTATTTTCCAAGGTAGGCATGGCGCAATCGGTGAGTTTTTCGATGTCGTTGTTGAGTTTTATATTTTTACTCCTGATCGGCCTGCTGGGAGGACTTGTGTATGTTACATTATATCATCGACGGCTGGAACATTATTCATAAAATACCTGAAGTGAAAAAATCCGCCGCGCCGCGCCGGGAGTTTATCTGGCATATCCGGCGGCAGAATCTTACCGGATCAGGCAATAATAAAGTTACCGTGGTCTTTGATGGCGGGCCGCATTACGATGAATTTCTGGAAGAGAAAGAGTACTCGGTCGTCTTCAGCCTCGAGGAATCGGCCGATGAGGTGATCAAACGCAGGATCACCCGGGTCGCCAATAAGAAACAACTGGTCATTGTGACCGACGATCGGGAAATCATCTATCACGCCCGGGCTGAAGGCGCGCAGTTTGTGCGCAGTAAGGAGTTTTTGACTCCGAAGAAAAAGAAACCGCCCGCCCGCCGGGACTATCAGCCGAAAAAGCATATCAGCGCGAAACTGGAGGCTGAGATTACCGAAGAACTGAAAAAAAAGTGGCTGAAAGAAGATGAACAGTAAGAGAAAAAAAAACACCGGGCCCGATCAGTTTTTGAAATTCTTAGGAACCGCGGGAGCCCGGTTTGTCATGATCAAACAACTGCGTTCATCCGGCGGCCTTTGGCTTGCCGCGCACGGGGTCAACGTCATCATCGATCCGGGGCCGGGCGCCATCTACCGGTGTGCCGCGGCGCGTCCTAAGCTTGAGGCGACAAAGCTCGACGCGGTTATCCTTACCCACAAGCATCTGGACCATTCCAACGATGTCAATGTCATGGTTGAGGCGATGACCGAAGGAGGGTTTAAAAAGAGAGGGGTCCTGTTCGCGCCGCGTGACGCGCTTGATGAAAAAGAGGGGGTCGTGTTTTCCTATCTGAAAGAATATCCCCAGTGTACCGTCGAACTCAAACCGGGAGAATTCAGCGTGGGGAATCTGTCTTTTACCGTCCCGGGAAAAAATACCCATTCGGTTGAAACCTACGGCCTTAAGTTTACCGTTTCCGGACAGGTGGTATCGATCGTTTCCGATACCCGCTGGAGCCGGTCGATCCCTGCCTCCTACGGCGCATCCGACGTCCTGGTGTTAAATGTGGTCTTTTTAGAGCCGCGGGCTGAGTATGACCACCTGAGCCTGCCGGAGGCCGTCGATATCATTAAAGCAGTCAAGCCGCGTCTTGCGGTCTTGACCCACTTCGGGATGACGATGGTCCGGGCAAAGATCCATACGCGTAAAGACGAGATTGCCGCCGCGTGCGGCTGCCCGGTCATGTTCGCCTATGACGGGCTTACGCTGCCGTTGCCGTATTCAAAAGGAACAGTATGAAACAGAAACGGATACTCCTTAAAAGCGTATTTATCGGCTATTGCGCGGCAATCATTTTTTTATCGGTGTATCCTGTCCCTGCGCCCCGAACCCCGGAGGTGCCGCTGGATAAGATTATGCATGCGGTGGCGTATTTTATCCTCGGCGCGCTTGCCGCGGCGGTGTTTCAGACAATGGGACGATCAGGCGTTCGTATACGCGCGTTTGTTTTTACGCTGGGTTTTGGGATCACGATCGAATGTATCCAGTATTTTCTCCCCTTTCGTTCGTTTGATTGGATCGATATGGCTTGTAATGTCGCCGGCTCGGCGTTAGGAATACTGGCGGTGTCTTTTGTGCAAAAAAAGAAGGCGGCGGTTCGATGAATAAACCGTACGAAGTTGTTTTCCAGGACGAATATCTTATCGTGCTGAACAAGATCGCCAAACTCCTTGTACAGCCCAGCCCCAAAAAAGAAAAATACACGCTGACGTCGCTGTTGAACAAAGAGCTGAATAAAAGGAACGAGAAAGCCTTGCCCTGTCACCGCCTCGATCGAGAGACGACCGGCCTCATTGTCTATGCCAAGAATTCAAAAATTCAAAGTTCGCTGATGAGTCAATTTAAAGAACGCAGCGTGAAGAAAAAATACCTCGCGTTTGTGCGCGGGCGTATCAGGCCCAAGCAGGGGATTTTAGAGGGAGTGATCCTCGATAAGGAGGCAAAAAGGTTTAAAGAAAAAGCGAAATCGGCACGGAGTTCCTACCGGGTCGTTGCGGAATTGGAGGGGTTCAGTTTCCTGGAACTGAAACCCTTTACCGGCCGGACCAATCAGCTGCGTATCCAGTTAAAAGAAGCCGGCCATCCGATCCTGGGCGAACGGAAATACGCTTTCGGTAAGGATTTTGCCGTCAAGTTCCGCCGGCTGGCCCTGCACGCGTTTTTTCTGCGCTTGCGGCATCCGGTTTCACACCATGCGGTGCAATTTGAGGTCGGGCTGCCTGAGGATATGAAGAAGTTCCTGGAGAAACACCGTAAGAAATAGCCGATGGTCTACAGTCTATGGTCGATGGTCTCTGGTCTTTTAAAGAACTAGATGCCAGAGACTAAAGACGAGCGACTTAAAAAGAAAGGAGAAAAGATGATCGCAGGTATTATGTTTATTCTTGCCGGCGTATTGATCGCGGTCTTTCCGGAGTTGCTTTCTTTGATCGTCGCGTTTCTTTTGATCAGTATCGGTATCTTTTTTATCTCTTTGAATTCCTATTACCGTCGTGCGTCGCGCCGGTTCGACGATCCGCTGATGAATTTTTTCTTCAGATTATAGTTTGTTAAGGTTCGCGCGTTCGCCCGTGCTCTGAGTTATCCGCTGAAATGACGATAAGACGAGGGACGACCGCTCTCTCTGTTCGCTCGGACGTTTTATTCGTCCTTCGTAATTTCGTTTTATAAGAACGAGATAACGGACAAACGGGTCAACGGGATAACGGGGCAACGGGAAAACTACGCTACCCCTGATCATGTTTACATTTATTCCTTTTTTGATATAATTTTTTATATATAATATATAAATTATGGCACAGGAGCATCTTGCCCATCATCGTCCTCAATGGAAGAGTCATATCGGGTTTCTTTTTACCGCGATCGGTTCAGCCATCGGGTTGGGGAATATCTGGCGGTTTCCCTATCTCTGCTATAAAAACGGGGGCGGGGCGTTTCTGATTCCCTACTTTGTCGCGTTACTAGTGGTGGGAATTCCGCTTATGATTACCGAGATCGCGTTAGGCCATAAGATGCGCGGATCGGCGCCGGCGAGCTGGGCCAGCGTATCGCGCCGGACCGAATGGGTGGGATGGTGGCAGGTGATCTTTGTCATGTTCGGTATTGTTCTGTATTATTCGGTGGTGGTCGCCTGGTGTGTGAGTTTCTTTTTCTTTTCCTTTAACCTGGGCTGGGGTCCGGACCCGGACGCGTTTTTCTTTCAAAAATTTCTCATGATCGGCGAAACTCCGTTTTCTCTGGGAATGCTCCGTACACCGATCATTTTCTCCCTGCTTCTGGTCTGGCTGTTCAGCTGGATGATCGTCTATAAGGGCGTGCAGAAGGGCTTAGAACGGGCCAATAAGGTGTTCATGCCGGTCCTCTTTGTTCTCACCGCGGTGATCGTGATCTGGAGCCTGGGCCTTGAGGGCGCGCGCGGCGGGTTGTATGTATATCTGCGCCCGGATTTCTCGCGGCTGAAAGATATCGGGGTCTGGATGGACGCCTTCGGCCAGATATTTTTTACCTTGAGCCTGGGATTCGGGATTATGATCGCCTACGCTTCATACCTGCCGCGCAAGAGCCAGATCGTGAAAGATTCCTGCCTGATCAGTGTCATTAACTGCCTGTTTTCATTGTTCGCGGGACTGGGGGTATTCGCGATCTTGGGGTACATGGCGCAGAGTACTCAGAAACCGTTCAGCGATGTGGTTACTGAATCCATCGGGTTAGCCTTTGTGGCCTATCCCAAAGCGATCAGCATGCTGCCGGTTTTCTCGCGCCTCTTCGGGGTGATCTTCTTCGGGATCCTGGTGATTGCCGGATTGTCCAGCGCGATATCGATTATCGAGGCGTTTACCTCCGCGCTCATCGATAAATTTCATTATTCCCGCAAGGCCGTCGTTTCGGTCTTATGCGTGTTCGGTTTTTTGGGGTCGATGATCTTCGCGACGCAGGCCGGGTTGTACTGGCTGGATATCGTCGATCATTTCCTGACGCAATACGGGCTGGTACTGGTCGCGATCTTAGAATGCGTGATCATCGGCTGGATATTCCGTTCCTACCGGATGCGCCAGCATGTGAATCATTTCAGTAACTGGAAGATCGGGGTATGGTGGGACTGGTGCGTGAAATTCATTACACCGCTGGTATTGATCGGGCTTCTGGTTTCGACGTTTCGTGACGAGCTGCTTTCAGCCTACGGAGGGTATTCGTGGCTGGCGATCGTTCTGATCGGGCGGGACTGGCTGGTCTATACTCTGTTTGCCGCGATTATCGTCGCCGCGCACCCCTGGCGCAGTAATCCCAAAGACCGGATGATCTCTTCCTGAAAAGACAGGGGGGAAAGCAAAGCGTACCCTCCCTTTGGGAGATGAGTAGAAATGCATATGAAAAGAAAAAGTTTCTTAAAACATATCGGGTTCATTGTCGTTGTCGTAACCGCCTCTCTGGCGTTATGCGGCCATATCATCGCATCCCAGAAAGAGCAGTTCCGGCGTTCTCTGGAGGCCGAGATTACCGCGATTGCCCGGGAGCACTCGGGAGAATTTTCCTGTGTGGTCAAAGCTCTTAAATTTCCCTACTCCCGGTGGCAGGTGGAGGAAAATAAACCGTTTGCCGCCGCCAGCCTCATCAAGGTCCCCATGCTTGCGGTCGTGTTCGGCGCGATCGAGGCGGGCGACCTTTCGCTCGATGACCCGATTACCGTACGCCGCCGGGATATTACCGGCGGGTCGGGGATCATCAAGGCGATGAAGGTGCCGGTGACATTTACTCTGGATGAGCTGCTGGAGATCATGATCGCCTCAAGCGATAATACCGCGACGAACAAGGTGATCGGCCTTTTGGGATATGAATATTATAATCGGAAATTTAAAGAACTGGGCCTTATGAGTACGAGCCTGGTACGGAAGATGATGGATTTCTCCCGGCGGGACAAGGGCGTGGAAAATTATACCTGTGCCCGCGATGTCGCCTATCTTTTAGAGAAAATGTATAAGGGGGAGTTGGTCAATGAGGCGGCATCACGCATGATGATCGGATACCTGAAAAAACAGAAAGTAAATGACCGCCTGCCGCGGTATCTCCCCGAAAGTACCACCGTCGCCCATAAGACCGGCCTGGAACGAGGCATCGTGCATGACGCCGGTATCGTGTTTACCGAGAAAGGCGACTATATTATCTGTGTGTTAACCCGGGGCGTGGGCTCATATCGAGACGCAAAAAAATTCATTGCCGATACGTCATTAACTACTTATAATCTTTATCAATGAGCTATTCGCGTAATATTACGCGAATAGCAGCGAAGAGCGGTTAGCGTATAGCGATTAGATTGAAAACTATAGACCATAGACTGTAGACTATCGACTAAATTATGTTTGTATTGAGTAATTTTCTTATTGCGACGGCGCGGATCATTGATATCGTCCTTACGATCGCCTACTGGCTCATTTTGATCCGGGCGGTGATCAGCTGGGTGAATCCCGATCCGTATAATTCGATCGTGCAGTTTCTCTATAAGACGACCGAGCCGATTTTGTATCCGATCCGTAAGATTCTCCCCGTTAATATGAGTATCGGTATCGATCTTTCGCCGTTGATCGCGTTTTTGATTATTTTATTCGCCAAAAATTTTATCGTCGGGACATTGATTGACCTGGCATTGAGGTTGAAATAACCATGGGAATTCTATCGGCTGTATTGCCGCTTATTGTCATCTTTATTCTGTTTATCCTGGTGGTGCGTATTTCTACCGTAATTTTAAAAATGACCGGCCTGGATGAGAATACGGCGCGGTTTCAGTCGGTGTCGGCGTTTACCGGTACGGGATTTACCACCAGGGAAGCCGAGGTAATCCTTGAGGATAGTATCCGGCGAAAGACGATCGTGGTCTTGATGATCCTGGGAAAGATCGGGTTCGTCTCGGTTCTGGCCGGATTGTTCGTATCGTTCGGGAAAGACGATATTACCGAAGACCTCTGGAAGGCTCTGCTTTTGATTCTTTCCATCGTGCTTCTGTATCGGCTTACGACCCTGCGGGCGTTCAGTTTGTGGCTGAACCGGTTCATCGAAAAGAGGATCATCGCCCGGGGAATTGTTGAGCAGAAGACCCTGGAGGAATTGTTCCGGCTGCCCAAAGGGTACGGGATCGCTCAGCTTGCGGTTACACCGGATACCGAAGAAAAAGGGCAGACGCTATCGGCGGCCGGGTTTATCAAGAAAGATATTCTGGTCCTTTCGATTCAGCGTGAAGATAAACTTATTCCCTTCCCCCATGCCGATGATGTGCTTGAGGAAGGGGACAAACTGCTTTGTTACGGGCTTATCACCAATATTAAAACGTACGCCTGAGGAGGATTTTGTTCTTTAAGGTAAAATCAAGAGGAGACCGATAATGAAAGTATCCGAATATTTGAAAAAGAGTTTTTGTGTGATGGAATTAAAGGCCGAAGATAAAGGGGACGCGGTACGTGAAATTGCCGAGGTACTCGCGGCAAGCGGGAAAGTGTCTGATAAAGAGAAATTCATGAGCGATATTTTAGAACGCGAATCGCTGGGCTCGACCGGGATCGGCCATAAAGTCGCGATCCCTCACGCCCGGACCGAAGCGGTCAAGGGGTTTGTGATCGGGTTCGGTAAATCTTCGCCGGGAATCGATTTTAACGCGCTCGACGGCGAGAAAGTAAACCTTGTCTTTCTTATGGGTGCCGACCCCCGGGAGCTCAACCTGTATTTACGGGTGCTCGCGGAACTCTCCAAACTGCTTATGAACGGCGCCTTCCGTGACGCGCTGGCTGAGGCTACCGACGCCGATAAAGTCATCGATATTATCCGTCAGTTCGAGAAGTGATAATAGATACGTTCTAAGGTGGAGGAAAACAGATGATCAATGTGAAAGAGGTGATGAACACAAACGTCATCAAAGTGACGCGTTCTACTTCCCTGCGCAACCTTCTGGATACGTTCAAACAATTCCATACCCACCCTCTGATGCCGGTTGTCGACGGAGATAATGTCCTTATCGGGATGGTATATCCGGAAAATCTTCTGGATATCCTGAGGCCTCAGCAGGCAAAGCTGTTCCGTTCCCTTCCCTTTGTCGAAATCGACCAGGATGTTTTTGATCTTGATCCGATCCCGTCGATGGGAGACCTGATTATCGTCGATGATATCATGGACAAGAATTTTTTCGTGGTGAAGGAAGACGAATCGATCGATCAGGTGTATAAGAAGATACGTATGCACGAGAAAAGCCGGCTGCCGGTGGTCGACGCCGAGGGCAAGATCCTGGGAATCGTGGGGATTTTCGACATCATCTGGCGGATGTTTAAGGAAAAAGGTATCGTATAATCCATCACATCTATGGTACATGATCCCATTTTAAGTCTTGGTATTCTTTTTTTAGCCGGGTTTTTCGGCGCGCGGGTGGTCAAGAAATTCAAGATCCCCTCGATTACCGCCTACGTGGCTTTAGGTATACTGCTTTCGCCGGAACTGTTCAATGTCATATCGGCTGAGCTGCTTTCGGCTTCGGAGGTGTTTTCCGACATCGTTCTGGGGATAATCGCGTTTATCCTGGGTGAGAGTTTTTTTCTGGGTAATATCAAGCAGGTCGGCCGGTCGGTTGTCAATATTTCCATCAGTGCCTCACTCATTCCCTGGGCGCTGGTAACCGGAGGATTCTGGCTTCTGTTCAACCAGCCGTTTCCCATCGCGCTCATCTACGGCGCGATCGCGGCGTCGACCGATCCGGCGGGAACGGTGACGGTAGCGCAGGAGTACCGCAGTAAGGGCGAATTTACCGATACCCTGTTAGGGGTTGTCGCGATCGATGACGCTTGGGGCCTGATCATTTTCGGTTTCTCGCTTTCGATGGCCGCCTCGCTCTTAAACGGCGTCGAGTCGCTTGTGGGGGTGTTCTCCGCTCTGGGCAAGGCCTTTCTGGATATCGGCGGATCGGTCCTGATCGGACTTCTGGCTACGTTTGTGTTCAATAAACTTTCTCATACCATCAACAGCGCCAAAGACCGGCTGGTATACACGTTCGCGTTTCTGTTTCTGGTTATCGGCGTCTCGATTACCCTGCATTGCTCGGTATTGCTATCCTGTATGGTGTTCGGCGCGACGCTGGCGAACACCAATAAGATGAGTTTTACGTTCTTCGAATCGTTACGTGACGTCGATTCACCGTTTTATATTATCTTCTTTGTTCTGGCCGGGGTGGGCTTGAGCATTAAAGGCATCGGCGTGGCGCTTGCGGTATCGGCCGCGTTTATTCTGCTTCGTACCGCGGGTAAGGTGTTCGGGGGGGTTATCGGCGCGCGCGCGGCGGGTTCCTCGCGGGTCATGCAGCGATACATGGGGTTTGCCCTTCTGCCGCAGGCCGGTGTGGCGATCGCCTGTGCGTTAATCGCCAAGCACGCGTTAAATAACGTCTGGGGTGATCAGATACTGAATGTGACCATCGCGACGACCGTATTGTTTGAACTTATCGGGCCGTGGATCACCAAGGTCGCCTTGGTCAAAGCGGGAGAAATACGGGAGTAACCTATGCCGTTATCGGAACAGAACATTCTGGCTCTGGTTCTTGCCGGCGGAAAAGGGGAACGGCTTCATCCGTTGACGCGGGAAAGGACCAAACCGTCGGTACCGTTCGGTGGTAAATATCGTATTATCGATTTCGCCTTAAGTAACCTGGTCAATTCCGGGATTTATTCTACCTATATCCTGGTCCAGTATAAATCCCAGTCGCTGATCGAACATATCCGCACCGCCTGGAGTGTCGCCGGTATGCCGTCGAAGCATTTTTTGACCGTGGTGCCGCCGCAGATGCGGATGGAGGATGCCAAGGTCTGGTACCGGGGGACGGCCGATTCGGTGTACCAGAACATCAACCTGATCTATGATTTTAAGCCGAAGATCGTCGCGGTATTCAGCGGCGATCACGTCTACCGGATGGATATCCGGCAAATGATCGATTTCCACCATAAACGCAAAGCCGACCTGACGATCGCGACCGCGCCGATGGTTAGAGATGAGGCGCATCAGTTCGGCGTGCTTGAAAGCGATCCCGACGGGAAGGTCGTCACCTTCCGGGAGAAACCGCTCGAGCTTGATGAAGGAAATTACGGCGTCTCGATGGGGAATTATATTTTTAATACCGATATATTGATCAGGGTGCTGGAGGAAAACGTCCATAAAGAGACCTCGCACGATTTCGGCAAGGATATCATCCCGACACTGATTGCGGAGAAGGCGAAGGTGTTCGCCTATGACTGTTCTGAGAACCGCATTCCCGGCCTGAAGTCCTATGAGGAGAAGTTCTACTGGAAGGACGTCGGGACGATACAGAGTTACTGGGAAGCGAATATGGACTTACTCAGCCAGAAGCCGCGGCTGGATCTCGATAACCGCGCCTGGCAGATATACGGCATCCGGCTTCATTGTCCGCCGGCGTTGATCCATGATTCAGTGATCGAGAATTCACTTGTCTGTGAAGGTTCGAAGATCACCGCAGGTACCGTAAAGAACTCGATCCTCGGCCGGTCGGTCGTGATCGAGCCGGGTTGTCAGATCGAGGATTCGATCATTCTCGATTTCACCCATATCGGCGCCGGCTGTACCATATCCCGGGCGATTATCGACCGGTTCAATACGATCTCAAAAAATACACGCCTGGATGAAACCACAAAAAGGAAAAAGTATCATCACGACCCGTCCGGTATCGTCGTCGTCCCGCGCGGCTCACGCAAATCGTATTATTTCTAAATCCGATAGGACGAGGGACGTCCGCTCGCGCAGTTCGCTGGGACGACCGCTTCGCTTAGACGCATCATTCGTCCTTCGTCCGAATGACCGGAGGGAATGGTCGTACTTCGTTGCTGGTCGTTTAAATAAGGAAGGAGCCGAATATGGACATATATGATGCGATAAAACAAAGGCGAAGTGTCCGGGCCTACCGTGACGAGGATGTGGAACCGGAGAAACTACTGCGTATACTCGATGCCGCGCGGGGTGCGCCGTCGGCGTCGAACCGGCAGGAATGGCGGTTCATCGTCGTACGCGATGAGGCAACCCGCAAGAAACTTTCGGTCGCGGCCAAGAACCAGCAATTCGTCGCGCAGGCTCCGGTTGTGATCGCCTGCTGCGCGGTAACCGACGGCCACGAGATGACCTGCGGCCAGAAATGCTATCCGATCGATGTCGCGATCGTCATCGACCATATCACGCTTCTTGCCACGGCCGAAGGGTTAGGCACCTGTTGGATCGGCGCGTTTGGCGCCGATCAGGTAAAAGAGATACTCGGTGTACCCGAAGACGTACCCGTAGTTGAGATGCTGACTCTTGGCTATCCGGCCGATACGCCAAGTGAGAAAACACGTCTCCCGCTTTCAGAAATTGTGTTTAAAGAACGCTGGACCCAATAGCGGTGAGCGTATAGCGGCTAGCGGTTAGCGTGTAGATTGGGGATATTTGGAAATTGAGATTTGGGATTTACACGTGTGACGTGTGTCGTGTGACTATGTGACGTGGTTAGTCTATTTGCTGCCTGAGCTGTTTCTCGGCGTCGACCACGTCACGATTGACCTTCTTCATTGCGATACGGATACGTTCCTTGAACGTATCACTCAATACTTCCGATGACGCCATTTCCCGCAGGAGCTGGTGGGTCATGCGGAAGTTCCGTACGATCTCGCCTTCGTCGATACTGCAGAATTTATGGAGTTTATAGAAATCCGTGCCGTGAAACCACGCCCGGGCGGCTTCGGCAATGTGGAAGTAGAATCCCTGGCTGGGCGGGTAAATACGATGATACCGTTCCTGCTTGTGGATGTGCTTCATAAAGGAATCAAGCTGTCTCTGGAGTTTCCGGACGGGCTTGCTCAACTTGGGCTTTCTCTCACCCTTACGCGGCTCATACACCAGGCAGCACAGGACGATGAACAGGTCTTCTTCGTTTAATCGTTCCAGATGTCCCCGGGCGAATAACTCGCCGACCTGCAGTTCGTAACTGTATACTTTCGCGGCAAGTTCGGCTTTCAAGCTCAGCTCGCCGCGGGTGATATACCCCATCGATTTCAAGATGTTGATCTTACGGCGCATAAGGTTCAACGCCTGTTTCTTCTCGACATCGTTTGACTGGTAGAAATGGAATGATAACGGGTAGATGTCGAACAATTTATCGCCCATCAGTTTGTAGAGGTTTAAGATCGTAGCGTAGGCGCTGTTGAATTGGCTGATGATCGGCTCGTATTTGCCGTAAATGATGTGATCGAGAGAGGAGAGGTCGACCTTGTAGGGATCGACCCGGATATGCACGTTCCCTTCGGTATCGATGCCGCGCCGGCCGGCCCGGCCGGCGATTTGATAGAAATCGCGGGTCTTTAAGTACCGGTAGAACCGGCCGTAATATTTGGATAATGTATCGAATACCACCGTACGCGCGGGCATATTGATGCCGAGCGCGAACGTCTCGGTTGTGAAAATGCACTTGATCAAGCCCGTCGTAAACAGCCGTTCGATGATCTCCTTCATCGTCGGCAGTAACCCCGCGTGATGATAGGCGATGCCGTGACGGATAAGAGGATAGAGTTCGTCGACATAGGGGTCACCGCCGATATTGAACAATTCGACCAGATCGAGGAATTTCTTCTCGATTGTCTCGCGTTCTTTGGGCTTTAAGAAATCGAAACTGCGGATTTCGTTCGCTAAATCCTGACAGCGGCGACGGGAAAAGCAGAAGTACATGCAGGGCAGCGCGTCACGTTTCTGGAGATGCTTGATCAGCGTGTTCAGGCGGTTTTTTTTGAGTTTCTCCTGCTCTTCTTCCTCCTGCCGGCGCCGGGCGTCACGACGCAGGCGGCGTTGGTGCAGCTGCGGCTTGACGTGCTGGGATTTTTTTAAGGCACCGAAGTCAGGAAAGAATTCGTTATTACACTGGAAGAAGAAATGCAGCGGCACCGGACGGTTATCTTCTAAAATCGTCTTTACCGGGAATTCGTGGATGGAGGAGATCCATGTGACCAGATGATGTATATTGGGAATCGTCGCGCTTAACGCCAAAATATGCATATGCGGCGGCATAAGTATTATCGATTCCTCCCATACCGTGCCGCGTTCGATATCGTCTAAATAGTGGATCTCATCGAAGATGACCCACTTACGGTGGCTCATCCGGCCGGGATCGGTAAGCAGAGAATTACGGAATATTTCGGTCGTCATGATCAGTATCGGCGCGTTGGAATTGATACTGACGTCACCGGTCAGGATCCCCGTATTCTCGGGATACTTGACACTGAAATTGCGGAATTTCTGGTTACTTAACGCCTTGATCGGCGCGGTATACACCACACCCTGGTTATTTTCCAGGCAGTGTTCGATGATCCTCTCGGCGATCAGGGTCTTGCCAGCACCGGTGGGGGCCGAGACCATCACGGAATTCCCGCTATAGGCGGATTCTATCGCCTGTTCCTGAAACGGATCGAGTTTGAATTCAGCGGGCATAGGAAAGACCAGAAGTTGCTAAAGGAATCTTCATATGTTCGGTTTCAATCATTGTAATCATAGATTAATCAGCGTAATCGATGACTGCGCGTTTCGCGGCAGTCATTGTTTTGTCGTGAATAATTCTTTTACTTCCGGTTTGGTGATAATGATTAACGTGAATACACCCAGTATCGTTCCCAGCGGGAAGAAGATACAGCTGATCGCGGCAACGATCACGCAGAGGGTGTGCTTCTTACGTTTGGCCAGCGACCGGCCGGCAGTGATCACAAATATCGCGAATGTCCAGCCCAGCGCCATGACGAAGGTACCGATGAGGATAAATATCCAGCCAAACCACGCCGGCGGCGTCTGGCCCGAATCGGACGTCATCTGGTCGGGAAACAGCAAGAATACGATGCCCAGTACGATGTGGATCAGCGGGATGCAGGATAAAAGCCCGGTTAAGCCGCCGAAGATATAATGAAAGATCGAGAGTAACCGTAACTGGTCGGAATATTTATCAACAACTTGCCCTTCCATCTTCAAACCCTCCTTTTTAAATATATTATAGTAATATGGGGGGGAGGACAACTTCTTTTTCGTCGTACGTCGTTAGTCGTTCGTCGTGCGTGGGGAGAGGGGGGAAGAGAAATTAACAATGTCCAATTAACAATTAGCATTTAGCAATGAGGGAGAGGGAAGATAGTCTACGGTCCTTGATATCGGGGAACGGGTATCGCGTACCGGGTATCGTTGAGAATCATATTTTTTTCTACACCCTGCACCCTGCCCCCGGCACCCTATACTATAACACTAACGACCAGCGACTGTATTAATATTGGCCGGAGAGCATCTGGTAATACTGGATGATGACCTTTATAGCGTGAGAGAACAGGACGCTGAGTACATATGTCAGGACCAGCGCGATACTGGTTATGATTATTTTGGTTATCTGCGTGTAGCGGGGATTGAACCAGACCAGCGGCAGGGCAAAGGGGCCGGCGCAGAGGAAGGCGATAATCACCACATGGGTTGAGAAATACCACGCAGGTTTCGGTTTCTTCTCCAGGAATTCATCGCAGTACCGGCATTTTACCGCCTCATCCTGTATCTCTTCGGCACAATAGGGGCATTTTTTCATGACAGAACCTTATGCGCCTATTGCCAATAGGCGCCTCACATACATAGTCAGTGCGAAGCCTCCCCAGTGGGGGCCAGGGCACAAAGTCACATAAATTCTTTCGTCATTCGGTAAACGGTGTAATGCACCCCGTTAAGCAAGCTAAATTTTTGTAAGTGCTATCTGTTCTTTCT
>CAZABB010000032.1:9602-19940 GCA_964483625.1 uncultured Planctomycetia bacterium | reverse complement strand
CAAAGGGGTGCCGGGTTGCCTGAGACGGAAGTAGATACCGAGACAATACAGCAACATCGCCGGTGGAAACGCAGGGATTGAGAAGATCCTGTGCGTGAGGCGTCGATGTGATACAAATAATGGAGCGTGTCAGAAAATGAATAAAGCTATTTTAGGCCTGCAGTGGGGAGATGAGGGGAAAGGGAAGATCATCGACTATCTTTCTAAAGATACCGACATTATTGTGCGGTTTCAGGGTGGGAATAATGCCGGGCATACCGTGGTTGTGAACGATGAGAAATTTGTTTTCCATTTGATCCCTTCCGGAATTTTAAGAAAAAATAAAGTATGTGTTATCGGTACCGGGGTTGTCATCGATCCGGAAGTATTGATTGAGGAAATCAGGTATTTGAAGAAAAAAGGAATTGATGTCTCTCCCGGCAACCTCAAGATATCATCACTTTCTCACGTTATTATGCCTTATCACCGGGTCATGGACAGTTTCCGGGAATCAAAACGAATACAAAAGATCGGGACGACCAAGCGGGGTATCGGCCCCTGTTATGTGGACAAAGTATCCCGGTGCGGAATTCGTGTCGTCGATCTTCTTGATCCGAAGAAGTTTGCTCTCAAACTGAAAGACAATCTTCAGGAGAAAAACCCGTTATTCAAAGAAGTGTACGGCCGCCAGTACTTTTCCTTCAAAAAAATTTATGATCAGTATCGCCGGTACGCGAGAATTTTAAAGCCGTACTGTTGCGACACGGTAGACTATCTGTATTCCCGCCGCAAAAAGAAATTTCTTTTTGAAGGGGCGCAGGGGACGTTTCTTGATGTCGATTACGGCACCTATCCTTTTGTGACCTCATCGAATACGGTTTTTGCCAACGCGATTCTCGGATCGGGAGCTTCTTTTTTAAAGATAGATAAGATTATCGGCGTCAGTAAAGCCTATACGACCCGGGTGGGAGAGGGGCCGTTTCCTACCGAATCCGGCGGTACGCTGGGAGAATATTTACGTACGATGGGAAAGGAATTTGGCGCGACAACGAACCGGGCGCGGCGCTGCGGCTGGCTCGATCTTGTCCTCCTGAGGCGTTCGGTACTGCTGAATAACGTGACCGAAATCGTCCTTACCAAACTTGATGTCCTTAATCATCTAAAAGAAATAAAATGCTGTGTGGGATATAACCACCAAGGGAAAAATAGGGGATTGTTTCCCTACGATTTAGACCGGATAACTCCCCGGTACCGTACCCTGAAGGGCTGGAAGGAATATCTCACCGGGGTCGGGATGATTCGGGGCTTACCGCTTGAGGCCCGTCGCTATATCGCGGTTATCCAGAAGCATACGGGGAAAAAAATATCGATGGTCTCGGTAGGAGAGAAACGTCAGGCGATCATAACCTAAGGAAAGGAGTCGGGATATGGAATTTCTCTTATTTGTCATGATCTCATCGGTGCTTGCGCTGGTATTCTGTCTTTTCGTCGGGATATGGATCTTTAAGAATTCCGAAGGTACCGACGCAATGAAGACCATTGCCGGATATATCCGGGAGGGGGCGCAGAGTTATCTTTCTCAGCAATACAAAGTGGTGGGGATATTTTTTCTGATCGTATTTGTGATCCTTTTTGCGCTGGAAATGAAAATCGTCTCCGTTGCTTTTCTTATCGGCGGATTCTGTTCGGCGCTCTGCGGCTGGATCGGAATGTTTATCGCCACGCATTCAAGCGGCCGTACGGCTTTTGCCGCCGGAAAGAGTATTAATGGGGGGTTACGGGTTGCCTTCAGTGCCGGTACGGTCATGGGATTAAGTGTTGTGGGCATCGCCTTATTATATCTTTCGGTTTCGTTCTATCTTCTTTCGAGATTTTTTACTCAGGATCTTGTTCTGATTACCTCGACGATGCTTTCCTTCGGGATGGGCGCTTCCTGTTATGCTTTGTTTGCCCGTGTCGGCGGCGGGATTTATACCAAAGCGGCCGATGTCGGCGCCGATCTGGTGGGTAAAGTTGAGGCGGGGATACCCGAGGACGATCCGCGTAATCCCGCCGTTATCGCCGATCAGGTCGGAGACAACGTGGGAGATGTTGCGGGAATGGGTGCTGATTTGTATGAATCCTACGTCGATTCGGTCGTTGCCGCGATGGCGTTAGCGGTCAGCGCGGGACTCGGTTTAAAAGGTGTTTTATTGCCTCTGATTTTAGGGGGCTGTGGCGTTATCGCTTCGATTATCGGATATTTTCTGGTGCGGACAAAAAAAGAATCTCAATCATCCCTGATTTTCGCTCTGCGGCGGGGAGTTTTCTCGGTTGCGGGTATGATCGCGATATTTTCCTTATTTTTCATCTTTAGACTGCTTTCTCCCGATGCCTTGGGTTTGTGGTACGCGATTATTACCGGTATTATCGCCGGGATTCTCCTGGGTATTTTTACCGAATATTTTACCTCAACGTCCTTCTTTCCGGTAAGAACGTTAGCGAATCGTTCGCTTACCGGTCCGGCGACGATTATTATCGGCGGCATTTCTCTGGGAATGATGTCGACGGCGTTGCCGGTTATCGTTATCTGCGCGGCGATATTCATCAGTTTCTTCGTCGCCGGCGGAATGGAGAATTACGGATTTGGTTTATACGGTATCGGACTTGCCAGTGTCGGGCTGCTTTCGACGCTGGGAACGACTCTGGCTTCCGACGCCTACGGTCCGGTCGCCGATAATGCCGGCGGGATTGCGGAGATGTCGGGTTTAGATAAAAGCGTACGGGAGAAAACCGATCAGCTTGACGCGTTGGGGAATACGACCGCGGCGACCGGTAAAGGCTTTGCTATCGGCAGTGCGGCTTTGACTACGCTGGCGTTGATCGTGGCGTATAAAGAAAAAGTAGAAATTCTGGGCGCGCCGATAAGCCTTTCGCTTCTGGATGTGCGGCTGCTTATCGGGTTGCTTTTGGGAGGAGCGTTGCCGTTTGTTTTTTGTTCGCTTACGATGAATGCCGTGGGGGAGGCGGCCGGATTCATCGTCCAGGAAGTGCGGCGGCAATTCCGTGAAATCAAAGGGCTTTTGACCGGAGAAGGCAAGGCTGATTATACTACGTGCGTGAAGATCACGACTCAATCGGCCCAGAAGAAGATGTTCGCTCCGGCGCTTCTGGCGCTCACGTCTCCGGTTCTGGTCGGCCTTCTGTTGGGGGTTGAAGCGGTAGCCGGCCTTCTGGTGGGAGCTCTCGTTTCGGGATTTGTCCTCGCGGTTATGATGGCCAACGCCGGCGGAGCCTGGGATAATGCCAAAAAATATATTGAAGAAGGTAATTTAGGGGGCAAGGGATCTGATGCCCATAAGGCGGCGGTCGTTGGCGATACGGTAGGCGACCCCTTTAAAGATACATCAGGACCGTCCCTTAATATTCTTTTGAAATTAATGTCAATGGTAGCGATTGTATTCAGCCAGTTTATCATCACCTATTCGTTGTTTAAATAGTTCTTTTTTCAGATACCGGGTTGATATCCGGAAAGACTTGATGTGGTGATAAGCGGAAGGGACGGTGATTCTTGCCGGGGGAATCCGTACCGAGAGCAGTATTGAATTTCCTTGTTTTTCTGGATCACCGTAATCCCGTTTGAATCACTGAAATCAAAGCCCTCTGAGAATTTCAGAGAGCTCATGAAATAACTTGACTTTGGCGCAGGGCTGTGATAATCTAAAAAAAATTTAAAAAGGGAGGCAAAAATGAAATTAGGAACGTATTGTCTTACATTTTTTCTTGTCCTTTCCTTTTTGACGGGCTGTTCCATAGTCCTTCAAAAGGGGAGACGTTCGGATATCGAACGTATCCGGACCCTGGAACAGGAACTGAATCAGTTACGTGATGCCCGCAACATCCTGCAGGAGAAACTTTCTCAGGAAATCGCCGACGATCAGGTGCGAGTGTCCATGGAGGAGAAAGGACTTGTTGTTACCTTTGTGGCCGAGGTTCTGTTTGATTCCGGGAAAGCCAGACTAAGAGAACCGAGCCTGGATATCCTCAAGAAAGTGTCCGGGGTTTTACAGGAAGATGTTCCCCAGCATCAGATCAGTATCGAAGGTCACACCGACGACCAGCCGATTAAACTTTCCCGCTGGAAGTCCAACTGGGAACTTTCGACCCAGCGGGCCTTAAGCGTGCTTCATTTCCTTGAGGAAGACGGAGTGAATTCCAAGCGCATGTACGCGATCGGGTACGGCGAATACAGTCCGGTTGCTTCCAACGATACCAAAGCCGGACGGGCGCTCAACCGGAGAGTAGAGATCGTTATTATCCCCCTGACGGTAAAGAAGATCAAAAAAGAACTGGGAGAACTCTAAACGATGAAGAATCATCCGTTACTTTTGAGCATTTTACTGGGGGTTATTCTGCTTTTGATTATCGGCGGGATTTCTATCTCGGCGCGGTTAAGCGCCACATCCAAGCAATATAAAGAGAGCCTGGCTGAGTATATGAAGTCTCAAAAAATGCAGGATATTTTGCAGGAAGAAAAAGATGCGCTGCTTAAGAGTACCGTTGACCTGAAAGAGAGGCTTAAAAGCAAAGAGGCGCAGATTGAATCGCTTCAAAGTCAAAACCAGGCGCTCACCGACGAGTTGGAAAAAGTAAAGGTAATGAAAGAGAAACTTGAGGATGATCTCCAGGAAATGCTGCTGAAGTCAAAATCGACTCGTAAATAAGGAGTATCACTTCATTGCAGGGGAACAAAGAGGGGCCGTGGGCCCCTTTTATTTTTGGGGGAAGAAGTGAGGAAAGGAAGGAGTCCAAGGGTGAAAAAAGGATCGGACGGGTCTCTGGAAATTCCCCGGCATATTGCGATTATCATGGATGGAAACGGCCGCTGGGCGAAAGAGCGGGGATTGCGGCGGACCCAGGGGCATCGTCGCGGGATTGAACGGGTTCAGGAATTGATTGTGAACGCGCAGGATCTGCGTATTGGCATGCTGACTCTTTTTGCTTTTTCCACGGAAAACTGGCAAAGACCGCGCAGCGAAATCCTGAAGCTGTTTTCCTATATGACGTATTTTCTGATGAAATCAAAAAAAAAGCTTATTGAAGATAATATCCGGCTTCAGTTTATCGGCCGCCGCGATCGTATTGACCGCATTCGCCGGAAGCAGATCGCGGATATCGAATCTCAAACGAAAGAGAACGATTCGTTGATCGTTAATATCGCTCTGGATTATGGAGGGCGTTGGGATATTGCGTCGGCGGTGAATAAGATTTTAGATGAATCGGCCGGGAAAAAAAGAGGGAAGATTTTGGATGAAGATACATTTGCGAGCTATCTCTCTCTGGCTGATTGCGGCGAGCCTGAGCTTCTGATCAGGACGTCGGGAGAGATGCGCCTGAGTAATTTTCTGTTGTGGCAAATAGCGTATTCGGAGCTGTATTTTACCGATTGTTATTGGCCGGATTTCGACAAAAAGGAACTTCTCAAAGCTATCCGGGTATATACGCGGCGTGAACGTCGTTTTGGAAACGTGGCCGCGGGAAAAAAGAAAAAATGATGAGACAGCGTCTTCTTACCTCCGGTTTTCTTATCAGTCTGGCCGTTGTGGCTCTGCTGTTCCGTCCCCTGTTCGCGATTGTGGTGAATATCATCATTGCCATGGGGCTGCTCGAGTTCTTTAATATGGTGGAAAAAAAGGGAGTAAAGCTTTTTAAATACTTTGGACTGGCTATCGGGTTGTTTATCGGGATTACGGTATATTTTCAGTTCCCTATTAAAGAGGGGTGGCAGTTCCTTTTCATCATCTGGGGGTTATTCACCCTGTTCTTGTTAGAAATGACCAAGAAAGATCAGTACCAGCCGGTACTTTCACTTTCGGCGACCGTGTTCGGGATTATCTATATTGCCTGGTGTGTCAGTTTTCTTCTGCGTATTCGTCAGCTCGACGACGGGCTGCTGTTGTGTATTTTCCTGATTACGGTGACGAAGTCTTCCGATATCGGCGCGTATTTTATCGGGAAACACTACGGCCGGACGTCTCTGATCAAGCGGGTCAGTCCGCAGAAATCGCTGGAGGGGGCTTTGGGCGGATTCCTGGTGAGCCTTGCGGTCGGGATTGTGTTCTCATTCTTTCTTTCCGAGCTGCTTTTTTTCTGGGAGAAAGTGTTTATGTCGGCGATCCTGGCGATCATCTCTCAGCTGGGGGACTTGTTTGAATCTCTTATCAAGCGGGATTGTAATGTGAAGGATTCAGGTAACATTTTGCCCGGGATGGGGGGAATCCTTGATGTTATCGACAGCCTTATTTTTACCGCGCCGACGTTTTATCTCTACATAACTATGGTTCGTTAACTATGAAGAAAGTCATTGTTTTCGGTTCAACCGGGTCGGTCGGGGAAAGTGCCCTTGACGTAATGAGACAGAATAGAAAATCCTTCCGTGTGAAAGGGCTCTGTGTGTACCGGAATATACACTGTCTGGCAAAACAGATCAAAGAGTTTTCTCCCCGTTCGGTATGCGTGGTAGACCGGGAGGCGGCGGCTCGCGCCAGGGCCATGGTTCCCGAAGGGGTGATTTTTTTTTCCGGAGAGGAAGGCTTAGAGGAATTCGCTTCCCAATCGGCCGATATTTCGCTTATGGCTATTTCCGGGATCGCTTCGCTGAAACCTCTGCTTACGGCGATCAAACATTCCCGTCGGGTAGCTCTGGCCAATAAAGAATCGTTTGTCGTCGCCGCGCCGCTGGTGAAGCGCCAGGCGAAAAAGTACGGGACCGAATTGATTCCGGTTGACAGTGAGATTAACGCGTTGTTTCAGTTATTCAAGGAAGTAGATAAGCGCGCCGTGCGCCGGGTTCATATTACCGCCTCCGGCGGCGCGTTGTATAATCGTAAACCTCATCAGTTGAAGAAAGTGAAAGCAAAAGAGGTCTTGGCGCATCCTATCTGGAATATGGGGCGTCGTATTACCGTTGACAGCGCTACGCTGGTAAACAAGGGGTTTGAAGTGGTCGAGACCCATGAGTTTTTCTCTGTCCCCTACGATGAGATTAATATTCTGGTGCATCGGCAGTCTTTGATGCACGCGGCACTGGAGATGAAAGACGGGGTCGTGATATCCTGTTTTTACGAACCGGATATGCGTATTCCTATTGAGCATGCCCTCTGGTATCCGGCACGGGGTACCTCCCGTAAAAAGGGTATGTTTGATGTTCTGGGAAATCTTGATTGTTCCTTCGGGTGTGTTGATGTGAAGAGATTCCCGTTATTGGAGCTGGTACTTGATGCGGCCCGGTGCGGGGGTAACGCTATGGCTGTCGTCAACGCCGCCGATGAAGTTGCCATAGATTACTTTCTGCGGGAAAAGATATCTTTTCCCGCGATGTATGATGCGTTGGAGCATACCTATGCTCGCCGTACAAAGGGTACGATAAAAACATTTAAGGATGTCGTGAGATGGGATGCCTGGTCCCGGACGAAAACAAAGGAGTATATAGAAAAAAAATGTTGTTAAATCTTATCATCTTTCTTGCCGTTTTAAGTGTGTTGATTATCTCTCATGAGTTCGGACATTTTATTGCCGCGCGCCGGAGCGCGATAAAAGTAGAACGGTTTGCGATCGGGTTTGGTCCGCCGGTTATCCGCTGGCAGCTTAAAGAAACGCTCCTGTTGGTATGTCTGGTTCCCCTGGGAGGGTATGTGAAATTGGCCGGGGACGTGCCTGATGAACACAAAGGGCAGCCGCATGAATTCCTTTCGAAACCTCCCGGGATAAAAGCGCGGGTAGTTTTTTTCGGCCCGTTGTTTAATTATTTTCTGGCGTTCCTTATTTTCTGGGTTATTTTTGTAATCGGATTCCCCTATACCGCGCCGGTTATCGGAGAAATCGTCGCGGGGACTCCCGCGGCACGTTCTTCGCTCGAACTTCAGGATGAAATCCTTGCCGTCAACGGCCGGGATATCGAAACCTGGCGAGACGTAACGGATACGATTCGTTCTTCATCCGGTGAAGTGCGTCTGCGTATTCGGCGTGAAAATCAGATCAAAGATATTGCCGTCACCCCTCAGATTGAGGTGCGTAAGGATGTTTTCGGGAAAGAACGGGAGTTTGCGTTTGTCGGAATCGCTCCTTCGTTTGAGCAGAAAATTATCCGTACCGGCATCTTCCCGGGATTCCTCAAAGCTTTCCGGCATTTGATCGAATTAACGACTATGATCGTCAAGGGGCTCTTCTTTACCATTATCGGCGTTATTCCGTTCCGGGAAGCCGTGGCCGGCCCGGTGGGAATTTATCATCTTACTTCCCAGGTCGCCAGGATAGGGATTGTTCCTCTGGCGCATTTCGTCGGGATTTTAAGCGTAAGTTTAGGTATTATTAACCTTTTCCCTCTGCCCGTTCTCGATGGAGGTCATATTTTCTTTCTGGGGCTGGAACGGGTACGCGGCCGGCCTCTCTCGTCTAAGTGGGAAGAGCTTATTACCCGGATCGGCCTGATCATTCTGATCGGGTTGATGCTGGTTATTGTCTGTAACGATATTCTGAAGTTTATCGTTAATACATAGAATATATGAGCAAGATAGTTACCATAGGGGATTTGAAGGTCGGGGGCAAGAATCCCGTGCGGATTAAGGGGATGCTGAAGACGCCGGCCCGGAAACAGACGCTTCTTGTTCGTGAGGCAAAATCCCTTCACGCCGCCGGGACCGAAGCGATACGGATCGCGTTTAAAGAAGATACCGACAGCGTGGCCGTGAAACGGTTAAAGAAAGAGGTCTCGATTCCTCTTGTGGCCGATATTCATTTCCACCCTTCTTTGGCGTTGAAAGCGATTGAATCGGGGGTTGACGGTATACGGTTAAATCCGCTCAATATTACCAAACGCGACCGGATCAAGGAGATTGTCGCCGAGGCAAGAGAGGCGGGTATTTCCATCCGGATTGGGGTGAATTCGGGCGGATTCAAACCGGCCCGGCGCGGGAAAAGCTCTTTAGCCCGGCGTATGGTTTCGAAGGTTTCCGATTATATAAAACTTTTTGAAGACATGAGATTCTTTGATATAATGGTTTCCCTAAAAGCTTCCGAAGTCCGAACTACCGTACAGGCAAACCGGCTGTTTGTCCAGCGGTTTCAATATCCTTTGCATTTGGGGGTAACGGCGACCGGCCCTTTCTGGCAGGGAGTGGTCAAGTCTTCTTTGGGAATAGGGATGTTGTTGTCTGAAGGCATCGGGGATATTATCCGGGTGTCGCTGACGGGGCCGGCGGTCGAAGAAATACGGATTGCTCAAAGCATCCTGCAATCTCTTGGTTTGCGCTGGTTCTATCCGGAAATAATCTCATGTCCGACCTGCGGCCGGTGCCAGGTCGACCTTCAAAAACTGGTTGAGGAATTTCAGCATCGGATAGAATCTTCTTGCGGCGGGGGCATGCCTAAAAAAATAGCCCTGATGGGGTGTGTGGTCAATGGTCCCGGTGAGGCTAGTCAGGCGGATATCGGAGTCGCTTTCGGCAGAGATAAGGGAGCCATTTTTCGTAAAGGCGAAGTAATCGGGGTTACGACCCAGAACAAAGCAATCGATACGTTGCTCAAGAAAATACGTCATGCTGTTTAGTAAAGTGTTTATTCCTACGTTGCGGGAAGATCCGCATCAGGCCGAATGCGTAAGTCATCGGCTTCTTTTACGGGGTGGATACCTTTCCATGATTTCCTCCGGGATTTACGCCTATCTGCCTCTGGGATTGAGAGTGCTGGATAAAATCAGCACCATTATCCGCCGTCATATGAATGCCGCCGGAGCGTCGGAACTTTTAATGACGGCGTTGCAGCCGATTGAAATGTGGGAAAAAACCGGCCGGGATCAGGATTTAAAAGATGTCATGCTGCGTATCGAGGACCGCAAACAGCGTACGTTTTGTCTGGGGCCGACGCATGAGGAAGAAATTACCGAGATCGTAAAAAAATATATATCATCGTATAAACAGCTTCCCGTGACTCTGTATCAGATCCAGACGAAATTCCGGGATGAGACCCGGCCGCGGTACGGCCTGGTACGCGGCTGTGAGTTTATCATGAAAGACGCCTACAGTTTTGACCGGGATCAGGCCGGGCTCAATAAGAATTATGAGTTGATGCTTGAGGCGTACGATAACATATTCTCAGAATGCGGTTTGGACTTTGTGAAGGTGGGCGCTGATTCCGGGGTCATGGGCGGCAGCGTATCCGATGAATTCCTGGCTCCGGCGGAAATCGGCGAGGATATCCTCATGGTTTGCCCGGCGTGCGGCGCGTATTTCCGAGAAGGAGATGTCTGTTCCGAGTGTAAGGGTACGCTCTGTCAGAAGAGGATGATCGAACTGGGGCATGTTTTCCAGCTGGGGACGAAAT
>CAZABB010000032.1:0-9592 GCA_964483625.1 uncultured Planctomycetia bacterium | reverse complement strand
CAGGCGCAGGAAGCGTTCTTTTTAGATCATGACGGCAAACGTAAACCGCTGATTATGGGATGTTATGGGATCGGGGTCAGCCGGATCATGAGCGCGGTCATTGAACAGAGGTTTGACCAGCGGGGTATATTGTGGCCGGAATCGCTTGCGCCGTATCGGGTGATTATTGTTGTTTTGGACGCTCAAGACGAAGAGTTTTTAAAGGTAGGAACGGATCTAGCGGCGGATTTGGAGAACGCCGGTATCGAGACACTGGTCGATGATCGGGGCCAGGGGCCCGGCGTAAAATTCAATGACGCGTATTTGCTGGGGATCCCCTATATCGTGATTCTGGGGAAAAAATACCGTCAGACCAAGGAGCTTGAGGTGGAAACAAGAAAAACATCGGAAAAGATTTCCTTGAAACCGGAAAAACTTATTGAGTTTCTTCAGTCAAAAAGATCATGAAGAAAGAACTGAAAGATATCATACAAGAGGCGGCCGATACGTTCTTTCGCCGGGAAGGGGTTGATGTGGTCGAGTTTAAGTCGTTCCGCCAGGGGGCAGCCTGCGTGGTGAGGGTTACCGCCGACTATCCGCGCGGCGGGATTACGCTTTCTGAGTGCGGCCGTTTGAATTGCCAGTTTCGTCTTTATCTTGAAGATCAGGAACTTTGGGGTGATGATTTCACCTTAGAGGTCATTTCTCCCGGTCTTGATCGTAAATTGAAGACTCGCGAAGATTTTTTGCGAGTCATAGGGCGTGATATACATGTATGGCTGAAGAAGCCGTGGTTGGAGAAAACATACATAGAGGGTTTGTTACGCAATGTCACCCGGGATAATATTGTCGTAGAGGCCAGGGAAAAATTAGAGATTCCGTTGGCTTCTGTGCAATGTGCCAAACAGAGGATTGAAATATGAATAAAGAATTTTTAACTATTCTTGAACAGCTGGAACGGGAAAGGGGCCTGAATAAAGAAGTCCTTATTGATGCGGTCAAGCAGGCGCTGACGATTGCCGCGCATAAGATTGCTAAGATTACCGATGATAACAAAGATGAGATCAGCGTGGACATCGATCCGCAAAAGGGAGATATCCGCGTGTATATCTCCGGCAAGGAGATTGTATCCAAAGAATTCGGCCGTATCGCGGCGCAGACGGCCCGGCAGGTAATTATTCAGAAGATCCGTGAAGCGGAAAAAGAAAATGTCTATGAGGATTTTAAGGATCGTATCGGCCAGATTGTCGGCGGGGTCGTGTACCGTCTTGAAAAAAGGGGGGTTATTCTTGATCTTCTCGGTAAGGCTGAGGCGATTATCCCCAACAGTTTCCTCTCATCCCTGGATCGGTTCCGCATGGGGGAGCGGGTGAAGGCGCTGATTATCGACGTCAAAAGGGAGAAGGGACCGCAGATCATTCTTTCCCGTAAACATCCCGGGTTGGTGAAAAAGCTGTTTGAACTTGAAGTTCCCGAGATTTACGATGGTATCGTTGAGGTGAAATCGATCTCACGCGAGGCGGGAGAGCGCACAAAGATCGCCGTGTTCTCCAAAGACGATAAAGTTGATTGTGTGGGCTCGTGTGTCGGTATCCGCGGCTCGCGGGTCAAGAATATCATCGAAGAGTTGCGGGGAGAGAAGATAGACATTATCCGCTGGCATGAAGATATAAAAGAATTCATTAAGACGAGCCTGGCTCCCGCGGTCGTCTCCAAAATCGAGATCGATCGGGAGGCCAAGCGTGCTAAAGTGCTGGTGAATTCCGACCAGCTTTCTCTGGCCATCGGCCGGAAGGGGCAGAATGTTCGGTTGGCGTCAAAACTGGTGGAATGGGAAATTGATGTGCGGACCAAAGAAGCTATCCAGGAAAGTTTAAAAGTGCTGGGGGCCTTAAAAGGTGTCAGCTCGCGTACTGCCGAACTCCTGGTGAACGCCGGCTATTCCGATATTGCCTCGCTGACCCGGACCAAAGAAGAGGATTTGGCGAAAATAAAAGGGATCGGCGAGAAAAAGGGTGCGAAAATGATTGAAGAAGCAAAAAAATCACTGGAGAAACAAGCCGCCCAACGTGCCAAAGAGAAAGAGGCGGCGTTGGCTCAAAAAGCTTCAGCCGTCGGAGACGACCAGGAGGATAAAACGGGAGATCCCCAACAGAACACCGAAGATGTGTCCGGATCGGATTCGGATCCCCAAGAGAAGGAGAAAGAGAATTAAGTATGAGAATTTATGAATTGTCAAAAAAATTAGGGATTGATTCCAAAGAGTTGATCGATAAACTTCAGACCTTGAACTTTCCGGTGAAAAGCCATATGTCGGTCATTGATGAGGAGACGGCTCAGATCATTACCCATGAACTGGAGGATCTGAAGAATCGAGAGATCGAAGAGAATGTGGTTCAGGTTGATTTTCCCATTTCCGTCAAGGATCTGGCGGTAAAGCTCAATCAGAAACCTTCGGAGATTCTCAAAGTGTTGATGAATAAGGGCCGGATGGCGATGATCAATCAGCTGCTCGATGAAGCTACGGCCAAAGATCTGGCTTATTCATATAAGATCAATTTAAAACAGAAACCATCAAAAGAAGAGGAAATCCTTACGGTTGAAACCAAGGAAGGACAGGAGCGGGCTCCGATCGTAACGCTTATGGGACATATTGATCACGGGAAGACATCTCTTCTGGATTATATTCGTAAGAGTACGATTACCCAGAGCGAACGGGGCGGGATTACTCAGCATATCGGTGCTTACCGGATCCATCTTGAGGCCGGGGATATTACCTTCGTCGATACTCCGGGCCATGAAACATTTACGGCAATGCGCGCGCGCGGGGCTGATATTACCGATATTGTCATTTTGGTTATCGCCGCCGATGAGGGAATCAAACCTCAGACAACCGAAGCGTATAATCATGCCAAGGCGGCCGGAGTGCCGGTTATCGTCGCGATAAATAAAATGGATGCTCCCAATGCCAATATCGATATGGTGAAACAGCAGTTGTCCAAGATAGACCTGGTGCCTGAGGACTGGGGAGGTAAGACGGTTACCCAGGGAGTTTCGGCCAAAACGGGTCAAGGGCTCAATGAATTGCTGGAGTTAATCCTCTTGCAGGCGCAGTTACTGGAATTGAAAGCTGATCGTGAACGCCCCGCGGTGGGGGTTGTTATTGAAGGGCATCTATCGAAAGGCCGAGGGGCTCTGGCGACCATTCTGGTGCAGGAGGGGAAATTGAATGTCGGTGATATTGGCGTATGCGGATTATGCTGGGGGAGAATTAAAGCGATAAATGACGACCTGGGCAAGCCCATGGCCCGGGTTTTCCCGTCTCAGCCGGCTGAAATTCTGGGATTGAACGGAGTTCCTTCGCCGGGGGATAAGTTCTTTGTTGCGCCCGATGAAGCCGCGGCCAAGCAGATTGTCGGGCGCCGGAAAGAGGAGGAGAAGACGAAACGTCAGGTTGCTCCGGCGCATATGAGTCTGGAAGATTTAGGGAAACAGGGCAAGAAACAGCTCAAAGTTATTTTAAAAGCTGATGTGGGAGGGACTCTGGAAGCGGTGGAACAGTCTCTCCAGAAGCTCTCTACCCGTGAGGTGGAAAGCGACATTGTGCATAAAGCCGTAGGCGCTATTTCTCCTTCTGATGTACTTTTGGCGGATGTGAGTGACGCGGTGATTTTAGGATTCAAGGTGAGTGTTGATCCGGCGGCACGGGAATTAGCCAAGCAGAAGGGGATCGAGATCCGTGTCTATCAGATCGTGTATGAACTGATCGATGAAGTCAAGGCGGCTCTGGAGGGGATGCTGACGCCTCATATCCGGAAAATCTTTCTCGGGCAGGCGCAGGTTAAGCAGGTTTTCAAATTATCCCGCGGAATTATCGCCGGCAGTATCGTTACCAAAGGAAAAGCTCAGCGTAACGCGCAATGCGAACTTGTCCGTGACGGGGAAAGTATCTTTAAAGGAAAAGTGAACACCTTGAAAAGATTTAAAGATGACGTCAAAGAAGTCACCGAAGGGACCGAATGCGGTATCGGTATCGGGTATGATCAGATCCAGGAAGGGGATATGATCGATCTTTACCTGGAAGAAAAAATAGAGCGGAAACTCTCATAGTCAACGTCCCATGTCACAAAGTCACATAGTCACAAGGAGGAGGAAAAAAGAGATTTTCGTGTGACGCCCCGCTCCGTAATATTTTTATACGGCGGGGTCCCGCTAGATATGTACATATCGGTGCGGGATGTGTCGTGTGGCCTTGTGATCCTGAATAATTATGGCAAAAAAGAGAATACTCAGCGGGATGCGCCCCACCGGTAAGCTTCATGTGGGGCATTGGGTCGGAGCGTTGTCGAACTGGCAGAAACTGCAGAACGACTATGACTGCTTTTTTATGGTAGCCGACTGGCACGCTTTAATGAGCGAATACAAAAATGCTCAGGAAATCTCTGAAATTACTCTTGATAACGTAGCCGATTGGCTGGCCTGGGGAGTCGATCCGGAAAAATCCGTCGTGTTTGTCCAATCCCGCCTTCCCGTTCATCTTGAATTATTCATGGTGTTATCGGCGGTTACGCCTCTGGGATGGCTCTTCCGGTGTCCGACGTTTAAAGAGCAGATCAATCAACTGAAAGAAAAAGAAGTAAACACCTATGCCTTTTTAGGGTATCCGGTCTTACAGGCGGCGGATATTCTTTTGTATAAGGCTGATTGTGTTCCCGTGGGAGAGGATCAGCTGCCCCATCTGGAGCTGGCCCGGGAACTGGTACGGCGGTTTCATTTTCTCTTCGGCAGAGAAATTTTTACCGAACCGCAGCCGTTATTGACCAGTGTCCCCCGGCTTCCCGGACTGGATGGCCGCAAGATGAGTAAAAGCTATGATAATTTTATCGCTCTGGATGAAGAAGATGATTCCATAAAAAAGAAGATAGTTTCGATGGTAACCGATCCGCAGCGGATCAAGAGGGATGACAAGGGACATCCTGACGTCTGCGATGTATTCAGTTATTATGAGATCTTTCAGCCTCAGTTGAAAGAGGAGGCAACAACCTGGTGCACGCAGGCGCAGATCGGATGCAAAGACTGTAAGCTTAAGCTCGCCGGGATGCTTATCGATTTCATTGCTCCCCGGCGCCAAGAAAAAAAGAAACTGCTTTCCTCGCGGGATTTTTTACAGAGCATATTGGATCAGGGGGCGCAGAAAGCCCGGGCCGTAGCCTCGGATATGATGTGTCAGGTGAAAGAAGCGGTGCGGATATGAAAATTCGTTTGGATATCTTTGAGGGCCCGTTGGATTTACTCCTGTATCTCATCAAGAAAGATCATATCGATGTCTATGATATTCCCATTGCCAACGTTGTCGAGCAGTATCTGGAATTTCTGGAATTGATGCAGATACTGGATATCAATGTCGCTTCCGAGTATATGGTCATGGCGGCCACTCTGATCAATATCAAGTCGAAGATGCTCCTGCCTCAGGAGAAGCCCGAAGAAGAACCGGAAGAAGATCCGCGGGAGGAACTGGTGAGGAAGCTCCTGGAGTATGAGAAATTCAAGGAAGCCGCCGGGTACCTCAAAGACAAGGAACGGCAGAGATTAAAATATGTAAGCCGGCCTCAGGTCGAGAGGAAAGACGAGGCGTACTTTGAAGCGTCGATCTTTGATTTGATCAACGCGTTTAAAGCGGCGTTGAAAGAGGTGCCCAAGGATATGTTCCTTGAGGTTATCAAGGACGAGTTTACCATAGAGGAGAAGATGCATGACATTCTGCACCTTCTGATAGAGCGGGAAAAGGTATCGTTAGCCGAGCTGTTTGCTTCTTCCCGCAGTAAACTGGAAATTATCGTTTCTTTCCTTGCGATTCTGGAATTGATTCGCATGAAGGAAATCGCGGCGATTCAGCAGGATCTTTTTTCATCGATCATGATTACCCGCCGCGAAAAAATGTACTCATCGTTATGAACGAAGACCGTTTTGTCGACTATCTGAAAGAGAATGATGAAGAAAAGATCATCAATCTCTCTTTGCGTCCTTCGAAGCTTTCGGAATTTATCGGACAGGAGGATGTCGTCTCATCCCTTAAGGTCGCGATTGAAGCGGCTAAAGGGCGCGGTGAACCTACCGAACATATTCTGCTTGCGGGGCCTCCGGGGTTGGGGAAGACGTCCCTTGCCTACTGTATTGCCCGGGAGATGGGAACGACGTTGACGTCCACCAGCGGCCCGGCTATTGAACGTGCCGGAGACCTGGTGGGAATTCTTACCAATTTGGAAAAAGGGGATATCCTTTTTATTGATGAGGTCCACCGTCTTTCCCGGGTGATTGAAGAGTTTCTTTATCCAGCGATGGAAAATTATCAGATTGATTTTGTTGTTGATAAAGGGCCCTATGCCAAAAGTATCAAGTTCAACTTAAAACCGTTTACTCTGATCGGAGCAACGACCCGCAAAGGCGCCTTAAGCGCGCCGTTACGCGGCCGGTTCGGCCTTTTTTTCGACCTGGATTTTTATCCGCCACAGGAATTAATCGCCGTTGTCGAACGGAGCGCGCAATTGTTGGGAGTCGACATCGACCCCGAAAGCTGCCGGCAGATTGCTTGGTGTTCCCGCGGCGCGCCGCGGCTGGCCAATCGTCTCTTGCGGCGCATCCGGGATTACGCGCAGGTGATGGCGCAGGGCCATATTACTCTTGAGGTGACAAATCTGGCCCTGCAGAAGATTAAAATCGACCGTCAGGGTCTGGATGATCTGGACCGGCGGTATCTGAAGTCGATTATCACCATTCATCAGGGTGGTCCGGTCGGGATCGAGGCGATTGCCGCTTCTTTGGGTGAAGGGAAGGAAACCCTGGAGGATGTCGTCGAGCCCTATTTGATGACAAAGGGATTCGTGAAACGGACTCCCCGGGGCCGCGTCGTGACCCGGACTTCTTATGCGCATCTGAATATACCCTTACCGCAGGATAAACAGGAGAAACTTTTTTAAATATGGCCCCGGATTCATTAGGTAAAGTGCTTATCGGCATCGGTATTGTCCTGTTTATTTCCGGGGTGGTCATCCTTCTTGCCTGGCAGGTAAAGATTCCGTTTCTGGGAAAATTGCCGGGCGATTTTTTCTTAAAACGAGGCGATTTTATCCTGTACTTCCCTCTTACGACGACAATCCTGATCAGTATCGTCATGAGCATAATTTTAAATTTCTATTCCAAAAAATAAGGATATTCTCATATAACTTCATTGTATATTTTTTACACTTCAGGAGTAAGAATATCCTTTGAATCGGGATCTTTTTTAGAAAGAGCCCCAAAAAATAAGGCTATGTTTGAAATAACAGCGCGTGATCGTACAACGAGGGCTCGCCGGGGACGTTTTCACACCCGTCACGGTACGTTTCCTACCCCGGCTTTTTTCCCCGTGGCAACGCAGGGCACGATTAAAGCGTTGTGTACTCATCAGATAAAAGAGATCGGCTGCCACGGTCTTCTGGTCAATGCCTACCATCTCTTTTTACGGCCCGGCACTCAGATTATCAAAGAAGCGGGCGGCTTGCATGCTTTTATGTCTTTTCATGGCCCGATTGTTTCCGATAGCGGAGGATATCAGGTCTTCAGCCTGGAAAGTTTGAGAAAAGTTTCGGATGAGGGAGTTCAGTTTCAGTCTCATCTCGACGGGCGGACGATCTTTCTTACTCCCGAAGATGTGGTCCGCATTCAGTGCGATTTAGGGAGCGATGTGGTTTTGCCGCTGGATGAATGTGTCAAATATCCTACGCCGCATGATTATGCTGAAGAAGCCGTGACGCGTACTTTGAACTGGCTCCGTCGTTCGCGAGCTGCGTTTGATGCCAGTGGGAATCAGGGGGCTTTTTTCAGCATTATCCAGGGGGCTACGTATGAAGATTTGCGTAAAACGTCTCTGTGTAAGTCTCTTTCTGTCGGCTGTGACGGGGTTGCCGTCGGCGGTTTAAGTGTTGGCGAGCCAGAGCTTTTAAGATATAATATAGTCTCTTTTTTAACCGATATTCTTTCCAAGCAGAGTAAGGAATATCTGGTATATTGTATGGGAATAGGGACCCCCCGGGATATCTTGGAGAGTGTTTCGTTGGGGGTTGATCTCTTTGATTGTGTCATTCCTACCCGTCTGGGCAGGACCGGAACGGCATTTACCAATCAGGGGAAGCTGGTCATTCGTAACGCGTTGTATATGCGTGATTATTCTCCGGTTGATCCTGAGTGTACTTGTCCGGTATGTCGCCGGTATACACGGGCGTATATCCGTCATCTGATCAATGTTTCGGAGATAGCCGGAGCGTCTCTTTTGACATATCACAACGTATGGTGGTTTCAGCGGTTCATTGAACGTATCCGGGCGGCGGTTGGGCAGGGTGAGTTTGAAGATTTCAAGCGGCGGTTTTTGAATACCTTCGAAGCGGGGTTGAATGAGTAGCCCAAGGAGTCCTTGAGAATGCAGATCGACGTACTTACGATTTTCCCGGATATGTTCGGGAGTGTTATCTCTGAGACGATGATCAAGAGGGCTCAGGAGAAAGGCCTGCTGAAGATCAAGGTCCATGACCTGCGGGCCTACAGCTCTGATTCGCATCAGAAAGTTGATGATGCTCCCTATGGCGGCGGAGCCGGTATGGTGTTTAAGCCTGAACCGCTTTTTTGTGCCGTAGAAGATATCCTGGGATATCCGGTATACCCGCCGGAAAGAGAGGATCCCACAAAGAAAGTCGTTCTGTTTAGTCCCAAAGGGAAAAGGTTGAATCAGAAGGTTGCTAGAGAGATGCTGAAGTTCCAGCGCCTCATTCTCATCGCTCCCCGTTACGAAGGGGTCGATGAACGGGTACGCGACCACCTGATTGATGAGGAAATCTCATTGGGGGATTATATCTTAAGCGGAGGGGAATTGGCGGCAATGGTTTTTATCGATTGTCTCGCCCGGCTGATTCCGGGGGTAGTATCCAGTGCCGATTCGATTATTCAGGAAAGTTTCGAAGACAATCTCCTGGATTATCCGGTATATACCCGGCCGGAGGATTTCCGCGGCTTGAAAGTCCCTCACGTATTACGGGACGGTGACCATGCCCGCATCGCCGCCTGGCGGCGGGAAAAATCCCGGGAGATCACCAAAGAACTTCGTCCCGACCTGTGGGAAAAACGGTCAAATAAGGCTTAGATTTTTAGAGCCTTAGCGAATAAAAATCTGTGAATTTGAATTTTCAGATATACGGAACAGATTAACGCAGATAAAATATCAGTGATCATCCCTGCCTGCCGATAGATAGGGGGGCAGGTGTGTTTCTTTAAATCTGCGATCATCTGCGTAAAAAAAGGAGGTATATCATGAGTAAAAAATTAGTGAAGGTGGAAAAAGCGATTCTGGAAAAAATGAAGAAGGAATACGACTTCGGTGTCGGAGATATCGTTAAGGTTCATTATAAGATCAAAGAAAAGGATAAGGAGAGAATATATCCTCTGGAAGGAATCGTGATCAAAATTCAGGGGCAGATGCATCGTCGTTCCTTTACGATCCGGCGTCTGTCGTACGGAGAAGCCTATGAGATTACGTTTCCCTGCTATTCGCCTCAGATCGACAACGTTGAAGTCGTGAAGAAAT
>CAZABB010000031.1:0-20320 GCA_964483625.1 uncultured Planctomycetia bacterium | reverse complement strand
AAACAGAAAAACGCTTCTTTAGAATTTGCGAATAAATGTTGACAGTACTGAAGGAAAAGTGAGTTTGATCAGGGAATCAATCAGGCGTAAAATAGAGACAGAGGATATCGTACGGAATGAAAATCATTGTCTGTATTAAACAGGTCCCCGATACCACCGACGTAAAAATCAACCCCGAAACCAACACGCTCATTCGAGAAGGTGTCGAATCGATCATCAATCCATTCGATATGTACGCGATTGAGGAAGCGTTACTTCTCAAAGAGCGTTTTTCGGCGCATACCACCGTCATTACCATGGGCCCGCCGCAGGCGCAAAATGCGCTGCGGGAAGCCCTTTCGCTGGGTATTGATGAGGCAATCCATCTCAGTGATCGGGCGTTCGCCGGTTCCGACACGTGGTCGACGAGCCTGATTCTGGCGAAGGCGATCGCGAAGATCGGTGATTACAACCTCATTCTTTGCGGTAAGCAGGCTTCCGATGGAGATACCGCCCAGGTCGGGCCGGGTATCGCCGCTCATCTGAATCTGCCTCAGGCGACCTATGTGCGCCGTATCGATGAAATCGATCAGGTCAAGCATTGTATCCGTTTGGAAAGATTGTTGGAAGAAGGCAGCGAGATATTACAGGTCCAGCTGCCGGCGTTGATTACCGTCGTCAAAGAGATCAATGAACCGCGGCTTCCTTCCCTGCGGGGTAAGATGAAAGCTAAAACGAAACATATTCCCGTGTGGGGCATTCAGGATATAACCGTTGATACCAAAGAGATCGGGCTGGAAGGTTCGCCGACTCAGGTGGTTAAGATTTTTACGCCGCCGCCGCGGGAGAAAGGCATGCTTTTTGAAGGCGAGCCTCAGGAATGCGTGGAAAAACTGGTGACGGAATTGAAAAAACATTTAGTCTGATATGAGTGAAAAGGGCATTAAAATAATCAGTGACAAGTGCGTCGGCTGCGGGGTGTGCGTAAACGTGTGTCCGTTTGGAGCGATCAGCCTTGATGAGAAGCTCGCGGTGATCGATCTGGATAAATGCACTCTGTGCGGGGCATGTAAGGAAGCCTGCAACTTTGATGCGATAGAGATTGTGAAACCGGAGGCGGCTTCCCGGGTTGATCTCAATCAGTATAGAGGTGTATGGGTTTTTATCGAAGAGGAAAATTCCAGGATTGCCGGGGTTTCCTTTGAGTTATTGGGAAAAGCCCGGGAATTAGCTCGGGATCTGGTAACTGATGTCGTCGGAGTATATTTAGGGCATAATCTCAAAGAACGGATCCCGCAGGTTTTTCATAAAGGAGCTGATAAGGTGATCTTTGTCGACCATCCGCAGCTGGCGCATTATACCGCGGAGAATTATGCCAATGTGATCAGCCACCTGGTCAATAAGTACAAACCGGAAATTATTCTTGCCGGCGCGACGACCACGGGACGTTCGCTGGTATCTCGGATCGCGATTAAGGTATACGCTGGCCTTACCGCCGATTGTACCGGGCTTGATATCGATACACAAAAGCGTCTTCTTATCCAGACCCGTCCGGCCTTCGGCGGAAATATTATGGCACAGATCATTACTCCCCGCCACCGGCCGCAGATGGCAACGGTCCGTCATAAGGTTATGCCTGAATTCCCTCTCGATGCCGAGCGGCAGGGTGAGATCATCCCGGAGACGATTGGAGAAGATCTGTTTGACGACCGGGTGAAATTCATCGATCTCATCAAGGAGGAAGCTTATAAAGTGAACCTTGCCGAAGCCGATATTATCGTTTCCGGCGGCCGGGGATTACAGAAGCCGGAAAATTTCGCCATCGTAGAAGAATTAGCTAACGTGTTGGGGGCTGCGGTAGGTGCGTCCCGCGCGGCAGTTGATGCCGGGTGGATTCCCTATTCGCATCAGGTCGGGCAGACCGGTCGTACCGTCGCACCCAAAATGTATATCGCCTGCGGAATTTCAGGACAGATTCAGCATCTTGTCGGTATGCAGTCGGCAAAGACCATCGTGGCGATCAACAAAGACCCCGACGCTCCCATTTTCAAGGTCGCCAATTACGGAATCGTCGGTGATATATTTAAAATTGTTCCCCTGTTAACCAAAGCATTGAGCAGTCAGACAAAACCATCAACTCAATGTATCTAAAATCATTAGAAATTTTCGGATTTAAATCATTCCCCGAGAAAGTTCTCCTTAAATTTGAACCGGGTATTACCGTTGTTGTCGGTCCCAACGGATGCGGCAAAAGTAATGTTTTTGACGCCATCAAATGGGCTCTGGGCGAGCAAAGCCCTAAGTCATTGCGGGGCACGAAGATGGAAGATGTTATTTTCAACGGAACCGAACGGTTTGCTCCTCTCAATTACGCGGAGGTCACCCTCAACTTCTGCAATGAAGACGGATACCTTCCTCTTGGCTTCAAAGAGGTTTCGGTGGCACGAAAATTATATCGTTCGGGAGAAAGCGAGTATTACGTCAATAAAAATCTTGCCCGTCTGAAAGATATCCAGGAACTTTTTATGGGGACCGGTATCGGCGAATCGACGTATTCTTTTATCGAACAGGGTAAGATCGAGATATTTTTGAGTTATAAACCGGAGGAGAAAAGATTGATATTTGACGAAGCTTCCGGCATCGTCAAATATAAAGACCGTAAGAAAGAAACACTCAAAAAACTCCAGGCGACCGAACAGAATCTTCTCAGGCTCGAAGATATCATCAGTGAGGTGAGAAGGCAGATCCGTTATCTGGAACGCCAGGTTGCCAAAGCTGAGAAATATAAAGAAGTCGAGGCGTCTCTTATCGAAGTCGAGCAAAAGATCGCCAGTATCAATTACCGCCGCTGTCAGGAGAGGATCTCTGAATTCCGTGCTTCTTTGGAAAGTCATGCTGGGCAGGAAAGCGAAAAGAGATCGGCTCTTTCCCAATTACGCCAGGCGAAAGACGAACTCTCCGGTCAGATCCAGACCTTGCGAAATACGCTGGAGGAAGTCACTTCAAATATTTTCTCATTGAATTCAAAGATTGAGCTTTCCCAGAATACAATCGCGAATAACCGGCAGCGTATCGAAGAACGCACATCGAGGATAAGCGGGATTGATATCGAACGTAAGGAATTGCAGGAAAAAATATCTTTTCAGGACGAACGTATTGAACGGGAAAGAAAGCTGATGGGAACGCTTGATGCCGAGGTGGAACGTTTACTGGCGGAGGTGGTTCAATCGAAACAACAAAAACAAGAACATCACCTCAGGCTGGAAAACGCTCAAAAGGAGCTCCAGGAGAAGAAACAGGAGATCCTGACGTTAGAATCGGAGCGGACGCATTGTAATAACGAGCTGGTTGAAATCCAGACTCACATGAAGAATATTCACGCCCGCCGCCGCCGTCTTCTTATCGATAAAGAGAAATTGTCAACATTTTTTGCCGAACAACAGGAAACCTTAGAGCAGATTTCCCGCGAGCTCACCGAACTTCAGGCCAATACGTCCGGGCTTAAAGAAAAAAAGGGGCAACTGGAGGATGAGTTGAATGTTTCTGAACGGCAGCGGCGGCACATCGAATTCCAGCGGCAGGAAAAGGAGAAGCAGCTTATCGAGCTGCGGTCCTATTATGAGTTTTTAAAAGATCTGCGCAGTAAATACGGAGGCATTTCTTCTACGCAAAGAGTAAAGGTGGTTTTTCAAGAACCCCCGACAAAAGTAAACAAGCTCATCGCTTCGTTTAAGGATGTCGAGTTTGCCAAAGACGATCGCGCCGGGCAGACCGAATATTCCGCTGAAGTACAGGCAAAGGTCGTTCTTTTTGAAGAAGAGGAACTCAAAGAGAAAATTGACGCCTTCGGTGAAGAGATTCTGCGGTTGAATGAATTAATCCAGAAGGAAGAGGATAAAACTGCTCAGGTAAAAGAAACGTTTCAGAAATTAACGCATGAGCTCTCGGAGTCTGATAAAAAATTAGGTCAGAAAGTCCAGGAAAAAGATGGGGCCCAGCGGGAATTCGAACGGGTAAAAGATGAGTACGAATTACTTCAGACCGAAATCGAAGAGAATACCAAAAGTATCTCTGAGTCCGAACAGAATCAGACCGCTAAGGAAAATCAGCTCAAAGAGATCGATGAGAGGTTGAATTGTGCTAAAAATCTTATGGAGCAGATACAGACGACGATCCTTCAGTGCCGGGAGGCCGAGCAGAATTTGGAAATAGATATTACCAGAAAAGAGACCGAAATGGCGTCATGTAAGGAGAATAAAGAATCTATTGTTCAGCGGCTCACTATTTTTGAAGGAGACAAGAACAGTTTTCTCGAGTCTCAGGACAGGCTTAAGAATGAAGCCCGGACGACTCACCAGAAGATCGAAAGTTTATCCCGGGAAATAGAATCTTTGGAGGCGGGTATTTCTCAGGAAACAGAGGATATCCAGTCCCGGGAGAAAGAGAAAGAATCGTTGAAGGGAAAAGAACAAAGCCTGTATGTCCGCCTGAATGAGGTTGATTCCCATGCCGATACGGCTGAGAAGAGTCTGGATCAGGTTCAGGAGTCTTTGCATCAGATTAAAATGAATATTCAGCAATCGGAGTTCGAGCAGAGCAAGATTGTCGATTACCTGAGACAGGTATACACCATTGATTTTTCTTTCCAGGAAATATCGGACGATACGGATTTAGACGCGCTTACCGAAAAGAAGAACACGTGTAAGAAAAAGCTTGATTCGCTGGGAGAGGTGAACCTGGTTGCGATTGAGGAATCACAGGAATTGAACCAGCGTTTTGAGTTTCTGGAAAAACAGAAATCGGACTTGATTTATTCGAGCGACGAACTGAAAAAAGCGATTCAGAAGATCAACCGCGTATCGCGGCAGATTTTTCTCGAGGCGTTTAAGAAAATTCAGGAAGAATTCAAAAAGAACTTCCGTTATCTTTTCGGGGGCGGCAGAGCCGAGCTGGTTCTCCTTGATGAGCAGAACGTTCTGGAGTCGGGCGTAGAAATCGAGGTCCAGCCCCCGGGAAAGAAACTGCAGAATGTGTCGTTGCTGTCAGGCGGAGAGAAAGCCCTCACGGCCATTTCTCTTATTTTCGCTATCTTTCGCATCAAACCTTCGCCTCTCTGTGTCCTCGATGAAATAGATGCTCCTCTGGATGAAGCTAATGTCGACCGGTTCAACCAGCTGCTGGGAGAATTCGCTCAAAATTCCCAGTTTGTTATTATCACCCACAATAAAAAGACCATGAGCAATGCCGATGTCCTGTACGGAGTCACGATGCAGGAAAAAGGCGTCTCCAAGATTGTTTCGGTAAAATTCGCTCAGGAAACAGTCTCTTCATAATTCAGTCTCTCGTCGCTCGTCTCTAGTCGTCAGAAGAAAACAACTCATTCAAATTGAAATTTTATCTATGAAATATACATGGAATGCGGTTTTTTTAGACTATCGACCAAAGACTATAGACTGTCGACTGAATCAGGCCAGGACTACGCGGTTTTTGCCTTCCCGTTTGGCCCGGTAGAGAGCGAGGTCGGCTTTGCGGATTAAATCCTCTTTATTTTGAGCGTCGGCGTCAAATGACGCGATGCCGATACTTACGGTCAATTGAGTTCCTGAAAAATCATATTTCTCTGCGGCCTGACGAATTCGTTCGGCAATGATGATCGCGTCTTCTTTATCGGTATGAGGCAGGATCAACGTAAATTCCTCACCGCCGTACCGGGCGATAACGTCGATCTTGCGGGAGTTATCCTGGAGAATTTTTGCCAGAAGCTTTAATGCTTCATCACCACTCGGGTGCCCGAAGGTATCGTTGAATTTTTTAAAATCATCAAGGTCAACCATAATGACCGAAACCTTTGACTGGTGCGTTCGTGCCCGCATCAATTCTTCATCGAGGCGGTATTGGAAATATCCGTAGTTCCAGAGGTTTGTTAAGGAATCGGTATGCGCTTTAAACAGTGTATTTTCGAATATCTTGGAATTCTCAATCGCCCCGGCGGCCTGATTGATAAACATTGCCAGGATTTTACGGTCTTCTTCGGTAATCGGCTTTTCGGTAACACAATTGTCCACCAGAATGACTCCCAGGGGGGTTCCGTTTGACCATAACGGAGCGATAACGAATTTTTTTAATTTAAGTTTGTCTACCAAAGGGTCGGCACGGTATTTTTTTCCTGTTTCGGAATCGGTGTCGATATGCAGCGGGGTAACTTCATGGAACGCTTCGTAGATAATGCCTGACTCGATATTCAGGGCAAAACGAAGGGAACGGACGAATTCAATGAACTTGGGCTTCTGGGGATCTTTCTTGATACTGTGGTAGTTTTTAATAAGAGCATACAGGTCCATTTTGTTTTTCTCGATCGCCTTCCAGATCGGATTTGCTTCGGAGGTATCCATGGGGCCGATGCCCATGAACCCGTTGATGTTTTCTTTCCGTTCGTCGACCAGAAACAGCACGGCCCGGTTGAATCCTAAGCCATGGTGAGCGGTAAGGCCGGTGAGAATGATGTAGGCTATTTCCTCCAGGCGCAGCGTGGTACGCATGGCCTGAGTCAGTTCATAGAAAATGTAAAACTGGGATTTTGCTTTCTCAAGCTCGTTTTCCAGACGTTCGATATCGTGGGCTGTGTCCATATATAACTCTTTTCTTAACATAGATCAGCCGAAAAGTCAATTCATCTCTTATAACAGGCGTTCGCCGCGGCAGAGAGAGGAAAACAAAACATTGTTTGAAAAAAAGACGCCATCCGGCATCTTGCCGAAAAAATGCCCGTATATACGGGGGGAGAAAAAACTGTAAGCGCTTTCTTGACATTTCCGAGGTTATATGTTATATACTAAGTAATTTTGTAATAGCGTATTATTGATGAATATCATAGAAAACCTCACGTGGCTCGAACTTCTCTCTCTCTTAGTCACCTTGCGCATCGTGTTTATTGCCGTAAAAAACGGGTTGCTTTGTGAGTTCTTCAAAGTAAGCGCGGTCTTTTTTGCGTCCTTTCTGGCTTTGCAGTATTATCCGGTGTTGCGTGAACATGTTCGGTCGGACCTGTTTCATCTGAAACAAGAACTGGCGGCTTTGTTCTGGGGCCTTCTTATTTTTAGTGTGGTCTATGCGGCCTTTTCATTTTTGAGAAATATTGTACTAATGCTTTTTAAACAGGAAGAAATATCCCGCCTCCAGCGCTGGCTGAGTTTGCCGCTCGGGCTGGTTCGGGCCATGTTGATTATAAGTCTTCTTATCTTTTCACTATCTTTGGTTTTCGGTACCGTCGGGAGTCCTTCCGGCAGTATGGCTGACCGTGTTTCCCGTGGCGTTGCCGGGAAGTTTTATCTGGGCGTGTTTTCTGTATATAAAAGAATTATCCCCGGATCCGTAGAAAACAAGGAGGTTAAGAATTACCATGAAGCTGAAGAAAATTTATGAAGAGGTAATAAAAAACGGCCGTCAGGCCGATCCGCGTTCGCAAAGCGAATTGAACCGCATGCTTAAAACGAGAAAAGAAACGTTCGATAAACTTGATGAACCCCAGAAAAAGTTCTTTGATAAAGATTCTCTGACCAATCCCTACAGCGATACGCGCATACTGTGGGGAGATCCGCACGCGCAGATAAAGTCGGTTATCGTCGGGGTTGACATTGAAGGGCCGGAGTTATTGCTGATCGATGCGTTAAGAAAAAACGGGACGAAGATCGATCTTGCTCTGGCGCATCATCCCGAAGGGCGTGCTTATGCGAATTTTTATGATGTGATGGATCTTCAGGTCGATGTGTTCGCTCAGACCGGAATGAGTGTCGCTCAGGCTGAAAATCTTCTCACGCAGCGGAAGAATCAAGTCGAACGAAGGGTTTCGGCCGCAAATCATCAGCGGTCGATCGATATTGCCCGGCTGCTGAACATTAATTTTATGTGTATGCATACCGTATGCGATAATCTTGCCTATCAGCATATGAATCAGCTTATCCGCAGGAAAAAACCGAAGATGATACAGGATGTTTTAAATGTCCTTCTTGATGTACCCGAATATCAACACGCGGCGCGGGGTAATAACCCGCCGAAAATTTTTATCGGCAATAAACATTCGCGGGTATCCAATATTCATTTCGAATTCACCGGCGGGACCGAAGGCCCTAAAGAAATCTACGAAAGGCTTTCGGCGCAAGGAATCGATACGATAGTTGCCATGCATCAGTCGGAAGAACATTATAAGATGTGTAAAAGCGCCAATATCAATGTCATTGTGGCTTCACATATTGCTTCCGATAATGTGGGAATCAATTTGATGCTGGATTATGTAACGAAAAAAGAAAAACTCGTTATCCACGAATTTTCCGGATTTAAACGGGTGATAAGGAAAAAATGATTCCTCAGCGGTTTATCGAAGACATTCAGTCCCGGACGGATATTGCCGAGGTGATTGCCGGGTATATTCCCTTAAAAAAGACAGGGAGGAATTTCAAGGCGCTTTGTCCCTTCCACGGCGAAAAGACTCCTTCGTTTATCGTGAGTCCGCAAAAACAGATTTTTCACTGTTTTGGCTGCGGGGAAGGGGGAGGGGTCATCCAGTTTGTGATGCTCTATGAAAAAGTTTCGTTTGTGGAAGCAGTAGAAATTCTTGCTTCGCGTCTTGGCCTGGAGATCCCGCGTCAGAGTAAGAGCCCTCAGGATCATCTTAAAAAATCTCTTTACGGAGCCGTAGGTGAGGCCGCCGAATTTTTCTCATCAATGATCCGCCGGTCAAATGAATCGTCCGGCGTGCGTGCCTATCTTGAGTCCCGGGCGATAACGGATGAGGCGATAGAAAAGTTTAAAATAGGGTATGCTCCCTATCGGCAGCCTTCATTGATCGAACATATGCGCCGCAAAGGGTATCGGATTGATCTTTTAGAAAAAGCTTCTCTGGTGACCTCGCGCCGGGATTCCGGCTACATCGACATGTTCCGTGGCCGCATCATGTTCCCCATTACCGATCCCCGCGGCCGGGTTCTCGGTTTCGGCGGAAGGCTCATGGGGAAAAAAGAACATGCTCCCAAATACATTAATTCTCTGGAAAATGTCATTTATCGCAAAAGAAATCAATTATATGGCTTGGTACACGCCAAGGAGGAAATTTCCCGCAAAGACGAAGTGATCGTGGTTGAGGGGTATCTGGATATGATTATTCCGTATATGGCGGGCATCCGTAATATCGTCGCATCGTTGGGTACGGCTTTGACTGAGGAACAGATCAGGTTGCTCAAGCGGTACACCCAGAATATGACGCTTGTGTTTGATTCCGACAACGCCGGCCAGAAGGCGAGCCTGCGAGCTCTGGATGTATTCCTGGAAAATGGAGTAAACGTGAAGATCGTTGCGTTACCCGGAGGGTTTGATCCCGATTCGCTGGTGCGCGCCCGGGGAAAAGAGGCCTTTGATGAGGTTCTTGTCGGGAGGAAGGATTTCTTTGCGTATAAAACGGAGATTCTTGCCGGGCAGTACGATATAAAAACGGTCCAGGGTAAGAGCGAACTGGCGGTAACCATGCTTTCTACGATCGATAAGCTTACCAATGAGGTGGAAAAGTTCGAATATATCCGCCGCCTGGCCTCATTATTGCATGTTCGTGAAGATGTGTTGACTTCACAGTTGCGCAAATCACATAAGGCCCCTGCGGCTAAAAAGGCCGAAATAAGGAAAAGTTTTGTTACCGGTCCGGTCCCGCTTACCGAGAAGATGGTTATAAAATTCATGCTGAACGATAAAGATACGGCACGGCACTGCCGTGACAGCCTGGGCCAGGAGTATTTTACTCATCCGCTTGCCAGGAAAGCGGCGGCGTTGATTTTTGAAGAAACACTGCGTGATTCCGAAGATATCCGTGCTCAGATTATGGGCGGGATCGAGGATCGGGAAATATCCCGTTTTCTTTCCGGACTTCTTCTGGAAGAAGGGCCACCGCTTACCGATGAGCTGCTGGACAGCTGCGTAGAAAGAATGAAAGGAAAGCGGCAAAAAATGTTAAACGCATTCTTAACACAGAGAATCTCAGAGGCAGAAGATAAACGGGATGAAGAAATTCTAAAGGAGCTCATAAGAAAAAAAATGTACGGAGAGGTAGAATACTATGGTTAAACAAAGACTATTGAACCGCAATGTTGGGCAGCTGATTGATTTGGGCAAAAAGAAAGGGTATCTTACCTACGACGAGATTAACCATTTTCTTTCCGAAGACGTTATCAACGCCGATGAGCTCGATGCGATTTTCGATCGGTTGGATAAAGAGAAAATCAGTATCTTAGAAACCAAAGAGGTAGAGGATTGGGAAAAGGAAAAAGAGAAGAAAACCTCTTCCTCAGAAAGCCTTCCCATAGACGACCCGGTCAAAATGTATCTCAAGCAGATGGGACAGATTCCGCTTCTTTCCCGTGAAGAGGAAATCAATCTGGCCCGGGCGATAGAAGAGCGCGAGGACATTCTGCGTGATCTGGTCTACGCGACGTTTGTCGCTAAAGAGGCGTATATAGAAATTAACCGCAAGTTGATCGACGGGGAGCTGAACCCGGACGATTTCGTTAAAGGAGAGATTAAAAACAAGGACCGTGAGCTGAAGCGGCTCAGAAGTCTGTACAATAAGCTTGCCCGGATAAAGCGCGTCGATTCTCAGAAAGTGATCTTGAAAAAGTTTAATTTTACCATTGGTTTGATAGAAGTAATTGTGACTCGTATGCGTCAAATGGTCCGAGAGGTTGATCGAATCGAACGGCAGCTCAAAAAGAGCCGTTCTCCCAAGAAGCGCCGCGATTTAAAACGGCGTCAGAGGCAGTTGATAAAAAAACTGGCTCCTAACGTAGAGGAAGCCAGGAGAAGGATGAAGGAAATTCTGGGGAAACAGAATGATTATGATCAGGCGAAAAAGTCTTTGGTTGAGGCAAATTTGCGTCTGGTCGTCAGTATTGCCAAGAAGTACGTTAATCGGGGGCTTTCTTTTCTCGATCTTATTCAGGAAGGCAATATCGGTCTCATTAAAGCGGTCGAGAAATTTGAGTATAAACGAGGCTATAAATTTTCTACTTATGCGACATGGTGGATACGTCAGGCGATTACCCGGGCCATTGCCGATCAGGCGCGTACGATCCGTATCCCTGTGCACATGACCGAAACGATCAATAAAATTATCCGCATTTCCCGGCTGTTCATTCAGGAAAAGGGAAGAGAGCCGACGGCTGAAGAATTAGCCAAAGAATTGAAAATGCCTATCGTGAAAGTCAAAGATATACTAAAAGTATCTCAACAGCCGATATCGATCCACACGCCAATCGGCGACGATGGCGATACCTATTTCGGTGATTTCATCGAAGATAAAAAGGCGATTTCTCCGGCAAACGCGACCGTATATTCGATGCTCCGGGAAGAGCTTGATCAGGCAATGGAAAATCTGACTGACCGGGAGAAAAAAATTCTCAGCCTTCGTTTCGGGCTGGAAGACGGCACTCCGAAGACCCTTGAGGAAGTAGGAAATATTTTCAAAGTCACGCGGGAAAGAATTCGGCAAATCGAAGCAAAAGCGCTCAAAAAACTGAGACATCCCAGCCGTTCCCGCCGCCTCCAGGCGTTCTTAGAGCTTACGCTCTTTAAGGGGAAGTACCGGCACTCCTGACGGCAGTACGATTTGGAAGTTGCAAATCCCTTCGTTTGATTTATAATAAATAATCCCGATAAAAAAGGGCCGGTTTATGTATCTATAAGGGGGAGAGGAATATATGATTGATCGTGATATTGTTGAATACATTGCTCATCTGGCGCGTATCGAAATCAGCGACCAAGAAAACGTTTTTTTTCAGCCTCAGCTTTCCCGGATTTTAGAATACATCAATAAATTGAACGAACTCTCTCTGGATGACGTCGAGCCCACCAAAGAACCTTTTGTGCGTGAAAACGTGCTGCGTCGGGATGTTGTCCAGCGCTCGCCGGTATCCGGTGATATTCTGCGCAATGCGCCTTCAGTTTTAGAGAACCATTTTAAAATACCCAAGGTTATCGGATGAAGAATTTGTTAGGTCTTAAGGCTATTGATCTTGCTTGTCAGATTCAGCGCAATGAGTTGACAGCCGATGAAGTGTGCGCTTTTTTTCGTTCCCGGATCGAGAAACTTGATTCTCATCTACGCTGTTTTGTCGAATTTTTTCCCCGTCCGGTGACTTCATTCGAAACTCGTTTTTGGAGCGGAGTTCCTATCGCGATAAAGGATAATATTTGTATCCGTCAGAAACAGATTACCTGCGCTTCAAAAATTCTCTCCGGTCATACCGCCGCCTACGATGCGACAGTAATTGAGAAGATAAAAGCTTCCGGGACCCCTATCATGGGTACTCTTAATATGGATGAATTCGCCTTCGGCTCATCAACCGAAAATTCCGTCTACGGTCCGACGCATAATCCCTGGGATGTAAGCTGTGTTCCCGGCGGTTCAAGCGGCGGTTCCGCCGCGGCCGTTGCGGCGCGTTTGGTTCCCTGGGCTCTGGGTTCCGATACCGGCGGATCGATCCGGCAGCCGGCTTCGTTTTGCGGCGTGATAGGGTTTAAACCGACCTACGGCAGGGTTTCCCGTTACGGCCTGATTGCGTTCGGCTCCAGTCTTGATCAGATCGGGCCTCTTACGACCAATTTCGTTGATTGCGCTCACCTGCTGAATATCATTTGTGGGCATGATTTACGTGATTCAACCAGCGCTGACGTTTCTGCCGGTGACTTTACAAAAGGTCTTAAAAAAGACGTACGGGGATTAAAAGTCGGCGTACCCCGGGAATATTTCCAGGAAGGATTACAGCCCGGTGTTCGCGAGGCGGTTGAAGAGGTTATGCGGGTGTTGGAAGTCAATGGGGCGCACACGGTGGAGATTTCTCTGCCGCATACCGAATATGCGGTCGCGACCTATTATATTGTGGGATGCTCTGAAGCCAGTTCCAATCTGCAGAGATTCGACGGCGTCAAATACGGCTTGCGGGCTCAGGCAAAAGATTTGATCGAAATGTATAAAAAGACCCGGAGTGCAGGTTTTGGCCGTGAGGCAAAGCGAAGGATATTTTTAGGGACATATAGTCTTTCCAGCGGCTATTACGACGCCTATTACGTCCGGGCCTTGAAAACCAGAACACGGATCAAAGAGGATTTTGAGAAAGCGTTTGAGAAGGTCGATGTGATCTTGACTCCGACGTCTCCCAGCGCGGCATTTAAAATGGGAGAGAAGGTCGATGATCCCTTAAGTATGTATTTGTCGGATATCTATACCATTTCTCCTAATCTGGCCGGGCTTCCCGCGGTGTCGTTTCCCTGCGGATTTACCAGAGAAGATTTACCGATAGGCGCTCAATTGATCGGCAAGCCTTTCGATGAAGAAACGCTTATCAGGACGGGATATACGTATCAGGAATGTACGGATTTTCACGTAAAAATACCTCCCAGTGTGTTATGAGTAAGGAATTTGAAACAGTTATCGGTCTTGAGGTGCATGTTCAGCCCGACACGCAGTCAAAAATATTCTGCGCGTGTCCGACTGAATTTAACGCGCCGCCCAATACGAATATTTGCCCGGTATGCAGCGGGTACCCGGGAGTCCTTCCCGTCCTCAATGAACGGGCTTTGGAGTTGGCTCTGCGGACGTCTCTTGCCCTGCATTGTCGTATAAATGAAAAGATCTATTTTGAACGGAAGAATTATTTTTATCCCGATCTCCCCAAAAATTACCAGATATCCCAGTACGCTCTGCCGCTGGGGGAGCATGGTTATGTGGTCCTTCCTTCGGGGAAAAAGATCGGCATCACCCGGGTTCATCTGGAAGAGGATGCCGGTAAACTCATCCATCGCGGCGATCATTCTCTGGTGGACTTAAACCGTACGGGAACGCCGCTTCTTGAGATCGTAAGTGAACCGGATATAAACAGCCCGCTCCAAGCCTGGGAATATCTCCATATGTTAAAATTGATCATTCAATATATCGATGTTTCCTCCTGTGATATGGAAAAAGGCTACCTGCGCTGTGATGCCAATATATCATTACGTCCTAAAGGGGTGGAGGAGTTGGGGACCAAGATCGAATTAAAGAACATGAACAGTTTCAAGTGGGTAAAAGAGGCTTTGAGTTTTGAAGAAAAAAGGCAGCGCAATATTCTTCTTGACGGCGGGACTCTTACGCAGGAAACCCGTCTCTGGGACGAGAAAAAAACGAAAACAGCTATAATGCGGACCAAAGAGGAGGCTCACGATTACCGGTACTTTCCCGAGCCGGACCTTGTGGATTTCACCATTACTCACCAGATGATCGAGGGGCAGGCGGCGTGTGTGCCGGAACTTCCGCTTAAGAAGGCCTTGAGATTTACCGAAGAATTCGGCTTGGAAAAAAAAGATGTTGATATTCTTGTGTCCAACAAATGGCTTGCGGAATTCTTCGAAAAAAGCGTGGCCCATTTCTCCGGGGCCAAACAGATTGCCAACTGGATTATCGGCCCGCTTTTGGAGACAATGAACTCTCTCGGTGCCGGGTATGACGCGGTCAAGATGGATACCGTTCAGTTCGCGAAGTTAGTAAAATATTTCTCCGAAGGCAGATTGAATAACCTTACGGCGAAGAAAGTATTAACGGCGGCATTGACCGCCGATAAAGATATCGATAAGATAATAGAAGAACAGGGTCTTACTCAGGTGTCCGATGAATCTCAGTTACGGGTCTTTGTCGAAGATGCGGTTTCTGAGAATCCCCGGGCCGTCGATGACTATCGATCAGGAAAAGAATCGGCGATTATGTCTTTAGTCGGACGCGTCATGAAGAAGACCGGAGGGAAAGCGAATCCGAAAATCGTAAAAGAAATGATCGAGAAAATGATCAAAAGCTAAGGAGGGGCGCATGAGACGTAAAATAATACTTGCTGTTTTAGTGGCGATACTGTGCGGGTCTTTTTACCTGGTCGGGTTTACGCTCAACCGGGGACAATCCGATTCCGTCTATCAGGATCTCGACCTTTTTGGTGAAACACTCTCGATCATTCAAAAGAAATATGTCGAACAGAAAGAGTTCAAAGACCTTATTTATGGGGCGCTTTCGGGGCTTGCCGGTTCACTCGATTCTTACAGCCAATTCTTGAAACCGGAAGATTATAAGGAACTACTGGTCGAGACCGAAGGTAAGTTTGGTGGGTTGGGGATTGAAATTACCATGATCGACGGGCTTCTTACCATCGTTTCGCCGATCGAAGGGACCCCGGCCGATAAAGCGGGCCTGAGACCGGGCGATATCATTATTAAAATCGACGGAGAGGTGACCAAAGGTATTACCTTGAATGACGCGGTCAAAAAGCTTCGCGGTGATCCGGGAGATGAGGTGACGATTACGGTTCTGAGAGAATCAGACCGGCGTATTGAGAATGTCACCATTGTGCGTGATATCATCAAGATTAAAGATATCCGCGAGGCGCGTATGATCGAAGATACGATTGCCTACGTTAAATTGACCGAATTCCGGGAAAAGACGGCGCGTGATCTGGATACGGCACTCAAGAGTCTTGCCGAGGAAAATATGGGCGCGTTGATTCTGGATTTACGGAATAATCCCGGCGGATTACTTCTTTCGGCAGTTGATGTCGCCAGCCGGTTTCTCGATACCGGGCAGGTGATCGTGTCTACCAGGTCCCGTAAAGAAGAAGAACTGGTGTATAAATCGGTGCCGTATGCGCGTAAGTATCTGGATCTGCCGGTTGTTGTTTTGATCAATAAAGGAAGCGCCTCCGGCAGTGAAATTGTCGCCGCGGCGCTTAAAGATAATAAACGGGCGATCCTTGTAGGCGAGAAGAGCTTCGGGAAAGCTTCAGTTCAGAGTGTCGTACCGCTTTCCGACGGTTCCGCTTTACGGTTTACCTCGGCAAAGTATTATACTCCCGCCGGTGAAAGCATTCATGAGAAGGGAGTGGCTCCGGATATTGTTGTCGAAAGAAAAGAGATACCGGAACAAACTGAGGCCCAGGAAGATGTGTTTGAGAAAATAAAAGACAGGACGCAGAAGGAGTTTGATTATACCCGGGATTATCAGCTTACCCGCGCGGTCGATCTGGTAAAAGGTCTTTTAGTCCTTCATTCGGTGCAGTGAGTATGTATGCGCTGGGTATTGAAACATCTTGCGACGAGACCTCCTGTGCTGTCGTATCCGGACGAACCGTGCTTTCAAACATAACTGTTTCTTCTCTGAAGGCCCACAGGAAATATGGCGGAGTTATTCCTGAGATTGCCACGCGCAATCACCTGCGGTTTATCGATGCGGTATGCCGTAAGGCCCTAACCCGGGCGTCGATAACGTTGGATGACCTTGCCGTGATCGGGGTAACATATCGTCCCGGCTTAAGGGGGGCGCTGGTTGTGGGGTTGAATTTTGCCAAAGCGGTAAGCCTGGCGGCGCGTATTCCATTTCTGGGCATTGATCATCTTCATGCGCATCTTTTTGCCCCGTTTTTAAATCAGCGTAAAAAAATTACGTTTCCGTTTATCGGATTGATCGTCTCCGGCGGACATACCGATATTCTTCTGGTGAACGATTTCGATGATATTAAGGTCCTCGGCGCGACCAGAGACGACGCGTGTGGTGAAGTCTACGATAAAGTAGCCCGGGCTTTTGGCTTGGGGTATCCGGGAGGAGCCTGTATCGATCGGCTCTATGACGCGCGCCAAGCAAGGGAATATCGGTTTCGTTGTCCCCGTATCGGCCTGGGATTTAGCTTCAGCGGGATTAAGACCGCCGTGATTTACAAAAAGATGGAATTGGAACGTACAGGTTCGCTTACCGAAAAAGAAAAAGTGCGGATTCTTTCATCTTTTCAGGAAAGCGTGGTCAACACGTTGGTGGAGAATACGATCGCGGCGGCTTGTCAGTACCGGATTAAAACAATTGTGTGCGGCGGCGGCGTAACCGCCAATAGCCGGTTACGGTTTTGTCTAAAGAAACGCGCCCGGGAGCATAAAAGAAAGCTGTATCTGCCGCAAAGAACCTACACGACCGATAATGCCGCTATGGTTGCAGGGTTGGTGTTTTATTTGTATAATAGTAAAAAAATGTCCGGTCGCTTAAACCTCGAAGCGGAGGCAAACTGATATGTTCGAATTTTCTACGATTTTCTTGCGATTAGGTCTGGCGTTTATCCTGGGGAGTATCCTGGGTTTGGAACGGGAACGAAAAGGGCGCAGTGCCGGCTTACGCACGCATATTCTGGTCTGTATGGGGTCGGCATTAATCATGCTCGTTTCGGTATATATCTACGAGTTGTATAAACATGAAACGACTCTTGATCCGGCCCGTATCGCCGCCGGAGTCGTTACCGGAATCGGTTTTTTGGGGGCGGGAACGATTTTGCGTTCTACAAATCGTGTGGTAGGATTAACAACAGCCGCCAGTATCTGGATCAGTGCTTCTATCGGGCTGGCGGTAGGGTGCGGTTTTATTTCCGCGGCTATCGCGACGACCGCAATCGCGTTTTTTACCCTCCTTCTTCTGGGCGCTCTGGAGAAACGGTGGGATAAATAAACTTGATTTAAATATTTTCTATTGGATGATATTAAGGTTTGAGAGGAGGTGAAAAAATATGGCACGTAAGAAAGAAGATGAGAAGATCCTTGATGTAAATGCCGCGATGCAGGGAACGATGGTTTTTTCCGAACCGGTCAATCTACGCATTAACGGTAAATTCGAAGGGAACTTAACCGCGAAAGGGAATCTGATTATCGGTGAAGATGCCAAAGTGACCGCGGATATCGAAGGTGAGGATGTCGTGATTTCAGGATTGGTGCGGGGAAATATCAAAGCAACCGGCACTCTCTCTTTGACCCCGACGGCAAACGTTTTCGGCGACATCGAAACAATCCGTTTATCTGTGCAGGAAGGTGCGGTCATGAACGGGAAATGCAAGATGTATACCGAGCGGCTTACGCTTTCTGAACTTTCCGATTATCTTTCTGTAGATACGGATAAAATCATTGAGTGGGCTAACAGTGGAAAGCTTCCCGCGCAAAAAGAAGGAAGCGAGCTGGTTTTTGACAGGAGAGAGTTAGAACTATGGGTAGAACAGAATCGCTAAAAAAAGTTTCAGGCAACTTGTTGACCATGCGCGAGGCCGCGCAGATTTTAGGCCTTTCGGAGAAAGATGTTATTGAGCTCTGTGAAGCGAATAAGATTCCTCACTATCGCTTTGCCGGAGAGTTCCTGCGGTTCAAGCGGGAGGAAATCCTTAAGATAAAGAGTGAGATACAGAGTAAATTTAATCTAAGGACCCCTGCCGTTTCCTTTAAAGAAAGGATCCGTGAAACATTATACTTTAACGATTTCTATATTATTTCTACGGTATTGATTATGGTGTTGGTCTGGCTTATCTTGAAAGGATAAGATCCTCTGTTACTGTACGATGTGCCGAAACATCCTTTTTAAGATATACGGTGTTCTTTTGATATTTAATTACTCGGCGGTGTAGCTTCCCGACCACACTTCGCGTGGCGGGACTTCCCGCAGTTCTGCGGGATTTCGCTCAATGAAAATAAAGGTGCTCAAAATTCTTCTGTTCTTTTACGCAGTACGCAATACGCAATACGTACGACGATTTACGGCGGTGTAGCTCCCCGACAGTAGTCGGGACTAATTCGACTACACGCTTTTTATCGCTGCTAGCTCCAAAAAGCGTAACTCTCATTGAGCAGGCTGTACGGATTACCCTCGTGCCGTACGTATTATTTGATATTTAATTACTCGGCGGTGTAGCTCAGGCTGGTAGAGCAAACGGCTCATACCCGTTGCGTCGGTGGTTCAAGTCCACTCGCCGCCATATGTTTTTCTTCAACTCGAATAACCCCTATAAACATTGGGCGGCAATCTTCCATTGACTAAACGTACTTTCCCGTATAGCCAATGGTATGCAGTTAAAAGCTTTATTCCAGGAGTTTCTTGATTATTCATTACTTGAACGCTGCCTAGAACCCACTACAATTGAATGGTACAAACGTAGTATTAGACCTTTCTATAAGTATCTTCGTTACAAGACATTGCCTTCTACAATTGATGTGCTAACGACTCAGAACCTGCGAGATTACTTTGTGAACCATCGACTAAACGGCAACTCACCTAGAACGTTACTTAACCTTATGCAAGGATTAAAGTCATTCTGTACATTTCTCGTTAAGCGAGAATATCTACAGGAGAATCCGTTTAAACGATTAGAGAAGCCTAAATTACCACGTAAACTACCAGAGTTTCTTGATGAGGAAGAAGCAAGGCAGTTAATGCAGGTCTGTGTTGGTCTGAAGCGATACTACAAGTCAAGATGGCAGAGGAACATCACTATCATCGCTATTTTCCTTTACACAGGCATCCGTAAGAAGGAGTTGCTCAATTTGAGATTGCAGGATATCAATATGGAACGTGGTTACATCCGTGTATTTGCCAAGAATAAAGAAAGGATTATTCCCTTAAATGATACTGTAAAAGAGTTTCTTGATGATTATCTGAAGGTAAGACCTCATAAGGATGGGATCAATAGTCTTTTTGTCTCTACCAACAGAAGAGCATCTGCCCTTACACAACAAGGGTTATATGAGTTGTTTAAAGAGCTTAATCAAAAGGTGAAGTTCCCAAAGCATATCTCACCACAGATATTACGGCATACCTTTTGTACTTTGATGCTGAGAAGCGGTGTGAATTTGAGAGATATTCAGTTATTAGCAGGGCATTCAGATATATCCACTACAGCACGTTTCTATTTGGGATGTGATGACAAACAATTGAAAAAAGCAGTAGAGAAACATCCACTGAATATTTAAAATTCTTATACAAAAATAGGATTATTTCTTTTTTTTCTTTGCAGTCTTCTTCTTTGTCGTTTTTCTCTTCGAGGCCTTTTTTTTAGCCCTACTTTTGCCTCTTCTTACGCCTGCACCATTCATTTGTTATCCCCCCTTCTCTATTAGGTAAAACATTCTTTATAACATTTTATAGTTCTGCAATATGTTAGAATAGAAGCTATTGTTAGGATTATAATAGGCAAGATAAATATTTTTGTGGAATAGGTTCCATAAATTAAGACTACAGCAATAATTGATGCAATCGATAAATTTCCATAAAATTGGTGATATCTATAATAGTTTTCCACAATCCAGTCATAAGTCGATATTTCATCTTTATTCTTAGGGGAATTCCTGAATTTATAAAATTCACGGATGCAAGAGCAAAAAAGAATGGGCAATGTAAATAGTAAATATCGCAAAGCATCAATAAATAAACCTATAGCTAGAGGTGACCTGCCCCCTAAAAACTGTACCACTTGCAATTGGAATCGGCAAGTGTTAA
>CAZABB010000030.1:0-21269 GCA_964483625.1 uncultured Planctomycetia bacterium | reverse complement strand
GGGGCTGGCTGACCGATATTATGAGTACCGCGCCGCCGGCGCTGATCGCGGTCATAATTATTTCTGCGGTTTTATTTGTCTTTATCCTTGCTCTGATGCATATTCCCGCCTTCGCCAGGATCCGCTATCTTTCCCGACAAGAGAGAACCCAGCAAGCAATTTGGGTCAAAGAATTTAAAGACGAAGTTGTTTTTCCGTTGATAAAAGCGACCTATGAAGTGCATCGAGTTACAAATACCCTGGTCGATAATGCGATTCTTAAACCGAGATCCCGCGTGTTGACCTTTGGGACTTGGATGGGACATGATGAGTTGTATCTTGCCAGAAATGGCATGCAGGTGACGGCAACGGATTTTATCCGTGAATCACTGGACAGGTTAAAAAGCATTGCCCGCGCAGAAGGGTTAGCGTGTAGGATTCAAACCCGCCGCATAGACGTAAGAAAAACATTACGGTTGGGAAGAGAGCTTTGGGATGGTATCCTGGCCTGCATGTGTTTGTATTATTTAAACAATGATACCCTGAGACAACGGCTGAGAGAGATGTATCTCGGATTAAAATCCGGCGGCATCATCGCGATTGTTGTGCGTTCAACGAATGATCCCAAATACGCAGACGCTGATAAACAATTACGGGGAGAGGACTCAGGGGAATATTGGATCGAAAGAAGAGATGCCCGTCAATATTACTACACAGTGGAATCGTTAACCGCGATCTTCGACCCAGAACTATTTGAAATAGTTCTGGTGAGGGAACTTGAACCGTTTTCTCGTTACCAGGGTGAAAGTGATTGTCATCTTATCGAACTAATTGCCCGAAAGAACGGGCAAACGGGCAAACGGGCAAACTTTAACTGCGTGTCCTCAATTATCCGTGGCTTGGGGCGGCGTACTCTCACCCTCATGGGAGGCGCCGCTCTCCTGTTTTCTTTTAACGCATTGGCGGTGTATGTGATTTATTCTGTGTTATCGGGAGAAGCCATGCAGTTTTCTTTTTCGGGTACCGCGGCTTATACTTCTCTGGGGCTCATGCTGGGCAGTGTTTCCGGTAAAGGAGGTCTCGATCCGATCGCTCAGTGGATTCAGAAGTTCAGTGTCCGCCTTTCTGAAATAATCAAATATAGAGAAATGAGACTGTACCTTATTCAGTATGGGATTAAGGGTATCGATACGAAATACGCCGTGTTATTTGATGAAGTAAAAACCGAATCCCGGCCTCTGGTAATAAGGGCCTTTGCGCGATTATTGGCGGCAAAGACACCGGAATATCCGGTTTCCCTGTATCTTATCGTCATCCGGACCGTGGGGATTATGAAGATAACCGTGCTGGCTACGGAAATGGTTTCTTTTGCCAACCGTATGTATAACAAAATGTCCCGTCAGCATTACCTATGGGTCTTACAGGCGGTGACACAGAGTTTATATGATATGGGAGTAAGCAAACAGGAACTTCCCGTTTCTGTCTCCGGCGGAAAGAAAGATTCCCCCAGGACGTTAAAGACGTTTTCTTCCGGCGTGATCGAATACGGCGTAAGAGATAAAGATGTGCGCATCGAATATTCCCGCTCTTTGCGTCCGGAAGATATCGGTAGGGAGGGATTCGTGCCGGCGGAACTGGTAAAAGGTAACCGGCGCATACCGATAAGATATCATTTATATCAAGATGTGGGGTATGAGTGTGCCGGACAAACGGTGCGTTTGATCGGGTATATTCTTCAACCGGTCTATGTCCTCTATGAACTGCCCGATGGGGAAATCGTAGCCATTGTTTTGGAAAGACACGATTTTATTTCTCCTTTATCTTCTCCGGCAATGCCGGATGACTCGGGACTTTACAGGGATACTCCGGACGCGGAAGTTTTCATGCGGCCCAGCCGCCGCATACGTATTTCCGTACCGTTTGAGCCGCCGGTTGAAGAAAAAAGAGTACTGCCGGGAGATCTGTTCCTTACGCTACCTCTGGAAGGCCTCCAGGTGTGTATCGATCCCGACCACGCCCGGATCCTTTCGGCTATCCTCCAGCTGAATAAAAATAACGGCATATCTTTCTCCGCGTTCTCTCCTTTATGGATTCTGACCGGATGGGCCGGACAGGAAACGGGCGTCATGTTCACCGCGATACTTATCGGGATAACCGCGATAGCAATAGTTGTTCTCTTATCCTATACAGGGAGGAAAACCATATTCATGCCGGCAATGGCCGTCTTGATCTTGACCGGTGTTATCGTATCCGTGAATCAAGGGCTCGTGGCTTATGGTGTGGAGATGATGCCGGTGTGGTTTGTCCTGGGAGCGGTGAGTGCCGACTCATCTGGTTCCGACCGGCATAAGACGGAGGTGTTACAGTGGGCTCAATCGGTACTGCGGGACATTTTTGCATCTTCTTCTTCGGAAAGAGAGGCGGGCGAGACGATTATTGGTCTTATGGGGGCTGATGATATTGGCGCCTTAGAGCGTTTCCTGGAACGGCATACCGGTTCCACCCTGCCTCAGGCGGGAGGCATTGTTCCCGGAACAGGCCCCCGATCATTGACTCCGTTGCCGCCGGCGCAGAAACCCGGTCCCGTGAAGGAATCCGTTCCGGGCAGGCGAAGAAGTTCTTCTTTCCCTTCGGCGGCGCATCCTCAGCACGTTCCATCTGAGAGACGGCCGGATCTGCCGGCTCCCAAGATCATCTCCGGCGGCCAGACCGGTGCCGACCGCGGCGCGCTGGAAGGAGCCCGGAATATCGGGTTGCAAACCGGAGGTATCGCTCCGCCGGGATTTGCTACCGAACGCGGTGCCGACTTATCGCTTAAAGATTTCGGCCTTAAGGCGGTAGATAAAGGCCGGAAGATATCCCGTACCGAGGCTAACGTGATCATTTCCGACGGCACGGTTATTTTCGCCGATCACCTTGATTCTCCCGGTACCCGTTTCACGATTGATTGTGCCAGGAGGCATAAAAAACCTTATATTGTAAATCCTACAATACCGCAGTTACGGGAATTCGCCCGCGGGAAAAAGTCCGTGAACATCGCCGGTAATCGGGAATCGGTAACGCCGGGTATCCAGAAGCGGGTGAAGACGGTCGTGGCTCAGGCTTTCGGCGGACAGGATGCGTATTCTTTGGATTCGTCTTCCGAACAAGTTTCCGCATCTGGAGAGGCAGATGCCGTTAAAGGCATCTTACCGCAAGAAGAAACGTCGCCGGTCGTGTCGGGAGAGAAAATGCCTGCTGGTGAAGAGGAAGCCGAGCCGGATGATACTCTGGGCTCTCTGCGTCAATGGGAGGAAATTGAAGTATCCGGCGACGAATCTCAGCCTGTGGGGATAAAACCGGACAGCGCGCTGCCCGGCTTCGCTCAGGACCTGGTTCTGCTCATGGAGCGGATTCATGTTCTCAACCGCCTTCTGTTTGAGAGAGCCCGGCGGCTTCAGTCTTCGGAATATATTTTTACTTCCGACGTTGAATATCGTCTGCGTGCCCGTCATGCTCCTCGTTATCCGGATAGATTTGTCGATGCCAATCTGGTTACCCGGGGAGATTTCTACGGTGATGATCCACGGCTGGAAGTGAGCACTTATACCGAAGGGGATCAGAAAACAGAGGTTATTCTTCCTCTCGATGGCGACGTCTCAGTCTCCCATATTGTCCGCACGCTTGCCGAACATCTGGATACCAGTGCGAACAAAAGCCGGACAAGAAGGATCATCCATAGCGCCTTACGTGCCATTGAAGAAACGTTACGTATTATTATTACTCCGGAAGGAACATTGCTTATGAAAAATATTACCCGCCGGGTCGAGATCAATGTTGATTTTATCGCCAGAAAGCCTGTGTCTTCGGTAGAAACGTTAACCTATGCCGCGGACGCGCCTCAATATCAGGGGAGTGATCTGAGAGAACCATTGACCGCGGTTGGTACGGCACAGTGCCGCGCCGCTTTATGGCGGGAAGATGTCTCGCTCGATGAGCTGTTGGCTCTCACTTCGGAGGATATCGAATCTTTTGCGCAAGGGGCTTCCTGTTATCTTATTTACAGTACCGCCGGTACGATGGTATATTACCGGTTTTCTCCCCGTAAGCTGGAAATGGCGAAAAGAATCGTGGGGTACTACGGGGGTAGTATCCGGGAAGCCCGGGCGGAGACGGCCGGGAGGAATATTTTTTATATTCAGATATATGTTCCTGTCGACAGCGAAGAAGTAAGTACGGCAATAAACGATCTTATCCGGCAGGCCGGCGACTATAGTCATCTGTCCCGTTCGAGCGATGCTCTAAAAAAAGTTCTGGGGTATCGGCATCATCCCCGAAAAGAGGAAGTGTTAGTCGGTCCTTTGGCAGAGGCGGCCCGGACTGTACCCAGTCCCCGGCTGGGAGAGAAACTTATCGATACCATGTTTGGTCTGACCGACGCCGGTAAAGAAAATCGCGTCCTGCGGGCGGTTCCGTTGCTCAAGGCTGAGAATCCCGGAGCCCGTTCCTGCGCGGCCGAAGCATTAATTCCTTACCTGGACGATCCTCACGTACGCAATGCGGTGAGAGAGTATGCGGATGCTTATCCCGCGGATCCTTCCATCGACCGGGTCCAGAGAGCGCTGGGGGTCTACTACCTTGTGCGTTCACCCAAGACCAAGATAGAAAACTCCTCTCAGGTCGAGGATGCTCTGGACTGGTTTACGCGGGAAAGTTCCTGGAGTCCCTGGATGAGTACCGGGGTTGCCCGCCTGGCTGATCATATTGTTCATCAGGATCCCTCCCGTCCGGGGCCAAGAGAGATGATGACCGCGTTGAATGGATTCAGCCGAGATAACGGGCCGAGAGCACAGGATGAATTACGTCCGCTGGAAGAAAGGTTGACTTCTCCTACCGGTTATGTCCGCGATAACGCCGCGGAAGTCATGGCGCATGGCGGTATGATGACTCCGGAACTCAAGAGGAAAAAGTATGAAGCCGATTTAGCCCACGGCAGCGCCCAACAGAGAAAAACGGCATGCGCGGGACTGGAGGAAAATGAACTGTTGAATGTAGCTCATCAAATCGAACGGTTTATCAGAGACCTGAAAGAAAAAGATAACGATGTATGTCTTTTTGCCTGTGAATCGCTGGGGCAGATCGGTCCTCCGGCCCGGGAAGCTCTCCCTCCGTTGGGGGCCGTTGCCCGGGAAAGTTCCCGTCCCTGGCTGATCCGCCAGGCGGCCTGTGACGCGTTAGGGGCGATTGCCATTGAGTCCGGCAACCAGGATGTCCTGACAGTGCTTGGCAGTGTGGTAATTACCGATCGTCACTGGATGGTACGTCAGGCCGCGCTCATTGCCGTCGATGCTCTGGGCGCGTCTTCCGATAAAACGTGCCCTCTGCTTATCAGGGTATTGGGGGATGATCAGCAGGAAGTACGCAGTGCGGCCCGTCGGCTCATCGTTCAGAGAGTCCCCGATGTGTATCCCTATTTAATTCAGGAGTTCGAAGCGGGAACCGATGAACGCATGCGGATCAATCTCGCCGTCATTATGGGAGATGTGGGATATCGGGAACAGAGTCTTACCCTGACGCTCGTCAACACCGGGTTGCGTGACCGGAGCCGGGGAGTACGATTGGAATCGTGCTACGCGTTACGGCGGAGAGCGCCTTATTCTCTCCCAGACTTAAAAGGACTGGTTTCTGATCAGGATAACTGGGTTCGCGGCAAGGTTTTTGAGATTGTAGATGATCACGGGATGGTCGAGAACGATATGATTATTGCCCGTTGCGCCGCCGATATCCGGTATGGCTCCTATGAGTTGCGCGACAGCGCGTTCGGAGAATTAAGTTCCCGCGGCGCTTTGACTACGGAGCTGCGCGGGATTAAGTATATCAGAGACTTAACCGATCCCGCCGACGCGGTCTGTCTGGCGGCCTGTGAAGGATTAAGGGAAATGGGAACAGAGGGGAGAGAGGCTCTTGCTCCTCTTTCTGCCGTTGCGCAGAACCGGTCCCGGGGCTATACGGTACGTCAGGCCGCCTGTGAAGCCCTCGGAGCGATGGTAGATGACAATGATCGTGAGGCGTTATCGGTGCTTTCCGGCGCGGCCCGGCAGGATCCGCATTGGATGGTACGTCAGGCCGCGGCCTGTGTGCTCGATGGGATCGGTACGCAGGAGACGTTTGATACCTGGCTCGATGCGCTCACCGATGAGAGCGAAACGATCCGTGCTTCGGCCCGGCGATGGCTGCGCCAGCAGGGGGCGGATTATATTCCTAATTTAGCGGGAGCGCTGGCTCATCCGAACAGGAAAATACGTGATGAAGTCTACCGCGCCCTGGGCGTTTTAGGAGAGCTTAACCGGGAATTACGCATAAGAAAATACGCCGCGGACCTCTCAGCTGACGACTATAAAGTCCGGGAGGAAGCCTGGGTCGTGCTTGATCAGCTGGACGCGTTGACCCCCGAATTAAAAGTCAGAAAACATCTCGCCGATTTGCGGGATGTAAAGTTTAAAGTGAGAGGACATATCGCCGATCTTCAGGCGGACAGCCGGGAGATTCGTCTTGAAGCGGTGCGTCAGGTTCATCGGTACAGTGCCCACGCTCAGGCAGCGGTTCCGGCCCTGGTCGATATTATTCAGGAAGAGAGTGACGATTTCAAGATGATCCCGGTACGTACGTCCGCCGTCAAAGCGCTGGGCGCGGTCGTGCATGCGGCCGGTGATTGTAAGGGAATACCGGCTTTAGTCGGAGCCTTGGGCAATCCCGATCTACGGGAGGCAGGGGTATCTTCTTTGACCGCGATCGGACAAGCGGCGTTTCCGGCACTGGTGGAGGCGTTAGACAGTGACGAGGCTGAGTTACGCAAACACGCCGGCTTGTATCTTGAGTCTTCTTTCCATTCTTCGCCTCAGAGCGTCCAGGAGCGAATTGTCGAAGATGCCGTATCGCAGGCTCTGCAGAGGAATTATCAGGGAGGGCCGGTGCGGTTGTTAGGGACCCTGAGCGGATTGTCGGAGGAAGACGTCGAGATTGCTGTCCCAATGATCGAGAACAACCATCAGCTGTTCGTCGAAGTCCAAAATCCTCTGGAGATCCTGACGCGGATAGGGAATCTTCACAACCTTCTCCGGCAATGCGAGGAACACGGGGTAAAACCTTCCCGGGAACTGGTTAATCTCGCTCTCTCCTCGGGCAAATCGGCCGAAAGCACGATTCGTTCCTGGGAGGAAGAGATAAACACCATACGTCATAACGGCACGTTTGATCCTTACAATCCTTTTCATCTCCAATTGGGATATATCATGTTCCAGAAAGTTATGGACGAGCACCAGGATAAAATCCGCCGCAGGGTCAGCTACAGCGATTATGTCCGGATGATCGGTGATTATAAAAAACAATCGGTAAAAGTCGTCATGGAAGGAGAGCGGGTGCACAGCAAAGAGAAGACCGAACTTACCTATCTTGCCTATGAAGGACTGGTATTGAAAGAATTCATCGATGCGGTGAAGATGCGTGGACGGGAATTAGGCCGGCCGGTAGTCCTTATTCAAAACCTCAGCTACGGGTATGTGGCTCTTTCTCCGGTTCATGCCCAGTTGAAGGCTGAAGGGACGTTGATGTATTCCTCCAAGGTAGGTTCGACGCCCTGTCATACCGATGCCCACTATATCCCCGACGATTTACTGGGAGAGAAGGAGTTCGAATTCATCTTACAACACAATCCTATCCTTCTGGTATTCGACGGAACGACTTCGATCGCCGATCCAAGAAGACCATACCCTCATTACCCCGATGCCTGGAAAGGATGGCGTAATCTTGCTCTTCTGCTGAATGATGTTACCCATGTGGGCGGACGGTACTACAAAAACTGCGGTGTCAACGGCGGGTTTATGAAGGAGTTAAAAAACAGGTCTTCTTACCAGAGACTGCGCCGTACCGCCAAAAAGGCGAGAGACCGTAACGGTATCACTACCCAGGCTCCCTATAGATTAGGGTTCTGGACAGGAAGCCGGAAATCGCTGTCGTTACGCTATCATAGCAGGGGGGAAAAGAAACTAGGACGTAAGCCCCGGCCGATAAAGCCCGAAGAGATCGATGGACCGATGCTGATATTCGTCCAGACCTGTATCGAACCCCGATCCATACCGCGCTGGGTGAAAAAAGAAGCCGGCGGTTCGCATTCGACCGGCCACTTTGATGATCGTGACCATTTCGGTCGGTTTCACGTCGTGTTTGACCGGTTTGGTCCTCATTACAGCCATGGGTATGCCGCCTTAGGCGAAGCTGCCGCCGACAGATTGCGGGAGGCTGATCCCGACGGAAGATTCTCGCCTAAACCGCTTATTACGATCCCGCCACAGAAGACGATTCGGGGGGTGGTCATCGATCTGGAGAACGGTATTGCCCGAGGTGACGGCATCTTTGCGCAGGATTTCATCGGGCGAGTAGAACGACATCTAGAACGAGACCGGTACGTGTTGATTACCTCCAGCGCCACCGAAGAAACAACGGAGCGCCAGGTATGGAGTCTCATCGAGCCGGCTCTCCGTGTCAATCTCAACCTTGCTTCCGACGGCGGGCCGGTCGGGTTCGGATTCCAGACCAACAAAGGGCATAAAGTGATCCATCATCGTCATAAACTTTCCACCTCAGAGCGTAACGCGATTCGGGATTGTATCGAGAGTGCTCTGGAAAACTATTCCTATATCATCGTTCAGCCGACGGATTACCGTTTTCAGATAAAACTGCGGGGAGACTCCCGTAAGAAGAGAAGGCATGCGGCACGTAAACTGCAGACTGCTTTTGATATTGCCGGCATAAACATGCATGTCGTGTATGAAGGGAAGAATACCATCGCAGTGTACGCGTTTGATAAATCCGACGCCGTCAAGGCTTTTATGGAACGGTATGAATTAGATGAAAACCAGGTGCTGATTATCGCAGGAGAAGCCCGCAGTTTCGGCAGTGACCGGCGGATGCTTACCCGTTTCCCGCAAAGTACCACCCTGAACGTGGGAAGCCCTTCTCCTACCATCACCGCACAGAATCCTCAGATTATGCAGGACCCACGGGGTATTGACGCTGCCGCCGACGCGCTCGATATCGAATCAAAGCCGTTTGTGCGGGTACATATTTCCTGTCCCACCGCTCCTTCGGGAGAATTCAGCAATGAGCTGATGAACGCGGTGAGCGGGCCGCTTAAGCAGGCCGGGTATCCTTATCAGATAACACCGAACCTGCAAAGTCTTGAACCGTACCGGCTCGATCTTGATATTGCTCTGTCTGCGCCGGCGTCTCTACTCCCTCAGGTTGCAGATGAGATTACTCGCAATGTTCAGAAAGCCGGTCTTGATTCGGACGGAGTCGAAGTTCGTGTCGGCCGGCCGGCCGATCCTTCTCTGCCGAAGTCGAAGCATAAAAGACAAAAGAGAAAAAAATCAGCGGGTGATGTTGAGACCAGAGAGGCCGTTTCCGCTCCGTCTCGGAAATATTTGCCGGTTTTGCAGGAACGGAATATAAAAGCGTTGATCCTTGACCTTGACGGTACGCTCGCCAAGAGTCTTCGTGCTCCCCTTTCGCCGGAAAACACGCGGCGCCTTGAACGTATTCTTGATACGGGTATACGTATTCTTATCGATACCGGATCACGGGAAGAGGCGATGGAAACCAGAGTCTGGGGGGCGATTGACGCGAAATTGCGGCCCCGGCTCGACTTTTCTTCCGACGGCGGCCCCGTGGGCTTTGGCTTTACCGATAAAGGGAAGAAGGCGGATTACTATCGCCATACCGTAACCTCGGAAGAAAAAGAACGGGTCCTTGAGACTGTACGCCCGGTACTTCCTACCGAGGAGGTTAAGCCGGATGATCCCGGCGATCCGTACCGTATCGAAGACAGCGGAGATACGATTAAAGTGCGGCTGGATCATTCTATCCGCGCGGATCGTGCTCGTATTATCGAAGAGATAAAACTTGCGCTGAAGGCGGCGGAGCTTTCGGTAAAGGTCGAGGCAGATGGTAGTAAGCGTATTGTTATATATAAACCGGGACGGTTTGCTTTTCTGCCGGTACGTCAGCCGTTCTCCGATGCCGAGAAACAGTCTGTCATTGATACCGTAACGCCGTTTATTCCTAAGACCGTCACTCCCGCGGCAGCAAACCGCAAACCTCTGTATAAAATCGAAGAGCACGATTATAAAGTAAAAATACGCATCAGCCACAAAGCCAGCGACAAGCGGCGCCGTATCGCCAAGGATATCGAGGCGGCATTGGCGAAAGAACATATCGATGCCACGATCGTAACGCAGGGACGTTCTCATATCGTGATTTATCTGTTTGATAAGGCCAAAGCTGCCCGGGCGTTTATGGAACGGTACGGGTACTCAGAAGACGAGGTGATCATCGTTGACGACGATGCCCGCAGTTTCCGTATCGGAAGAACATTGCTTTCTTCATTTCCTGATTCAGTATCGGTCAATATCGGGAGTAAATCTCCGGTTCTGCCTCAATTGAACCCGAATATCATTCAGGATCCCCGCGGCATGGAGGTGACGGCGGAAGTTATGGATACGGTTATTTTTATGAATTCGGGGGATAGCGATTCGGCCGCTCCGGCGCAAGGTAAAACTTCGGCTCATGCTCCGGTAGCGGTTCCCGATGATCGTACCGATCCAATCACTTCCAACGACGGGGTGTCGACTACACCCGATGCTTCCTCGCTGGTGGTGAATACAACTTCTCCTATCCCCACCGCGACATCTCACCTCATGCAGGAAGCGCTCCGCGGAAAGAAGATCAAAGGGTGTATTTTTGATTTAGAGAGGACGTTGGCGTACGCCGGCGATTCGCTTGCGTTCGCCGATGAGGTTGAGACGCTTTTGGCCAATGGGGTGTATGTATTTTTTCTTACCGGTGCCAGCGAGAACCATACCGAGCAGCGGGGCTGGAGCCATATCCGGTCGACCCTGAGACCTAACCTTGATTGTGGTTCTTTAGGCGGGACCGTTGCCTTCGGATTCGACCCGCTGGGCAACCGGGTCGACTACTACCACAAAACGCTTGATGACGCCGTCAGGGTACGAATAGAGGAGGCGGCTGAAAATACGTTGCCGCCGGGTTCGTATCGTATCCAACCGCGTGATTATAAGGTTAAGATACGTCTCTCTTCGGACGCGAGAGGTCAGCGTCAGGATTTGGCGCAAGCCTTACAAGATAAGCTTGATAAGGACAATGCCGGCGTAACCGTGATCGTTTCTCCTTACGATAGAGGGAAATATATCCATGTGTTTCAGTTTGAGAAAGCGGATGCCGCGGGCGAGTTCATGCGGCGCCGGGGATTGAGTGAACGTGAGGTGGTCATTATCGATGACGAAGGGAAGAGCTTTGGTCTGGGGAGATCACTCTTGAGTTCATTCCCTGAAGCGATATCGGTACATGTCGGTGAACGATCGGCTTCTCTGCCGTCTTTGAATCCTCAGGTAATCCAGGACCCGCGGGAACTGGACGCGACCGAAGAAGTGCTCAATGCCATGATAGCTCATGTCACCGTTTCTTCCGATACCGCCGTTGACGAAAAACCGGCATCTCGCCGCGTCCTGGGCTGGTGGGATGACCGGGATGCTCTTTATGATGACTATGGCGCGCGGGGATTGTCGTATCTGGCCATGTCCGATATCCATATTATCCTGGCGTATATCAAAGAATACGGACTTATCCGCGCCGGGCCCCAATTGATCCGGCAAAGAGGCCTTATCGCGACCCCGGATACGATCGAAAATAATTCTCTTCTTGCCTGCCTGCCGGAAACCTACCGTGACGCGGTTATCGCGCATGAACGAGTCCATCAAAAACAGGAACAAATCGATGAACGTGCGGCTTACCGGAGAGAACTTTCGGTATTATGTGTGGCTGCGTCCGAAGAAAACCTTTTCTTCAATCGGTCTTTCCTTATGTATATCGCGTTTCTTTCCGTCTTCAACCTCTTCTTCTGGGGGATTATCCTGAATTGTATTGCTGGCACCGAGACGGGAGTCCTCTTTGTAGCAGGTGTCATGCTGGGATATATTCCTTCCACCGGATTAATTCTTCCGGTTCTATTCTTCCTTTCGCTTGCCGGGCTCGGCGTGTACTATTATTTCAATATCGATGGGATCGAACTTCCCTTCTCTGCCTGGATACATCAGATGACCCGCAGGATAGTAGAGAGAGAATTCGCCTGGCTCAAGGAGCAGAGCCGGAACGATCACCTTCTTAAAGAGGGATTGGATATGTTGGGCATCCCTCCTTACGAAATATTATCGATACGAGAATTCTGGAAGGTGCTTTCTATCGGGAAGAATTACAATACCCGCCAGATCCGTCTGATTGCCGGTATCCTTTTCCCTCACATGATACGGTACTGGATTGTACGCCGGAGTATCGGATTTATCTTCGACGCCAAGTTTAACGAGATTCGCCAAGAGGCTCTTGATCTGTCGGCGTATGAGAGGGGGAAGACGAAGATCGTTTTTTGGACAGGGCATTCCAATTTTGAGCTTTTAAAACGGTGGAGATATTATCCCGATCCTCTCGTGCTTTCCTATATCGTAGCCGATTCGCTTTACGAAAATACCAAACGTATCATTGCCGGTGTCTTTATTTTTCTCCTGAACCGAAGAGTAGCCGGGACGTTCCGGCTGTTCGCTGAGACATTTATTTTAGGAAAACCGTTATCCGGCCCCGATCAGAGGAGCAGAGGCAACTCAGTCCTTCCGGCGCCGAAGATAATCGGTGTACCTCGGGAACATCTTGCTATACCAGAACGCATGCTGCATGTTAGCAATCACTTCATCATGCAGATAAAGCAGTATTGGTTAAACATCCAAATCGCCCTCCGTGCCCATTTTCACCGGGGAGAACTCATCCATACCATTGTCTGGGGAGTGGTGCCTGATTGTAATCATGATTGCGGCTACTGTTATAACGGAAGATACGTAGGTTTGCCTCAGATTCCTCCCGATACCCGGCATATGAAAAAACAGTTCCTTAAAGTGCGCAGTGACTTGGGCGTAGGGCGGATCGTATTCTCCGGGGGAGAGTGTCTCTTGCGTGAGGATCTCTGTGAGCTGGCTTCTTACGTGACCCGGGAGTTGGGAATACGCTGCGGTATTATTACTAACGGACGGATATTGGCCGAAAAGCTTCCGGCATTGAAAGCCGCCGGAGTCGATCATATTTCCGTATCGTTTTTGAGTCACGATGCTCGGGTGCACCGGAAACTCGTCGGTGCCGATACGCATGAAGCAGTCAGTCGGGGTATTGCTCAGGCGGTCAAATGCGGTTTTGCGGTCAGTATTAATGTTCCGCTTTTTAATCAGAATATACCTCAGATACCACGCACGCTGGAAGCTCTGTACAGTATAGGGGTCAGAAATGTGTATTTTATCAGAGGGAATCTTACCGGAAGGGTTTTATACAATCCCGCCGCGTTTGTTCCCGGCCGGGCGCAGGTACTCTACGCGTTTGACGTGGCTCAGGAGTTCAGACAACGGCATCCGGATATGTACATAACCGTAGCACCGGTAGGATTTACGCCCTGTCTGCTTTCCCCTCGTCATAGTTTGAATGCCGGAAGAATCCTTTCCCGTCTGCGTATCCGTAATAAACTCAGGACTTCGCCGGTCAAACGGGCGTTTCCTCTTTTGTCTTTACAGCCCTGTCCTTTCGGGAATGGGGCGAATAAAACGTTTTTAGTCAGCCCGGAGATCGATCCCTGGGGGAGGATTCAGTATTGCGCCAATGACCAGAGTCCGCGCGGCAGGATCGATATTGCCGAACATGGGATTCCACTTGCCCGGATATTAACCGCGTCACCTCAGGATGGGTTTGACAGAATGAAGCCGGCTTTCTGCCGGGGGTGTCCCTGGTTTGAGAATTGCGCGGGAGGGTGCCGCGGTGCCGGCGTGGCCTTTGCCCGGGCAGTTGCCGATCCTCACCGCAGATATGACCGCGCTCGTCAGTTTGCCGAGACGACCGGCTATACGTCTGTCGTAGGAGACGGTCCGGCGGTTGATCCCTGGTTAGTGCACTCCTGGCAGGAAATCGGTTTTGAGGGTGTTCCTGCGGCAAGAAAACAAAATTTCTTGAGTGAATCCGATGATTTCCCGGCAATGATCGAGGATCTCATCCGGGAGCTTTTCCGGGAATACGGCATCGGCGACTCAAGAGAGGTTCGTTCCCTGCCGGACGGTGTTATTCAGAAAATCCTGAGTCACGTGGTATTTATCCGTCAGGTAAGCCTGGGGAATTTAATTTTCAGCCGCTCTCTGGCCGGAGAATTTATGAAATTTTTTCTTTCCAATACGTTGTTACGAATGATCAGCGTAGTGATTATTATCGGGACAATGCTGTTTGTTTTCGATGCGTGGAGATGGGGTATGTTGTCGCTGAGTCTGTTGGCTGCCGTAAGCTATGTGTATTTTGTCTGTTCGGTTGCCGTGCATTTAAAGAAAGATAAAGGCATGACGTTACGCCATTCTTGGTTCTTTAGCACCGTCATGATCAACCTGGGACGCTGCCGGTCTTACGAGGAACTGCGTGAAGTCATGCGGCATGAATTGCGCCACCTGATGCACAACGAGGGGTATTTTTTCCGGGGGCACCGTGAGGCGATCCGCATGCTCAATATCGCCGACGGATATTACTTCCGCGCGCGGTATGCCGAGACTTTTCCGGGGACACCGGCCCAGCGCGTTATCCTTCTGTCCTTGGAGATATTGTATCAGATGATGTCGGCACGCAGTCTGCCGCCGGAAAAATATCGGGTCCGCACGCGTATAAGTAAATTAATGGGATCGGTTCAGAGAGAAGAACTTGATAACAGCGCTTTGGATGCGCGGCTGGGAGAGATCCACGAAGAACTCATCTATATATTTGCCCTTCACTACGGAAGAAAAGACAAGATAGATGCCGTAGAGAATACGATGCGGGCATTGCGATGGGCGGTACATGCTGCGAGAGCCGGATGGACGTCTTCTGAGAGCTATTGGTATTTTCGCGAGCAGGCCCAAACGCATAGCCGGACATGCGGCGATTATTCATTGACCCCCGATCCGGAAGGACGCCTGAATTCTTCAGCGAAGATTATTGCCCGATTTATTGCCCTGGAAAGCATATTGGGTATTACGCTCAGTTTTACTTGGATATGGCTCAACGGATATGTTGATTTCATTCGCACCCCGTTAAATCGATGGGTGTTGACGTACGGAACAGAAATCTATTCTCTGGCGAATATGACGCCGAGTGATCTGGCGGAACTCTCTCCCGAAAGAATGGGTACCTTGATTATTTCGGTCCTGGCGGGGATGGGAATCGGTTCCCTTCTGGTGAGGATTTTTATGATGGTGAAAGAAGACCTGGCGATTAGAGCTTTAAGGAAAAAGATCAAACGCCAGGCCTACGGCGAAGATGAATCCGACGGTGACGGTGAAGTGCAGGTTTCTTGTCAGATGCCGGCGCCGCCGGAGGGAAGCGGCTCGTCGTGGTGTGTGGCGGGCATTCTGGCGGTGGGAGCGGGAATGTTCGGAATTTCCGACGTGAATCTCCTCATATGTATTATTTCTCTATTTTTACTGAGTGCGATGTCGGATTCGGATCCGTCGGATGAAGCCGCTCGGATTGAGAAGAGTTTACTTAAACTTGTATCCATGGCATGGAGCGGTGACGGTGGGATGGTATTGGATATGATACTAATCCGCAAGCTTATGAGCGGCCAGCCGTTATCTCCGAATGAAATCAGAGAGGTCAAAGGAAGACATAGTTCAAACTTTTGGTCTGAACCTGTTCTTGTGAGCGATATGTTCGCCGATATGGTAACGGAAAAGGAAGGCTGGGATGCGTCATCGTTATTTAACGATTTCTTCCCGCGGAGAGTCGAATTGGAAGAAGCGTTTTCCGACCATTTGGAAGGATTAACATTTGACAGTCAGGGACAGCCGTCGGCACAATTTCATCCTCAGCTTATTCATGTATTCAGTTTAAAGTTGGGATTGCAGATTTGGCTTGCCGAACAGTATGTGGCTATTGGCCGGGAACACGGTATTCCCGCCGAGAATCTCTTGAAGTTTACTCCCGATGATCCCGGCCAGAGTCTCAGTGCTCAATGGGGCCTGGAACGGTTTCCCGCCCTGGGAGAATTGTTGGACGATGGGCGTCGTCTCCTGAAGGAAGTCGAAGAGAGAAGGAGTGGAGATTCCGGGGAAAGCGATACGTTCTCCCGGCGGTATGGAGACTTGGGGTTAGACCGCGAAGCTGATTTTGCCCAGCCTTTCCGTGATCAGGGTGTGTCAGAACAGGATCACTGGGGAGCGATACTGCGTGATCAGGATTCTTATTTTACCGAAAGGGAAGGAGAAGACAAGGTCGCCGCGCTGATTGATGACATTGTGTTTCAAAGGGAAAGTACAGGAAGTATGGTCGTTGTCGACATGCTTTGTGGGAATAAAACCTATGTGTCGGATTCTCTGCTTGCCCAGATGGATGGATTTATCGGAATTGATGTAGATGTTCAAGCCTTACGCGACCATGAACCTCCTCTTACCCGGACCATTGTTCAGAATATCAATGAGACTCCTCAGGTACCTGCGTTAAAAGACGATTCCGCTGATGTTATTCTCATTATTCATGGAATTTCCTATCTGACCCGGCCGCTGGAAATATTCGAAGAGGCGTACAGGGTGCTTAAACCCGGAGGTGTTTTCGTTCTTATCAACGGTACGGCGTCGGATTTCCGTATGACCACTGAGGCATTTAGCAATAGACATCTTCTCGACGATATGATCGAGCTCATTGAAGGATTTTTTCGTGTAACACCCGGATTTAGCGATCCGTCCGTGGAGATAGAACAATTCGGGTTCGAAGGAAGAGAACCTCTCGGTGCGATCTGGGCTCGCAAGGAATTCCCTTCGGGTCCCAAAGGAGAGCCGGGAGAAAAAAGTCCGACCGGCGAAAATCCTCTCTCCGGGCCGGAGCTTGCCGAATGGTCGATCGCGGTGGAGTTGGATGAGATGCTCAGGGGCAAAGATGTCGATGTGAATAACGTGGCGATTCTGCAAGACCTTTTACACAAGGGTGAGACTTTGTTGCGTCAGGTGGTGATCGATACACTCGTGCGTCTTTCCCTGGAGTCAGAAAATATCGAAGTAAGAAAAGAGTGCATATCGGTTATTAAAAAACATCGGATTGATGTGGCACTCAGCATCATTGAATCGTACCTTTTAAATCAGGAGATAGCCTTGAGCAGTCTTGATGACGTCGATCAGGAATCTCTTGCCGGGATACAAAGATATACCGCGCCGGAAAAGAGAAAGGCCCTTGCCGCGATGCTTTCAGGAATCGATGGTGAAATCCGCCGGGTGAACTGGAAGCAATTGGAGACAATGAATTTGCCGCAGGGGTTTCTGGAGAGGGGATTCCCTCAATTCACTGCTCAGATATCTCAGGGGCATCTTTCCGGTACGCAGGAACTTATCGGAGTGTTTAAAGGAGACGTTCCCGTCGCGTTAGCTTTGCCGGCTCAAGACTCCGGAGACTATACCGTTGAGCTTAAAACCTATACGCGGGATGTTGAGACGGCCCGGCCTCAACCGGCGGGGATTGACCGTTCCTTTTTGCCCGCAGAGCGGGACGGGCAGAATCAAACGGTGAACGCGATTCGTTCTTATCTGTTAGAGGAGCCGGAAGATTTGCAGCTGATCGAAGAAGATAATATATTCTATATCGTCGATGACGCCAACAATATCTATGAGATCCCTGCTCTTGTCGCCGATTTTATATCTTCCGACGACATATGGCGGAATATACAGAATTGGTACCAGTATAATGTCAAATTTCCTCACGCTCGCGTTTCCGTCATCCGGACCGTTTCCTTTGCCGGAGATCGGCCGGTCACGACATTTATGCCGACACGCTGGGGAGTACGAGGAGATCCCCGTACGATTCAAGTATATGAAGGAACCATTCTTTTTGCTCACGATGATACCCCGATTACGAATGTTGGCACAATAAACTGCGGGTTATTGTGCGGAGTGGGAGAGACGATACGGATGCACGCTCACATAATGGATCACAATAGCATTTACGCGACGTTGAACAAAATCCATTATGTCACGGCGCTGTTCGGTGATACCTATAACGGCATGCCGCTGTGGATTGCCGGTTTTCAGGGATTTTCCGAACAGGAAGTGAGAGATGACCTGCGTCGGGCCGGGGCTTATGTGATGTGCGATGATCTTCTGCGGAGAAGAATGAGATCCGGCAATATGGTTTTTGAAGGAGATATCGTTACCTGTCATCTTCCCCGGAGAATATATGATCTGAAAAAGAGCACGCTCAGTTACGTGAAAGATGTGTACCGGTTGATTAAGGCGCCTTCGGCATATCCGGCGACTATTGAATATCTGCGGGTAAGTGAAAGGCAGGGATTGCCTGAGGCGGATGAAGTTCTTGGCTCCGGGGCTGCGGACGGGCAGGGTCTCATTTTTGCCGCCCATCTTATGGACATCGGAGCCGAACCCGAACCGGGAATCCCGCCGCGGCTTCCTTCTCCCGCACCGGAATCAACGGAAGGAGCACAGCCTCGTGTGGTTCAGACCGTAGTCCTTCCTTTCCAGAGAGCGGCGCATGATTTTGGTGTGCCGTTGACGGCGATTACCATAGGGTTAGGACGGCTGAAACGTCTTGATTCAGTCGCGGCAGAGGCTGATGCGTGGTTAGAAAGAGTCACCGAACAGGCGGACCGCTGGAGAAAACTACAGTGGCGAATTAACCGCGGTGAGTATGATCTTGCCGGCATCGAAAAAGATATCGAACGGATGATCGGAGAGATCAGGGAGATGTTTGACGGGCTGGAGAGGTTTGCCGGTACTGCCTCCCGAGACCATCAGGTTGATGTGGACAAGATCGAGCAGGGAATCGAACTGGGCCGGGCGGCTCTGCGCGGGATGCAGAGCGGTGACGGAGATTTTGTGTTTAAGCAAATATCTTTAAAAAGCGTGATGGATGACCTCGTGGGTAATTTCCATCTGAAATTTCCTTCGGTAAGAGTGGATACCGGATACAGCCGGGAGAAAACAATGGTGACGACAGATGCCGCGGCATTACGGCTGGCCCTGATGAATCTTCTTACCAATGCCGCCGAAGCGATGCAGAGAGCCGGAACGCCGGATCCGGAGATACTGATATGGGTCGATTTCTCAGAGGGCGAAAACCGGGTAGCAATAGAGATCCATGACGTCGGGCCGGGAATGTCTCCCGATACTCTGAAGAAGATCCGTTCGGGAGTAAGCGGAGACGCGCTGACTTCCAAGGAAGCTGAAGGGGGACACGGGCTGGGGCTGAGCAACGTCGGCCGGATTGTTGACGGGCATTCGGGAGAAATGTCGATCGAGAGCGAGGAAGGCCGGGGGACGACGATGACATTGAATCTGCCGTTAAGCCGGATTACCTACCGTGACAGCTTAAATAAATTAAAAGCACTTATTCCGGAGATATTCAAATCAGGCGTGAGGTTCCTTTATCCCTACGGCGGATTGTACCTGCCCAGCGGAATATCTCGAATTCTCCATCAGGTTCCCACGTCTGACCGGTATTTTCTTACCACCCGTGACGGGGCAATAGATCTGTATCACGGAGATAATCCTCTGCCTCTTACCACACGGCCAAGTATGCCGCGGGAGGCAAAAAGCCGGGTAACGGTTACCGTCCATAATTATCCCACCAAACGGGCCCGCCGCGGCGGATATGATCTGCGTGACCGATGGGGGAATCCGTTCTCTATTTACAGCATGCTTCAGCTTAACCCGCGTTTATCCGAAACCGACGTCACCGAAGATCTGAATTCTCTTATTGATGAATGCCGCCGGTACGGAATGGGAGTCGTGGGCGATTTTATCCCCTGGCTGTCTCCCGACGCGATCGATGAAACAAATTATCAGTGGACGTATCATGAAGAACTCGATGAGGTAAAACAGAAAGCCTATAATGCTCTGACGTCGGAAGAAGAACGGGAGCGGTTTGTCCATAACCTTATCCTTGAAGACGAATGTTGCGCCATACTGCGTATCCCTCAGGAGAGAGGCGGTGAGAAGGTCGTCCGTATTGCGCACGTGCATGGTATGGGAGGGATGAATGTGGATCAGGTGGCGTTAAATCCGTTCCATCCGGAGGTGGCTTCCTATTACCGTGAATCCGGACAGAGGGCGATTGACCGGGGGTGTAGTGTTCTGCGTGTCGATTTAGGCAATTATCTTCTCAAGAAAAATATCCTTGCCCAGTACGGACGTTTCTTCTCTGCCGAAGATCGTCAAGCGACTGCTCTTGCCGAAGAACCTCTGGCGGTACTCAGCCGCGAACTAAAAGCCTACGCCGCCGCGCGGGGAAAAGAAGTGGTTATCCTGATCGAGACTTACGGAGACCGTGAGGAACTGCTGAACGTGGGGATCGACTGGGAGTATTGTCTTGATTTCTATGATACCTATCAGAGAGTTATCGGCGAACAGGAGTGGGTCGTCACGCTCAGCAATGAGGTGCGCCGGTTATTTAACGAGAAGATTTTTCACGCGAATTATCTCGTCGTATTCTTAAGTAATTTTGATGAGCTCCCTCTGAAGGCGGCGGGAGGATGTACGCGGGGGATTTCCATGCTGATGATCGTTCTGAACCATCTGGGTATCCGGGTCATGGTCGATTTACGGGAATGGTTTTTGCATATGGGACACGTCATTCCCATGGTCGGGGGATGGGACAAACATCTCTTTGTCGACGAACACGAATTGCCGGCCCGTATTGATGTCGGACGCTTACAGAGGGATTTGCCCGACGCGCTGTGGTCGGTACTGGCACGGGAATTCCGCCAGGCAGTTACCACCCGAAGCGAACGGTATGTCGAACCGATTCTGGATAACGATAACGGTATCGATCGGTTGAGTCTGGGCTGGCAGACCGAAGAAGGCGACTGGATGATTTTTGTCCTGAACGCGAGGAAACGGGCGGGATCCTTTTGGGTAGCGATGCCCGATGGTGTTCCTCAGGTTGATCCGAAGGAATATATTCTGGAAGATCGTTTGGGCAGGACATCTTTGAGATATGTGGAAGAAGAAGGGCATCGCCGCATTGCCGGGCATTTCCGGGAAGGTCAGGAATATTTCTTTATCCGGGTTTCTACCGCGCCGCTTGAAGCACAAAAAATACCCGCAGTAGTTCCGGCGGACATTCCCGTTTCTTCTCCGACTCCGGCGGCGATTCCTCTGCCGGTACCGCGGGAACAACCCGCGGAGGTACCGCAGGAG
>CAZABB010000029.1:0-22354 GCA_964483625.1 uncultured Planctomycetia bacterium | reverse complement strand
CCTGCGGGCCCATCGTTTGTGGTAGCATGGAAGTCTTTGAAAAGGGAAGGTGGACTTCGTAAGGTTATGCATCACCGTCTCGGATCGAATAATCCCTTGCGGGATAACGCCGGCAGAGCCGGCGATTCGATGCGAGTCTCCCGATGCCGCTCACACTGTTCGCGTATCGGGACTCGTTCTAAAAGGCTTCGCGCTTTTAGAACTTCGCCTGCGGGCCCATCGTTGAAATAGCGTAGAGCGGTGAGCGTATAGCGTTTAGAGTGACAGGGGGAGAAAAGATTTATTGTTTTTTTGAACTCATCGCTCATCGCTACACGCTGGACGCTAAGTTGGGCGTATAGCTCAGATGGTTAGAGCGCTGCCCTCACATGGCAGAGGTCTCTGGTTCGATTCCAGATACGCCCATTTGAAATGATCACAGCCGGTGAATAATAAGGCAGGGCATCCTCCCGGTGTGTGTTTGATGAGTCAGCGAGAACATAATAATCATGTTTATTTTCAACGATAACCATAGTGCGGCCGATGAATTTAAAAGATGAACTGAAGAAGCTTGTAGAGTTACAAGAGATCGATTCCCGTATTTATTCTTTAAAACAGCTTCAAAGTCAGGAGAAACCTGCCGAACTGGAACGCCTGCTCGCCGCCTTCGAAGAAAAGAAAAACCGGCTGAAATCGTTCGAAGATCACCTTCAGCAGCTGCAGGTGAAAAAGAAAGAGAAAGAACTTGATCTTGCTTCCAAGGAAGAGTCGCTACGTAAGGCTCAAGGTCAGCTCTATCAGCTCAAAACCAATAAAGAGTACCACGCCAAACTTTCCGAAATAGAATCTCTGAAAGCCGACGTATCCGTTATTGAAGAAGAAATTCTTAAAGTGATGGAAGAAGTCGAAGGGGCCCAGAGCCGCCTGGATGAGGCGAAAGGGCTCTTAGGAAAGCAGGAAGAGGAATTTAAGCAGGCGGAGAAAGAGGTTAAAACTCAAATAAAACAGCTTGAATCGGAAATAGCTCAATTTGAAACCAAACGGAAAAGCCTCACCGGAGGAGTCGATCCGGAGATTCTTAAAAAGTATGAAGATCTGCTCGCCAAGCGGGGCGGGCTGGCGATTGTTCCGGTCGTGAGTGAGAACTGCGGCGCTTGTTATATGAAACTTACTGCCCAGAAAATCAATGAGATCAAAATGTACAGTGAGCTTACATTGTGTGAGAGTTGCGTGCGCATGCTCTATATCAAAGAGGATTTTGAATGACGGTAAAAATTCATATCGACGGAGCCTCCCGGGGGAATCCCGGGCCGTGCGGCGTGGGGTACGTAATATACGAAAACGGCAAAGTCGTCCGAGAAGAGAGCATTTCGCTGGGAGAGCAAACAAATAATTTCGCCGAATACATGGCGTTTATTTTCGCCCTCACCGACGCCCGGGCGATGGGGTATGATCGCTGCGAGGTCTTTTCCGACAGCCAGTTGTTGTGTGAGCAGTTAAACGGCGCGTATAAGGTTAAGAATAAAAATATTTACCCTTTGTTTATATTGGCCAGACGGATCAGCAGAAGTTTCAAAGAGTTTCGTATCGCTCATGTGCGGCGTACCCAAAACACCGCGGCCGATGAGTTGGCTAAACAGGCAACCGATTCCAAGCGTCCCGTATAACGCGTAGTCTTTATGTAAAAGAGCGAAAGAGGAGGTTTATATGAGTGGTCATTCCAAGTGGGCGAGTATTAAGCACAAAAAAGGCGCCGCTGATGCCAAGCGAGGCAGGCTTTTTACAAAATTAATTCGGGAAATTACGGTTGCCGCAAAGAACGGCGGCGGTAATCCTGATCTGAACCCGAGCTTGCGTACGGCGATCTCCCGGGCAAAAGATGCGAACATGCCGATGAGTAATATTGATAATGCGGTCAAAAAAGGAACGGGAGAGCTTCCCGGGGTAACCTATGAATCATGTGTGTTTGAAGGATACGGGCCCGGCGGCGTAGCGATTCTGGTGGAAGCTCTTACCGATAATAAGAACCGTACGACGGCGGAGGTAAGAAACCTGTTTTCCAAGAAAAACGGGAATATGGCCGGATCGGGAAGTGTTGCCTGGATATTTACGGCTAAAGGATATATTCTTCTTCAGAAATCGAAGATATCCGAAGATGAATTGTTTACCATTGCCGTGGACGCGGGGGCTGAAGATATAAAGTCCGATGATAAGAATTACGAAATATTCTGTGACCCCAAAGATCTGGAAAATGTAAAAGCGGCGTTAAAAGGGAAGGGGCTCAGTTGGGAGATGGCGGAACTGGCCATGATTCCTTCCAATACGATAAAAGTAACCGGCACCGAAGCCAAACAGGTCTTGGCTTTAGTTGAAGCTCTGGAAGATCATGATGATGTCCAGAAGGTGCACGGCAATTTCGATATTCCCGATGAAATCCTGGAACAGTTGGCGTCGGAGATGTAAGAGGGTTGGGAGCTTTTTGACAATACACGGTAAGTCGAACGAGAGAAAACATGGTTGTCATCGGAATTGATGTGGGATTGAGAACCACCGGGTATGTGGTTTGTGAAGTGAAATCGGCGCAGATTGGATTTATTGCCGACGGACAGGTTTCAACCACTTCCGCCAGGAGCCTCTCCCACCGTCTCGATGCTATCTATCAGCATCTTCAAGATGTTATTGGGCGATATGATGTCGCGGTTATGGTCCTGGAGAAGCTGTATTCTCACTACAAGCATCCTGCAACGTTAGGGGTTTTGGCGCAGGTGCGCGGGGTCGTTGTGTTATTAGCCCATCAGTCCCGTTTGACGTTATATGAATATTCTCCCACCCGGGCCCGTAAAGCGATGCTGGGAGTCGGGAGCGTCCGTTCCGCGCAGGTCAAGCGTATGGGGGAGAGCATGTTAAAAAGGAATATGCGTTCGCAGCACATTGCCGACGCGTTTTCGTTGATCGTGGCGTTTTCGCATTATCACAAAGTTCGAAGTTTGCGAACGTGAGCGCAGTCGCAGAGAATACCTATGATTAATCGGATTCGAGGCACCCTCGCTTTAAAAAGCGAAACAAAAGTACATCTGGATATCGGCGGGATCTGTTATGAGGTGATGATTCCCAAAACCGTGTACGCAAAACTGGCCGATCGGGATATCGGCAGCGAAGTCAGCCTGGTTATTTACCATTATTTTCAGATAGAACGGAATAAAAGCATTCCGGTGATGATCGGGTTTTGCGATGAGCTCCAGCGCGATTTTTTCGAGAAATTCATCAGTGTTTCCGGCATCGGGCCGCGGGTGGCGCTGAAAGCCTTTAATCAGCCCGTCACGTTCATCGCGGGAGCCATAGAAGAGGGTGACGTCGGTTTTTTAAACCGGCTGGAGGGTATCGGAAAACAGAAAGCCCGGCAGATTATTGCTTCCCTGCAGGGGAAGGTGGGACGGTTTGCTCTGCTGAAAGAAGAAGCGGTGAAGGAAGAGAGCCATCAGGTGAACGAGATCGTTCAGGAGGCAAAACAGATTCTTAAACGGCTGCAATACAGTTCCAAAGAAATTGATCGGATGATTAAAAACGTTTTGGCCCATAAGCCTCAGGTGGAAACGATTGAGGAATTGCTGAATCAGATATATTACCAGAAACAATGAATATCAAATCGATTCTCGAATCCCTGCTGTTTGTAAACGAACGGCCCATTGAAGTAAAAGAGTTTACTGAAGTTCTGGGGATGGAGAAAAAAGTCATCGTCCAGAAACTGGACGAACTGGTTGCCGATTACGCCGAACGCGATACGGGAGTATGTATCGTGAAGGTTGCCGGAGGGTATCAGATGTGTTCTCTTCCCGCGAATGAGGAATGGGTGCGGAAGATGTTTCAGCAGAAGAACAAACAGCGGTTTTCCACCGCCGCTTTGGAAACCGTCGCGATCATTGCCTATAAGCAGCCGGTGACCCGAGCCGAGATCGCCCTCATCCGGGGCGTAAACGTCGATGGAGTGATGAGGAACCTTCTTGAACTGGGATTGATCAAAGAAGCCGGCCGAAAAGAAGTCCCCGGACGGCCGTTCCTCTATATAACCACAAGGAAATTTTTGGAGTATTTCGGGTTAAACAGTCTTAATGATTTACCGAAATTAGAAGAATTTTCCGGTTTCGAAAAACAACTTGAAGAGAGTGCTTTGGCAGAACGTTCTGACTCAGAGGAAGATCAACAGTCTCCTGACCGGGATTGCGCCGATTCGGATACGGCCGAATCTCCCCGTAAGGAAGAATCCTCAGAGGATCAGGGCCGGGAACAGGTTGATGATGTCGCGCTCCGAACCGGGAATCAACACCATTTAAAAACGGAGGGGTAAAAAGATGAAATACTATTTCACGTCTGAGTCAGTGACCGAAGGGCATCCGGACAAAATGTGCGATCAGGTATCGGATTTGATTCTTGACGCGATCTATGCCAAAGATCCTCAAGGGAGAGTGGCTTGTGAAGCGTTATCAACGCGGGGAATGATCTATATCGCGGGAGAGATTACGACGACCTGTTACGTGGAAATTCCTCGCTTGGTCCGGAACCTGGTGAGGGATATCGGGTATGACGATCCTCACATGGGTTTTGATTACGGTTCCTGTGGTGTCGTAACCGCGATCCAGGAGCAGTCTCCCGATATCGCCCGGGGAGTTGACGTGGGGGGAGCCGGTGATCAGGGGTTAATGTTCGGATACGCCTGTACTCAGACGAAAGAATTGATGCCGTTACCGATCATGCTGTCTCATAAGCTGGTGCGAAGACTTTCTCAGGTAAGGAAGGATCGTCTGGTCGATTATCTTCGCCCCGACGGGAAATCGCAGGTGACGATCGAATACGAGAATCGTAAACCCAAAAGGATCGCCGCCATTATTATTGGAGCGCATCACTCTCCGGAGGTTAAGACCGAAGATTTACGCGAAGATATACAGAAGCTGGTTATCGACCACGAGGTTCCTAAAAACATGGTCGATAAGAACACAAAGATTTTTATCAACGCTACGGGGCGGTTCGAAGTAGGCGGTCCGGTAGCCGATACGGGTGTGACCGGAAGAAAGATTATTGTTGATACCTATGGCGGGTGGGCTCGTCATGGGGGAGGATGTTTCAGCGGGAAAGATCCTTCCAAGGTGGACCGTTCCGCTTCTTACATGGCCCGGTATGTTGCCAAAAACATCGTCGCGGCGGGGTTAGCCGATGAGTGTGAGGTCCAGCTTTCTTATTGTATCGGAGTGGTCGATCCGGTTTCGGTATACATAAACACCTCCGGAACATCCAAGGTCGATGAGAAAAAGATATCCGAAGCGGTTCGGGAAATATTCCCTCTCACTCCCCGCGGGATTGTCGATGAACTTAAACTGTTCCGGCCGATTTATAAAAATACCGCAGCCTTCGGGCATTTCGGACGGGAAGAAGAAGGATTTCCCTGGGAAAACACCGATAAAGTTGATACACTAAAAGCACATTTCAAACATAAGTAGAGGGGAGCGAAAGATACATGAAATACGATATCAGAAAAAAAAGTCTAAAAAGTCAGGGGAAAAAACGTATTGAGTGGGCACTGAACCGGATGCCGGTACTGGAGCTTATTCGTCGGCGCTTTGCCCGTACCAAACCCTTAAAAGGGATCAACCTCGGGGCCTGTCTGCATGTGACGACGGAAACCGCGGGATTGGCGATTACGTTAAAAGCCGGCGGAGCCTTTGTCCGTCTCTGCGCGTCCAATCCTTTGTCAACTCAGGATGATGTCGCCGCGTCACTCGTTGCCGATTACGGCATTGAAGTATATGCCGTTAACAACGAAAACACCAAAACATATTATGATCACATCAAAGCGGTTCTTGCCAATAATCCCCGGGTTACGCTTGATGACGGGGCGGATCTGGTTTCGACTATCCATAAAAGATGGCAGACCCAGAATGTGAAGATCCAGAAAGATCTTCCCTGGGGGAGCACCGAAGAGACGACGACCGGAGTGATTCGTCTCAGAGCCTTACAGCAGCAGGGTAAATTGCTGTATCCGGTCATCGCGGTCAATGATGCCTATACCAAACATCTGTTTGATAATCGGTACGGAACGGGACAGTCTACCATTGACGGGATTATCCGGGCGACAAATAAACTCATCGCCGGGACGACGCTTGTTGTATGCGGGTATGGCTGGTGTGGTAAGGGCGTTGCCAAGCGGGCTCAAGGATTAGGGGCTCATGTAATCGTTTGTGAAGTCGATCCGTTTAAGGGCCTGGAAGCGTTGATGGACGGATTTCGGGTGATGCCCATCAAAGAGGCGGCAAAAATCGGCGACATCTTTGTAACGGTTACCGGAGATATTAACGTTATCGCCAAGAACCATTTCCCCCTGATGAAGGATAAAGCGATTCTGGCGAATTCCGGACATTTCGACGTCGAAATCGATCTGAAAAATTTGAGAAAAATGGCGAAAAAACAGAAGGTCGTTAAGCCTCTGGTTACCGAGTATACTCTCGGTTCCGGGAAAAAGGCCAGGAGAATTTACGTCTTAGGTGAAGGCCGGCTGGTGAATCTTGCCTGTGCCGAAGGACATCCTGCCGAAGTCATGGATTTAAGCTTTGCCAATCAGGCTTTAAGTGCTGAATACATTGCCGTCCATCGCGGCAAGATGGAGAAAAAGGTGTATTCGGTCCCCGAAAAAATAGACCGGCAGGTAGCCCAGTTGAAATTAAAAGCGATGAATATCAAGATTGATACCTTGACCGCCGAACAGAAGAAATATCTAGCCAGCTGGGAGGCGGGTACATAGAAGAAGTCTTGGCATAAAGAAAAATGGCAGGTAATTATATGCACATACAGGTAAAGGAGGTAAGGCAATGATTTATAAGATCGACACGGAAATTTTTAACGATGATATTCTTGTCCAGGAGCAGGGTAAGGTTGTGGTAAAAAACCCTCAAGCTTTCCGGGAAAAGATAGTTCCCAGTCTTATTGAGACGATTATCATGAGCGATTCCAGTCTCATGAAAAAGACATGCTGTTGGGTTACCTATGAGGCGGCTTTGCAGCTGGGGGTTGTTCCCTCTTCAATCCAGGGGCTGTATGAGGCGCGGGGGAAAAATGAGATCAGCGGATTCACCGTTCCGGCGATGAATTTAAGGACTCTTACCTATGATATCGCCCGGGCGGTTTTCCGTGCCGCGGCGAAGATCAACGCCGGTGCGTTTATTTTTGAAATCGCCAAAAGTGAGATCGGGTATACCGATCAGCGACCAGTCGAATACACCTCGGCAATCCTTCTTGCGGCATTGCGGGAAGGATATACCGGTCCGGTGTTTATGCAGGGAGACCATTTCCAGGTCAAAGCGGCAAATTACCTTAAAGACGCCGACAAAGAAGTGAATCCTTTGAAAGATCTTATCGGTGAAGCGATTGAAGGTGGGTTCTACAACATCGATATCGACTCATCGACCCTTGTCGATCTGGATAAGGAAACGATTGACGAGCAGCAGCGTTTGAATTACGAGGTATGCGCGCTGTTTACCAAGTATATCCGCGATATCCAGCCCGACGGGCTCGAGGTGTCGGTAGGAGGAGAGATCGGAGAAGTCGGCGGAAAGAATTCGACGGCTGAGGAGCTGACCGCGTTCATGGAAGGATACAAAAAGTGCGCCGGCGCGTTAAAAGGTATTTCCAAAATGAGTATCCAGACCGGGACGACGCACGGAGGAGTAGTACTGCCCGACGGTTCGATTGCCAAGGTCAGTATCGATTTCGATACGTTAAAAGAACTTTCCGAGATTGGTCGCACCAAATACAATCTTTCCGGTTGTGTTCAGCACGGAGCGTCGACGTTACCCAACGAGGCGTTTCATACGTTTCCGGAGACCGGATGTTCGGAAATCCATTTGGCGACGCAGTTCCAGAATATTGTCTACGAGCATTTCCCTATACCCTTAAAGGAAAAAATTTACGCCTGGCTGCACCAGAATTGCGCGTCGGAGAAGAAAGAGAATCAGACCGACGACCAGTTCATTTACAAAACAAGAAAAAAGGCTCTTGGGCCGTTCAAGAAAGATATCTTTTCTCTTTCGGGAGATTTGAAAATGAAGATTTCTCAGGCTCTGGAGAAAGAGTTCGATTTTCTGTTCGGGCAGTTAAAGATCAATAATACCAAGGATATGGTCGATAAGTATATCCCGCTGGTAAAGATCGAAAAGAAAAAAGAAACATTTCTTAAAGAAGAACAGGAATTGGGAGAACTCGAAGGCGCCGACTAAAACGCTCAAGGAATACCTTGAACGTTTGATTACACGGATTTAAGGAACGGATTACGGTGATTAATTTCTAAAGAGATTAGTGCGGTATCTGTGTAATCATAAAAAATCACTGTAATCAGGTATAACGCAGTTATACCAAAGGAGGCTTTATGCGTTCGGATAAGATCAAAAAAGGCATAGAACGGATGCCCAACCGGGCATTGCTTTACGGGACGGGATTGCATGCTTCGCATATGGGGCGGCCGTTTATCGGGATTGCCTCAAGCTTTACCGATATCATTCCCGGGCATATTAACATGCGGACTCTTGAGCGGTATATCGAACGCGGCGTGGAAAATGCCGGCGGCGCCCCGTTTATCTTCGGCGTGCCGGGGATTTGTGACGGTATCGCCATGGGGCATGTGGGCATGCGTTATTCATTGCCTTCACGTGAGTTGATCAGTGATATCGTCGAGACGATTACATCGGCCCATAATCTGGACGGATTGATCCTTTTGACCAACTGTGACAAGATTACTCCCGGAATGATCATGGGTGCGTTGCGGGTAAATATTCCCACAATCGTCGTTACCGCCGGCCCGATGCTTTCGGGCCATTACGGATCAAAACGGCTTTCTCTGGTACGGGATACATTCGAAGCCGTGGGACGGTATAAGGCCGGCCAGATCGGAAAATCAGAACGGGAAATACTGGAGCAGGAAGCGTGTCCTTCCTGTGGATCGTGTCAGGGGTTGTATACGGCCAATACCATGGCTTGTCTGACCGAAACGCTGGGGCTTTCGTTGCCCTTTTGCGGCACGACTCCGGCGGTACTGAACCGGAAGATGCGTATTGCCTATGAAAGCGGCCAGAGGATTGTCCAACTGGTAAAAAAAGACATAAAGCCTAAGGCTATCGTAACCAAGAAATCTCTGGAAAACGCGATCCGCGTCGATATGGCCTTGGGCGGTTCCAGTAATACGGTTCTGCATCTTATGGCTATTGCGCACCAAGCGAACGTAAGCTTAACGTTGAAAGATTTTGACCGGTTAGGTCAAAGCACCCCGCACATTTCCGATTTACGTCCCGGCGGTGAAGGGTTTATGGAGGATCTGGATATTGCCGGGGGGATTCCGGCGGTATTAAAAAGCCTGATGTCGAAAGTCAACGATACCCCTACGGTATCGGGACGGAGCATTAAAGAGATTGCCAGGCAGGCGGTCATATATGACAACAATATTATTCGTCCGTTATCCAAGGCGTATCATAAACAGGGCGGCATCGCGATACTTTACGGCAATCTTGCCCCCGAAGGGTGTGTGGTAAAACAGTCTGCCGTGGATGAGACGATGATGTGCTTTGAAGGAAAAGCGGTAACCTTTGATTCCGAAGAAGACGGCATGAAGGCGATCCTTGCCGGTAGAATCAAAAAAGGCGACGTTGTTTTCATCCGCTATGAAGGTCCCTCAGGCGGGCCCGGCATGAGGGAGATGTTGTCTCCTACCTCGGCTCTGGTGGGGATGAATCTGCATAAGCATGTCGCGTTGATCACCGATGGCCGGTTTTCCGGCGGAACGCGCGGGCCCTGTATCGGGCATGTGTCTCCGGAGGCAAAAGCCGGCGGATTGATTGCCTATGTAAAGAACGGGGATAAAATCCTGATTGATATCCCGCGTCGCAGAATAGAAGTGAAATTGACCGGTAAAGAAATCGACCGCCGCAAGAAAACAGTGAAATTACTGCCGGCGAAAGTCAAACGCGGCTATCTTTCCCGCTATGCCGCCATGGTGACTTCGGCTTCGACCGGAGCGGTGTTTAAGGAAATAAAATATCAAAAATAAAAAATCAAAAACGGCCAAGAGGAGAAAGGAAGGAATATACGTTGTTTCTGTGTGCTTTTTGTTCCCTCCCGGTTTTTAATTTTTAATATTTGCTTTTTGGTCTTATTGTTGGTACACTAAACCTATGGATTTTGAGAACATCACTCCCGACGACATTATTTCGGCCGGAAAAAACAAGTGGAAAAACATGCCTAAGAATTTCTCTTACTCCTGGATTGTTGTCATTCTGATCCTTGGCCTTGTTCTGGTGGGGGGTATTTTTTATACCATCGGCACCAATGAGGTGGGGGTGGTCCTGCGTCTGGGAAAATTCCAGGCGATTACTCCGCCCGGGCTTCATTTGAAGCTGCCTCTGGGTATCGATAAAGTCCATCCGGTAAAAGTACAGTATATTTATAAGGAAGAATTCGGGTTTCGCACTCGTCGTCCCGGAGTGAGGACGACCTACAGCGCCAAGCCGTATAACGAAGAGTCACTGGTGCTATCCGGTGATTTAAACGTACTGGATCTGGAATGGATCGTTCAATTTAAAGTGAATGATCCGTTTAATGTCCTGTTTAATATCCGTGACGCCCGTCAGACTCTGCGGGATATTTCTGAATCGGTGATGCGTGAGATCGTGGGAGACTACAGCTTCAACGAGGTGCTGACGACCAAACGTATTGAAATCAATATCGAGGCTCAGAATAAACTGCAGGAAATCCTCGATTCTTATGAAGCGGGGATTCAGATCGTGACGGTGAAACTGCAGGATGTCAATCCGCCCGATCCGGTAAAACCGGCGTTTAATGAAGTGAACGAAGCTAAACAGGAGAGGGAGAAGCTGATCAATCAGGCTTGGGAGGTTTATAATCAGAAGATCCCGCAGGCCAGAGGTGAAGCTCTGCAGATTGTGAGCAAAGCCAAAGGGTATGCGGCGGAAAAGATCAATAAGGCCGAAGGTGACGCGAAACGGTTTGAGCTGATATGGGACGCCTACCGGCAGGCCAAAGAGATTACCCTGAAGCGGTTATATCTTGAACGGATGGAGAGCATGTTTCAGAATGCCGGGAAAAAATATATCATTGATCCCGATCAGCAGGGGGTTCTTCCCTTATTGAGGCTGGAAAATGAAAAATAATACAATGAAATATATTCTGGGGGCCGTTGTGGTTGTTGTCTTTATCTTTCTCGTCGGCGGCGGCCCGTTGTATGTGGTGTATGAAGGCCAGCAGGTGGTCGTTACACAGTTCGGCGATCCCATCGGTGACGCGGTTGTCGAAACCGGATTGCATGTGAAACTTCCCTTTATCCAGAAGGCGAACTATTTTGAGAAAAGGATTCTGGAATGGGACGGTCATCCCACACAAATTCCCACCAAAGACAAAAAATATATCTGGGTCGATACCACTGCGCGGTGGAGGATCAACGATCCCCTGAAGTTTTTTCAATCGGTGTACGATGAACGGGGGGCTCAGGCCCGGCTCGATGATATTGTCGATTCTGCGGTGAGAGACGCGGTGACCTCACAGAATCTTATCGAATTGGTCCGGTCATCAAACCGTTTAATCGAAGAAATGGAAGTACACCAGGAGGAGAAGGAGTTTATTGAAGAGGGAGCTTTGGATGAGATAATGTTCGGACGGGAAAAGATACGTCAGGAGATCGTAAAACGAGCCAGAGTTCTTGCCCCGCAATATGGGATTGAATTGATTGATGTCCGGATCAAACGGGTCGATTATATCGAGGAGGTCCGGCGGAAAGTATATGAGCGGATGATCTCCGAACGTAAGCGGGCCGCCGAAGAGCTGCGCTCGGAAGGACGCGGAATTCGGGCCGATATCGAGGGTCGTACCGAAAAAGAGTTAAAAGAGATCCTTTCCGAAGCCTACAAGGAAGCTCAGACGATTAAGGGGGAAGCTGACGCTAAAGCGACCGATACATACGCGCAAGCCTATAGTAAAGATCCCCAATTCTACTCATTCCAGAAAACCCTGGAGACGTATCAGCGCACGATTGATACGGAGACAACGCTTATCCTCTCGACCGATGCCGAGTATTTCCGCTATCTCAAAGCCCACCAGCCCAAATAATCCCTTCCTGTCGGACACATCTCGAAACCCGCATTTTCGATGATTCTGATTTATTATATAAAAGAGTTGTCTTTTTAAGACTCGATGATATAATTTATTGATTATGAAAGGTGCGCAAATACTTATCGAAAGCCTTCTGAGGGAGGAGGTAAAGGTTTTATTCGGGTATCCCGGCGGTTCGGTGATTCCGTTTTTCGACGCACTCTATGATGCCCCGATAAAATTTTATCTTACCCGGCATGAACAGGCCGCGGCGCACGCCGCCGACGGCTACGCTCGTTCGACGGGAAAGGTAGGGGTCTGTGTGGCAACCTCAGGGCCGGGAGCGACGAACCTGGTCACCGGGATTGCGACCGCGCATATGGATTCGGTGCCGATGGTGGCGCTGACCGGGCAGGTCAAAACGACTCTGATCGGCAATGATGCGTTTCAGGAGGCGGATGTGACGGGAGTAACCCGGTCCATTTGTAAACATAATTATCTGGTCAAAGACGTAAAGGATCTTGCCCAGACGATGAAAGAAGCGTTCTACCTGGCCCGGACAGGACGTCCCGGTCCGGTGGTGGTCGATATCCCCGTGGATATCCAGAATCATGACAGCGAATTCATCTATCCTCAGGAGATAAACCTGCGTAGTTATCGTCCCACCTATTCGGGCCATCCGGGGCAGATAAAGAAAGCGTTAAAGATGATCTATGCGGCGAAGAGACCCGTGATCATCTGCGGCGGAGGAGTCATTTTATCCGGCGCCGCCAAAGAGTTGTTACGGTTTGCTGAAAAAATGCATATACCCGTGACGTCTACCCTGACCGGATTGGGCGGGTTTCCCGGCACGCACCCTCTTTCTCTGGGTATGCCGGGAATGCATGGTACGGTGTATGCCAATCTGGCGATTACCGAGAGCGATCTATTGATTGCGGTGGGTAACCGTTTCGACGACCGGGTGACCGGGAAACTCAATGCCTTTGCCCCTGAGGCAAAGATCGTCCACATCGATATCGATCCGACCTCTATCAGCAAGAACATCGGGGTGGATATTCCGATTGTGGGGGATGCCAGGAATATTTTGGAACAGATGCTCGATCAGCTGGATGAAAAGAAAATTCCTTCATATAAGGGGTGGGAAGACAAAGTGAAAGGGTTTAAGAAGAACCACCCGTTAGCGTATAAAACGGGATCAAAAATAAAGCCGCAATATGTTATCGAAGAGTTCTATACTCAGACCAAGGGGCAGGCAATCGTGGTAACCGAAGTCGGTCAGAACCAGATGTGGGCCGCTCAGTATTACAGGATTGATCATCCCCGTTGTTTCCTTTCTTCCGGAGGCCTGGGTACTATGGGGTACGGATTTCCCGCGGCGATCGGTGCCAAAGTGGGTAATCCGGGCAAAGAAGTAATCAATATTGCCGGTGACGGTTCGATCCAGATGAATATCCAGGAACTGGGAACACTTGCCTGTTACGATATCGGGGTGAAAAATATCATTCTCAATAACCATTATCTGGGGATGGTGCGTCAGTGGCAGGAATTGTTTTATAAGCGCCGTTATTCGGGGACACCGATGAAGAATCCTGATTTCGTCAAGGTCGCCGAAGGATACGGTATCAAGGGAATGAAGATTACCAAGGAAAAGGACGTGAAAAAATCCGTGAAAGAAATCATCTCTTATAAGGGGCCGGTGATGGCCGATTTCTGGATTGAAGAGGAAGAAAACGTGTTCCCTATGGTCCCCGCCGGAGAGGCGATCAATCGGATGATCGGGGGGATGGCCTGATGAAACATACCATTCAAGTTCTTGTCGAAAATAAATTCGGAGTGTTGGCCCGTATTGCTTCATTGTTCAGCGCGCGGGGCTATAATATCGATTCGCTTGCGGTGGGAGAGACGCAGGACCCTACTCTTTCCTGTATGACTCTGGTGGTCGATGCCGAAGACGAACGGATTTTAGAGCAGATCAAAAAACAACTGCATAAATTGATCGATGTGGTGACGGTGGTTGATCTTACGCGTAAAGATCATGTTGACCGTGAACTGATACTGGTCAAGATCGTTCCGACACAAGAATCAGACCGGATAGTAGCGGATTTGACCAAAACCTATTCGGTGCAGGTTCTTGATGAAGGTAAGGATTCAATCCTGCTTCAGGTGTGTGCTGATCACCATGCCATAGATGAAATCTTACGTCTCGCCTCTGGGGGGCAGATCAAAGAATTAGTCCGTACCGGCAAGATTGCGATCAGTAAATAAAACCACATAGATGATAACGGATGGGAAAATGCACCTGCCTGTCGGCAGGCAGGGATGATCCCGGATATTATATCAGCGATTATCTGTTGAAAATCAGTGGCTATCTGCGTATAAGAAGGAGGTTTATCATGCCGAAAGTTTATTATGATAAAGATGTAAAGATCGAGGTGTTGAAGAAAAAGACTGTCGCGATCATCGGTTACGGAGCGCAAGGAAGAGCCCACGCTTTGAACCTGCGCGATTCGAAAATTAAAGTTCTTATTGCCGAATTACCCGGCTCGGTTAATTACAAGGCGGCTCAGAAAGACGGATTCAAACCGCTTCCGGCTCAGGAGGCGGCAAAGAAGGCCGATGTGATTCATATTCTTACCCAGGATACGATTCAGCCGAAGGTGTACGCCGAAGCGATCGAACCCAATCTGACCAAGGGGAAAGCGCTGGGGTTTTCCCACGGGTTTAATATCCATTTCAGCCAGATCATCCCGCCCTCGTTTGTTGATGTCTATATGGTCGCTCCCAAAGGGCCCGGAACTCTGGTTCGTACGATGTATGAACAGAAAGCCGGCGTGCCGTGTTTGATCGCGGTCTATCAGGATGCGACCAAGAAGGCGAAACAGCTGGCGCTGGCCTATGCGCGGGCAATCGGGGGTACCCGTGCCGGTGTGCTTGAGACGACATTTGCCGAGGAGACCGAAACCGATCTGTTCGGGGAGCAGGTTGTGTTATGCGGTGGTGTAACCGAGTTGGTCAAAAAAGGATTTGAGACGTTGGTTGAAGCCGGTTATCAGCCCGAAATCGCGTATTTTGAATGTCTGCATGAATTGAAACTGATTACTGATTTAATCTATGCCAAGGGGATTGCCGGTATGCGGTATGTTGTTTCCGATACGGCTGAATACGGCGATATTACCCGCGGTAAACGTGTTGTGAGTGAATCGACAAAGAAGGAAATGAAGAAGATTTTGAGCCAGATTCAGAGCGGGGAATTCGCCCGGGAATGGATTCTGGAAAACAAAGCCGGCCGGCCGGCGTTTAACGCGATGCGGAAACAGGAAGCCAAACATCCGATCGAGACAGTCGGTGCGCGGTTGCGCAAAATGATGCCGTGGATCAAGTAAAGATTACAGTGATTCGGGGAACTATGATTGCAGTGATTATGAATATAAAAAATCATCTGGGATTTTCCCAATCATCGTAATCCCGGTATCATCACCGTAATCAATGAACAACATAGTATATGAAAAAGGAAAAGATCTTAATATTTGATACGACGTTACGGGATGGGGAGCAGGCTCCGGGGGCGTCGCTGACGTCTCAGCAGAAACTTGAAGTTGCCTTTCAGCTTGAGACTCTGGGGGTCGATATTATTGAAGCCGGCTTTCCTATCGCTTCTCCCGATGATTTTAAGGGCGTTGACCTTATCGCCCGGAATATCAAAAAAAGTGCGGTATGCGGGCTGGCCCGGTGTTTGAATAAAGATATCAAGGCCGCCGGGGATTCGTTAAAGAGAGCAAAACATCCGCGTATCCATGTGTTTCTGGCGACGTCAAAGATTCATCTTCAGTATAAGTTCCGTAAGCCTGAGGACGAAATCCTGAAATTAGCCTGTGACGGAGTACGGTATGCCCGGAAATTGTGCCGTGATGTCGAGTTTTCTCCCGAAGATGCGACCCGTACCGACCGGGATTTTCTGTTTCGTGTTGTGGAAGGTGCCATATCCGCCGGGGCCCGGACGATCAATATTCCCGATACGGTAGGATATACCTATCCCCATGAAGTCTATTCTCTCATCGAGGCTATCCGCAATAATGTGCCTAACATACAGAAAGCTGTTATCGCTATTCATTGCCACGACGATCTGGGAATGGCGGTAGCCAATTCCCTGACGGCAGTGCTTGCCGGAGCCCGGCAGGTTCACTGTACCGTCAACGGCATCGGGGAGCGGGCCGGAAACGCGTCCCTGGAAGAAATCGTCATGGCAATTAAAACCCGTAAGGATACTTTCGCCCGTCTTTATACCGGCATCAACACAACAGAGATATATCGGGCCTCGAAGCTGGTCAGTAACCTTACCGGTTTTGTTGTCCCTCCCAATAAAGCGATTGTCGGTAAAAATGCCTTCAGTCATGAATCGGGTATTCATCAGGATGCGGTCATTAAGAAACGTACGACCTACGAAATCATGAATCCCAAAGATGTCGGGATCGGTGCCAGTCAGCTCGTATTGGGTAAGCATTCCGGCCGCCACGCGTTATCGAACCGTTTGAAACAACTGGGATTCCGATTTAATCAGAAAAAGGTCGATGATATCTTTAAGAAGTTCAAAATCCTTGCCGATAAAAAAAAGGAAGTCTTTGATGACGATCTTATTGCACTGGCGGCGGAGGAAACCAAAGGGAAAAAGAAAACGTACCGCCTAAGGCAGATTCAGGTTACGACCGGGACCAGTGTCGTCCCGGAAGCCTATGTGCAGATTGAGGTCAAAGGGAAACCCAAACAGGCTCAGTCTACCGGCGACGGCCCGGTTGATGCCTGCTATAAAGCGGTAGATAAGATGACAAAGATCAAACCGAAATTGCTTACCTATAAGCTCGATGCGATTACCCGGGGGAAGGATGCGCAAGGAACGGTACGGGTTGAGTTGAGCGTGAAAAAGAAGACGTATACGGGCAAAGGAACCAGTACCGATATCCTCGAGGCATCGGTAAAAGCCTATCTTGACGCGTTAAATAAAATTAAAGGGTAATGTCCTCACCTGTAATCTACGGTTTAATCGGATATCCGGTAAAACACAGCTTGTCCGCCCTTATGCACAATGCGGCGTTCGGCGCGGTGGGTATCCATGCCGAATACCGGCTGTTTCCCGTTGCCAGCGAGAATCTGAAAGAATTTTTAATCGGAGATGAGTATCTCCTGACGGATTCTTCCGGCCAGAAGCTGAATGCCCGGGATATTCTCGGGTTCAACGTTACCATTCCCCATAAGGTAAAGGCGAAAGAAATTCTCCAGGAACGATACCCCCAAAGCAATAGTGATTTTATCGAGCTTATCGGAGCGATCAATACCGTGAAGCGAGAACCGGAAAAGTTTCTTTACTACAATACCGATGCGTATGGGTTCGGCGAATCGTTGAAGATCGATCTTGGCTTTAAATTGTCCGCGGATAAAAAAATCGTGATTCTGGGGTGTGGCGGCGCGGCCCGGGCGGTTCTGGGAGCTTTAGTCTGGGAAGAAAGAGATATCGCCGGTATATCGATGTATGATATTAATGACGATACGGCCGCGGCGTTAAAACAGTACTATTCGGTATTCCCCGGAGTGAGAAGCCGTCTGGAAATCGTAACCAAAGAGGATATTCCCCGGTGCATAGCCGAATGTGATCTCCTGGTCAATACAACTCCCCTGGGGATGAAGGATTCAGATCCGTGCGTGATCGATCCGGGATGGCTGCATAAAAATTTATACGTGTACGACGTCGTCTATAACCGTCAGACCGAACTCCTCAAGGAGTCGCTCAAAATCGGTATACCTGCCGCCGGAGGGATGGGAATGCTTCTCTATCAGGGTGCCCGGGCATTTGAATTATGGACACAAAGAGAAGCTCCGGTTAAAATGATGAGAGAGGTACTTCAAAACGCCATACAAAATAAATGATCGAAAGAATATTCGTGTTCATTCTGGGTAGTTGTGTGGGAAGTTTCTTAAACGTCTGTATCTGGCGTATTCCTCAGAATCTTTCGGTTGTAAAACCTCGGTCCTATTGTCCCCATTGTCATGCGATGATCGGTTGGTATCATAATATCCCCTTGGTAAGTTATTGGTTTCTGCGCCGCCGGTGTAAAAATTGCGGCCAGCCGATTGCGTTCACCTATTTTCTCGTGGAGCTGATCACCGCTTTGCTTTTTCTCATCCTGTACGTACGGTACGGATTTGGCCTGGAATTCTTTAAATTCGGCTTTCTGTTTTCTTTGCTGATCGTCATGTCGGTTATTGATATCAAATATCATGCGTTACCGGAAACCCTGGCTTTGTCGGGGATTGCCGCCGGAATACTTTTCAGTGCCGGAGAGACGTACGTTGTTTTACAAGATGGTTTTTTCTTTTCCCACGGTAGGCTGCCGATTATTGAGTCGTTGCAGGGGCTGATTTTCGGCCTGGGATTTATGTATCTGTTTAAATTATGCGGCGATTTCGGTATCCGGTATTATCTTAAGATCCGAAAAAAGGAATCTGTTGAAGGGGAAACTGAAGCCTTGGGGTTGGGAGATGTGGATTTCCTCGGCATGATCGGTGTTTTCTTGGGTATCCAGTTGACGGTGGTCACCTTCTTTGCGGCGCCATTTTTTGCTTTGCTGTATGTCCTTTGGGCGTTGTGTTTAAGAAAGTCCCATGTGCTGCCCTATGTTCCCTATCTGTCGGTTGCGGCTTTTTTCTCGTTTCTCTGGGGGCAGCAGGTGCTGATGTTTTTTGGTCTGTAATGGTCAATTCCCCCGATGTCCATCGGGGTCATTGAAGGAGGCAAGTATATGAGATTGTTGATGGCGGGAGAATCACACGGGAATGCTCAGTGTGCCATACTGGAAGGCTTCCCCAAAGGGGTTAAGATAGAAACCGACTACATAAATAAAGAACTCGCCCGGCGGCAGAAGGGGTATGGCCGGGGAGCCAGGATGAATATAGAAACAGATAGAATATCTTTTCTTTCCGGGCTGCGCGCCGGTATGACCCTGGGGAGTCCGATTGCCATGACGGTAAAAAACCGGGATCAGACAATCTTCTCCGATCGTTCCGATGCGCTTGAACCGTTATCGGTTCCCCGTCCGGCTCATGCCGACCTGGCCGGATCGCTTAAATATCATCAGAGGGATATGCGTAACATTCTGGAACGTTCTTCGGCGCGGGAGACGGTAATGAGAGTATGCGCCGGAGGTATCTGTAAACAGTTCCTGGCGCAATTTGACATCTCAATCGCAAGCTTTGTAAGTTCTCTCGGCAGTATGAGTTCTTCAGTTGTCCCCGGCAGTGTGGCTGAGATCATCAAGAAAACAGCTCTCTCAAAAATAGGGGGGGTGGATAAAAATTTCGAGAAAAAAAGTATTGCCTTAATCGATAAAGCGAAACGTCAGGGAGATACGTTAGGCGGCATTATCGAGATATGGGCTGATCATGTTCCTCCCGGCCTGGGAAGTCCGATGCACTATGACCAGAGGCTTGATGCCCGGTTAGCCGGGGCGCTTATGAGTATCCCGGCGGTGAAAGGGGTTGAAATCGGATTGGGGTTTGAATACGCCCGACAACGAGGATCAAAAACCCATGATGCGCTTTTTCCCGGCGGCGTGAGACGTTCTGTTAAGCGTAAAACGAATAATGCCGGCGGAATCGAAGGCGGGATGTCAAACGGCCAGACGCTGGTGGCCCGAATCGCGATGAAACCGATTGCCACCTTAGGGCGGCCTCTTGATTCGGTTGATCTGGCCGGCGGGAAGAAAAAAAAGGCGCCCTGTGTCCGTTCTGATGTCTGTGCCGTCGGCGCCTGCGGCGTCATTGCTGAAAGCATGATGGCATTAGTTCTTACCGAATGTTTCCTCGGGAAGTTCGGATGCGATGCCCGCGAAGAAATCAAGCGGAATTACCAGAATTATATCCGGATGATCGCACGGTAAAAGGTTGTGTATTCTTCTTTAGTACCGCGGCCTGAGAAAGGATTCTATCTATCCGGTGATGGGATGAATGTGCTTTCCTGTATTATTTTTTCTGTCGGTCTCACCTCTCTTTTTGCTCAAAGCCTTTTCTTGCGTGAATTAGTCGTTGCCTTCTACGGGAATGAAATTTCCGTCGGCATTATCCTTTCCTCGTGGCTTGTCTTTACGGGATTGGGAAGTCTCCTGAGCCGTCATATCTTCAAAAAAAGCTCTCCCGGATCGGCGGCCTTAAGTTTTCTGCTGCTTATTTTTTCGGTCAGTGTAGGCGTCCAGTTTCTTCTTATCCAGTCGATACGGCCGGTTTTGGGCCATTTTCCGGGTGAGATTTTCAGCCTGGGGAAGATCTTCTGGTGTGGATTGGTTATTCTCGCTCCGGCCGCGCTGGTAAACGGAATGCTTTTCGCTTTAAGCGTAAGGCTTATGTCTTCTTCACGTCAACCTGACGCCGCCGCAGGAGTGTATGGGTTGGATTCTCTGGGGGATATGACGGGGGGGATCCTTTTTGCTTTTTGGGCGGCACTGTTTTTCCGTCCCTGGCAAAACGCCTATGGCGTGAGCGTGGCGCTTCTTTTTCTGGCGGCGGCGGCATTGTTCACCGGAAAGAAAAGACACGCCCCCCGGGCACTGTATATCGCTCTGGGCGCGGTATCTCTGATGTATGTCTTTATCGGTTTTCATCTGGGACAATGGGAAGAAGACGTTCTCAGCCTTAGGTGGCGTGGTTTTGATGTGGTCGAGGCGAGATCCTCTCTCTATGGAGATGTTGTCCTTACGCGGGAGGGGGGAACATTCGGTGTGTATGAGAACGGGATGTTAAGTTTTTCCTTTCCCGATACGGTGTCCGCCGAAGAAATCGTTCATGTCGTTTTCTCCCAGGCTCCCGGGGCCAGGCGTGTGCTGATTGTCGGGGGAGGATTGGGGGGTGTCCTTTCGGAGGTATTAAAGTACCCGGTAGAAGAAATCATCTATCTTGAGCTGAACCCCGTGCTTGTGGAGTTAGTAAAAGAACATCTTCCCGCTGCGCAGAAACAGATATTTGCCTCTTCCCGTTTGACCGTTGTCAACCAGGATGCCCGGGCTTTCCTGCATCGATACCGGGGAGAAAAATTCGATGTGGTGTTGATGAATACTCCGATGCCGTATTCACTCTCGGTGAATCGTTTTTATACCCGGGAATACTTTGCTTCGATCCGAAAGGCTTTGAGTTCCGCCGGTGTTTTCAGTTTTGCTATTGATTCTCAGCAGGGATATATGGCATCGTCTCTGCGCCGGTTTGCCTCAAGTATGTTTCATACGTTGAAAGATGTTTTCCCCCAAGGGATCTTGGTCCCGGGTAAAAGGTTACGGTTTATTGCCGGCGGTGGAAGGGCCGTGTTAAGTGAAAGCCCTTTTGTGCTGGCCCAACGATTCAAACAATATGATATACCGACACGGTATTTTTCCGCCGAGTCTTTTGCCAGTATTTTTTTGCCCTGGCAGATACAATATGCGCATCGTGTCCTGGAGCGAACCAGACCGGTGAAAATAAATCGTGATTTTGAACCGGCGGGATACTACTACAGTTTAAACTACTTTGTTTCTCATTTCCGGTCGCGGGCCGGTTCTCTGGCGGCGTATATGGCGCGAATTTCTCCGGGGTGGTACTATCTGATTTCTCTGGGAGGACTCTGTGGTCTCTTTTTCTGGCGAAGACGACGTTTTCTCTCTGTGGGGGTATGTATGATGGGTGCCGCCGGCATGGTTATCACGGTTCTTTCGGTTATTGCCTTTCAGATGATTTACGGGTATGTGTATCATCGCATCGGTTTTATCGGCGCGGGATTTATGCTGGGAAGTGCCTGCGGTGTATATATCGTGAGAAAATACCGATTGCAGCCTCGGCCTTCTCTGTTATCCGGTATCCTTTTCGCCGCCGGAATTTACAGCCTGAGTTTGCCCTATCTTTTCGCCGCTGTTTCGGCGGCGCGGAGCACGTTTCTTGCCGATACGTTCCCCTGGTTTCCCTTTGTCTGCGGGATAGGGGTGGGGATGTTCTTTTCGCTCGCATGTAAACATCCGGATTCCTCAGCCGATGCGGCGCAGCGGGCGGGATATCTTTATGGACTGGATATGATCGGAGCCGCCGGCGGCGGCATTGTGACGTCGGTACTTTTTTTCCCGCTCTACGGGTTGGAGAACTTTTCGCTTCTTCTGGGAGGGGTGTTGATTCTGACCGCGATATTCAGTTATCTTTCTTTAAAAATGGTAAAATGATACGAATCTTTTTATGTATT
>CAZABB010000028.1:0-22378 GCA_964483625.1 uncultured Planctomycetia bacterium | reverse complement strand
CTTTTTTACGGCAACGTTTTTCGAAAATTGTAAACTTGACATCCGAATAATACAACTTGATTTGGATTTAGAATTTAGGACTTAGGATTTCTGATTTCGTGCTTCGGATTTGTGCATGTATTTCTTGAATAAGCCGTCAAGCTGTGTGATAATAGTATTCAATTATACGGGAAAGGAATACTATCGGTGAGAGGAGGAATATGCGTGTTGATTTCACGGTTAAATATGTAGATAAATCAGAGCTGTTAAAGAATGCTTTGGAGAAAAATATTCAGCGGATTACCCGCCGGATAAAAATATTCCGGCGGGATGATCCCATTCATGTTTCGGTACACCTGGAGAAGAATCCGAACAAGGAGCAGTATTTTTGCCGCAGTCAAATCTATCTGCCTCATCACGTGGTTATCGCCGATGAAAAATCGACCAAATCAGCCGCGGCAATGAATAAGACATTTTCGGCTCTGGCCCGTCAGCTGGATAAACTGAAATATCGTATTGAGACATCGCTCCGGCGGGGCAAAAAAAAGCTCTCTATGGCTTCCCGATCCGTCGCTTCGGAATCGGATACAGAATAAAAATCATTATTTCTTGACGCACAATATACGGTGTGCTATCATATCTGGCACTCTGATTGAGAGAGTGCTATTTTAAGGCGAAACATATAAGGTAAGAGGATGAGAGAAGACAGTAAGAAACGTGAATTTGAGGTGCTTAACCTGGTTGTTGAGCATTATATCAAGGAATCAAAGCCGATTTCATCGGGATATTTGTGCGCCCGGGCGAATCTTTCCTGTTCTTCGGCGACAATCCGTAATGTTATGGAATCGCTGGAGAGGAAGGGTTATCTTTCGCATATTCATACTTCATCGGGAAGAGTACCTACGCAGGAAGGGTTTAAATATTACGTCGAACGTTTGAAGGAGGCGAACAGGCTTGATGAGGAAATGGTCGGGCTTCTCTCGGAGCGGGCGGCCGTCGATATGGAGATAGACCGGCAGCATACCCGGGATGTCGAATATATATTCGACCGGACCCTGGATGTTCTGGCTACGATCTCAGGATACGCGTCGCTGGTCGCGATATCGGGATTTGAAGATAAGTTCTTTTTCCGGGGGGTCCGCTACATCTTCAACCAGCCGGAATTCGAAGATATCCGGCGTCTGCGGTCGCTGTTCTACGCGCTGGAGGTCAAGATCGACCAGCTGCAGGAGTTACTCTGGCGGCATACGGATGAAGATATGTGTATTTTAATCGGGGACCAGATCGGCATGCATGATATTTCCGATTGCGCGATGGTCATCTCCGGGGTCAATCACGGTTATTTTGGCGCGTCACTGGCGCTTTTAGGGCCCATGCGCATGGATTACGTACGCGCGGTATCGGCCCTTCATTCGGTAAAACATAATCTCGAATCGATCTTAGAAGGAGTAGCCGATGGGAGCACATAAAGAGAAGAACCCTCAGAACCGGGAGAATAGGGATTCCTCTTGTGTTCACAACGATACCGAATGCGGAAAAAACTGTGCGCGTGACGATGCCGGCAAGTTCTTTGAAGGAGAACTTAAGAAAAAATCCGGCGAATATGAGCAATTATGGAATAAATACCTGCGCTTGCACGCCGATTTCGATAACAGCCGGAAACGATGGGATCGGGAGAAGGGTGAGATGTTCCGGTTTGCCAACTACCGGCTGATCCTTGATCTGGTCGTTGTTCTGGATGATTTAGAACACGCGCTGCGCATGGGAAAAGAACATAACGCCGGAGAACAGATGCTCAAAGGTATCGAGATCGCCCTGAGCCGGTTTTTTTCGATCCTGCAGAAATGCGGCCTGGAGCGTATCGAGACCAAAGGGAGGAAATTCGATCCCCACTGTCATGAGATCGTCGGGCAGAGAGAGATCGATGAAGGTGAAGAGCATATGGTGTTAGAGGAAGTTCAGAAAGGTTATTTTTTCAACGAAAAAGTATTACGTACGGCAAAAGTGATAATTAGTGTGAAGAAAGAGTCACACGACACATGACACACGACACACGAATAAGATTTTCTTTACGTGTGACTATGTGACCATGTGACTTTGTGACTTGAACAATTGAGGAGGTACAATTATGGCTAAAGTCATTGGAATCGATTTAGGTACTTCGAATTCGGCGGCGGCCGTCATGGATGGCAGCCGGCCGGTACTTATTCCTTCCGCCGAAGGAACGACAGTCGGAGGAGGAAAAGCGTTTCCGTCCTATGTTGCGTTTGCTAAAGACGGACAGCTTCTTGTCGGGGAACCGGCACGCCGTCAGGCGGCGATCAATCCGCAGGGGACGGTTTCCGGGTTTAAACGGAAGATGGGGACGACTCATAAGTATAAGATATTCGACAAGGAATTTACGCCGCAGCAGCTTTCGGGGTTCGTGCTTCAGAAGATCAAGAAAGACGCCGAGGCGCATCTTGGTGATACCGTATCGGAGGTAGTTATTACCTGTCCGGCGTATTTCAACGATAACCAGCGTCAGGCGACAAAAGACGCCGGTGAGATCGCCGGGTTTAAAGTGCTCAGGATTATCAACGAACCGACCGCGGCGTGTCTGGCGTACGGGTTGGGAAAAGAAGAAAAAGAACAGAAGATCCTGGTATTTGATTTCGGCGGCGGGACGCTTGATGTCACGATCATGGAGATGGCGCAAGGGGTCTTCGAGGTAAAATCCACATCCGGCGATACCGAACTGGGCGGCCGGGATATGGATGAAGTGTTGATGAACTATATCGTCGAAGAATTCAAAAAAGAAAACGGCGTGGATCTGCGTAACGACCATATGGCGATGCAGCGTTTAAGAGAAGCCGCCGAAAAAGCGAAGATCGAACTTACATCGACGATTACTACCGATCTGAACTTACCGTTTATTACCGCCGATCAGACCGGGCCTAAACACCTGGTCATGAATATTAACCGGGCCAAACTCGAGGAGTTGGTACGGCCGATCGTTGAACGGACAGAGCATTCGATAAAACAGGCGTTAGGCGACGCGAAACTTTCGGCAAACGATATCCACCGGATCATTATGGTGGGTGGTCCCACCCGGATGCCGATCGTTCAGCAGTTTGTCGAGAAATTCGTCGGTAAAAAGATAGAACGCGGCGTCGATCCGATGGAATGTGTCGCGTTCGGGGCCGCGGTTCAGGTGGGAGTCATCAAGGGTGACGTCAAAGACGTAGTGCTTCTGGATGTTACGCCGCTTTCTCTGGGGATCGAAACCATGGGCGGAGTATGCACAAAGCTGATCGAACGGAACACCACGATCCCGACAAAAAAATCTCAAGTTTTTACGACTGCCGATAATAATCAGACCGCGGTAACAATCCGCGTACTGCAGGGTGAGCGAGCCATGGCTAACGATAATACCGAGCTTGGCCGGTTCGATCTGGTAGGAATCCCCGCGGCGCCGCGCGGCATGCCTCAGATCGAGGTTACCTTTGACATCGACGTCAATGGTATCGTTCACGTCTCGGCGAAGGATAAGGGGACGGGGAAAGAACAGTCGATCCGCATTACCGCTCCTCAGAAGCTGAGCGATGACGATATCGATAAGATGGTCAAGGAGGCCGAACAGTTTGCCGAAGAGGATAAAAAGAAAAAAGAATCGGCCGAGATACGAAACAAGGCCGATACGCTTGTGTACACGACGGAGAAATCATTGAAAGATTACGGCGATAAGGTGTCGGAGGCCGACCGTCAGAATATTCAGACTAAACTTGACGCGTTAAAGGAAATCTTAAAGAAAGAGGATCCGACAAAAGAAGAGATAGAGAAGGCGAGCGATGAGCTGACTCAGGCCGCGTATAAACTGGCTGAGGAGATGTATAAGCAGAGTGATCAGAATCAGCAACAGCAGGGACAGCCGGGACCGGATGCGCCGGGACAGCAGGCCGCCGGGGAAACCGCCGGTCAGGCGCAAGGCGGTAAAACTGCCGAAGATGGCGAGGTTATCGACGCCGATTATAAGGAGGATAACAAATAACCAGTCACACGACACACGACACACGACACACGAGTAAAATATTCTTTACCCGTGACTATGCCTGCCTGCCGGCAGGTAGGTGACCTTGTGACTTTGTGACGTGCGTGAGCTATGATGAGTACTCAGCGTGATTATTACGAAATTCTGGGAGTGCCCAAAGGTGCCTCGGCCGATGAGATAAAGAAAGCTTACCGCAAGCTTGTTATGCAGACTCATCCCGACCGGGTACCGGAGGAGAAGAAAAAGGAAGCCGAGGAGAAGTTCAAAGAGGTTTCCGAGGCCTATGCCGTATTGAGTGACGAAAAGAAAAGGAAACTTTACGACCAGTACGGCCACGCCGGAATCGACTCCCGGTATTCTACCGAAGACATTTTCCGCGGCGCCAATTTCAACGATATCTTTCGGGATATGGGGTTTGGATTCGGCGGCGGCGGCGGGGCCGAGAGTATATTCGGTGACTTCTTCAGTGACCTTGGGTTTGATATCTTCGGCGGCCGGGGCGGCAGAGCTTCCCGCAGCTCAAGAGGAAGAGATATTCATTATGAGATAGAAGTAACTCTGGAAGAAGCGGCTTCAGGGGTTGAGAAGACCATTACGTTTCCCCGGGCCCAGAACTGCACCCGCTGCGGGGGGCAGGGAGCCGAACCGGGATCGAAGAAAGTAACCTGTTCGGGCTGCGGCGGAGCAGGTCAGGTTACCAGCGGCATGGGATTTTTTACGGTCAGCCAGCCGTGCGTGCGGTGCCGGGGAACGGGCCAGATGATTGAGAAGCCCTGTACGCAGTGCCGCGGCCAGGGCCAGGTGAAAACGAATAAAAAGGTGAGCGTAAAAATTCCCGCCGGGGTGGATACCGGATCGATTGTCCGTCTCCGCGGCGAAGGGAATGCCGCCTCGGGAGGAGAGGGTGATCTGTTTTTGCACGTGGCCGTCGCGCGGCATCCGGTATTTGAACGCCGGGGCAGTAACCTGAAATGCAAAGTCGACGTTCCGATGGTCAAAGCCTGTGTGGGAGGAGAGATCGAAGTCCCCACGTTGACCGGGAGAGCGCAGATGAAAATACCCGCCGGGACTCAGGGCGGCAGCGTCTTTCGTTTGAAAGGAAAAGGAGTTGTTGATTACCGGACCAAGCGGTTCGGTGATCAGTTTGTTGAAGTAGACGTAACGATCCCTAAAAAACTTTCGGCGAAAGAAAAGTCTCTTTTGACCGAATTGGGTAAACTACGGAAAGAACTATAAAATACGCAGATGATCGCAGATAAAAAGACGCAGATGATCACAGATTAAAATATCAGCGATCATCAGTTAAAAATCAGCGATAATCTGTGGTTCACCGGAGGTGAATATGCCGACATATGATTATGAATGTACCGGATGCGGACATCGTTTCGAGGCGTTTCAGAAAATGACCGACGCGCCGCTTACACAATGTCCTTCCTGTAAAGGAGATGTCAGACGGTTGATTGGCTCGGGTATGGGGCTGATCTTTAAAGGTTCAGGGTTCTATAGTACCGATTATAAGAAAAAGGCACACTCTTCTTCGCGGGATACAAAAGAAAAATCCAAATGTTCCAGCGGGGATCCCTCCTGTGAGGGATGTCCCAAGCAGGATGGGGAAAAATCCACGTGATACATGAAACCGTTCGTAAAACCTTTTAAGGCTTTTTTCTATAATCCGCAGAAATTCAAACAGCTTCGCACCCTGATCTGTCCTCCGTATGACGTTATTAAAGGCGCTCAAAAAAAGGATTATCAGAAAAGCTCACCGTATAATTTCTCCAATATTCTTCTGGTCAATAACCGGAAAGACTATAAAGCGCTGTCAAAGCGCTTTTCCCGCTGGATGCAGGCCGGGGTCTTTTCGCAGGATGAACGGTGCGGGTTCTACCTGTATGAGCAGGAATTCCGTTACGGTAAAAAAACATTCAAACGCGTAGGATTCCTGGGGCTTTTGAAGCTCGATAGAGAAGGGGTCGTATTTCCTCACGAGAACACCTTAAGCGCTCCCAAGAAAGACAGGCTTGCCGTGCTGAAAGAAGTGAAGGCGAACTTAAGTCCCATTTTTGTCGTGAGCGCCCGAAAACTGCTTCTCTTGAAGAAAATATACCGGCGCCACTGCCGGAAAAAGCCGTTTATCCAGTTTAAGGATACCGGCGGCTGCCGGCACCGGTTATGGAAGATTGCCGATGAAGATGAAATGAAAGCTCTCTCGGAGGATACGGCCCGGCACAAATTATTCATTGCCGACGGCCACCATCGGTTCAAGGTCGGCAGCCGGTATCACCAGATGTACGGAAAGAAACATCCCGATTCCAACTATATTCTTGCCTATTTTACGCATCCGGATACAGGGCTTCTGGTATTGCCGACGCATCGCGTTGTTGAAATGAAGGAATCTATCGATGACGCGTTTGCCGAGCTTTCGCGGGACTTCTCGATCGAGAAGGTTACCGAATCAGCCGCCCGCCGGAAATTGCTTCGTTCTTCAAAGAGGGAAAAAATGTTTTCTTTCGGAATATACAGCCGCGGACGATTTTATTTTCTTAAATTGAAAAACAGGCGTATTTTAGGTACAATATCATCACAGAACCGGGTTTATAAATCGCTGGATGTATGGCTTCTGCATCATCTGGTGCTGCGGCGGTTTTCGCTGAAAAATATCGAATATGCCCACCGTATCGATGAGGTAAAAGAACTGAGCGGTGCGGGGAAAACAGGTTTTCTGGTGAATACGACGCCGCTTGAGACGGTCTTTTCTATCGCCAGGAAAGGAAAATTGCTTCCCCAGAAGTCAACGTACTTTTACCCTAAACTGCCCAGCGGTATTGTATTAAGGAGGTTTGACGCTTGAGAATTTTTGGGAAAAAATACATGTTCGTCAAGGCGAAGAAAAAGCGGGGAATCCCCGACGGATTATGGAGTAAGTGCCCCCGTTGCACTCAGTTTATTTTCAATAAAATCCTGCAGGAAAACCTGAAGGTCTGCCCCAAGTGCGATTATCATTTTTCTCTCACCTCTTTAGAACGCATAGAATTCCTTACCGACCCGGGAAGTTTCCAGGAATCCCACGGGAACCTGGATTCGGTCGATCCTCTGAAATTCAGCGGTCCGAAGTCATACGCGCAAAAACTTAAGGAAGAAAAAGAAACAACTTCACTGAAAGAAGCGGCGACCGTCGGTGAAGCCCGCATTGAAAAGAAGCGCATCGCGCTGACGGTGACCGATTCCCGGTTTATTATGGGGTCGATGGGTTCGGTGGTCGGAGAGAAGATCACGCGGATTGCCGAACATGCTCTGGCTGAGGAGATCCCTCTGGTTATCGTATCCGGCTCCGGCGGCGGGGCCCGGATGTATGAGGGAATGCTGAGTTTGATGCAGATGGCCAAAACCAGCGGAGTCCTGTCGGAATTGAAAAAGAACCGTATCCCCTTTATTTCTGTTCTTACTCATCCGACCATGGCGGGAGTCATGGCTTCATTTGCGGGATTAGGAGATATTATTATCGCTGAACCGCACGCGTTGATCGGATTTACCGGCCCGCGGGTTATAAAACAGACCATAAAACAGGATCTACCGGAAGGATTTCAGACGTCCGAATTCAACTTAGAGCACGGCATGATCGATATGGTGGTGGGACGCGGCAAATTGAAAGAGACCATTGCGAAAATCATTGATTATTTGACTTGACAGCCGTGCGGTTAAATTCTACAATTGAGAGAATATGGCACAAGTAAGTATTCGTAATCTTACCAAAGTTTATGGAAACAAGGTTTCCGCCGTTGATGATGTTTCGCTCGGCATTGAACGGGGTGAATTCGTCGTTCTGGTCGGGCCGTCGGGATGCGGTAAATCCACCACGTTACGTATGGTGGCGGGGTTGGAGGAGACGACTTCCGGTGAGATATGGATCGGCGACCGTCAGGTCAACGGAGTCCCCGCCAAAGACAGAAATATCGCCATGGTATTTCAGAACTACGCTCTGTATCCTCATATGAACGCGTATGATAACATGGCGTTCGCTTTAAAATTGAGAAAACATTCGAAAAACGAAATAGATACCCGGGTGAAGGAAGCGGCTGAAATCTTGGGTGTCACCCGTCTTTTAAATCGGAAACCGCGGCAACTTTCCGGAGGGGAACGGCAGCGTATTGCCCTGGGCCGGGCGATTGTCCGGCATCCGCTGGTATTCCTTTTTGATGAACCGCTCAGTAACCTGGACGCGAAAATGCGCGTGCAGATGCGTACGGAGATCGACAAGCTGCATCTTGAGATCAAAACGACAATGATTTACGTGACTCACGATCAGACTGAAGCGATGGCTCTGGGTAATCGTATCGCGGTCATGAGAAACGGAAAAGTCCAGCAGTTTGATGAGCCGCTGAAGGTCTATGATGATCCGGCGAATAAGTTTGTAGCCGGGTTTATCGGTTCGCCGCCGATGAATTTCATGGACGGAGAAATGGTTAAACAGAACGGAGCTCTTTATTTCGATGCGGAAAATTTCAAAATACAGATTCCTGATTCGAAATATGATAAATTAGTTTCCTATGCCGGCAAGAAGATATTCTTCGGGATCCGGCCGGAATGCATATACGATAAGCTGTTCGCGACAAACGGAAACACCGGCAATGTCATCCCTGCGGTTTGTGATGTGCTGGAAACCATGGGGGCGAATAATTTCGTGTATCTTACCTCCGGCAAACATAAGTTTATCGCTGTTTTCGATGCGAATAATAAACCGGAGCCGGGCGTGAATGTTGATGTCGTAGTCGATATGGAGAAGGCCCGGTTTTTCGACGCCGAGACCGAAGAAACCATCATCTGAATAAACGGTAAATCCGAAGCACGAAATTCGAAGCACGAAACTCCCGCTTCTGGCGGGATCCCGCTGAATAAAAATACTAAGGGCCGGGAAAATTCGAATAACCAAAATTCTTATTTCCCAAACGGATTTCGTTTAGGATTTCGACCCGCCTGCCTGCCAGCCCCGCACAGCGTGGGGCAGGCAGGCTCCCGAACATTCGTGAGGGCGGGCAGGTAATTACAAAAATCCCAAACAGTTTTAGAATTTAAACATCAGAATGTTACATTTTTGTTTTTCCACGAAATACGAACGACGCACGACGAGTGACGATTCAGTATGAGCATTATCGAACAACTCAATGCCGCCGCCGGCAAACCGAAAGCAGAGGTGCCTTCGGATAATATCTTCGGAGAAATCGGGTTTGACGGCGATAACCCCCGCCTGGGATGGGTCATGCCTCCTTCAGACGAAGAAGTAGAGAAAGTACTGGGGGAGCTGGCGGGTATTCTCGCCGGTAAAGAAGAATTTATTTTCGTAGGCATCGGCGGGTCCGGTAATGGCATCAAGACATTGCTTTCTCTGAAGCCCGACGCTCCCATTCACTGTCTCGATAGCCTTGATCCTGAGGCGCTCAAAAACATCATCGCTAACATAAAAAAGCCTGAGAAAACACTCATTATTCCCATATCTAAATCGGGGTCGACGGCGGAGACTCAACTTCTGGCTAAAACATTAAAGGCTTTCTTCGGGGATGCCTGGGGAGATCATTTCCTGTGGCTATCAGACACAGAAGCGTTTGCCAAACTCGATGCGGCCGGTTGGGGGCCCGCGGCAAAAAGAACGATCCAGATCGACGGGCACTCCGACATCGGCGGCCGGTTTACCTGTCCTCATACTCTTATCTTTCTGTTACCTCTCTTTTTGATCCTGGAAAGAGACCTCCCGAAGGTAAAGGCGCTGTACCGGCAATACCTGATGGTGCGTGATATTCTCCCGGAAAAGGCGTATCAACTGGCCCGGAAATACGCAGGTGCCAATCCGGCTTTTTTTTCGATTATCGTTCCGGAGGTCATCAAAGATGCCTTTAGGACCTGGGTTACGCAGCTTATTCAGGAAAGCCTCGGTTCGAAAAAGGAAGGATTCGGAGTGAAAACGGTCGTGGAGACCTTTACCCAGGAAGGGTTCCTGCCGGTGGCGCTGGGCATTTCCGATGAGAACCATTTCCTTTATCTTATGGCTCTCATGCATTTTCTCCAATTATTTACGGCGATATATGCGGCCGAGAAGGGGATTAATTTTGTGAATCAGCCGTGTGTGGAATCGTATAAACAGACAATGCGCGAGCTTCTCGGCCAGCCGGCGGAAATCCCTCCTCAGGTAGATATGGCGCGGCTTATGGATGAGATCGCGGCGGAGATTACGTCTGGTCAGTCTTTTATCGAAATCGTCTTATACTGCGATCCGCCTCAAGGGTTAATTGAAGACATGAAAAATCAGCTGAAGGAAACATTTCCCGCCAAACTGCCCCTTATCTTTCTGGGGAGTGATTGGAACCATCATTCCTATCAGGCTGCCTTCGGTGATACGACCACGCTGTATGTGATTCTGGGCCGGAACGAATATACCAAAGACGTACCGCCGTTTGATGCCGGGACACTGGATGAAAACATCGCTACGCTGCGCCGTATCAGTGAGGCTACCTACCGGACATTGCAGGATCACGCTCTCTATTTTTCCCTGTAATTGAGATAACCTCTTGGCAACCCCGGAGGTTTCCGGAAGGGTGTTTACCCGGAGCGTCATTGAGTCCCGATCGGCTTCGCCAAGCGGCAGTTCCTGCCGCTATCGGGGTTTCCCTCAATGCGAATAAAGAGGGGCTCAAAATTCAACTACAGGCTTTTTATTCGCCCGAGACTCCAAAAAGCCTAAGTTTCATTGAACTTGACACTGCTACCGTATTCCTCTAAACTAATTGAATATGTTGCAGGAATTAAGTTCTCATATCGAAGAGTTGATTTACCAGCGGCAGTTTATTCAGATCAAAAAAGTACTCCCGCAGCACCCCGAAGATATTGCCCATCTTATCAGCGAATTTTCCCATTCCGCTCATAAATTGTTTATTTTTCGCATGATTTCTCCCTCCCAGGCGGTAGAGGTATTCGAATATCTTCCGGTAGAGGAAGAAGAGGCGATGCTTCAGTCTCTCACCAGTCAGGAAGTTAAGAACATATTAAATGAAATGTCTCCTGACGACCGTACCGAGTTGTTTGAAGAGATGCCGGCGGAAATCGTCAAACGGTTTATTAATGTGCTTTCGGTCCAAGAGCGTAAGATCGCCCTGGAGCTCTTAAATTACCCCGAGGATTCCATCGGAAGGCTGATCACTCCCGATTACGTTCAGTTATACGCGGATATGAACGTAAAAGAGGCGTTACTGCAATTGCGTAAGGTCGGGATGAAGAAGGAAACAATTTATCATTGTTATGTCGTAGACCGTCAGAAGTGTCTTATCGGTGTTGTTTCGTTGAAGAAAATGGTATTAGCCGAACCGGATGCCACTATTTCCGCTATTATGTATACCGACGTCGTCAAAGTAAACGTGTACGCCGATAAGGAAGAAGCGGCCAATATTTTTAAAAAGTACGATGTTATCGCCCTGCCCGTCGTCGATAACAATAATAAATTGCTGGGGATCGCTACGTTCGATGATTTTGTCGACATTCTGGAAGAAGAGGCGACTGAAGACTTCGAACGCATCGCGGCGATGCTCCCGGTAGAACGGCCGTATATGGACGCGCGGTTTTTCGAACTGGTATGGAAGCGAAGTTTCTGGCTGATTGTATTGACGGTGTTAGAGTCGGCTTCGAGCCTGGTCTTGCAGAGATACGGCGGGCTGATCCATAACTGGGTTGCTTTGACATTTTTTCTTCCCATACTCGTCGCGACCGGCGGGAATGCCGGTATGCAGTCGGCGATGATGATCATCAGAGGACTTGCGGTGGGCGATATTAAAGTAAAAGATTTTTTCAAGGTAGTGTTTCGTGAGTCATTGCTGGGATTGTGTATTGGCCTTATTCTGGCGATCGTCGGGCTTGCGCGCGTATTTCTTCAGCAGAGCAACTGGATGTTGAGTATTTCCGTCGGTATCGCTATGGGGTTTACGACGATGCTTTCGGCGATTATCGGAGCGACCCTGCCGATTCTTTTTAGAAAATTACGATTAGACCCCGCGCTTATGAGTGGTCCGCTGATTACCACGATTGTCGATGTCGTGGGTATCTTTGTGTATTTCGAAATAGCACAGTACATTTTACGGTTATGAAGAGAATCCTTATTGGCCTTATCCTGATTATCAGTGGAGGCTGCGCCGCAGGTAATGTATCGGTGAAACCGTATCAGTCAGCTCCCTCCGAACCTCGTTTCCTCGAGATCAAGCAGTTCTGTAAAGTCCATCACATGCGCTATTCTTTTGATACGATCGACGATATTATCCGTATGGATTCGGCTACCCAGGAAATCCGTCTTCTCCTGAATTCTCTCATCGTTTATTTTAACGGAACGACGTTTTATCTGGATGAGGCGCCGTATTACTCCGACGGCAAACTTTATCTCCCGCTCCAGCTGCGGCAGATCATCACCCGGAAAAGTCCCGGGCGTCAGGTGCCGTTTGTCGAGATAAAAACAATTGTCATCGACCCCGGCCACGGCGGCAAAGACCCGGGCGCGATATCCCGCCGGGGATTGAAAGAAAAGGACGTGAATCTGGCGTTGGCGAAGGTCTTAAAAGATGAGCTTGCCGGGTTGGGATTCGGTGTGTACCTTACGCGCAGTACCGATGTATATCTTTCTCTGCGGCAACGCGTGCGGATGGCAAGTTCGAAAAAAGCCGATTTGTTTATCAGCCTTCACGCGAATTCCAATAAAAACCGCAAAGTGAACGGGGTTGAGGTATATTATCTTTCTCCGAAATACTTTGATGATGCGGCGAAAGTTGTCGCGTTGACCGAGAACGCTTCCCTTGATTTCGGCGGCCGATTTTCCAAAAAGACCAAGGCCATTATCTGGGATTTGATCTCCACCGAAAACAACGCGCTTTCGACCGAATATGCCAATGTCCTGGTCGGGATGTTCAAGCGATTGGGTTTTAAGGTGAAACCGGCCAGGGGAGCCCCGTTCTATGTGTTGAAATACGCTTCGGTTCCCAGCGTGCTGGTAGAGGCTGCCTATTTAAGTAACTATTATGATGAAAAACTCCTGCGCAGTACGCAGTATCGCAAACAGGTCGCTCAGGCGATCGCGCTGGGAGTGAAACGGTTTAATGATCGCTATGCGAAGATTACCAAAAAATAAAAATTTTTCACCCTCGGGCCCGATCGGGATATTCGATTCGGGAGTAGGGGGGCTTACGGTTTTTAAGGAGGTCGAAAAACTCCTGCCGCAGGAGCATATCGTGTATATGGGAGACACGGCTCGTGTTCCTTACGGGAACAAATCTCCTCAGACGGTCATCCGATTCAGTACTGAAAACGCCTTGTTCCTTTTAAAAAAGAAAGTGAAGCTGATTATCGTCGCCTGTAACACGTCCTCAAGTCTTGCCCTGGATTTTTTACAGAAGACATTTAATATTCCTCTCATCGGGGTGATCGATCCCGCCGTAGAGAAAGCTCTGCGGGTATCGGGTAGCCACCGTATCGGGGTCATCGGGACCTCATCGACGGTAAACAGCAATGTCTATCAGAGAAAGATAGCTCAGGCGGATCCCGGCGCGAACGTTTATGTGAAAGCCTGTCCGCTGTTTGTCCCTCTGGTGGAGGAGGCGATGCTTAAGGGTGAGATTACCGAGGCGGTGGCTTCGTTTTACCTGGCTGAACTTAAAAGGAAAATCGACACGCTGATTCTGGGCTGTACGCATTATCCGCTCTTGAAAAAAGTTATTGTATCGTATTTAAAAAATGTGTATCTTGTTAATTCTGCCCGGGAAGTCGCCCTCACCACGCGCGGGCTGCTTGAGAAGGAAACGTTGTTGAACGGACGGAAACAGCCGGGACGACGGGAATTTTACGTAAGTGATGAACCGGCGGCATTTATGAAGCTGGCGAGGCTATTTTTAGGGTCGACGGTAGACAAACCAAAAATTATCAATGTATAGCGTAACGGTTACATCGGGTTTTAGCGGCGCTCATTTTTTAAGAGAGTATCAGGGTAAATGCGAGTCTCTGCACGGCCATAACTGGAAGGTGCAGGCGACGGTGAGTTCATCACAACTGGATTCTCTGGGATTGGTGATGGATTTCGGCGAATTGAAAAGCGTTTTAAACGAAATCCTGGAACGATTTGACCACAGGTTTTTGAACGAGCATGACTATTTCAAAGACCGTAATCCGACTTCCGAAGGCATTGCGTATTATCTTTTTACGAACCTGAAGGGTAAAATCCCGCCTCACTGTACGCTGGATGAGGTGAAAGTATGGGAGAAAGATTCATCATGCGCAAAGTACCGAGAATGAAAAAAGAAAACAATAAAGGTATCGTATTGCTTTCCGGTGGTATTGATTCGGCCGTGACTCTTTATCTTGCCAGAAAATACGGGTATCACCTGATCGCTCTGATCTTTGATTACGGCCAGAGGCATCATAAGGAAATCGAATCAGCCAAACGCATCGCCCGGTTCAATAGAATCCCTTATAAGATTATCCCGATCCGGCTGGATTGGACTCCCTCCAGCCTGACTCAGAAAGGCCAGCGCGTTCCGTTCAACCGTGATCTTCGTAGTAAGAAAGTTCCCTCTACGTATGTGCCGGGGCGGAACATCATTTTTTTAAGTTACGCGGTTTCTTTGGCCGAGAGCTCAGACGCCGGAGCTGTTTTTATCGGGGCGCACGTGCAGGATTATTCCGGGTATCCGGATTGCCGCGGAGAATTCTTAAGCAGTTTTGAATTCGCCGCTAATAAAGGCTTGCATCACAGGGGGATACGTATTATCGCTCCGCTCATTGATAAGTCGAAGAAGGAGATCGTCAAGCTGGGGGCGGATCTGGGTGTGCCGTTGGATTTAACCTGGTCCTGTTATCTGGGGAGGGCTAAGCCGTGCATGAAATGCGACAGCTGTCGGTACCGGGCACAGGCATTCAGCCAGTTGAACATGAAAGATCCCCTTCTTCAGCCAAAGGCGCATGATCGAAGCAAAAGTAGCTGAGGTTTTTAGAAGTGTCCAGGGTGAAGCAAAATACGCCGGCGTCCAGCAGACGTTCATACGGTTTTTCGGATGTAACGTCTCCTGCAGTTATTGTGATACTTCGTTGTCGAGATACCGGTGCTTGAATGTTGCCCAGCTCAAAAAAAACGTTCTCTCTCGGCGGGTACGCACGGGATGGATTGTCCTTACCGGGGGAGAGCCGCTGTGTCAGGCTGATTTTCTTACGTATTTTCTCCCGCAGGTAAAACGCCCCGGGCGCAAAATATATCTTGAAACCAACGCGACATTACCGGGAGAATTCAAAAAAGTCGCGAAATGGTGTGACGTCATTTCTTTCGACATCAAGCTTCCTTCGGCAGTCGAGCGGAAAACGTACTGGGACGAACATCGGGAATTTTTCTCAGCCATCAGAAAAAAGGAAGTTTTTTTCAAGCTTGTGATTGCGCCCCAGACAAAACCGGAAGAAATAAAACACGTCGCGCAATTTATGAAAGATAAAAAGAAATATATTCTGTACCTTCAGCCGGAATTTTCTTCATTCAAAAAGAAGCTGGTAACGAACATGCTGGGGTTCCAAAACTACCTTTTACGGGATGGGCTTGATGTGCGACTGAGTGTCCAGATCCATAAAATCTTAAACCTGAAATGAATAAAAAATACATTGAACGGAAAATGCGGAATCTGGTCCTGCGTGCCAATACGCGGTTAAGAAGTGACGTCCTCGCTTTGATAAAGAGAGCTGCGGCGAAGGAGACCAATAAGAAAGCAAAAGACGCGTTCAACGTTATTATTGAGAATGCCGCGGTTGCCGCTAAAAACCGTATCGCGATCTGTCAGGATACCGGTTTGCCTATCCTGTTCCTTGAGGCGGGAGGGGATATAAAGCTCAGTAATTCGCTGATTGATATGATGCAGACGGCGATCGAGACCGCGTATGCCGATTATGGGTTTCGTGCCTCCACCGTTACCGGCGAGAATACCTTTGCTTTCAGTCCCCGCATTACGCATGTCCGATTCAATAAAAGGAGGAACGGTATCCGGGTTACACTTTTCCCTAAAGGATTCGGGTCGGAGAATAAATCGAAATTGAAGATGTTTAATCCTACCGCGGCGGCTTCCGATATCGATGAATTCATTGTCAGCGCCGTTGGTTCCGCCGGATGCGGGGCCTGTCCGCCGTACATTATCGGGGTGGGGATAGGAGGGACCTCCGATTCCTGTCTGCGTATGGCCAAGGAAGCGCTGTTGGGATCTCTCGCCCGCCCGGGAGGGAATGAAAAAATCAGCCGGTGGCAAAAGGAATTGCGCAGAAAGATAAATTCCCTCGGCATCGGACCAATGGGGTTGGGAGGAAAACATACCTGTTTAGCGGTCAGAATAAAAACCGCTCCTACCCATATCGCCGGGCTTCCCGTCGGGGTAAATATCAGCTGTCACGCGTTAAGGAGTGCAACAACCACCCTGTCAGCGGATAGCGGTTAGCGGATAGAAATATGAAACTTAAGATACCGTTTACGGAAAAAGAGTTGGTGAATTTGAAAGCCGGGCAGGTTATCTCTTTAACCGGAGCTATCTATACCGCGCGTGACCGGGCGCATCGGCGGTTTATTGAAATTGTTTCATCCGGCCGCGAGTTACCGTTTGATTTAGAACATAAGGTCATGTATTACTGCGGTCCCAATATCAAAGGGGATATCCTGGGAGCCTGCGGCCCTACTACGGCCAGCCGGATGGACGCCTATACCGAATGGATGTACAGCCAGGGGGTCCTGGCAACTATCGGGAAGGGGCAGCGGGATCCTCAGGTGAGGTCCCTCACTAAAAAGTATAAACGGGTATATTTCGTAACTCATGCCGGCTGTGCCGCGTATTTACGGAATCATATCGAATCGTTTCACGTTGCCGCGTTCGGTGATCTGGGGCCTGAGGCGGTATATGAATTTTCCGTGAAGGACTTTCCCGTTATCGTGGCAATCGATACCAAAGGCAACGACATATATCAACGTTTGGAATAAATCAAACATTAAAGATCAAAGAGCAAAAATATTTTTTATCTTTGATTTGTATATTTAATATTTAATTTTTGATTTTTTATTTTAAAAGACAGGAGGAAAAATGGAACGATATGATAAACGGGCATTGACTGAGCTAAGAGATATCAAAGTGCAGAGGGGCTACTTGAATACGGCCGAAGGCTCCTGCCTTATCGAATTAGGCAATACACGGGTATTATGCGCGGCGACGGTTGAGAAAAACGTGCCGCCGTTTTTGAAAGGGACCAATACCGGCTGGATCACCGCCGAATACCGTATGCTGCCCCGTTCGACGCAGAACCGTATTGTTCGTGATCGTATCTCCGGAAGAACCATGGAGATACAGAGATTGATCGGCCGGTCTCTGCGCAGTGTCGTAGATCTTAAATTCTTAGGAGAAAAGACGATATGGATCGATTGTGATGTTATTCAGGCTGACGGCGGGACACGGACGGTGTCGGTTATCGGAGGATTCTTCGCTTTGATCGATTGCCTGCGGGCGATGTATAAGCAGGCACTTATTACCGAATTCCCCGTCACCGACTATCTGGGTGCTATCAGTGTCGGCATTATCAAGGGGGGCCATGTGCTGGATCTCAGTTACCGGGAAGATGTCGATGCCGACGTCGATATGAACGTCGTAATGAAAGGATCGGGCGAATTCGTTGAAATACAGGGAACCGCCGAAAACGGTTCTTTTTCCAAAAGCGATCTCGACGCGTTACTGGATCTGGCCAAAAAAGGTATCGACGGAGTTATCGAGAAAGAAAAAGAACATTACAAAGATATCATCACCAAACTTTAACAGGGTCACATAGTCACAGGGTCACACGTAAAGAAGGATACCTGTGACGTGTAATGTGGAACAGCCTGCGGAGCAGGCGTTCGTGTGACGTGTGTCGTGGTTATATGCGATTGATCATTGCGACCAAAAATAAAGGTAAGATGCGGGAGATAAAAAAGATTCTGCGGCCGCTGAAAGTCAAAGTCGTTTCTCTTGCCGATTTAGATCGTACGTTTTCCATAAAAGAGACCGGACGCACCTTTGCCGAAAACGCGTATAAGAAAGCGAAGGTAGTGTCTTTGTGTTACCGCAATGACCTGGTGGTCGGTGAAGATTCGGGGCTTGAGGTCGCTTATTTGAACGACCGGCCCGGCGTGTTTTCCCGGCGCTATTCAGGGCCAAAGGCAACGGACCAGAAGAATAACCGCAAGCTGCTCAAAGAACTAAAAGGGGTTAAAAAATCTTCACGGCGCGCCCGGTATCGCTGCGCCATTGCCGTCGTTAAAGGAGGTAAACTTCTTACCGGATGTGAGGGGACATTGGCCGGATACATTGCCGAAAAACCTTCCGGTAAGGGAGGGTTTGGCTATGATCCGATATTTTTTGTGCCTGCGTATAAAAAAAACGCGGCGCAATTGCCGTTATATCAGAAAAACGCGGTCAGTCATCGGGGCCGTGCGTTTAAAGCTTTAAAGAAATTCCTTGCCCGTTATTTGAAAACTGCTTAACATATATAAGATAGTCTATAGTCGTTAGTCTCTATTCTATAGTTTTCAGGTTTCTTTCTGTGTTCATATTCGGTGTGCCAGCGCCATTAATACTTCTCTTTGAAAACGCTTCGAAACGAGCTTCGGAAAGTGTTATAATTTTTCATTTATCGCTATTCGCTCACCGCTACACGCTATGCGCTATTCCCGGGGCGTGGCTCAGCTTGGCTAGAGCGCTTGGTTTGGGACCAAGAGGTCGACAGTTCAAATCTGTCCGCCCCGATTTTTGTTAGCGCTTATCGGGCAGCGATTAAAGATCCTTTGTAAAAAAGGGAATTTTAAACGCTGAGCGTTGCTTTATGATACAATAGTATATCTTTGATAATATGCGCCCGTAGCTCATTTGGATAGAGCATCTGCCTTTCATTATGGGAGCCTCTATACGGAAAAGAACGTATAGAGTGGATGCGGCTATATGCAAGGAAGTCCTAAAGACAAATAGTCCGGATCACTTGCAGGCAACCTCTGTTCAGATAGTCAAGGGACAGGAAGAGTTAGGGAATGATGTGAAGGGGCATCATACAAAAGTTAAGGCTGATGTGGGTTTAGGGAAGGTTATTGCCGACCTTGTTATAAAGGGGTATATCCCTTGTATCCCTTTGTCCGAACACCAGCCTTACGACCTTCTTGCGGTATTGCCGGACGGCAAGGTGATCAAGCTTCAGGTTAAATATGCACAGTTGAAAAAGAACGGTGTGATTGACATCAAGTTTAAGACAAGCTGGGCAGATAAGAACGGTATACATTCGCGAGCTTATCAAAAGGAAGATTTTGATTACTATGCTGTCTATTGTCCGCAAAAAGAGCAAGTCCTTTATATCCCCAATACTCCTCATTGTCCTAAAGCGGTCCGTTTCGAAAAACCAGCGAATAACCAGAACAAATTCGTGAAATGGGCCAAAGATTATCTGGAAATCCAGAGAGAGTCCTCAGAGACTATACGCCGCACACCTGAGATGGTGAAGACATAGTCCAGACCACAACTTTTATGCTATTCGTAAAAGGTCGGGGAAACCCGGAGTGGTAAGCTAAGCAGAGGGTGGCAGGTTCGATCCCTGCCGGGCGCGTTGTCTTCTTTGAATTTGGTCTTGTTTCTTGCGGGAAACGTACGGCGTAGGTTATCCGGGAGCGAGCCTCGGATGTGCTGAGAGAGTCCTTACGGATTCATATTTCACCTGACGGTGAAAAGCACATACGATCCCCCGCCTGCTCCCGACCAGCGGGAGGGCGGGCAGGCTGCCGGGCGCGTGTCTTCGTATTGCGTGCCGCGTATTGCGTATTGCGTTTGGGAGAGGCAGGGGTTCTCCTGGTTCTTTCGCGCGTTACGCGCGACGCGATACACGCGACGCGTAGGGCCGGGCGCGTGTCTTAATCCAGCGGTGAGCGATGAGCGGCGAGCGGATAGAAGAAATCGTTAGCCGTTGGCCTTTAGTCTTTAGTTTTTTGGATTCGAAACTATAGACTGTCGACTATAGACCAAAGACCATCGACTATCGTAGTACGCTATTAAAAAGGAAGGAATATATGAAATTAATAAAATTTCTTTTTGTTTTCTTTATCGTAGTCTTAATACTGCTTCTTGCCTCTTACGGCGTTGCTTTGCGTTATGTCAACAGTAAGGGTAAGGAACTGGTCAAATCCTATATTGCCGATACCTATAACACAGAAGCTCACATCGGTCAGATCAATCTTTCTTTTCCCTTTACGGTTGTAATCAAAGATTTCAGCTGTGGTGATGTTTCCTTCTCTGAAGCCTTTTTGCAACTCGACCGGATCAAGTTTTCTCCCGTTACTCCCATATTCAGGAAGCTTCAAGTCGATGGTGTCAAAGTCAAGGTAATCCGTCAAAAGGGGGAGGTCAGTATCAAACCGTTCTGGCATTACCGGGTCACAAAGAGCCCTGAGGTGCCTCTTCTTAAGAAAACCGATCCCCAGCGTAAAGTCGACCTGGCCAGTCCGGTTACTGAAGGCGCCTCTTCTCCGTCCGCGCCGCCAATCCCTCTGGTTATCAAGGAAGTTGTCCTGAACAATATGACCGTCGATTATACCGATTATACGTTTGTCCCGCCGATTGAGCTGTCTCTTCATAAGACCAACGTACGCTTAAAAGATTTTAACCTGCCGCAACTTTTGATGTTTTATTTCGATGTGACTTCGTCGTTGGAAAGTCGCAGCCGAGATATGCCCGATATCCTCAAAGCCAAAGGGTGGATCGACTGGTTCTATAAGAACATGGACGCGACGGTAAAGGTGAATCGCTTTGATTACCTGGCTTTCGATAAACAGTATCCTCAAGGGTTTAAGGCGTATGATCTGGATGTAACGAAGGCGTTCCTTTCTCTGGCCGCCGATTTAAAAGCTCAGGATAACGATTTGGTCATAAACGGTGAAGTTATATTCGATGAAGTGGAATTTAAAGAGGTTCCTTTGAATCCGGACAAGGTAGAATCGCTCAAAAATGCTCTTTTGGTATTAAAAAAAAAGGACGGCAGTCCTTATTTTGAACTGCCGCAACTGACGACTAAGTTTGATCATCCAAAAATAGACATGGACCAGGTGCTGGTTCATCTGCAGAAGCTTACCTTCCAGAGTGTCGGTGGAGTGATCGACCGGGTCTTAAAAGGTGAAACGGATATTAAAGATATCGAAGATGACCCGGCAATCAAGGCAATAAAAGACGTATTCAAAGGCTTCGAGGCGATCATGAAGGATAAATTTTGATGAGGAGAAGGTGTTGTATGCTCTTTTTGGGAAGGCTCATTTTTGGTTTTCTGATTTTTCTTTTGCTATGTCCTCAGCCGCTTCAGGCGACGCGGTTTACACCGCAAGCCGACTCCCGTACCAGATACTTTCGTAAATCTATCCTCACTTCCGATCAGTATGATGTCCGCGTGACCAAGATCATGGTCGAATACCAACAGTTTTCAAAGACATTACGGCAGGATGTCGGGACCGGGTTCTTTATGACCGACGGCGGCAAATATATTTATCTGGTCAGTACGGGCCGGGTGTTTGAGAAGGCACTCAAGATCCTTCTGGATAAAGACGGGAAAGTAATCACGTTTCAGAGGTTCATCAAAAAGGGTACGCCGTACCAGGAGAAGATCGCCCCTTATGAGATCGACCTTGTTGATATCTGGAGAAAAGGGATGCTGATACTGAATAAGGGAGACGGGATCGACGTGGGGATTGTGCGGTTGCGTAAGTATAAAGCCGATACGAAACCGAAAAAAAAGAAAAGAATCCTGTGGGGGAAAGAAGCGAAAAAAGAAGAACCGCAGTATACCTCTTTTGTTGTCGACATCTTCGATGAGAAGTCCAGCGTATTGAGCTATGAAAATATCTATAAGGCCGAAGAAGTATATTTCTTCGGCTTTCCCTCGTTGCCGGTATTGAAAAATTTCAATAAAGAGCACGCCCTTGATCCGGTTGTGCGTAAAGGGATTGTCGCCAAATTCCTTGACGGGAAGAAACTGCTCGTTGAAGCCGGAGTGTTGCAGGGAACGTCGGGGAGTCCGGTTTTTTTGCGCCGGGAATATATGAGTGAACGGGGTAAAGTACAAATCCAGCTGCGGTTGATCGGGATGATTACCGATTCGGTTCCCGCCGCGCTCTCGAGTGCCGGAGAAGTACCCTCGGGCCTGGCTCTGGTCGAATCGGTTGACAATATTGTTCAGACCCTCAGTTCTTTTGATATGCCTGGTCAGAAAACAAAAGAGTAATCTTCCTTTCCTGATACTGTAAACTATTATTCGCAAATTGACAGATAAATAAAAACGGCATACCCT
>CAZABB010000027.1:14520-22722 GCA_964483625.1 uncultured Planctomycetia bacterium | reverse complement strand
GGAATATGAAATGGGCATACCTAAGAAAGTCGCGGTGAGTATCATTCAGTTCAGAGTCTTAAACGGAGCGCTCACCGCGGAAAAACTGGAAGAGCTGGAAGAAGTGTTGTACCGGCAGTTACGGCCGGCTCCCGATGCCCGCCGTCAGGCTCAGGACACGGTCGCCAAATTGAATCGCATTCCTCTGGGAACCAGCGAATATACCGATTCGAGATGGACCAGCGATTTCGTGATCAATAGGGTCTGCGAAAACTGGCAGAAACTTGTCGACGAAGAAGAGTTCGCTTCCTCCCGGCGCCAAGCCCGGAAATTTATGGAGGAAAATTATCCTCTCGGAATGCTACCCGATGATCTGTACCGCCAGCGTTATCTGGCCGTACTGCACCGGCATGTCTTCTACGATGAAAAGGGTGAGGTCAAAGATTCTGTCTATAACGAGGTGTCTCAGCAGATCGACCGTATATACGGCCTTTTAGGTTCGAAATTAAAGACAGCATCCGGCGAATACGTTAAATTAAAAGAGACAATGCTGACGCAGATTACGGAAGCGCCGTTTTATGAATTCTTAAGAATTGATACTCCGCTTGATTCCACCGGTCTGTATATTACTTCCACGGATAACCTGCAGAAACGGCCGGTTTCCCAGGAAGAATGGCAGGCTATGGTACAGAGTGTGGAGCAGGGCGATATGCCTCCGGAAGTCTTTATTAAAGGAAATATCATGCCGATAGAGCAATATGTACTAATGGAGTATATCAGTCTGCGGATGAAGGGGCTTGCGGCCCAGGGAAGGCTGGAGGAGTATATTTACCGTAAGATTCATTCGGAAGAAGGCCTTGAAGAATGGAGAGAAAGACCGGAACACGCTAAGAAAATCGTCGATTATATCGACGGATATTTCGAAGTGTTTTCGACATTGATCGCCGCCTATGTCCATCAGTTCGTCCACCCCCGCGATCCCAGTCAGGCCGGGTTTTTCGAAGAAATGAGAGATAAGTACAAGAATGTTCGTTTCCAGGAATTTACCATGACCTGGGAGGAATACAATACGTTCTTTTCCGTTCTCCTGGGGTATGACGATGTAGCCGAAGAAGTACATCCGGAATACGAAGAAACGCTTCAGGCCCAGATCGAATATGCCGAGAATTATCTCGATGCTATTTTCCGTCTTCCCTTGCAAAACGAAAATATCCATTTTACTGAAAGCGCCGAACAGGATTTGATCAGGGTGATGAAGAGAGTCGTGTTTACCGCCGACCTGTATTACGGTGTTCCCCGCGACCTGCGCCGCTATAAGATGTATGAATTTTTCAATCTCATCGCCCGGCGCGTTATCAGAGCAATCCTGCGCGGTGACGGAGCGTCCCGTTTCCGCGAGTATCTCGGGAAAGCTCTCTGGCAGAAAGGGACATGGATCGCGGTATCGTTACTGGTCGCCGGCCATTCTCTGTACAGTATGTGGCACGCGATTAACCTCTGGGAATTCATCGAAATCCCTTACCGCGGCGTTGATAACGGTATTTCGTTGATTTCTCTTATCGGGGTCGCCGTGTTTCTGGTATGCATGCTGGGTGGAAGGCTTATCCGTTACCGGTTATTAAGAAGAGGTCAGTCCCGGGTGAGCCGCGCCGCAGTTGTAAAGATTATCGGAGACGAAAACAAGGCGATACTGGGCGAGTTGTTTGAGAATTCCCATATGCCGGTTTTGAAATTCCGGGAAAATTTTGCGGAGGTCCTCGCTCAGAAAGAACTTCATAGCGATATAAAAACCCAACTGCGGTATCTATGGCAGAAGCATTCTTACCTTAACCCGGTCGTCGCGGTACGGGTACAGGTCTGGCAGCATGTCCTCCAGGTTATCGGCGCCGCTCTGGTCTTCTTTGGATATTACTGGGGAGCCGAGTATATCGTGACCTTCAACCCCTTCCTGGTCAATACATTCATGCGGATCGTTTTGAAGCTGGTCCTGTTTCTGGTATTGTTTAAAACCTTCTATCTTACCTGCTACGCGTATTCCTTCCTCATGCGGGCTTTCGTCACGCAGTTCCATCTGAGAAAGAACCGGGTACATTACTGTAAACCGTGGAAATCTTCGAAAAACCTGGGGAGAGCGGTGTACGATATTATCAGCGATGAAACCCCTTCTCTGTACGAAGCGTCTCCTTATCGGACGTTAGGCGAAGAACGCCGCCAGGTGTTACGTCTGTTCTTACAGGAATTGGCCGGGTTCGGTGCCGGGGTGGATGCCGCGTGGCGTTCGGTACGGGACATGGTCAATACCGATCTGCTTTATGAACGTGACGGCCGATGGGTGGATATTGCCGGTATCGTACACGAGGAAGAAAGAGTATGCGTCTATGACCTGAACGTAGAGGGGAACCGTCCTTATTTTGCCGAAGGAACCCTTGCCGCTTCGGGAACGGGAAGCTGTTTCGTCGCCGGCACCCGCATTACGGTCCGGGATGCTCGTTTCGGTACGCGTGAAAGAGCCATCGAGCAGATCGAAGACGGAGATTTCGTCCTGGGAGAAGACGGTGAGTTTCATCGTGTCACCGGCCGCGTCGAGGCAGAGCAATCTTCTTACTATACGATCGTCTTTCTGGACGGAAGACGTTTGGGAGTGACGGAAAACCACAGGCTGTATGTGAGTAAGAGCAGTAATTCTTACGATGCATTACTCAGCCGTCAGGAATTGACGGCGTTAACGGAATTGATCGACCGGGTGGATGCCGATACGATAAACCGCCGTCAATTCGCCGCTCAGTTTGCCAAAGCAGTGCCGCATCTGTCCTACTGGGGTAAAGTGCGCAGTATTTTTGCTGCCGACTTAGGGAGAAAGCATTTGGTCCGGGGCAGGTTCTTTAAATGGACCAACGCCTACTATCGTCTGGATATCCCCGGCGCGCCGCTGGACCGCAGGTTCCTTATGCCGCAGACCATCGTGATCGCCGGATATTTGGAAAAAGGCTGGTTAACGAAGGAAGAGTGTGCCGCGATCAACTGGAATTCCGGTGAGCTGGTATCGAAGGTGGGGATGATGGCTTATGACCGCGGTTCACTTTTCAGCGGATTGATTCTGCGCCTGCGGGAAGCGGGAATCGATCCCCGGGAGATTAATCTTCTCAACCATCTGCAGCATGACCCGGCAGTTCCTTTCTCTTACTACAGCTGGATGGCAGTCTTACTGAAAAAAGCCGGGGGCGCGCTGGACGATCTCGTTCAGATCATGGGACGGTTAAAAGAAGATGATTTGCACGCCTGGATAACCGGACGTAAGATCAGTACCTGGATTACAGAAAATGATATGGATACATTTATCAAGAACAACTGGGATAAGGATATCGACGGCCGGAAAGTGCACACGGTTGCCGGATTCAGCGGCCGGCTGCTGTGGCTACTGAACGAGCAGGGAGTTTCTTCCGCCGAAACGCGCCGGATATTTGATGACCGGCAGACGGTAAACGGGATAAAAGAACGGGATCTATTCTGCTGGATGTACGGATACCCGCTGGCGGACTGGATCAGGGAAAATAGACTCGGGGATTGGATATCCCGCCAGAGCGATGAAGAGCTGGCCGGCCGAAAGATATCGGATATTGTCGCCGGCCAGGATGTCCGGGAATTACGTCTAGTCGATCTGGCCGTCCTGAAACTGAACGATATGACCCTGGCTGAAGCTTCGGCTCCGTTAGCGTCTCTGCCCGGAGACCAACGGGTACGTGAGGAGTTAGCCGGCGCCGATATCGTCATGAGCGATCTTCGCTTTGTAGATCTCCTCGGGCTGAAAGCCAAAGACGTGGAATTTAACCAGATCGCCGCGGTCAAGGAACTGAACAAAGAAAGTCCTCGTCAGAGGAGAGAAGGAAGTGACCTGTGGAGCCGCCTGGCGGCGAAAGAGAACGAAATATTGAGTCAGGCGGCGTGGGATATCGTCGTACCGTGGGTAAACTATCACGGCCAGACGGTGTGGGCGAATATCCTGACCGCGACCAAAGTGCGTAAACGGTATGCTCATACGCTCCAATTGATGGGATATACTCAAGCGGAATCCGAACGCAAGGCGATTACCAGTGTCCGGGTGATCAATAAGCATCTTGCCCCGTTACAGAGGATCGATGGATCCGCCGGGTATTTCGAATTGACCGACTTCCGCCGCTATATGTTCCTGCGGGTGTATGAAAACCGGACGGGGACGCCGGTAGAGGAATACGCGGCGCGAGCAAAACTGAGCGATGAACATGAAGTGTTACTGCGGTCGATGGTTGCCAACGAGATACTTCCCGTCTGGATACGGCGTGAGGAAGCCCAGAATTCCAGTAAATGGAATTCCCAGTCCATGGTCTCGCCTTATCTCATCGGCCAGATTTCCGCCTTCTTCGATGCCGACCAGCATCAGCGTCTGGAAAATATCTGGAATTTTCCCGAGGTATCCCTGGATTTCTACGCTCATCCGCGTATGGGTATGGCGATCCCGGTTATGTGGCATTACGTAAGCGAAAATATCAACAGTGTCGGTAAGATCGTCCCCGTGGGAGAAAACGCGTTTTATTTCTATACTCAGGAGAGTAAAGCGATCATGGACGGGCTGACCGCTTACGGGAAATTCTTTATCCGGTCTCAGGCCTGGCGCTGGTCGGAAGGCTCGACCGACGAATATGTCGCCGAAGACGCCGCGACCGCCCTGCGCCTGCGTCTCTTCGGGTATGAGATCGGGAAGATCGGATATATCTTTCTCGGAAAAGGATGGCCGTACCAGTGGATCGACAGTCTGGATCCGATGACCAAATGGTCCGATGATTCTCCCGAAACCGCGGCCCGTCTGCTGGGAAGGAGAGTACTGATCAGCCGGGATATCGAATGGGCGTATAAACTGGGAAATTTTCTTGCCGACGGCTTCGGGTTCTATTATAAAAAGCCGTCGATTAACGACTATTTGAAATGGCTGTTGGTCCTCTACTACATTCTGGGATGGAACCTGTTTAAGGGCGTTCCGTTCATGATGTGGCTGGGGACGGTTCTTCTTTCTCAGTTGATCAGCTTCGGGCTTTTCTTTTACAATGCCCATGAAGAACAGCTGGGGTGGGGATATCTGACCACGTTTACCGGAAGCCTCGGCGCGATACTCGCCGGTTCGCTCGCCGCCGGAATGGGATGGGGAATCGTTCTCATTGCTCTGGCGGGAACGGGCGGATTGATCTTAGGGATACTCATCGGTATTCTTCTGGGAGGCGGCACCGGATTGCCGCGGACCGTATGGCAGATTGTTTCCCGGATGTTCTGGTTCTACGGGCACTGGGTATTTATGTACGATTCCACCGTGGGTAAGCTCGGCGCGAATTTATTATGTAAGTTCGTATCGACCGTCGGGAAAGGCGGAAATATCAAGCGCGCTCAATTCTGGCGGATTCTCTATATTAAGAGCGAGTATCCGATCCGTGTCGGTATTTTCTGGACGGTGATTTTACTGTGTTTTGCCAGCGTGCATCCTTACAAGCAGGTATTATGGGTCCTGCCGACGATGATGTTTATCGCCGCCTGGCTTGCCCCCGTTCTCTTCGACGGCCGGCGGGGATTTAAGCATTATCTTGAAGACGCGTGGCGGATCGTTTCTTTCCTTTTCTGGGGCCTCCTGGACGTTATGCATTTTATCACGATCAATTTCCCTCTGCTGGGGGCGGGTGAGCGGCATCTGGTCGAGAGAGAAGTCGAGGTGTTATACCGCACGATTGATCCGATCATCGAAGGCGTGCGGCCGGCGCCCAAGGGTACGGGAAAATACGCGCAGTCTTTTGACGGCGCGCTTCTGAAAGAAGAGGAAGTATTTTATGATTTCATGTATAAGGAACTGAAAGCGTACCATAATTATTATTCGCATATGCGCCGGTTATATACGGCTCCTTCGCTGGTCCTTCTGCAGGTAATCGCCCGGGCGATCGCCGACGCTCGAAAGAAGAGTAAGTCCGATATCGGTGAAAATATTTCCCGCATCATCGCCGTGGCTCAGGATATTCCTTCTTTACCCGATCCCCACCGAGCCAAACCGGGACAGAATCCCGATGAATCCCGCATGCAAAGCGATCTCAACCGGGCCCGGGAGATAGAAAACATTTCGGTACGGGGATTTCTTATCCGTGCTCTGGAAGACGCCGTCTTAAGCGTCAAGGAAGATGCTCCTCTGCGTCAGGAACTCCGGCAGATGCAGGCGACCCTTCCTGTCCGGGCCGGACCGTTCCGTTCCATCTACGGCAGTTTCCGTGAAGGCATATTGTATCTCGATACCTCTCTGCTCGATGATCCTTCCCAATACAACGAGTTATTGATCACGCTTATTCACGAAGCCGGCGCGGCATTGGGCCGCCAGGACCGGGAGAATGAATACGCGGCGCGGCTCTTCGTCGCGCTTCGCAATGCGGAAGTTTATATCCGGATATTAAAGAAACAGATGTGTATTTCCGGAGGAGAACGCGATTCGTTCCTTGAGCGTTCCGGCGATATCGCTTCTCTGTCCCGGAACGACCAGCAGGAAGCATTACGGGCTTTGGTCGATGATCTGGATGAGAGTCTTTTTGACCGGGTGCGTCGCTATATCGAGATATTATTCAATGAAGGCAATATCGACATGCGTCAACGGTTTCGCTATGAAGAGAAATTGGATAAAATAAGACAATATTCACAAAGAGAGCGGAAAATCCAAGAAACGCTTACTTTCATCGAGTCGCTGGAAAAGATCGATCGCATACAATACCTGCGGACCGCCGGCAGAGGGCTCGCCAAAATGCTCAGCGGGATCCGTCCGATCCACGTCACCGAATTCGCCGACCGGGAGAAAGTTCTGGAACCGGTACTGGCAAAACTTGCCGATGCCCGTCAGCATTTATTCGAAACCTTCCTTTCCGGAGCGATCAGCCGGTCCGATTTTTTCCGTTACCAGCAGGAGCTCGACCGGATGACCTCCAACCGTACTCTCAGTGAGATTCCCGATCGTCTTAATCTGATTGCCGATACTCCTCCCGAGTCGCAATCCGCTCTCGAGGATATCCTTACCGCGTTGAACGCGGCACATGACGGAAGTACGGTCGCTTTACGAGGCGTCGCGTCGCGGGATCAAGGCGATGCGATTGTGGTTCGTACGTTCTCCGATGTAATCGGGTATCTGGTGATTCTGCGCCAGGAAAATGTCATTTCTCCGGCTGAATTTGGTGTACGGATACAAGAGGTGATGAACGTCGTCGCCGGAACCATTGCCGCCGAGTTCCGGGCGGCGGGCGTTTCCGGAAAACCTGTGCCTTCCGACAATTTCGGATATGAGGAGCTGAGTCGGTTAGCCTGGTTTATCGTAGCCCAGTACCGTCTGAAAATGCTTTCGGCCCAGCAGTACGAGCGGATTTCAGCCTCATTTGATATCCTGAAATCAATGGGAATTGCCGGGGTACTCGCCGAAGTGAACAGTGAGATACCTCCTGAGACGGATGTTTCATTGCTGGTGGGCATCGGAGATGAGATCGGTGAACATACCGTCGCGCTGCGCCGGATGGCTCAGACCGTGGATTACCTGGTCCGTCTGCATGAGACAGGAGTTATCGATTACAATGACCTCAATGGATATTGTGATGAACTAAGAAGCGTGGAGGCTGTGGGGGGCGAGCTTGCCGTTGGCCGTTTTACCTATCGGGAGATGGAGGAGCTGGAGTGGTATCTTACCGAACTGGGGAATCTTCCTCACCGCATCCGGGCGTATCCGGAAGACTGGTTTATCCGTATACGAGACTGGTTCGGGGAACATCTGATCATCTTCGAATATATTATTCCTCCGGTTATCGACCGGATCAGAGAATGGTGGCTGAGCGCGTATGGTTCGGTGGTCAACCGGCTTCCTTCTCCGGGGGTAGCGCGGCTGGTTTCCTTTCAGGAGAGGGAAGAAGCAGAGTTGGGGATCACTATCCCCGAGACGATTACCGAAAACCGGCTCACGCGCGGCATCATGGATACGATGCTGGAAGGTATTTCGAAAATGTCATGGACGTTAGGGCAGGATCCTCAGAGCAGTCCGATGGTGAAGACAATTATGGAAGGATTCTGTGAGGCGTTGGACGGTATGGCGAGATTGTTAGAGACCGAGGACATCCATTCGGAAGTGAGACTGTGGTTGTCGGCGGACGAAGACCCGGCTGATTTTGAGGAAGTAGATATCGGACGTCCGTT
>CAZABB010000027.1:0-14420 GCA_964483625.1 uncultured Planctomycetia bacterium | reverse complement strand
TCGAAGTGTTCGCCAGAGGCCATCTGGTCCGGCCGGGTGAACGTACGCCGGCGGAGGAAGAAGTGAACGAAGCGGCGGCGCGATACAAAGCTCAGGGAGAAGGTGCTGAATTACCGCCGGAATATCAGGGGGCGGTTGAAGCGGCAAGACATAAACTGGAGATGGACGGACAGGATGAAGCCGCGGTGTTATTGGAGGAGATGGCGGCGGACAATCGTATTTATGTGGTACCGCCGCAGGGGGCATTTTCCTGTGTGCCGGGCGCGGTAGTGTTTCCTGAAGGAGATGTGAGCCGGGAGAACGCGGAAATATACCTTGTCGATGATATGCTTACCATCATGCCTCAGCCGGAGGAGAACTACGCGTTGCTTGCTATTTACGCCTTGCAGGCTTTGGCTGAAACACAGACGGCGCCTCAGCATTCCCGCCCGATCACTCAACTGGGTGAGGCGGCACGGCAGGCCGCGGCAGGTGAATTTACTTTAGCCCGTGGTTTCTGGAAAGTCGCCGAAGAAAGTTTAATCGCCGGAGCCCAATATCGTCTGCTGAACCTTGTCCGCGGGCCGCCGCTGGGGTCAGGGTGTCTTCTTGCTCTTTTAGTAATCCTTGCCTTAGGATACATATCTCCCTACCTGCTCCTTGCGGTTATCTTTACCTGCTTTCTCATTGCTCTCTGGTTTCCCACAGTCACAACCGAGAATGGTGTTGTGACCTGGCATGTGGATCAGAAGAAGCTGTCCGACTTTACCCGTACCTCGTTGGAAATCCACGAATACGCGCATCTTAAAGTGAACGCTTCCGAACGTGTCGCGTTAGCTTTACAGGCAAAAGCGATGGTATTTGATCTGTATCTTGATTTTGAAGAAACAACAAACCAGGAATATCCCGATCAGACGATACAGCTTGATAGCGTTATGGCCGCTGACCTTTCGCCGGAAGAAGGGGCGGCGTTAATGGAAAAGATTGCCGCAGCAAGAGTGGAAATAAAGATGAGCGGCCGGCCGGAAGAGGCGTACCGGAAATTCTACCGGCACTGTTATGCCGGAACCTTTTTGCTGAAACACTGCGCGATCCTGGCGGAGACCTGGCGGTTCAACGACAACCTGGTGAAATTAATCGGGGTAATTAATCGGGAACTGTGCCCGCTGGGGATTCAACCTACGGTAGTAGGAAGAGGAGTGACTCAGCTGTTTAAAGCTTTCTGGCGGCGTAAAACCATTATGCGTCAGGCGCGAGAGATGGGAATTATGGTCCCGCTGGATGATAAAGCTTTTATTACCAATACGTTGGAATTTAAAGACGGTGTTTGTACAGGGAAGGTGCTTAATGCGCCTTTTGTCGGTGATAAATCCCGCTTTGTGCCGGAAAGTGCGTTCTTTGCCGGAGACGAAAAGGATGAAAGATACGGCATCCGCTTCTTCGTGAACGTAAATGCTGCCAGTGAAGCTCAGATGCGCAGTATGCTTTCACGCTGGCTGGATGCGCAGCTGGATATACTTGTCGCTCAAGAGGCAGTATCTCGACTTCATGCGTTCTCTGAAGAAAAAATTACCTTAGCCGGTGCCCTTGATGCTGCTGAGGTATACCAACGGCACCGGCCTTTACGCCTCGCGCAGGCTGAGATGGACGTGCTAATGCGTCTAGCCGGTCTTGGCTTTTATTGGGATATGTCGGATATCTGGTTTTTACGTCGTGCTCACGATATCGTACGTTGTCTTTCCGATTCAGGCCGGGCGTTAGGAGATAAAGATCCGGATGAACTTGCGCAGGTTTTATCGCACAGGGCCAATGCCTATCAACATCCGGATGATGGCATTTTTGATGTTGATACTTCATTTGTTCTTGATGCGGCATCAGCGACATTAATCGGGCATCCCCACGTTCGTTTTTGCGATGAAGATCAGATAACCCGTCCGATTGTGCCTCTGATTATGGAGGAGGCACAGAAACAGCTGTCTTTACTTATTTATGATGAAGATGATTTCCCGATGAATAATCCGGCTCAGGCTCATATCACGCTTTATCTGGTGAAAGGGTATGATACCGATTCTCCGCCGCAGATGGAAGATGTAGAAACAGACATGAAAGAATTTTCCTTAATGGAAGAATTTGAAGGCGTCGGCCCCTTATACTTTATGGTTGGCGGAATTCATTTATTCCCCGATGGCGCAATTATCATCGAGTTTGCCCCGCTTTCTCCCGAAATCGCCCGGATTCAGAGAAGGGCGCGGGAAAAATTACAGCGCGACCGCGAAGACCGCAGTTTAAAAACCATATTCTATTCTACCGTGGGCTATCTTGCCGGCACGGGAGCTTCAGGTATCGATGAGATTACCGCTGAGTTACTCAGCGACCGTTTGTCCCGCCGCTACGGGGGGACGGTCATCCGTTTGGAGAACGGGATTTTTACCGATACGGTAAACCTTTCGTTAGGTGAACATGCGATTGATGTACCGTTATCTCAGCCGGACATGTCTCCTGAGACGGCGGCGCAATTGGTGACGCTGGCTCAAGATTTGCCGCGAGAGAGTTATCTGCGGTTTATTCTCGAGAACCTATCCCGGGCAAGATTACAGATGGAACATCAGCAGTCAAGCCGTGATACGTTCATGGGCGCGGCGTTTATCCTGCCGGCAATGCTGGTTGGTTCCGGTATTGATGCTTTCTATCTCTGGTGTATCCTTATTGCCGGCGTTGTGGTTCTTCTTGGCCTTCTTTTAGATTTGTTTGAGGAAAAACAGAGAACCGCAATCGCGTTTGCCTATCTCGTTCTTCTTATAGGAATAATCATTTCCAAACCCGCATTGGAATCGGTAGCCAGTAGTATGTCTTCCCTCATAATCCGTGGCTTGGGGCAGATTGTTTCTCTGGAGGCAGCTGCCCCTCTGTTTTTATTCTTCTTATCTGTGGGAGCGATGCGTGAATCTTCATCATCGGCGGATCACTGGATAAGTGTACCGGTGAAAGAGCTGTGGCGGTACTCTCCCATCAGCAATTCCAGCGGCCCGTTTCTCATCGAAGAAGCGTATCTTGATACCGAGGATGAGGAGGTCAAGGTAGCGTTACGTCGATTATTTAAAGGAAGTCGTACACTGAATCCCCCATCCTATGTTGTGGTGTTCTTCGACCGGCACGCGGCGCTTTTAGTCGAACGTTCGGCGATCAACGGCCGGGAAGACGATAACTGGATCGCCTTGCTGAACGATAATGGCGCGTTTGCCGCGGCGGTAGATCAGTGGCAGATGGCGAGGATCCTTTCGGTAGAGAAATCGGTGGGCGGCACAAGAATCTATGCCGCGGTAGACCTCGATATTGCCACCGATGAGACCGGTCTGGAATTAACCGCGGTAAAGATCCTTATCCCCGGTTTTGTTCCTGAACGCCTGCCTCAAGAAGATACACTTTCGGTCGTCGCGGCTTCAACGAAAAAGAGTGTTGCCAAACGAAGAGACTTCTGGGAAGCCGTGGTTACCGGAGAAACAACGTATCCTCGCGTGGCAGAATTGCATTTAGGGCCGAGTTGTAATCATAAATGTATCTATTGTTACAGCCGGGGCCATCTCAATTATCAGGCCGTGGCCGAGATGTACGGAAAACTCCCGGATTTCTTAAGCCGGGAGGAGATCGACCGGCTGGTTGTCGACTGGAAAGAGATAGGGATCAGCACGGTGTTCTGTTCCGGCGGCTTGGAGTTTTTTACCAGCCCCAACGCGTTCTACGCCGTCGATCAGCTGTGTAAGGCGGGATTTTCGGTGAAAGTCCTGGCCAACGGTTCGTTTATCGGCCGGGGCGATATGAATGTCCTTCTTCAGTGTGACTTTGTCCGGATCAGCTTCGATTCTTTTAACGAAGCAACGTATAGGTCTATCCGCGGTGAGCACATCGACTTTCAACAGGTCGTGGATAATCTAAAGCAGCTGGTACAGTTGAAACGAGAAACCGGTGCCGGAACGAATCTGGGCATTTCCGTCATCGTCTTACCTCAGAACATCGATGAGATAGAAGAGATTATCGAGAAAGCGCATGAGTTGGGTCTGGATGTGCTTCAAATCAAAGCCGAATATACCGGCAATTCCGAATTAATGGTCGACCGGCAGAAGTGGGAAGACACAAGACGTCTGATCGAGGAAAAGTATGGTTCGGTGTATGACGGAATGAAGATAGAAGTGACCGACGAATTATTTACCGATACGCGGATTCCCTTGGGAGAGAATTGCTGGGTATCTCATGCGAAATTTACCGTCGATCCATTCGGCAACGTGTATCCCTGTTGTACGTGGGCTCAGCCCGGATATATCCAGCCGGGGAGCGTGATGGGGAATATCCGCGACTATGAAGGAAGCTTCAAGACGCTCTGGGGAGAGACGCTGGAATTCCGTCAGAGTATCGTTCCCTGCCGTCAGTGCAGCTTCTGTCCCTATTGGGATGCGATGACCAGTCTGGTGGTCGAAACCGATGTTGCCGCCGCTTCATCGTCGCCACATGCCGGTTTCTTACCCGTGGGGTTGGGATTGTCCGGTCATTTTCTGATGATGTCGCTTTATTCTTTCGAAGAGAGGTTGTTTGTTTCCGAGAGCGCGTGGCTTTTGGCGCTCTCTGTGGGAATACTATTGGTGTATATGTATATGACGCGTTTGAGAATGAACGCGTCGAAACAAGAGGAGGTGGAGTTATGTATACTCCGACGCTACTTACGATCCGCAAAGTGTTACCTGCTGCCGACGGATTCCTTGTTTACATGCGTTACCCGACGTGGAGATACGAGTTCGTGTTCAAGGTCAGGATCAACGGGGAAATCTTGGGGAAGACCAACGGCGGTGATTGGACCAGGCTCAGCCCGTTTCTCTCGTGTATTGTCGCCAATAAAATGCGCCGGCGCGGCTATCGCGTCCATTGAATCCTCAGGAGGTATGCGATATATAGCCGGACAGATACGGCAGACGGGAGTATGGCTCAAAGGCGCGTTGGCCGGAGGGAAACGTGCGGCCGGTTCTGAAAGCGTTTTCATTTTTATGCCGGTTTTCTTTATAATGCCGGCCGCGGTTTCTATTATTCAATGCCGGTATTTCGCAGGATTACGTTATATCGTCGAGCAGGCCGGTGTTATTCTTTCGCATGATGTCCGCACCCGAAAAACATCCCGCCGCCCGCAGTCAAATGAAATTCTTACGCACGATCATCGGTCCTATTTCCGTGATGATATCTTTGCCGCCGCGGCAAGAATAGACGCGCGTTTGGCAGATATTTTGTTTTCTTTTGTATTATTCGATAACCTGCCGGCACTGGGGCGGTGGAGGAATAAACGGATCGAGCTCGATACGCGCTTGACGCCTGATGTGACTGACAGTGCTCTTTTAGCTCAAGGAAAACGTATCGCCGCGATTCTGGCCAGTTACCATGAAGCGTTGCACGGGTATCTCGATTCTATCCGCGGGCCCCCGCAGGGTGCGTATGGACGGTTCGAAGAAGAACTCATTGTAACCGGTCTTACCATAAGAGCGTATAACGCTTTAAGCCAAAAAGAGCAAACTGCCTATCGTTATTTCTTAGAGACGACCAAGTCCATAAACCACCGTGCCTATTTTACTCTCCTTGCCGATTTAGAAAATCTTACCGACTCCGAACAGCGTATTCGCCGTATCGCCCGGTATCTGCGGTACATCGACCGCTATCAACGCCGGTTCGCCGGAGTGGATTTGCCTGACGAAGAAAAAGCGATCGCTGCGCAGGTCAATTCCTTGTCCGGAAGGGAATATTTCTTATCCAAATCGCGGGTCATAAATGCCTTGAGAATAGCAAAAGTAGTTCTTTTAGGGGTATGTATCTTTTTTATCTGTACTTCGTTGCGCGACGCGGAAAGTCTTGGCGCATCTTTCGTTGAACCGTTTGGCAAGTATCCCTTCCTTGCGATTGATTTAGGATACAGATTGCCCCATGTATTTTCTCCCCTTGGGTTTGTACCCGTATGTGCTTCGGCAATAAACAGTTTCTATCGGCTTATGGCAACAAGCCCTTATCGCTTTGCTTTTCACCAGATTGATGTGGCGTTATTAGGGCTGGCTGTGGTTGAGGTTATTACAGTTATTTTCTCTAAATCTCACCGTGGATTTGTAACCGGAATTTTAGCTGATGTATTTCGGAAGGATAAAAAAGAGAGAGGCCGGACGATGGCTTTTATTGTTGCCGCATTCGGTCTGCTTGTCTTGAGCTGGCCTATCCAGGAATTGATCCATCAGTCATCTCATGCCGTCAGCGCGACGCTGTTAGGAAGCCCGGCAAAGGTATATTTAGCGCCGGCAATCGGCGGGGAAATTTTTCATTCAATAGCACCTGATTTTTATGAGGTATTGCGGTGGGATGCATTTCCCAGCATCGTCCCCGGCGTTGTTATGGGCGGAGCAAGATTAGATGAAGCGGCAATGGCCGAGTATACCTCCTATGGCCTTTCGCAGCTTATTGTTAATCGGATCACACCGAACGTAATATTTGCTTTTGTTGCCTTGCATTTTCTTAAGGCAGGTATCGCGAATAGAAATCTTGGTAAATTAATTATCGGTTTTGGATTAAGCGCTTGGCCGGCAGTTTTCTCTCTGGTGGGAGATTATGCCTTATCTAATCAGTTCAATGTGCCTACAGGATTAACCCCAGCATGGATGGATATGACCATAGGTAAATATTCAATAGACCGGTTCATTATGGCCATGCTGACATGGTTTATTGCACTAGTACTATTCTGGATCAGCCAGCGCCTTCGTTCTGTCGGTCTCTTCAATCGTTTTCTTTCCTCAATTATCCGTGGCTTGGGGCGGCGTACTCTCACCCTCATGGGAGGCGCCGCTCTCCTGTTTTCTTTTACCGCGTTCGCGGTGTGTTTGATTTTCTCCCTTTTCTTCGCCGAATTCGGCCCGGACGCTCTTCCCGGCATCGCGGCGTATATCCCCGCGGCGCTTATACTGGGCGGTATTTCCGACAGAGAGGAAGATTCGTATTATCAGCGGTTGAGCGAACTTGCCGACGATTTCTGGGTGCTCTATAACCAGCCGGCACGAGAGCTATACCGGCAGATCGATCCGGAATTGTGGGAAGAAGTCCAATATCAGCCTGATGTATTCATGAAAAGCGTTGCTCCAGAAAAAGTGAGCGAGGCGGGCGCTCGTGATGAATGGCGGGAATTATACCGGCACGTCCTGGCGCGCTATGAACAGGAGACGCGGAGAACCGATACCTGGCTGTCCCGGCAATTATCTGAGCAGTATCCTGAACTGAGAGAAATGATGAAAGAATATCCTCTGGTATTCCTTGCCGCCTCCCAGGAGGTATTTGTCACATTACGCCGGGTAAAAGGCGCCGGCGGGCTGGGGGCGCTTATGGCCGGCCAGTGGGATGGGTTCAGAATGCTGGCGGCAAAAGACGATTCCGGCAGACAGCTTTTTGCCGTTCCCATACTGGTGCCGGATTGGACACAGGGGTACGGTGACCAGCAGTTACGCGTCAACGGGGAAGTGCAAACACCGTTCAAAGAAGATGATCTTTCCCAATTTCCCGGATGGATCACCGACGAAACCGGCCGGCGGAGTAGGTTTGTTATTCCTACCACCGAAGACAAGGATCCATTATACGCTTCCAGCCGCCGCGAATATTTAGCCCAGGCTCCGCTCTATACCGTGGCCAGTGGAGTTAAAGAAAACGGGGAGAATGGCAACGGGAGAGTTTTCGAACGTATCTACACCCCCTACTCGCCTGAGGAATTTCAGGAGCTTTCCGATTGCGCTGAATCACCGTTACGTATACGTCAGGTATGGTGTCAGGGATTTGCCGCGGTAGATTTATTCAAGCAGTTAAAGATGCCGTTTCTGCCTTTTGAGAACGAAGCCCATACCTCTTTTCTCATCCTGGCGTTGATCGAGCTCTTCGTGACGAAATTGGGATTGACTTTTCAGCAGGCGCGGGTACTGGTGGCGATGATGAATTTCTTCACCGTCCATACTCCGGTTCCCGCCGGGCACTGGCGTTTCTGCGAAGATGACCTGAAAAACTATCTGATACCTTACACCCGGCGTTTGGATCGGGACGATCCACAGGAACAGGAACGGATCGTGGAGTGGATCTTACATGCCGGCCGGGAACAGACCGAAGATGGAAGTAAGTTTAATTTAACGTTCTTCGTCTTAAATACCAGCCATCCGGATCATGGCATCGCTACGGTAAGCCCGATGCATGATCAGGTGAGTCTTGATCAGTTCCCCGGGTATCAGCATAAACCAACTTCTAATTCCATTCCTCTGGTATATTTTCAGGCTCAGGAAATTCGAACACTTATTGCCCGGGCCTGGAATACCGTACTCACCGGCCTGCGGCAGGAGAACGAATCGTGCTATCCGCATGTGCGCCAAGCCGATGAGCTTTTCGGTGTGCCTGATGAAGAATTGATTTCTCCTTTTGCCCGGATGCATCTGCCGGAGATTATACGAACATTCCTGGATGAGCGTGAGCTCTGGCCGGCTAAGAGAGTGATAAAACAGAGAGGAGTCGCGATTATCCGGGGATGGGAGATGAGACGTCTGATGCGTGAGGAACACATATCCAGAGAAGAAGCAGAACAGCGGGTGGCGAATCTGCTTATGCCGGAGGCGTTCACGATCATCTTTGCCCGCCGTCTGGCTCCGTACAAACGGTTCCCGGGACTTGCCTTGAGAGAAGATCCTCAATTCAAAGAACGATTCAAGGCCCTCCTGGTAGAGATGAATAAAAACGGTCGTCCAGTACAGCTCATCGTCGCGGGAAGAGCGTTCCCTACCGATACCCGGACAAAGGCATGGATCGAAGAGCTCCTGAGATTTGCCCGGGAACATGGGCTCGAAGATCGTATACATTTTGTGGAAAACTGGAATTTGGAACGGGCCCGGGTTGTCGAAAGTATCGGAGACGTGATGTGGAATTTTCCGGTACCGAACATGGAAGCCGGCGGGGTCAGCCCCTGTAAGGGCGGTGCCAACGGCGCGTTGATGGTCGCTTCCGCCGACGGCTGGACGCAGCGGATGGTAACGAGAAAATACACCGTGAATGAAGATGGTGCGCCGCAGACAGTCGCTGTCAAGGAGAATTTTGAACATGCGTCAAGCGGCGTATTTTATCATGATACGCATGAGGAATTCTTCGATCTCTTGGAAACCCTTCTCATACCTATGTATTATACGCGCGATGAACAGGGAGTTCCTTCTGTGTGGATGAAATACGCCAAAGAAGCGATATTGACGATCATGCTCTATATGAATATGGCGCGGTTGAGCGAAGAACAGTGGCAGGGACATTTCGCGCCGATTCTTTCCCGGATGCGCGAGCAGGAACTTCTCTGGCCGGTTCTCAGTATGCTTTTTCGGGAAGAAGAAGTTGCCGATACAGTGAAAACTCAGGTTGCCGATCTTGCCGATGAACAACTGCGTCAGCAAAAGACACAGCGCGCCCGTGCCGTGCGTCATCTTGATGGAGTAGATATAGAACGTGTGGAAATAAACCGGCTTCATGTAAGGCGGCCTCTTGCCGAAGCGGTTGCCGGCGGTAACACATTGGCAGATATCGATTTGGGAGTCATCGAGAAGACTCCTCTGGCGGCGATCGAATCAGACGGGACGGTGAACCTCGTCGCTGACGAAGTTCCCGTCGATGAGCCGGTCCAGGTGAACGCCTGGGTACGGTTCCCGCAGGGGCTGGAACCGGACGACGCGCAGGTGGTCTTGCTTTACTTCCGGGATAACCGGGCCGAACTGGGAACGGTTGAGACGCAGGAAAGAAAATACGTAAATAAACATCGTACCCGTCAGGGAGTGTTGATGTCGGTGGTTACCTATGACCGCGAGAGCGGCAGAGCTCTGATGGAAGGAGTTACGATATTTTCCGAGAAAGGATATGTGACGGAAGGCCGAGAGGTAACCCTTCCCGGAGTCGAGCGGGCTATAAGAGGGAAGTGGCTGTTGAGTGTCCGCGTTGTCGCTAACAAAGTCAATACCTGGACCGCGGGGTTGGATGAACCGCGGAGTTTCCAATCGGACGATCCGGTCCGCCGGCAAATTTTCCCCGGCGCCGTGCGGTTCTCCGGCATTCCTTCCACCGACGAGCTGTTGGCTCTGGCGGCTGAAGGAAAAGCGCTGGTACGCCTGCGGGTGATTGAGGATCCCGTGCGCCGGGAAGTAGAAAAACATTTAAGTCTCACTCTTGATCCATCCACGCAGCAGCGGACGCACGAAACATTGTTGTCTCTGGGCGAATGTCTTCTCCTTCTGGGAGTCTCGGGTGGGATATTCACTATCGAAGAGATTGCAACAGCGCTCCTAGCGGTTCTGGTTGCCGTGACTCTTGTCTTCGGTTATCTCTTGTCAAGGAAATCTTCCCGGATAAAAGTTTTTGTTCTTTTTGCGGTGATTATTTCTTCTATCATGATTTTCTTCGATGTAACGGTATTCTCCGGTCTCAGTCCATACGCATTCATGTTCCTTTTGGGTGTGGTTGCCGGAAAGGAGGAAGAGGTCGACGATCCGGTGACTCTGTCTCGGGGCCAGATATTGGTCCTGAGACTTCTGGATAAGGACTTTACCCCCGGCCAGATCGCCGAACAATTAGGTATATCCCGTCCTGCCGTATCCAGCCGTATGAAGATCATTATGAAAACTCTGACCCCATTGGGGTTGCGGATGAAATCCGGTGTTTCCCAGGCGGAGAACATCCGGATGTTTATTGACAGTTTCCCCGGCGGTCTTGATGCCCTTATTGAGCGGGTAGATAACGGGGTCGATTACAGTGATTCCGCCGTGAGGCAAGGAGTAATCGACGCGGTGGCTGAGATGATCCGCCAGACGCGTCGTGATCCGGCCTATCAACCCGGCAGGGACGAAATTGAACGTGCTTTAGGAGATCGGACCAATCGGCCGATTTTGACGGAGGTCGCCGAACAGATGGGATGTTCGCCACCGAACCTGACGAATAACCTGTTACGTCGGTATGGTAAGGCGTATCACGATATCTTCGGGATTGCTCTCAACATGCCGCGCGATAGACTTACCGCGCTTCGCGTTGAGTACGCCGTGGAAAGAATCCGCGGGGCAAAGAGCTCTGCCGGGAGAGGAACAGAAGTATATTTGAATGAAGTAGCCAAATTTTTAGGTGTCCATCCCAACTCATTATCAACATGGGGGAATAAAAACTATCCCAACGAAGATTACTTCGTGCGTTTCGGTATTACTCCTAACGGCAACGGGAACGGCGGAGCTTCCCGGAAATCATCGGCACCGCCGCAGGCGGGGCTTCTCTCCGGGCCGGAGATGGCCGAATGGGCAATCGCGGTGGAATTAGATAATCTCTTACGTGCCGCCGATGCCGATGCCGCTAACGTATCGGTTCTTGCCGGTCTCCTGAAAAGAAATGTTGTTCGTATCCGGGGGACGGTAATCGATACTCTGGTCAGGCTGGCGATTGAGGCCGAGACCATGGATGTGCGGCGGCAGTGTATTGAGGTTCTGGCGGAAGCCGGTGAGCATCGGGCGCTGGCGGCAGTCGTTGCCTATATAGCACAGCGAGTTCAGGGCGATACCGCCGGCCAGGACGATATCCGTATCGCGACTCAGGCAGTACATCTTCGCCGGAATAGCCTCCGCCAGGATATGACACAGAAAGGGATCCCGGAACCGGGCGTAGAGGGACGCGCCTGTACCTGGCTGCAGTTACAGGAGACAACAGAGCCGCGGGGATTTCTGGAACGGATATTCCCGGCTATGGCTGAGGCGGTCTCTGACGGTCAGGTGCAGGAAGAAGAACCTTTAGTATGCATGTATGATGCTCAGGGACAGATCGTTGCGTTAGCCCTGGCTCATGAGGAACCCGGCCGGGCGGATGTGTACGCTAGAGAGTATCATATGAACGGAAAAAAAGGCATAGAGAAAATAAAGTCTACCTACGCGGACTTCCTCGCCGCGATGAAAAATATTGTGTCGGTCTTGTTTCCTTCACGACGTAAACTGCTTTATTATCCCGGGATCGGAGGGACAAGCTACCGTACTGAATTAGGTTCGGCGATACGCGGCACCGATGCCGCGGTGATTATCGGCGCCGAAAGAGAACCGGTAAACCTCCATGATTTTTCCCGGTTGGTCCGGGAAGAGTTGAGTTCCCTCAATTGTACGATTCTGGAAGGTCCGCGGCGGGTGGATTCATCCGACTCAGAAAGAGTGTACGAGGTGGTATTCCAGGATGAGCAGGGAGTAGAGAGAGAAGTCCGGGTATATTATTCCTATAATGCCGCCGAACAGATTCCCGCCGAGGCGCAGGTAATAGATATCCTCTATTTACGCAATCCGGGAAGCATATTGTCCGGTATGACTGTGGAATTTAAAAGTAGATTGTTTTCAAAAATACCGCAAAACGGGTATTGCTATATCGGCGGAGTCATGGGGGCAGAAGACGATGTTCGGGATGATGAGCTTAACCGGGTTAGAGAGGAGGGGTTCGAGCTGGTATTGACGGGAGAGACGCTTGATGACCCCCGTTATATGTATTTGGATCATTATCTTTATCGAAGGACTTCCCCTGCTGCGACTAAGAATATTTACGAGCTTGCTCTCGCGCCCGCAATGCATATCGATATGTTAGAGACCGCGTTGCCGCTACGTCATCACCACCGGCTGGTCAGAGATGTCCACGACCAGACGCTGGATTCTCTGCGGGCCCGCCGCCGGGTGGGAACTCAGGCTGTCCTTTTCTTGCTGGCCGAGTATGGCGAAGTAAGAGTAGCGACGAAAGAGTTGAGCGAAGGGGCACGGAAATTCTTTGCGTGGGTCGGATTTGTCGAAGAAGGACAATATGTGTATTTAGGAGAAGAACAGTATGAGCAGTTAGCGTTACGCCATCAGGAGATGCGCCTGCAGTATATCGAAACGGAGACGGCAGACAACGCGGTCATCGTTCAGACCGGATGGCTGGATGAAGCCCCTCAGGGAAGCGAGAATCTTCTAGGTCACGGGGCTGCGGAATTAGGCTGGATGTGTACCCGTCTGGATGAGGCCTGGGGTTACCAGGGTGGTGTCCGTCTCGCGGTGGCTCAGGATAGTATAGAGACGGTACTGTTAGGTCAGTCCGCCGGGGTCGAAGAAGTTTCGTTCCCTGAAGCCTTTTCTTCCAAAACCGTCGATGCAATCCTTCTGCCGCGTCTTGCGCCGGGAGAATATACTCCCCAGACATTAGCTATCATATTGGACGCGCTGCCGCGAACAACCGATGACGAATTTTCCGAAGAGGTCTACACCGAGGCTGAGTTGATCGTATCGTTTGACTGGACGGTGCCCGACGAGACGATCGCGGCGACGCAGAAAGAATTACAGGACGCGTTCGCTTTATTGGGTACGGAAGAAGAATTGAAGATGAAGACCCAGCGTCTTTTTACCGAAGTACACTATGGTTCGCAAGGGGGGACATTCGATATTCCGATACGCAACGAAGCGTTATTGCGGGTAAAAATCAAACCGCTGAGAAAGATACGCTATGAAGAAAGAAATCCCGTTTCCAGCGCGTTGGTGTATACGGCGACTGCGGAGGCAAAAGCCTTGTGGCAGAGATATCTTGCCGCCGCGACGAGAGGAGATCTCTTCGGACAGATGGTGCCGATTGTCAAACTGATGGAAATGGGAGCCGTCCGTATTACAAGCAAAGATAAGCGGGTAAAGAAACTGGCGGAAAAAATACTTAAGGCTCAGGAAGGAGAGCTGATCACAGCTCGAGTGGAGGAAGACGAAGATGTCTGTTATCTTATGGCAAGTATCGATATGTATTTACGGGTACAGGCGGCTCAGGAAGGCAGAAAGCCGTTTGAAGTGGCATACGCGAGAGATCCTTTCCGTCTGGATAAACTCCTTATCCGGAAAGGCGGCGATACCAGCGTGATGATGTACCCGTTGCGAGAAGTCGCCGGAGAAGACAATGTGGAGAACAACGCGTATAAATTCGGCATCGAGCAGACGCATTGCCATCCGAATCGGGTAGAAGGGAAACTTTACTGGACGACATTGGCGTTCTCCTTTCCCGCTGATTTTGAGGCGGGAGGGAATTTAGGATATACGCCGCAATTACTGTTTACGCCGATATTTACGGCGGTTATAAGTCTTGATCCGGATTATCCCTGGCAGCATGCGGCCGATCCCTGGCAGGACGTTCGCAGCCACATCGGTGAACGGTGGGATGCTTTTCTCAAGCACTATCGGCCCCAGGGTTCCGCACCCGTCGAAGATTTGTTAGCTGCCTGGCAGCAGGAAGTTTCGGGATTTGAGTTGCGAATTTATCCTTATCCTTTTATTGAAGTGGAAGAGGAGGAAAAGAGAAGAAGGGCGGCGATTCCTCTGCCGGTACCGCGGGAACAACCCGCGGAGGTACCGCAGGAG
>CAZABB010000026.1:0-25215 GCA_964483625.1 uncultured Planctomycetia bacterium | reverse complement strand
ATTAACACAAATGAGGTTTATCCCTCAAGGAGGCCATCTTTTTCATTTTACCGGGGGATGTTGGCGGGGTGTTTTGCTGAAAGCAAAACATACCCTGACGATGGTGCCTGCTTGAGGAGGGCTTTATTCTCTTTTCGCCGCCGCCATCAAAAAAATATTTTCTGATTATAAAAAATTTGTTTTACCCAAAAAGCCCGACGAAAGCGGGTGCCTGAGGAAGGGTATAATAACGCTACGAATACAACACAACGGTGGTTTTGCAGGCTCTGAGCGCAGGAGCGGAAGACGCCCAAGCGGCTGAAGCCCGAGCACAGAGACTGCTTGCAACAAGCGAGCGGCCCAGCGAGCGAGGCAGTGAGCCGAAGCCCCAGCTGAGGCGAACGGTGAAAACACCAACCACGCAGCCCCGCCAAAGCGACCGTTCAGGGAGCGACGGCGGGGCGGTGCATCAAGAGAACAATTCAGATTGGAAAACGGTAAAAAGGAAAGGTTTAAGAGACCTGTATAAAATCAACCAAGGGTCAGCCAAGGGTGAGAAACTTGATTTTCATAGCTGATAAAAATAGCTGATGAGCCCGGAAACACATATCGCCGCGGTCTCGGTACGCAACACACCGTCTGAGAGGCTTATCCGCGCGAATCCTTGTTCGGAAAGGGCCTGGAGTTCGCCGGGAGAGAAATCTCCTTCAGGCCCTACAATCAAAAAAACTGTTTCCATCTTGCCTTTCGGCACGATATCTTCGAGCATGCCGCCGGAAGGATGGGCGGCGATCTTGATATCGGCATCCCGGCTAATGATCTCGGAAAAATCTTTTATCTCCTCGATCACCGGACACCAGAGTCGCTCCGACTGCCGGATAGCTTCGGCAACGATCTTTCGCCACCGCTTCAGTTTCGAATCCTGAGGAACTTTTCGCATATTCCCGCGGGCCGGAATGTAGGGGAGAATCCGGACAACCCCCAGCTCACACACTTTCTGCAGAAGGAACTCCATTTTACCTTCTTTTAATAAGGGCACCGCAAGGGCAACGTTCACGCCGGGAGCTGCCTCGTTACGCTGGATGGTTCCCTTTTTTAAGAGGACCTCTCCTCTGGTAACCGTCTCGATCGTGTAGGAAGATTCTCTTCCCTTGCCATCGAAGACAAAAACATCTTCACCCGGCGACATCCGCAAGACCGTCTTAATCTTATGCGTAATTTCAGGATCAACAACGCGCAGGGCTTCACCGAAAGAGCATCCCGATTGAAAGATACGTACGCGTGACATAAACGGCCTATGTTTTATTTAAAGTCCGACTCCGAAAATACGATCGCCGAAAATTTATGGATCGTTACCGCCTCGTCGGTGTAAGCGTCCGGGGGTAACTGGGCTTTGGCGCAAAGATGCTCCAGGAACGTATCCCGATCCCAGCCGTATTCGACGGGGACCTGCGGCAAAAGGAGCCCGGAACGGTATCCTTTACGGATCATCAACCCATGCCTACCCACTTCGATTTCATCGAGAGAGGCGATCTCCTCAAAAGGAGTGAGCACCGATATTTCGATCTCGATATCTTTTAATTCCTCATACCGTACGGGCTTAAACCGTGGATCTTCCACAGCCGCATGGATCGCGAAATCAGAAACCACCTTATACAAGGGCGAATCGGCAACGATCCTGCCGATACAGCCGCGCAGAGCGCCCTGTTTTTTAAGCGTCACAAACGCGCCTCGCTTCTGGTACAATTCAGGCGGGCTTTTCTCGAATTGCGGGACGGGGCTGCCGGCAAGGTGATTCTCCAGGGTAACCCGCGCAATAGTAAGAAGGGTTTTCTTTACTCCGGAAGTAAGTTCAAAACCACTCATATCATGTTCCTCCTTAGAACTCGTTGTATTCGGACGATAAGCGGCGGCACTGACGTACCCGACAACACTGCTTTTATCCCCGCCGGTATCTCCGGAATTCGCATATTTCAATATATCCATCTCTCCGCCGAGGCGATCTACGTACATCAGGAAAGCGATCAGAGGCTGTATCCCGCAGGCACGGCGTTCATCCAGCTGGAGACTCGTCCAGAGCGCGGCGTAATCTTTGCGGGAAATATATTCCAGCGTACGGGTATCAATGGATGCCCCCTGCCGGTAGGGATGATAATGAGACAAATCGGTAGAAACCACTACCAGCAGTTTTTTATTCCCGCTGAGTTCGCCAATACGACGCGCAAAACTTTTTAGTTGTTTATACGTAAGATCGCCGAATAAAAGAGGCACGATACGAGCCCCGGGTAATACCTTCTGAAGGAAAGGAATCTGTACCTCCAGACTGTGTTCACCGGAAAAATAGCGGGTCTGAGGTTCGACGAATTCAAGCTTCATAAACTGCGCGGCGATCTCTTCGTCGATAGCCACCTCCCCCAACGGGGTCGTAAACGAACCGCTCGGCCAGACCGCGACCCCGCGGTAGGGATACCGGTGCGAAGCTCCCAGAAGAAGAACGGTATCGATATCGGCGCCTTTAACCGCGTTATAGGATACCGCGGCTATCCTGCCTGAGTACATATATGCCGCATGGGGAGCGAGAATCCCCTCCAAGGCGCCCTCTCTACGGGGCGCAGGGTTATCGGCAAGATAGGAGTCGACGACGCGGGCAAGATCGGCATGATGCTGCGGATAGAACCGGCCGGCGAATTCATGCGCCTTAATCATCTGCGCGTAACCGTTCGAAACCGCAAGCGTTGCCACCACAACCAATAAAATTGCCTTCAACTTCTTCATCTTGTTTTTTTAATTCAACGTTAGAGTTGATCACACAATGTGAGGATTCAGACTAATTATTACCTGCCTCCACTCCCGGAGTGGCGGTAGGGTTAACAAGCACCCATGGCCGGGATTGTTTGCAATCCCTATGGACTTCCTTCGAGGTCACGCTCTTCGGTCGCGACAAGGGAGCTTACGCTCCCTGGTTCTTCATCTGCTCTTTCTCTCTGAGCTCTTTTTTTCAATCTTAGACTATTCGCTCACCGCTCATCGCTCTACGCTATTAAGACATGGACCGGAGCAGATTCGAACTGCCGACCCCTTCGTTGCGAACGAAGTGTTCTCCCAACTGAACTACCGGCCCGTGAATTGTACACCCGTGCACCTGTCACCTGTGCACCAGTATAAATACGAATATCAATATGCCTGGACAACTGCCAGCTACTTTAATTTATTATTCAGGCTGGTCCCGAAGAGCCGTCAGGCGACATCGGAAAACTACCGGCCCATCAGTGAAAATTCGAAATTCGAATATCGAAATCCTAAACAAATTCTAATGTTCGAAACTATGAAAATTGGTCTCGAAAAGAAATCGTATTCCTACCATTTTCGTCTATGTAACAAGTAAGCATTTAAAGCAACCAGTCCCACTATTCCAATTACTAAACCCCATAGGCACGCAACGAACGGGTATATTTTTTCTAAAAATGCAACGCAAAGAAACATTATCGCGATGATGAATAAATCTATACTTGATGCTCCCCAAAATATATTCCCAGGGATTAGATAATCATCGATTGCTTCAATTTCATCTTCTGTGTCTCCTCGTGCTATTTTCTCATCGTAATCCTTTAAGGTCTGCGCTGACTTTCTCGCAAAATTACCGAAAAAATAGCATCTTCCACATTGGCAATGATGCCTAAAACTATTGATAAAAAAGACAACCCCAAGCAACTATTAAAGAAATAGGAATCTGTGAAATACCATTTTCTGGAGGGGGAAATTGTCCAGTTAAAGCGACTGCTAAGACAAGGCCTGAAGAAGCCAGAGTAATAGTTAAGTTTATTATGCCATGCCAAATTTTATTCGAGATATCTAAATCTTGATAAAATTTATCTGCCGTTTTTTCACGAGTTTTAATCAAATCACGTTTCCATTTTGCCATTTTATTTTTCCCTCTTATCTTTTTCGTTTAGGATTTTGGTCATTCGGATTTGTTTCGAGTTTCGGATTTCGTGCTTCGAATTTGTATTCTTCCCCCACAGGGGGAAGAATATATTATATCTTATAAGGGAAATAACTCAACTGTTCAGAATAAGGTTTACTCAAAAAGGCTTAGCGGCAGGATTGAGAAAAACTGGTCAAATCAAGATCAAGGTCATCTAATGTAACGATGGGATTATTCGCAGCATCATCCTCTGGACCATCCCACTCGTACCCTATAACGAAAGCAGCGATCTGGATGCGATTAGGATCTCCGGTAGCCGTAGGTGAAGACAACTCAAAATCAATAATCCGGTTACCAGAAAGGACTTGTGAAACACTGGTATTCGTCCGGTTAGGATAATAAGAGAATTCATGCGAATTATTATCATAGGCATAGCGCCGCCAGAGACTACCTGTATAAGGCGGAATGATAGTATTGATATTACCCGGATCAGCGACACGAATGTCAATTCTACAATTCGGCGGGTTCCCGCTAGTACAATTCGCTACATTTGCTTCCCAAGCAACCTCTATTCCCGGATCAGTAATATGCCCTAGTGCTATCGATAAACTTTTTGATAGATGATCAAAAATAAACATCGCTTCATTGACGACTTTCGTGCGTCGCTCGGTAGAACGAAGGAAGCGGCGACTCGCGGCATCAAAAGAAACGATCCCTAATATAATAACCGAAAATAAAACGACCGATATCATCAGTTCAATCAACGTAACGGCTGACTTCAACGGACGATTCATAAATCAAGCTCCTCATAATCGACAGTCACATCAACTTGGCGATACATAACATCTCCTGTCGCTGGATCAGTCACATCTGTCACCGTATAATCACCATTATGAAGTCCATCATCAAACGTCTCATTAAATCCTGAACCAATATAATTCGGATGCAAAGGGTTGGCGCTATCATCCCATTCATCCTGACGTACTGCAGGAGTAAGAGAATCAAACACTTTACGTATAAGATTAGCCGAAACCAGACGCCGGTTTGCCCGTAACACATAGGCTCGGGCAAACGAAAAACTCGCGATAATTCCCGCAAAAGCTATCGAAAGAATCAGCGTCGAAATCAACACTTCGATAAGTGAGAACGCTTTTGTTTTTTTCATACTAAACCTTGCCTTCGAGAAATCCTGTAGATCTTAAAAGTATTCTCCTCAATTACATCCGGTATCATTTACGTCATCATCATTTTCGTCAATATACCAGGAACGCGCATTCCCGCTCCCGGTATGTTCCGCTTGAGCACAGAAAGAATTCCCGTTCACAGTCACGGTATATTCCCAGTATTCCCCGGAAAGATTCAAATTTAACTCCTGACTGCAGTCAAAGGTATTGTCACAACTGAGATATACATCGATACAATCCATACATTCCATATTATACACTGTTTCAGCATGTTGAATGAATTTCAACATTTCTCTGGCTTCATTATCACGAGCCCGGTCTTGAGCTTTACGATAAGCCGGCATAGCGAAAGTGGCGATAAAAGCAACAATACCCACCACAATCAGCAATTCTATTAATGTGAAACACCGCTTTGAATGCACCAACTACTCTCTTTTTTATTATCCCTCATTGAGACGAAAATTCAATCCCTTCTTAATCGCTTATCCTTACTAACTGCCACAGCCGGTATCATTAGGCTCATCATCATCCTCGACGATATACCAGGAACGCTCGGTCCCGCGGCCGGTATGCGCGGCTTCAGCACAAAATCCATTGCCGCCATCAGTAACAGTTACCGTATAGTCCCAATACCCCTCTCCGGTAAGGCTCAAATGCAACACCGAACGGCACTCACTGGTACTGCCGCAATCGATGTAAGAAGAACCGGGAGTTTCTACCCGATAGACTTTCTCGGCATGTTGAATGAGTTTCAACATTGACTGAGCAGTATTATCCTGCGCTCTCTCTTGAGCCCGGCGGTATGCCGGCATCGCGAACGTCGCCAAGATCGCCACAACGACCACTACAATCAAAATCTCAATCAATGTAACGGCCCGCTTTGAACAACCTATTGTACGCAGCATTATTTTATTTATCTCTCATCCGGCGGTATGAACAAATCGTGTGAGGATTCCCATATACCCAGCTCGTTCAAATCAATTGTCTCTCCGTCGTAGGGACCACCCGTTCTTTCCGCCTCAGCCGTAAACGTCTCACCACTTGCGTCTCCGGTCAACGTATAATCCCAGTCATTATCGGCATCGAGTTCATCCAGCTCCACATAATCCGTAAAAATATCACCGTCTGCGCCGAATTCACCATCGTCCACATCGGGATATTCATCCATATCGGCACGATACATTTTTGCCGCCTGAGCGATAAGACCAAGATGATGCGCCGCTTTGGATACTTTGGACCGTTCCACTGCCTTTAAATACTGAGGAATCGCAAATGTAGCCAAAATCGCAATGACGATAACAACAATCAACAGCTCTATGAGCGTAAACCCTTTTCTCATCGATACCCTCCTTTTTTATTTTTACTTCTAATTACTTTTTATTACTTTTGTACGTTTTTTTTATATTGTTCTTTTCTCCCTAACCATTATTTATACCATATTCATCTGGTTTCGTCAAATATCTCTTGCCGGCACCTCCTTTTTATCTGCTTCCATACTCTTGTGAGGATATCTCCTCCCTCTCTATATTATTATACGCTCCCTCCCAGAGTCGCAATTTTAAACATCGGCAAAAACAAAGAGATCACGATCGCGCCGATAACTACCCCCATGAGCACGATCATCAGCGGTTCAAATGCCGATACCAACCGTTCGATGATGGTCGTAAGCTGCTTCTGGTAATGCACCGATATCTTCTTAAACATCTCCGGCAAATTACCCGCTTCTTCTCCGATACGAGCGACCTCAGTCACCAGCGGCGGAAAAATCTCCAGCTTCTCCAATTCCGAAGAGAGACTTTTACCCCGGCGCACGTTTTCTTTGATATTAAGCATCTCGTTTTCCAGAATACTGTTCCCCAGACTCTTGGAGACAACCTCGAGGGTATAGACAATCGGCACACCGCTTTCTAAAAGAATATACATGGTCGAGGAGAATCTCTCCAGGTAACTGAACAACGCCCCTTCCCTGAGCAACGGTATCGTAAGCACCATCCGATCCAGGAACTTTTTCGTCTCCGGTCTCTTTAATGAATACCAGAACGCGAAGCCGCCAAAAAGCATCCCCAAAAGGAGGACAAAGAAGTGCCGGTCGACAAACCGACTCAACGCAAAAAGTATCTGCGTCGGTAACGGTAAAGCGATATTAAACTGTTCGAACAACGTCGTAAACTTAGGCAGGATTACTTTGAAAAAAATGAATACCGCGGCAAAAGCAACCAGTACCAGAATGATCGGATAGATCATCGCGCTTTTGATCTTACGTTCGAATTCGACCCTGAGTTCCAGGTAATCAGCCAGCTTCTCCAGTACAAACGGAAGATTCCCGGAGGTTTCCCCCACTTCGATGATCCCCCGCCAGAGAGGAGAAAACACGGCCGGGTACTGGGCAATCGCTTCACTTAATGACAACCCTTTGCGGATACCCATGACGATCTCGCCTAATATCGACGACAGTTGAAGACTCTCGGTCTCCGCCGCCATGATTTCCAAACTTCTTAACAGTGGTACGCCCGCCGATAACGTCGTCGCGAGGTTCCTGGCAAAGAAAGCAACATCGAGAAGCCCTATGCCGGAATGTTTCCTTTTCGCTTTGGCAAACTTCAATTTTCCTCCGGCACGCTTTTGTCCCCCTCCCGCTTCACGGATTGAAATAATGAAAAATCCGTTATTCTTCAGCCTATTCGCCATGTCTTCACGGGAGTTAGCTTCCTCAACGCTCTTGACGGTCTTACCGTCTTTCCCTTTGGCAATATAGTAAAATAATGGCATAGAATATTCCTCTCTTTATTCTTCTAATAGGCAACGACCGATAAGACTTCTTCCAGAGACGTAATGCCCTCTTCGACCCGTTTGAGTCCGCTATCTAAGAGTGTCAATGTCCCCTTTTTCTTAGCCAGTTCCATGAAATCAGTCGTACTAACTTTACGCTGGATTGCTTCCCGTAATTCTTCGTCAATATGAATAACTTCGGTGATCAACGTACGGCCTTTAAATCCGATATACCGGCATTGCTCACATCCCTTCGGCTTATATATAACCGAAGTCGTAAGGTTGAGCCCCACCGGCACATCTCCTTTACTCAACTCAAAGGGTTCTTTACACGCCGGGCACAATTTCCGTACTAACCGCTGGGCGACAACCAGACGCAAAGATGAAGCCACCAGGTAATTCGGTATTCCCATATCGACCAGACGCATAACCGCGCCGACAGCGTCATTGGTATGCAGCGTGGATAGGACCAGGTGTCCGGTCAAGGCTGAACGGATACAGATCTCGGCGGTCTCAAGATCACGAACTTCTCCGACCAGAATAATATCGGGATCCTGACGCAGAAAACTACGCAAGACGTTGGCAAACGTCAGCCCGATTTCAGGCTTCACCTGCACCTGATTTACTCCGTCGAGACGGTATTCAACCGGATCTTCAATGGTAATGATATTTTTTCCGGCATTGTTTAATTCACTCAAACCCGCGTACAGAGTCGTCGATTTTCCCGATCCCGTCGGACCGGTTAAGAATACCAGCCCGTATGAATACGCTATGCCTTTCTTGATCAGCGTAAGTTCCTGCGGCAGAAATCCGATCTTGGAAAGCTCCAGCGGCACCCGCGATTTATCCAAGATTCTCATAACCACTTTTTCGCCGTAAATCGTAGGGATCGTGGAAATCCTCAAGTCAATCAGCTTCTCGTTGATCTTAACCATGAAACTTCCGTCCTGGGGCAGGCGCTTCTCGGCAATATCCATGCGCGCCAGGATTTTGATACGGGAAACAATGGGTAAATGAAGTGTTTTGGTCGGGGGAGAAATTTCATACAAAACACCGTCAATACGGTACCTAAGACGCAGCTTGTCGCGCTGCGGTTCAATGTGAATATCGGAAGCACTTTCCTCAATCGCCTGGCGAACCATCAAATCAACCAGTTTAATGACCGGGGCCTCTTCGGCTTTCGCGATAAGCTTATCTAAACTGAGTTCGGTCTCCGACCCGGAAAGATCTTTAACGTCCTCTATCCCCTCTCCGTAAGCGGCCTGAATCGCTTCCTTGAATATCTTTTCCCTTCCGTAAAAATCCTCGATCGATTTCAGGATATCCGTCTTTGTGGCCAGCACCGGATTGATCTCACTGTTGGTCATCTTACGCACGTTATCAATTAAAATTAAATCGAGAGGATCAAAGATTGCCGCGGTCAACGAATTGTAACTGCGCGAAAGGGGAAGGATAAGATTGCGGACCGCGAATTCGTAAGGAATGATTTCTTCCAGGTTCTGATCGGTATCGGGCTTTAATTTACCGGAGGCAAGGGTTACGTAGGGAATAGAAAGCTGTTTACTTAACGCGACGAGGATCTGTTCTTCAGAAACATATCCGAGCTTGATCAGTACATCTCCCAGTCTTCCCCCGTCTTCCTTCTGAAGAGCAACCGCCTCTTGAAGCTGTTCAGACGTGACCATCCCTTCAGCTACAAGAATTTCTCCCAAACGCTTATGTCTTGGCATTGTTTAAATGTTATCGTCGGGGTGAATATCTATCCAGTGTCGTATGAATTAAGTCTCGCTTCACCCCCTGTCCAGCCTGTTCTCGCGGTATTACTTGGGGCGCATCCGTATAATAGATATCATCATCCACGATCCGTGGCGTTAAGAAAATCAACAACTCGCGTGAATCCGTTGATTGGTCCTTGTGACGGAATGCGCCGCCCAGAAAGGGAATACTCCCCAGGAAAGGCACTTTTACCCGTGTTTCTTCTTTATCTTCACGGATTAATCCTCCGACCAGAAGCGTTTGGTTATCATGTAACCGCAACACCGTTTTAGTCCCCCGTTGCATCGGGTTCATAACCGAACCGGAAGCATTCCCGGTCAAGGTAAAACCACTCGCTTCCGCGGTCTTGGTAAACACCTCAAGCACCAGGGTTATCTCCCGGGTACGAAGATTGATCTGGGGAGTAACACGGAGTTTTGTCCCCGTTTCGGCCCGTTCGATCTCCTGGGTAACTTCACCTTCGGAAATCGTCGTAATAAGACCGATTGCTTCATCAGTCGTCAGATTGACTTCTGATGTCTCGTTGTTCAACGAAAGAATTTTCGGACGAGCCAGGAACTTCGTCGTGGTGTCCGATTTGACGAATTCCATAATCACCTGAAATGCCTGCATATCCAGAGTCCCGAGGGTTAACGTCCGGTCGGGTGTGGCACTCCAGTTTATACTTTTAAGAATTCGGTTGGGAAACGGCCAGGGACTGTCATACGCTCCGCCTTCCAGTGTTGCCGTAAATCCCGGAGATTCTCCCGATCCCCACTGGAACCCCATTTTCTCGGCAAGATCGGTGGAGACATCGACCATTTCCACCTCAATCAACACTTTCGGCTGGGGTACGTCTAAATAAGCGATCACGTCATCGATAAGCGGGAACTGCGTCGGCACATCGACGACGATAATCGAATTCGTCATCGGCTCGGAAATTACTTTACCATTCTCGGTCAGCACTTCCTGAATGGCCGCGATCACGCCTTCATCATCTTCGATCTGTTCATCGTCGATCGAGATCGACTCCTCGATTTCTCTTTGCAGACGCGAACGCTGGACGCGTATATATCGCAATTTATAGACTTTGCTCTTTAATTCCAGGCTCGGCTTACCCATCTCTTTTACGATAAACATATTCGCTTCCGGATAGTAATCGTAGGTAAGATGATTGGCCTTGAAAATAATGTCCATCGCTTCCTTTAAAGGCGCTTCTTCGATATACAGAGTAATACTGCGGGACTGTACCGCTTCGGTAGAAATAAAATTCAATCCCGTCTGCTGGGAAAGGACTTTAAGTAAATCGACCAGATCGACGTTTTCTAAGTTCATGGAAACTTTTTTCTTGGTACGCATGATCAGATGGTCACCGTAGATATTATCGATATCGATATCACCGTGGACAACCAGGGGAAGACAAAGAAGGCAAAAGACCGTTATAAATAACTTCCTCATAAGATTTCCTCCTCTTTCTAAGTTCATCTTATTATTCTAGCCTAAAAGAGTATGCGTTTCCGTAACCTAAAAATACGTATCTTAATATGGGCCGGTTTATCTTCTCTTTCTCCTGCGGCGCCGGGAGTCCTCTTTCTCGTTGATCTCCAGCGTGTACATTCTTCCGGCATACTCAACATGGATACCCAGTTTGTCGATTTTACGGATGACGGCGTCGGAATAAGGAGCTTCCTTATCATCGGTCTCGATCATGATCCGGTCTCCTTCACTGTATATTTCGCCGTCGATAATCGCCTTGGGAGAAACAGTGCCCCAGATGAACCCCTCCAGATTGACGGAGATATCCACCGGTTCAGAAACCTGAGGTTCACCGGCGACCGGAATGGAAATCTGCTCCGACCTCTCTTCGCCTTTTGGTTGCTTTTGAGGAATCTTAGGAGCGAACACTTCAGAAGAAGAATTTTGCGCTTCCCCCGCCGGCGCGATAAAGACACTCACGCAAAAAATCAAAAGCGCGTATTTCAATAATTTCGTACTCATTGGGTTCTCCTTATTAACCCGACAATGACTAAGGAAACATTCAATTCATTCACGTTATCTTCCATCGCCATCCGCAGATCGGTGACACGTACCGAAGGAGCCTTCTCCAGTTCAGCGATAAGCTTCATAACCTGACTATACGAAGCAGTTAAACTTACCTGAACTTCTATCTCACGAAAGAGTTCTTTTTCCGATTTTAACCCCTGCCGAAGGGAATTAAAGACGACTTTATGTTTATTGGCGGCACGGTCAATGATCTGTTTCAACGCGAAAAAATCCCGCAGCAAATCCCTGTTGATACTTTCATACAGCTGTTCTTTCTTCACCAGATCTTCTCCTAACTCCATTTTCTCATCCCATTCCTCGACCGTCCGGTTCAGAGAACGGACTTTTGCCTCATAACGGCTCCGGTTATTGAAAACACTGAACACGCATAAGAGCAGGATGAATCCGGCAATTAAAAATTTCTTATAATCGTTAATGAATTGGAGCAATTGTTGTTCCATCAGTATAATCGGATTACAAACTGGGTTACATCAAACCCGCCGTATGTTTTTCGGTCTTTTCCCACCAGTTCCAGGCGGGGAAACATTTTCTTTATCACCTCGTTCCGGTTTAAATTCAACATAAACCGGTCAAGACTTAATGTTTCCTTACGGGAATCCCCCATATATACATATCCCAGAAAACGAAGAGACGCGCCTTGCGATTCTGCTTCGCGAAAATCAATCCGGTCAAGCCAAAGCCCTTCGGTCCCGGAAAGAATTGACGCCTGGAGCTGATAAAGTATTCTTGCCACAGGTACATTGGACTTGATTTTAGCCGCCAATACGTTGATCTGCTCTTCTTTTTCGTCGATATACCGCTTGATATCTCTTATTTTCTGGCGCTTCAAGTCTTCACTCAGCTGGACTTTCTCCTGCTGAGCCGCGAGTATTTTCTCCTGCATAACGATCTTAGAGTGATAGGACATGTTAATCATTACCGTAACAATCAGCCCCACGACAACGATCCCTACCGCCAGAGCCGTCCCCAGAGGAGATACCTTATCTTTAACCTTTCCCAAAAACGGAGATTCACTCTTCAGACACGGTGAGAACCGGCGGGGAAAATGCTCAAACGCCGCCACGCTATAAGCTTTGAGCCGGGGAACATCCAGGGTGTCGGACGAATTTACACAATCGGAAGGCTGCAGAAAATCTACCGGCAACTCAAGACTTTCACCCAGGGACGCAAGACTCGCGGGATCTTCCTGCGTAACCACGATCATCTTCTCCAGGTCATGGGCCCGGAATTCCCGTTTGAAATACTGAAAAGAAAAACGTGTTTCTTCCAAGACCTTCGCCGCGTCGATTTCCCCCTCGTGATCAACGTTCACCACGCGGCTGAAAACCGGAAGAGTCTTGTAAAAAAAGGTAATATACCCCTGTTTCGGCGTCACCTCCAGTACCGCGTACCACTGCAGCCGGGAATACCCCGACAGGCTGCGGATCATCCGCATCAAGGACAAACACCCCGGTTCGATAATCATGGGAGTAAATCCCAGACGGCTGAATGACTCGGTATACTGGGTGAAATTATTACGTTTATATCCGATGAAAGAGATCAATATCTTATTCTCTCCCGAAAGCTTATCGTAACTGTAATTCCATTCCAGATCCGCCATTTTAAACGGAATATATTTATCGATCTCAAACTCCATGCTGCTTTCGATCTCTTTCCGGCTCATGGAAGGAATAACAAAAGAACGGATAATAAACTCTTTATCGGCAATGGAAAGGTTAATTGTTTCATTAGGATTAAGTTTGAGTTCGCGGGAAATCTTGTTGAGTGAAACCTCGAAATTGAGTTCATCGTTGTCGGAATCATCTTGAGCTTCCTGAAGGGTATGATCGGTAAAAGAAATAAGCTTTTGATTCTCCGTAGTCGCAACCGAAAGTTTTTTATTCCCTAAATATATACCGACTTCTCTCATATCTTCTTTACTCTATGCTCCTTCAGCCAGTTCTTGATCTCATCCCGCTCAAATCGCCATACTTTACCAATCTTTATGCCGGAAATTTTCCGTTTATGGAGCCAGTTGTAGATAGTTTGCTTGCGTAAACCCAGATATTCGGCAAGTTCATCTACATCCATTAAGTCCCTATCCCTTTTTCTTTTCATATTCTTAACTCTCTTTACATATACATTTAAATATTTATTTTAACTTATGTCAACACCTTTTTCTATGTTTTTTGTATAATATTGAATATATTGCACCTTCCTCGTTACCATACTATATATTGGGGGTAAAAAAGCAGCCTTATCGAGGAAAGTTATCTGCCCCCACGTACATAGATGTATATACCCTATATATAATATTTTTACCAAAATATATGGGGGAAAAGGCAAGGAAAAAGATCAGTAGCGAACCGTAGCGGAAAGGGTATCGGTCCCGCGAGGACCGGTACCAGTGGTGCCGGAGAAAAAAACCGTTACCTCCCCTACATCAAGAGGCGGTATCGCGACAACCGAGACATCATTGCGGCGGATGTAATCGAGAGCGTGAACAATGCCGGCCTTGGCCGCGTAATACGCCCGGATACGCTTGATTTTATGTTCAGCGACACGTGCTTCCTGGGTCATCACAAACAGGGCAACCAGAGCCAGAAGGGAAAGGACAACAAGCATAATCGCCGCAATCGCCAGAATAACACCTTTTTGTTGGGAATGAGAAGATAGGTGACGTTTCATATATTATATTAGTAGCTAAGACTTTTTAAGTTAAAAAAAACTTCCTTCCTCATTCATCATCCTTAAACAGATACGATACTCCCCTTCGTTATCTCCCACCACGACATGCCCTTCCCGGGCCAGCCAGCCTAGACTCATAAGAATCACCTCAGGTCTGCGGTCAATACCGGAAAAAAGATTTTTCAAATCGGCCGCACCGTTCCGATCAAGAAAATGCCATATTTCCCCGGCAACAATACCAATTTCGGTAATCATGTTGTTTTTGCGATACTCAGACACATCGGACATTTTGAATAAGTGGTGATTGACGAAATAAAATATACGTGAGAACAAATCTCACATTTTACTATCTTTGCCTTAGCCACACGCTTGACCAAAACTTTACAATTTTCCCACTGGAGATTCGCAAAAAACAATACTAACTCAAAGCAAAAAAAAGCTGAAAAAACAAGCGCTATATCAACTTTCATTTTATCACTAATTGCACATTTGTCCAGACAAAATTATCTTCTCCCAGGCGTAGGAGAGAAGATTTCAGATGTTCCCGAGCATAATCCTGCGTACTGGCGTGAAGCGGCAGCGTAACCGGAGTCACGACCAGAACCCATCCCAGGGAAGAAATGCCCGTACGATAGGAGAGACGTTTACTTTCGGGATCGACCAGATGGGCCAAAGAAATACGCCGATACGGTAGAACAATCTGAGCCGGCTGGGGGTGAAAACTGGTTTCATCCGACAGGAAGAAGCCATGACTCCCGACCCGATAGGTAAATATGCTCTTAGGAAACAACGCCGAAAAAAAATCTTTGGAAACATCCGGCTCAACCAGTTCTCGTTCCAGACTCACCCTGTGCTCATAGGAATCCTCCAGGTCTCCGGTTGAAAGCAAGTCCAGCCAGCTGACAATGACCGGGGTCGTATCTTTAAACAGAAGCGGATCCAGTCCGAAAAAGAAGAAACCATGCAGGACGACCGATAAAAGGAACCCCCAGAACAGGTAGCCCCGTCGTCTCATAACAAAAGTCCCGCCTCTTTTTTAATCCTCATACGTCGTCGCGATTCCGATTTTTTCAATCCCCAACCGCTTGCAAACATCCCATATCTCTACGACCGTTCCCATCGAAGTATCCCGGTCGGACTTGATAAATACCGAATCGGTACGACCGGATGAAAGATATTCCTCCAACTCATCCCTACTCAGCGGTTCACCGTCAAGATAGATGATATCTTCCGACGATATCACGATCGTTACCGTACGCGTATTCACCGCGTCACTTGAGACGGCTTTGGGAAGTTTGACGTTAATGCCCGGAACAACGATGAAATTTGAAGTAAGCATAAAAAAGATCAAAAGCAGAAAGATACAATCGATCAGGGGAGCTATCTCCATCTGTTTAATACCGCTCTCGAGGGTAAGACGTTTTTTAAATCTCATTGCGATAGCTTCGTTCTGAGAGGACTTCCAATAATTCCGTACTGGCCCTTTCCGCCGATAAAACGTACATATTTACTTTATGGACAAAATAATTATACGCCAAGAAAGAAGGGATAGCCACACATAAACCGGCGACGGTGGTCAAGAGAGCCTCCCATATCCCTCCGGCAAGATCGGAAGGATTCACCACGCCCACACTGATCGCTTTCTGTTCGATAACGGCAAAACATTTCACCAGTCCCACTACCGTCCCCAGAAGCCCAAGGAGCGGAGTAACGTGAGCCATGGTACTTAAAAAATTAAGGTTCTTCTCCAGGTGCGGAACCTCATACAGCGACGCGTTCTCCATCGCTTCTTTCACTATCTCCTTGGACTGATCATAATGAAAGAGCCCGGCTTTGATAATATTAGTCAGATAGGAAGGATGCGCCGAACAAAGATCGATAGCTTCCTTCATACGGTTCTTCTTGACGTAACCGAAAATTTCAGCTAAAAGTTCGGCTATGTTCAGCCGAATCCGGGCGAAACAGATGAGCCGTTCGATGATAATCGTCAGAGAAAACACCGAACTTAATACAATCGGCGCCATGAGCCACCCGCCTTTTACGATTAACTCTACCATCTTTTTCCTCCTTAATTTTTATAAATTACTAAAAATCCCAATAACCAAGATACAATAACCAAATAATCACCAAATCCCAATAATCAAACAAAAACGGTATCCGTTTGGAAATTGAATATTGGAATTTGTTTGTATCTTGTTTCTTGGTGATTGGTTATTCATATAACTATTTCTTCAATTCTTTATCGATCTCCTCAATCCTCTCGCGGGCGATCTTCGCCTCCCCCACATCTATCGCGGCGATTTTTTCATAAATCTCTTTTGCCTGACGCAACTGATTCTGCTCGCGATAAATCTTGGCGATACGAAAATACGCCTTCACCGTATAATGCGAGTCCTGGTGCAGGTAGACAACTTTGAAATACTCAGCCAACGCGTCTTCGTCCGCCTCTATTTTTTCCAGGCAATACCCTAATGCCAGATACAACTGGGGATCTTCAACTCCCTCATCAATAGCTTTTCCTATCGTACTGACCGCTTCGGCGTACCGCTTATTCTCCTTTAACAGCATTCCTTTTTTCGCCCGAGCCATCGTGCTCAAACGACTCTGGCTGCGGATGACTTCTTCATACAGTTTAAACGCGGCCTGAGCATCCTGCTGCTGGGCGTACATATCTCCCAGATAAAGGGTCGCACGCTGTCGGGCATTCTCATTGTTACCCGAAGCGAGTTCCTTCAAGTGCTGCTCGGCTTTGGTCAAATCGCCTTTTTGCCAGAATAAATGGGCTAGAGCGAGCTTGGCTTCATAATATACGGTGCCGTGAGGATGGTCCCGGATAATCCGCTCATAATACGTCTGGGCCCGTTCATAATCATTTTCCTGTTCATGGAGATTTCCCAGATTCAAGAGTACCGAAGGAAGATGCCGGGACTGCCTGAACCGCCGGGTAAATTCATCTAAGATCTCTTTGGCCTTATCCTCCCGATTCAGATTCAGGTACGCGTAGGCGGTATCGATAAAAATAACCTGACGCAGTTCGTTACTGGAAATTGAACTGATGAGTTCGTGGAAAATATCCAGAGCCTTCTGGTATTGCCCCTGATTGAACAGGCATTTACCGTAGAGATACCGGGCCCGTTCGGTCAGAGTATGGTTAGGGAACCGCTGGGAAAATGTTTTCAATATGTCCTCGGCGGGCCGGTAATTTCCTTCGGAAAAATAACTGGCCGCCAGGTAATACTGCGCCTGCGGTGTAAGTTTCGATTCGGGGAATGTCTTCTCCAGGTTCTTGAAACTGAATTTTGCTTCCTCCAGGCGGTCATTCTTGAGGAAAATCATTCCGATCTGGAACTGAATATAATCGGAATAAATATTATCCGGATATTCCTTCAGGATACGATTATAGGTCTCCAACGCCGCGTCATACATTTCTTTTTCCTGATAGGCATCGGCGATCTGGATCTGTGAACTGACCCGTACGATGAAATTATCCGTAAACTGTATTGTTTCTTTGAATCCCTCAATCGCTTTTTTAAATTCCCCTACCTTCAGATAGCACCACGCCAGGCCGTAATGCGCCTGATCAATGACATTTCGCAGCGAAGAAGAATCGAATTTCGTCACGATTTCCTGGTAAACACTGAGAGCGTCATTGACCCGCCCCAGATCGTACAGACAATCGGCCTTATGTAAATATACCTGGGCGATATAGGTGCTTGAGGGAAATTTTTCCAGAAATTCTTCAGCACTGGCAAACACCTCATTACATTGTTTCAAATGAAGGTAGTAATTGATGAACGAATACGATTTGAGCTCATCCGATGCTATGCGGTCATAATACGCCCTGGCCTGAGCTTCATTATCCAGCGACAGGAAACAATCCCCCAGCCGCTGCAGGTAAAGATCGACCAGGTTTTCCTCATCGGCGAAATTAAGACCTTGCGCGAATATCTTACGTGCCGTCTCGAACTCATTTTTCCCATAGTGCCCTTCTCCCTTATAGAAAAACAGCTGTGATTTCGCCTGCCGGGTCTCAAGACGCGACAGGGCGTCTTCGGCGTAGGAAACCAGCTGATTATATTTCTGCTGCAGATAGTAAACGTTTAAGAGTTCAATAACAGCCTTCTCCCGAAGCTTCCGGTCTTCGCTTTTGCTCACGATCGCTTCCAATTCTTTCTCGCTTTCCGCGTACTGATCCATCTGCACGTAACATTCCGCGGAAAGATAATGCGCCCATCCTATAAGAGACGAATCAGGGTGTTCGGTGATAATATCCTGAGCATATTCAAGTGCTTGAGGAAAATTCTTTCCCTGAAAAGATATTTGCCCCAGCCAGTAGTATACCTGGTCGATAATCTCCTCGTTGCCGGGTGCGGTTTTGAGCTGTTCCAGAGTCGTCAATGCTTTGACATAATTCTGCTGAAAATACAGGGACTTAGCGATGTACAACTTCGCGGCCAAAAGATTTCCGCTTTCAGGATAATCGTTGATGAATTTCTCAAACAGCGTCACACTCGCCTGATAAAACTTATCGAGAAACGCTTTTTCCGCCACATAAAACGCTTCCTCTTCCTTGCTTTGAGCATACCCGCAAAAAGCGTTCCCGATAAGGACGCCGATGACGCCGGCGATAATAAATTTCTTCATTCTCATGTATATACTCATTTCTTCTTAAGCGGGAATCCGCGTTTTGATCCGCGGCGATCCGCTTCTATCTTTTCAATTTGGATTTTAAAAATCTGCCCGTATAGGATTTCTTATGTTTGACGATTCCCTCAGGAGTCCCCGCCGCAACGAGGGTGCCGCCGCCAATACCGCCTTCGGGCCCCAGATCGATAATGTGATCACAACATTTTACCACATCCATATTATGCTCAATAACCAAAACGGTATTTTTTTTATCCACGAGCCGTTGTAATACCGCCAGCAGTTTTCTGGTATCGTCGAAATGCAGACCTGTGGTCGGCTCATCGAGAATATACATCGTCTGGCCCGTCCCTTTCTTCCGTAACTGCGAGGCAAGCTTGATACGCTGGGCCTCCCCACCCGAAAGCGTTGTCGCCGGCTGACCGACCTTGATATACCCCAGACCCACGTCTTTGATCGTCTGGATGATATTTTTTATCCGCGGGAAATTCTCAAACAGGATGTAGGCTTCCTCCATGCTCATATCCAGCACATCGGAAATATTCTTACCTTTGAATGTTATTTCCAGTGTCTCCTTATTGAACCTCATGCCCCCACATACCTCACACGGTACATACACATCGGGCAGAAAATGCATCTCGATTTTTTTGATCCCGTCTCCGCGGCAGGCTTCACACCGGCCGCCTTTGACGTTAAAGGAAAACCGGGCCGGTTTATATCCCCGCATCCGGCTTTCGGGCAACCGGGTAAACACCTCCCGGATATAGGTGAACACGCCGGTATATGTTGCCGGATTCGACCGGGGAGTACGGCCGATCGGCGCCTGGTCGACGATAATCACTTTATCGACGTTATCGAGGCCGTCTATTCTCCGGTGCGCGCCCGGTTTCTCTTTGGAATCGTAGAGGGTACGGGCAAGTGTTTTATACAGGATATCTTCAACCAGGGTTGATTTACCCGAACCCGACACCCCCGTCACACAGACAAATACACCTAAGGGTATTTCGATATCGATATTTTTCAGGTTATGTTCCTGCGCACCCCGTACAACCAGCCGCCGGCCTTTTTCCGATACCCGACGGGTTTGCGGCACGGCGATCTTTTCCTCACCCAGAAGATACCGGCCGGTTAGCGATTTTGCCGATATCTTCTCCCGCGGCCCGTTGAACACGATTTTCCCGCCGTGAATACCCGCGCCCGGCCCCAGGTCAATCAGCCAGTCGGAGCTTTCGATCATCTCCTCGTCATGCTCGACAACGATAACGGTATTGCCCACGTCTCTTAATTTCTTAAGCGTCTTGATCAATTTGGTATTATCGCGCGGATGAAGCCCGATCGTCGGTTCATCGAGAATATAAACCACCCCGCTCAATGCCGAACCGATCTGCGTCGCCAGTTTAATCCGCTGCGATTCACCGCCGGAAAGGCTGGCAGAAAGGCGATCGAGGGTCAGGTAATCGACCCCGACGCTGAGACAGAACTGCAGGCGTTTTTTTATTTCTTTTAACGCGTTATGCGCAATATTCTGTTCATACGTCGTCAGTTTCAGTCTGGCGAAAAACCGTTCACATTCGGCAATACTTAAAGCTACTACATCCCATATCGATTTACCGGCAATCGTCACCGCCAAACTCTCTTTCTTAAGCCGCGCGCCGTGACAGGCAGGACAGGGCAGTTTGGACATATACCGGGTCAGTTCGTTTTTAACGTAATCGGAATCAGTCTCCCTGAACACCCTCTCAAGCCTGGGGATCACGCCTTCATACGGTTTATCCCAGATATACAGATTCGTATCCCCGTACAGAATAACTTTCTGCAGCTTTTTCGGCATCTTTTTAAACGGGGTATCCTCCCATTTCACCCCGATCTCATCGGCAACTTCCCGCAATAGACTGCGATAATACAGCATGTATCCTTTCGACCCCCGGCGCCAGGGTTCGATCGCGCCTTCGGATAACGACCGGGTGGGATCGGAGACGACCAGGTCGGGATCGAATTCAAGATGCATACCCAGGCCGTTACATTCGCTACAGGCGCCAAACGGCGAGTTAAACGAAAACATGCGTGGTTCAAGTTCGCCGATACTCACCTCACAGTCGGGACAGCCAAAGCGCGTATTATACAGGTGCTCTTTCCTGGCGGTCTCATCATACACGCCGACCAACCCTTGCGTATACCGCAGAACCGTTTCGACTGAATCGGCGATGCGTTGTTTATATTTCTCGCTAACGATGATCCTATCGACCACGATCTCGATCGTATGGGCTTGATACCGGCTGAGTTTGATATTCTCATCCAGATCATACACATTGGAGTCGACCCGTACCCGCCGGAACCCCTCCTTGTTCAACCGTTCAAACAGAGCCTCATAGGTCCCCTTTTTCCCCCGTACCAGAGGCGCCAGGATATGAATACGATGATCTTTGCCTAAGGAAAGGACCTTCTGGATGATCTCACTCGATGTCTGCCGCGCGACCGCCTTGCCGCACTCATGACAATGCGGCACCCCGATCCGGGCAAAGAGAAGCCTGAGGTAATCGTAGATTTCGGTTTGCGTGGCGACGATCGACCGCGGTGAGCCGCCGGCCGACCGCTGTTCGATCGCGATCGCCGGAGAGAGACCTTCGATATGTTCGACTTCCGGTTTCTGCAGCTGTTCTAAAAACTGCCGGGCATAACTGGACAGACTCTCGACATACCGCCTCTGCCCTTCGGCGTAGATCGTATCGAAGGCAAGTGAAGACTTTCCACTACCTGAGACACCGGTTACGACAACCAGTTTGTTCTTGGGGATCTCAAGGCTTAAGTTTTTAAGGTTATGCTCTTTCGCGCCCTGGATTTTGATTGTATCGTTCATAACTATACAGGTCACAAGGTCACATAGTCACAAGGTCACACGTGAAAAGAGAGAAAATACGGCTGAAATGTGTTTTGTAATCAACCTGCGAAGCAGGTTTACGTGTGTCTATGTGACGTGTGTCGTGTGACTTTTATTAGCTCCCAATCTTAAGATTTGACGTGATTCGCTGCAAAATACTCTTGATCGATAAGATCGTAAGATAACTTGTCCGCGGATTATCTTTTGACGGTATATTCTCCACCTCAATGCGCATCTTCGCCTCGTCCGCGTCGATTTCGATACGGTGAGTATTACGTTCCAGCGCCGGGTTTACCTTAACGATAACCTTTATCTGTTGGTACCGGGAAGCCATGAATATCGTTGCCGCGACATTGATGTTGCGGGGAAACAGTTTCACTGCCTGCGTGATATCCCCTTCAAAGAGGATTTTCTCCTCTTTCAGTGAATCGACCTCTACCCCGTCCGGGGTCTTTGCCCCTTGTAACGAACGCGGGGGCTTGGCGGTCGTAAGGGTCAGTGTTTTTATCGTACCAAACCGGAGGCTGTTCAACCCGTCGATACCGATAATCGCGCCGGAAGGAAGATAGATGTTTCCTTGGCACTGTTTTGTCATCTCCAGAAGCTCCGGATACACGACAAACGCGCCAATACTGATCACGATAAAATCTTTGCCCCGTTTAACGATCTCCGGCAGGAGCTCACGTACCGCGTCCTTACTTGCCGCCTCAATAATAAGGTCCGCCTCATCTAATATCTGCGTAAGATCGGTCAGGATCTTATGTCCTACGGTGGCCTTTAACGCCGAAAGCTTCGCCGCATCTTTATCATACAGGCCGACGATTTCGGCTTTATCACCGAGGTCGGAGGCGATGTATTCGGCAGTCTTCATGCCGATCGCGCCGCAGCCAATTATCCCAATCTTTAGTCTATTAGTCATAATTATTCGAGGTCACATAGTCACAAAGTCACACGTCACACGTGGAAATGCGCTAATAATACTATATATTGTAAACCTTATTATAATACAACCTTATTATAGGGCAAGGAAATTATAAATACAGGTCACAAGATCACATAGTCACAAGGTCACACGTAAAAACGGAGAAAAATACAGGGGGAATTGGGGTGTTTTTTCAACCTTTTGGCAACACCCGATGTTGCCAGGGGGTAGACCGCCGCCACTCCGGGAGTGGAGGTAGGTTATGGGAGGGGGCCTGGGAGGGATAAAAAAGCCTCTTCTCGACCGGGGGAAATAGCGGTATAATTGTCTACTTGCCCAGAGAACCCCGTCGAGCGTCGTACGTCGTTTCCCGCCTGCATATTTATTCGGCGGGATCCCGCAGAGTAAAACGCATGCGGGAAGTCGTACGTAAAATAGAGAAAGTCATCAGCAAGATACGAAACTCGCATATTAATTGTTAGATAGAAAAATGAACCATAAAAGACTCAAGCGATGGGTTGAGGCATCTCAGTGTCTCGCAAAAATTGAAGCATTTATGGTTCCCATCGTACAATATCTGGGCAGATTAGATATAAAATTAATTGAAGGAGACAAGAAATTCTTGTCTTTATCCTTAAAAGAACGTGGCACTATTGATGAATCTTCTAAACTCACGGATCGTTTCACATTATCATATTTATGGATTCTCGGAGTTTATGAGCTGATCAGAACTTTAACGCAACGATCTAAAAATAATAATTTATGGGATGAAAATCTCGTACAAGAAATTGAAAACTTTAAAAGAACTATCGCAAGGTTAAGAATGCCATTAGCAAAAATGGAACCTGCAAAAAAACACAAAAATACAGATAGTGCAATTGCATACCCTTATATTCACAAAAGAAATGGCATTTCATGGAGAGTATCACAAAGCAAATATATACCAAGAAAAGAAATCTCCGAAAATTTTCTTTTATTACTTGAAAGAATTAAAAAAAACTTAACAACTCAATCCAACGAATGGCGATATGACCCATAATAGAAAACATGAAGGCTATATTTAATCCTCAAACTTTAATCTTTATTGGTGTAATATTAAGTGCTATAGGTGCCTTTTGGGCTTCAAGGCAACAAGCCCAATTCGAACATGACTTAAGAAAAAAAAGTGAAGAAATCACAGAATTAAATAGAGAAATAGTGCGCCAAGTGATAGGTGGAAAAAGCTTTTGCTATCTAACGATAGGCAGCATTAATAATGAAATAAATACTGGACTCTGGGTAGTTGTCCATCAAGGAGCCCATCCTATTTATGATGTAAATGCGAGAATAGTCGATCTGCAGAGGTTTGCTGCGGTTAAAGATGACTTAAACTTAACGAAGATACAACAAACTGAAACCCATCTACCTATCGGCAATATGATAAAAGCAACTGCCTCTATGGTTCGACCAATTCAATTAGGAAGTAAACTGGAAAGAGATTTTAATATATTCTTTAGCGCGAGAAATGGTTTATATACCCAGTTGTTAAGATTAAGGAAAATCGATGGGGAATGGGTTTCTGCCATAAAGATAGAAAAAAATGGGAAAAATATATTCGAAAAAGTACATGAAAAATTCCCGAGGAATACAGAAGGCAAAGTCAGTTGGAACTAATATAACCGCTCCGACAATGCGGGTTTGTCGGAAGGTTGACGAACGGGGTAACGAGCAAACGGGCTAACATCCCCTCCCCCTTTGTAATTTGTTTATTGTATATTGTAATTTCCGACGTGTGTCGTGCAACTTACCCCTCTCCCCACTTCCACTCAAGCTGCGATATATGTTATAATAGAAACAATGTATAAATATATTATCCCCCTCATCCTCTCCCTCGTCCTCTCCTCCTGTACCATGCGGGATACGGGACCGCGTAAGGTGGAGATCGTCGGTGAAAAAGGATCCTGGCAGTTGCTTTTAGACGGTAAGCCGTTCTTTATCCAGGGTGTCGGCGTGGGCTATGCCTGGGGGAAAGACGGTGAGAATTACCTGAAACTTGCCCGGGATATGGGCGCAAATGCCGTACGGACGTGGGGCGTCAATCAGGGTACCGTCGATTACTTAAATACCGCCTATGAATACGGCCTGAAAGTCGATGCCGGGATATGGCTTAACCACCCCTACGGCGAAAGCTCGATCAGCTATATCGGCAATACGCGATATAAACAAAAAGCCCGGGAAAAGACGCTCCAGTACGTAAAAAAGTTTAAAGATCATCCCGCGGTCCTCATGTGGAACGTGGGAAACGAAGTATTATTCTTCTCCCGTTCCGACAAAGAAAGGATCGCGTTCTGCCGCTTCCTGGAGGAGCTAGTACAGGAGATCAAAAAGATCGATCCCGGTAAAATGAAAAAGATGGCCTCCTTGAGGGATAAACCTCATTTGTGTTAAT
>CAZABB010000025.1:0-27849 GCA_964483625.1 uncultured Planctomycetia bacterium | reverse complement strand
TGCTTTTTTGCAAGGGGAGAACTTTTTTCCTTGACTTACTTTTTCATAGGCACCCCACCCAAGGGCTAAAATCGCCGAAACAACCCCTTCGGTCCTATCCCGATATCCGGCATATACCCGGGAATGCCCATGATGGAAATTTGATAAAAACGGCAAAAAAGCGGCTTCGGGCGATTTGGCCATAAATACCAGAGGGAAATCATATCTTTTCCCTATTTTTTCGCCAATTGCTTTGATTTTTGCCTTATCTTTACGGGCCACATAGACAAACAGCGGAAGACTGTCCCTCTGGCATATCTTAAGCAGCGTATTGTTTTTGGCAACCGCGGGCCCGGTTCTCAATCCGTCCAGGAAAGAAATATCTTGGCTGGCAAGTGACGCGCTTTGCGCGGTGCCCAGAAGATACATTCCCGACTCCTTCACCTGTCTGTATACCAACGGCAATACCGACCGGTCTTTTTTGCTTTTGATATCAACTCCCACCGCATCGACCCCGGCGTGCTTAAGCATTTTACACTGAGAGCCAAAGGCCTTTTTGCCGACCTTGGCGATGGATCCGCAATCACCGATGATAAACGGCGCGGCGTGGGCCTTAAATTTCCTTTTCAAAGTAGCCTCCTTTCGATCGATCGACTTTCCCTTCGCTGGTATAATTGGTTACGGGCCCATCGGCAAACGCCGAATACAGCAAATTTCGTAAAAATGAGAACACTCCTTCCGCCTGATTCAGGAGCCGCTGGTTTCGATCATTTATGCTTTTTAAATCCTGCATTAAACACCGAAGCTTCTTCTGCCGGTCAAGGAGCAAAGGCTCATCCCAGAATTGAGCGATTTTGCCTAAAGAAAGATCTTCGCGGGGAATATATTCGCAGGCGGAAATTTCTTTTAGTATTTCTTTGCGCTGAGTTTCCAAAGCGTCCAGAGCCGTGAGATGCTCATTCATCACAACGGTATTTTTCCTTAACGCCTCAACGTCATTTTTTACCAGAATATCGGTCTTTTCCTTGAGCAACCCGAGGATTTTTTCATACCAGAAACATTCTTTATCGAGAACACGCAGTAATCTCTGTTTCAACGGATTCGACTCCTGTGCCATTGATATCCTTTACTTATATACGCGGTTTACCAGGCTCTGGCTTAACTGATCATACATGAATTGTCCCAACCCCATACCGCTTTCCGAAATCTTATCGGCGAGGTCTTCATAAAACATCTCCCGATAGAACCGCTGGGCCAGACTGTCTCCCAAAAGGCCTTCACCGCGAGGAATGGTTTTATCCATCACTTTTAACAGATAATACAGAAAAAAGGATTCGAACTGGCCGCAGGCACTTTTTAATTCTTTTTCTTTTTCGGGATCGACCTGTTCTTGGGCCGCCAGCTCTTTGGTGAGGGCCTCATGAGTAAGTTTCTGTTCTCCTCCGATAAATACTCCCTGATTGGGCGGCCACCATAATCCCTCCGACTGCGTTTTGTCCCCAAGGGTTATGCCCGGGCCTCTCATCGCATTCATAGCTATATTCATCATCCTGCTCCTTTAATATATCAAAAATCAAATATCAAAAAGCAAAAATAAACGAATTGTTTTATTTTTACTCACAGAAGCTCCAATTCCGCATGAAGGGCGCCCGCTTCTTTAATCGCCTGCAAGATAGCGATCAAATCCTTAGGGGCGACTCCTAACGCGTTTAACGTTTTTACTAAATCGTGCACGCTAACGCTTTCCTGGACGATTTCCATTTTGGTCATTCCTTCGCCGTTTATGGTCTCTGATTCACTCAATGTTTTCTCCACCGTTGCCGGCGTTGTTTCATCGCTTGTCCCCGACAGCGTTTCGGAAGTCTGACGCTGAATGCTGATCTGCACGGAGATATTCCCGTGGCTTACGCCGACGGTCGAAATTTTCACATCCTCGCCGGCGACGATCGTCCCGGTACGTTCGTTAATCACCACTTTCGCGCGGGCATCGGGGGTAACCGACACGTTTTCTACCAACGAGATGAATCCTACGATATTTCCCTCGTATTTCGGCGGGATACGCACGTTCACATATCCGGCATCGGATGATGTTGCCACATCCTGGTCGAACTGCGCATTAATATTTTCGATAACTCTGGCTGCGGTGGTAAAATCGGGGTGTTTGAGGATAATGGAAATCGCGTTTTCTTTGATAATGGTCGAAGATACTTCTCTCTCGACAAAAGCCCCTTCAGGGATTCGGGCGACGGTCAACGATGTACCGCCGCGAATATTACCGCCTACTCCCAAACCGGTCGAAAGCGGCCCTTGGGCGACCGCGTATACCTTTCCGTCGGCTCCCTGCAGAGGAGCCTGAAGCAAGACCCCTCCTTCCAGCGATGTCGCATCACCGATGGAAGAAACCAGCACATCGATCTTGGCCCCCGGACGTACCAGAGCGGGAAGCTTCGCCGTCACCATCACCGCGGCAATATTACGGGTTTTAAGTTTACTCTCGACCTCATTGGGGGAAATATAAATTCCCATCCGGCGCAGCATGTTTCCCACCGTTTGCAGCGTGGGAAAAGAAGTCTGCCGGTCTCCGGTCCGGTTTAATCCGACGACAAGACCATATCCCAGAAGCTGATTTTCTCTTACTCCCTCCACATACGCGATATCTTTCACCCGCGGCGCCGCCATTGATGAGGGAATATACGTACCGACAAGAAGAAGCAGGATCATTCCCGTTGCCAAAACGTTCCGTAAGCGTTCCTTCTTTTTAATCTTTGATTTTTGATATTTGATATTTCGTCTCATATTTTCCCCCTTTGGGGCGCTGCCGCCTAAGCACCAGCACCTGATTTCAATGATTAAAGAAAGATTACGGTGATTAAAAAAGTGTTGGTAATCATTGTAATCATCAATCAATCACTGTAATCAAGGACTGTTGTATTTCACAACAGTCCGTTCAGAAAGGCCAAACCCAATCAAGCAGTCTTCCCAGAATGCCGCGTTTGGTTTTGTCGTTAATCGGCCCCTTCCCGACAACATGAATTCTTTTGTCGGCAACCTGAGTAGAAAGAATCGTATTATTCGGCCCGATATCCTGCGGCCGTACGATTCCCGACAACGCGATAGTATTTTCTTCTTCATTGTTCTTGACCAGACTCTGCCCTTCGATGACCAAATCCCCGTTGGTAAGGATATCGATAACCCGGGTCGTAATCGTTCCGGTAACGGCGTAATCTCCTTTGTATGATCCGGTCCCTTCAAATTCGTTTTCCGTATCAATTTCCCATTTAGGAAGCACGCCGGCCTGTTCGGTATCAACCTTGATTCCTTTAAACTGCAGATTGACCCAGTTTTTTACCTCTCCTTTAATCGATGAATCACGCGTCGTATTCGATGTGGCCTGCTGTGTAATCGCCGCCTGTTCAACAATCAATACCGTGATGATATCTCCGATTTGCGAGGCCCGGTCATCCCGATAAAGAGACGGATTGAGATCCGAAGATTGACCTTGTGTCCACAATGAATCGGCATAAGCACTGCCTGCGATCACAAGTAATCCTGTCAGAATCAACACTATCTTTTTCATTCTATCCCCCTCTTCTTAAAACCCCAAATCCCAAGCACCAAATTCCAAATAAATTATCGTGTCCGTCAGCAATCCTCCTGTGACGGGTATTTGGAATTTGTCATTTGTGATTTGTGATTTCATCACTATGGTACCTCTACGATCACGGTATTTTCGTCATATATCTTACCGTAAACGATATTCCCCGAATCCATATTTTTCACCTTGATCAACTCCCCGCGTTTTCCGTCGGAAAGAGCCATCCCCCGCGTTTGCGCCGTAAGCATCTGAGACTTCACCACAACGGTTACGATCTGCTTGCGCTCGATCAACGGCGGCACCTCAATATGATTGCCGGCGATGACCTTCCCTTTGGGAAGAGAAACCTTGGCAACTTTGTTCTCTAAAATCCGCAAGTGGCTGACCGCCCGCCGAGGCAAATCCGACGCCTTGAGCGAAACCAGAGAAACATTCGACGGAGTAAATTCCTGACCCCGTTTAATCCAGCGGGTGGTAATAATCGCGTCCGTATACCGGTCAAATTCAAAAATAGGGTAGAATGTTTTGTACAACTGTCCGTCCACAAAAATCCGGGTGTGAAGCGGAAGCCGCCCCAGCGTACGTTGGTCAACCTCACCGGAGACGACAACCTCGACCTCTTCGGTATCAGGCACTTCAATCGCTGGAAACGGCGATCGGAACTGGAGGACAATCTGATCCGATAAGAACCCTGTTTCATTCAGAATGTACTCCCGGGCCGCTTCATAGATCTGCTGTGCGGTAACCTGAGCCGCCCGGCCTTCCCCGGGCATGACGATGGCAACCATCAGGCTAAAAACCGCTCCCCAGAGAATGGCCCTGAAATTTCGCTGTAATCGCACCATGTTCTTCTTTCTACCCCGCATCATCAAATCTTCTCAGAAACTCTCGCGTTTCCCTTAACGACGTAACGCGTTGGCAATCGAAAGCATCTCATCGGACGTCTGCACTGCCCGGGAATTGATTTCATAGGCCCGTTGCGCCACGATCATTTTCACCATTTCTTCAACTACATTGACATTGGAACTTTCCAGAAACCCCTGAAGGATAGTCCCGATACCGTCTTCTCCGGCATTCGCTTCAATCGGCGCGCCGGAGGCATCCGTTTCCTGATAGAAATTATCGCCGATCGACAGAAGCCCCGAAGGATTAATGAATTTTGCCATCTCCAGCGTCCCCAGGTCTTCGGAGGTAGACGATCCAGCCCGGACAATAGACACCGTGCCGTATTTGTCCACCGTGATGCTCACGGCATCGTCGGGTATCGTAATCTCCGGCTGAAGAATATATCCGTCGGAGGTCACAATTGTCCCTTCGGAATCCAGCTTAAACGACCCGTCACGGGTATACCCTTCGGTCCCGTCGGGGAGTTCGACCCGGAAAAATCCGTCTCCTTCAATAGCCAGGTCCAACGGATTCTGCGTTTCCTGATAACTCTGTGTGGAAAAAATCTTAAAGATCGACGCAGGCCGTACACCCGAACCGATCTGAGCTCCTACCGGAATCTCCGTTTCACCGGTTCCCACCGGAGTACCGGGCATCTGAAGAACCTGGTAGAACAAATCCTTGAAGTCGACCCGTGATTTCTTAAACCCGCTCGTATTGACATTGGCAAGGTTATTGGAAATAACATCGATGTTTGTCTGCTGCCCCTGCATTCCCGTCGCTGCGGTCCACAATGATCTCATCATACTCACTCACCTCCTTCATTCCGCAGATGATCACAGAAACGGCCCTGCGGGCCGGACAGATGATCGCAGATTTTCCTGTCTGTGACGATCTGTCGTAAATCTGTGGTAATCTGTGTGTACTTCATCTTACCTTGATAATTCACTGATTAATCTCCCCAGTGTCTCATCCTGCATACTCAACGTCTTCTGACCGGCTTCATAGGTACGCATACCGGCGATCATATCCACCATTTCTTTAACGGCATTGACATTCGAACTCTCAAGGTACCCTTGAGCAATTTTATACTCAGCCCCCGGGATAACACCGCCCTCACCCACGGCCGTCCAGAGAGAATCACCGGCTTTCACCAGATTATTTTCGTCGATATTCACGACCAGGAGACGGTTGACGATATTCCCTTCGACGACCACCTCTCCCTGAGATCCAATAACAAAATTTTCGTCGGTCACCGTAATCAATCCGTTCTCCCCCAGAACCGGATTGCCTTCGGATGTTACCAGCGTATTTTCCGCCGAAAGGTAAAAACCCCCGTGACGGGTATACTGCTGTCCCTGGGGAGTATCGATGACAAAAAATCCGTCCCCCTGGATCGCGACATCAAGAGACCGCTGGGTAGGAACCATATTGCCCGTCGCGTAATCGGTATAGGAACCTTGTGACTCCGCTCCCAGCGCGTAACTGCCGATTGTCGGCGCATGACCCTGATCCTTCGGGCCATTGATACGGCTCAAGAGAAATTGAGGGAACGCCGTCACGATAAGCTGATCCCGTTTAAATCCCGGCGTATCGGCATTAGCCAGATTATTGCTGATGATATCCTGATTCTTAAGATGCACGCTCATTCCCGAAGCAGACGTGTACAAACCTCTAAGCATCTATCCTCACCTCCTTCCACTGATTATTTCTTCAATGCGCAGGGCGACTTTTTTGTGTACGATTCCCGGCATCACTTTAAATTTTTTAAAATTCCCTATTTTCAAATTGAGCAACGCGTCGTTGTCAATGTTAAGACAAAGGTAATCTCCCTGCTCCAGACGCAGTATTTCCCGTAACGTCAGATCGACCGCGCCCAGTTCGCAAACCAGATCAACTTTAATATTTTCCATATTATCTTTGATCAGCTTGTCAATCCGTTCATCCTTTTTTCGCTGAGTGAGCGAAAACCATTTCTTTACGTCCAGAAACGGCAACATCGAGTTAAAAACGATATAGGGAAAACAGAAGTCGATCTGGCTGACTTCCTCCTGAAGTTTAAACTGCAGCGTGACGATGACTATCGGTTCATCGGGAGAAGCCAGAAAGATCAACTGGGGATTCCGTTCCTGCGACAGGATATTAAAGTTGAATTTCACCAGTTTACTGAACGACTCCTGGAGAGTATATAAAAACCGCTCGGCAAGATAAGCGGCGGTTTCCTCCTCCACGGGCGTAATCGTGCGAGTCTGAGGAAATTTCTCCAGTGTCTTCCCCAGAAGGACCTGATTGATAAAGATAACAAACGGTATCTTGATTTCCATGATCGAAGCCCCTTCCAGAGGCGGCATATTGAAGACGACCATAAAGGTTTCCTCGTCGCGTTCCTGGAAATCCCGATAGGCGGCCTGGCGGATATCCGAAATCTGAACCTCAAGGGGAATTTTCAGCTGGGCCGCAATGAAACTCTGAATCTGGCTGGAAAATTCATCCATAAGCAACTGAAAAATCCGTAACCTCCCTTTGGAAAGAAGACTGGGAGAACGAAAATCGTAAGGATACACGGTCTTCTGATCAAGATTCATCTCTTCAGCCCCCTGCATCAAATCTTCTATTTCTTTAGGAGAAAGCATATCTTTATCATTCTTCATATTATCTGGCCTCCTTCTTATGGAACTGTCGCAAAATGCTCCAGTCTCTGATTACAGTGATTGATACATGATTACACCGATTGAAGAAGTCATTGTTTTTCATCACCGCAATCCATCTTTAATCATTGTAATCAAACGCTGGAAATAATTATATGCCAGCGTTCTTCTTATCGACAGAATACACCCACGCCAATACTGTAGCCACGACGGCATAAAATTGCTCCGGAACATATTCGCCTATATCCAGAGGGTACAGAGCGTCGGTCACATGTTCATCTTCATAGACCGGCACATTGGCGGCCCGCGCCAGAGCGATGATCTTCTCCGCGACCCCGTTTTGACCTTTGGCCGCGACACGGGGAGCGGCGTCTTTCTTTTGCCGGTATTTCAGGGCAATACTTTTTTTCTTCATGCGGTGAATTCAACTCCTTCTTGTCCGCCATCCTGCGCGCGCGCGCGTATTTTGACTAATAATTTTTCAAGGTGATACTGATGCCCGCTTAATCCTTTTTCAAGCCTATCCTGGGTTTGCGCCAGTATATCTCTTACGTGTTCGGACTCAACTTCCGCTTCGATATCTACATGTTCGGCCCGCAACGCGCCCCAAAGACTGACTATTCCCAGGTGTTCGGTCGGAATGTCCAGACGAAAAGAGAAGAAACGCATGCGTTCTTCTTTGCTTTCGGTATCTTTCTCAACATATAAAAACACTTGGATATCACGATCCGGCGCAAACAGATTGACCAGCGGGAAGGAAAGGAAGGTTTTGCCTTCATAATCCCGGTTGAGCGCCTCATACAACTGGAAATGTTCAAAGAATTCTCTGATCACCTGAATTTCTTTGGCCACCGAGGAAGAAGCTCCCGAATCGGTGAAAAGCTGGGCAGGGACCGAACGGAGCCTGGCTGCCTGGGAGAAGACTTTCACCACGTTCTTAAGGGTCTCGGGAGAATACTGCCTGGCCGTCCGAAGACCTTTGAATAACTGACGCACTCTCTCCAGCGAAGGCAACTCCGGCTGATTGCTGCTCTTACCGTTGGCTTTCTGAAATAAAGCGAGGAGAAGTTCAAGTTTCATAAACAGCGATTCGTTAAAAAAATTCGTAAGGGCAAGGTGCGCATGGGGCGCGAATGCATCCGAAGCGTTCTGCACCGAAGAAAGCGCCTGAGCCCGGACGATTTTTTGAGGTTCCGCCCTCTGTGTTTTAACGTTCCCTGTTTTATTATTTACGATTCGCATAATACAAATTTTCTTTCTTCAACAACGTCAACCGCAATTTTAATTCGCCGACACCCATGTTTAATTGTTGAGCGATATTCTCCAGGCCGACATTCGGATTCAAAAAATCAGGCCCATCGTCAGAGGAAGGCTTTGGGAACTCCTTGCTCTCTCCCGCCTCCGCGGTTATTTCTTTTTTCAATTTCCTCAGACGGACGGCGGCATCGTTCGCCTGACGCAAAAGGTTTTTAAGTTCAGCCTGAGCTTGCTGAATTTTTTCATACTGGACATTGATTTTCTCCACGCTTTCGTCAACGAGGAGGCGAAACATCTGAACTTCCTGGTCGATCTCTTCCTTGTCCATATGTAAGTGGAAATCATCGAAGGGAACCGCCTCTTCTTTCCGATGTTTTATCTTCGAGGAATGCACCACCATTACCGCAAACAGGATGCCTACCGCCACCGTTGCCAAAAGAAGAAAACCAGACATTTATTCCTCCGCCTCCACGCTCATCAACAGCTCCGTAAATTTTCCCAGCGTTTTCATCCGGCCGTTCGAAGTATCATCAATGATACTGCCTGCCGGCAGGATAACATCGCCGTTATCGTCACGCATATCCCGGCTCAAGATTTTTCCCAGAAGAAAAGAAACCTGCCGCTGTTCGAACAGCGAATTCAGATCCACATCACTGGTTTCGCCGGCGGCATCAGGGATCTCCTGTAAATCCAGACCGTCTTTTACAATGAGCATCTCTTTCCCGACCGAATACACGTCTTTCCATCCAATGGACATAAAGTTGTTCCGGATAAGATACGTTTCGATTTTCCCGGTCTGATGATTAAAAATAAAATCATCCACCTCTCCCAGAAGCCGGCCGGCTTCGGAAAATATCTTGATCCCGATCAGCTGGATATTATCTTTCAAGTAAGGATGTATCTTATACATATTCTTCACCGGAACGATTGAAGAATCGTCATCAACAGTTACTACCTCCTGCTGCATTCCCCGGATTGAAGCGAAAAGAATAATTTTGGTTTCCAGATACCACCTTTGGTCATCGACGATAAACCCGATAATCCTCTGGCGGGCACCGTCAACCACCGGAGTCCTGATGCGCCCCAGGGAATTCCCTTCTTTAATACTGACCACTTCTTTATGCGCTATTTCTTTGGACTTCATGTCTCACACGAATATATCGATGGTACTTCCCAGTTTCTTCTTCCCCTTCTTTTTTCCCCTATCCTTCTTCTCTTTTTCGCGCCGCTTGTGTTTTTCCTCGTCGGAAACCGGCCTCATTCTTCCCTGTTCCGACTGGGGCATCGCTTCAGTCTGATGCTGCCGAGCCTGAAAGTTTTTCTGCATGTAAAGAGCAAGTTGTTCCTGCTGCTTCTGACTGTGTTGCTGTTGTAACATCTGCATCTTCTCGACATTGCGTGAAACCTGTAGAATGACCTGTAAATCTACCGGGCGTATCGCCATCGATCGATTATATCTCCCGTTCCTTTCGATTCCGCCTGTGTCATTCGATTTCCCCCCCGATACCTTTTAATTTCTCACGAAGATGCGATGTCGCCTTCTTCAAAATCTGTGAAATTCGCGATTCCGATATTTCCAGCACTTTGCCGATTTCTTTCAAGTTCAATTCCTCATAATAATACAGGGTCAAAACCATGCGTTCTCTTTCCGGTAATTCTTCGATCGCCTGCGCCATCATTTTTTTCAAATCCGAGAACTCAAAGTTGTCCATATCCCTGAAATTGTCGGTTTTGTTTTTGAGATAATTATGCAGATGGTCTTCCAGTGAAAGGACTTCGCTTTGAGAAATATCCATAAGCAGCGTATTGACCTCATCCAGCTTGAGCCCGGTATGGGCGGCAATCTCATCAGAGCCGGGATCACGCCCCAGCGAAGCCGTCAGCTCTTCGACGGCTTGCGAAATCATATGGAATTTCTTTCGCATCTGGCGGGGAATCCAGTCGAAGGAACGGAGCGCATCCAGAATCGCCCCGCGGATACGATAGAAGGCATAGGTGGAAAGCTTTACGCCTTTTTTCGGATCATAAGTATTCATCGCCTCAATAAGGCCGACAATCCCATACCCCACCAGATCTTCGAAATCGACCAGTTGAGAAGGTATACTGGGAAAAATCCGGGACACGACCTTTTTGATAAGAGGAATATATTCCAGGATTTTCTCGCGTGAGATTGTTCTTTGTTTTTCTTTCTGCATAATATCTTCGATCTCTTTTCTCCCAGGAATCAGCGGCGAATCATCTTCTTGATCGCGCCGGCAATTTCTTTGGGATTCTTAGCGACCGCGTCTTTGATCTCTTCCAACGGATTATATTCGGGCTCCCGGGACGTACCACCCTCTTTGCCGCCGAAGGCATCGTCAACGTTTATGTCCACCGTGGAAACCGGAGGTTTCTCTTTTGGCTCCTCCTGTTGAGCGGTAAATATCTCGGTAAGCTTCATGGCCTCAATGACCCGGGTAAGAATCCAACCCAGGATAATGATTCCACCGTAGACGCCCAGCCCCCGTATTAAAATCGTCTCCAGAGAATGCCCCCGGATAAAACTGAACAGCTCCACCAACAGAAAGGCGACCAGCGCGCCTTGAGCGAATATGGTACGAATATGCGCTAAAGTATCATTCATTTTGTTCTTACGTAGAGATCTCTTCCTTTATGAAAAATGTATCTTCTCAATTTTTCCCGGTTCTCGATGTCGATCTTTCCTATCTCGACGGCTACCGCGTAGCGTGAACCTACCTCAATCGCGGTAGAACGCACGATCCTTCCCCGGGCATGAATTTCTTCCCGGGATGCTTCCTCCTGCGACGGCGGCACTTTAATCCTCATATCGATATAATCCCCCCGGTTGAGATTCCGGTCACTGATCAAAAGCATCCCTGTTTCGGAAATATTTTTGGTAATCCCCCGATAAGGAGTGTACTGCCGCGACTGACCGGGAACATGAACCCCCATAGGAGAAAAAACCACATAATCAACCTCAAGCATCGCGGCAATACGGTAGTAGCGTCTCAACTGAATACGAGTAAGCCGGCGGGGCCGGGAGAGAAGGATTACCTGTTCCTGAATCCACTCCTGCCCGTTCACCCGAGAAACAAACCGAATTTTGCCGAATGTTTCGGTATATATTTCCACCTGGACGTGCGTCTGAGGAAGAATTTCCAGGAAGGCCCCTTCGACCAGAGGCGTCTGAATACTGATCGTCTTCTCCTTCACTCTCTCTACCCTGGTGGTGTATATTTCCTGAGGATCCTCCTGGAGCATAAATTTTACCAGATCTTTAGGTTGTATCGATCTCCAGATGGTTCGTTCGATTTTATTCAACCAAAAAATTCCCATACGTTCTTCACCGCCTCTCTTAGGTTACCTGTACGAGGGACCCTCTTGTGATACTTTCATACTCCACTTACGATCCGTATTGAATATAAACTTCCTTAAAGCACCCCGGTCATTTTCCCGGGTCGCGAGAAATTCTACTCCCAGTCCGAATTTATCCTGTACCTTTTCGATGCGTAATATCCTTCCGCGGGCCCGAAAGAGAAGTCCGGGAGCCAGTTGGATTTTCAAATTCATCTGCGTGCCGATATCGAGACCAACTGCATTTTCCACCACAAGAAACGCCCCCAATTCGGAAAGATTTCTGACCAGACCAAAAAATACCGGCGTCATCAAGTCGAGATTCTGCACGGGGGTACGAGGCGGCACGGCTGAATATTCACAGTCCAATACGATTTCCAGGCGGAAACAACGCCGTAACTGAATCCATTTTACCGAACGGGGCGCCGCGATTTTCGTAACCCGTTCTTTCATCCATTCCTGCGAAATAATCCGTGAAGAAAAAAAGATCCGTCCATTGAGCGGATTCATCACCTCAACTTCAATCATGGCCACGGTTTTGGGCAGAATCTCCAGGTATACCATCCCCATCATGGGTGTTTTGATAGTAAGCGTTTTATAATTGACATCAACCACGCTTGAGCGATACACATCCTGCGGAGCGTCTTTAAGCCGGACCAGAATCTTATTGGTTGCGGCAATGCTTTTCCATACCTTTTTCTCCCGAAAACTTAAGCCAAAAATACCCATATGCACCCTACCTCGTTCTTAGGTTTCTTTTCTTACCCGTTTCAAATATAAACTTTCTCAGCCTCTCTTTATCCTGAGAGCTCATTGAAACAAACTGAACTCCCAGGCCGTATTTATCCTGCACCGACAGGCTCAACTGACGTAATATCTTACCCCGGACAAGAATTGAATCGTTCCGGTTAAATTTGACACGTATATCAACCGTTTTCCCACTTTCAATCTGCTGATTTTTCGGCATCAGACATAACAGCCCTCCTTCGGAGATGTTCTTGGTCACCGCGTTATAGCGCGGATACCCCAACACTATCCGGGAAGAAGCCTTCTTGGGATCAATGAGAGAGAATTCCACATCGACCACGACGTCAAGCCGGACATGCCGGCGCAGCTGCACCCAGCTTAAATCGCGGGGGCATATGATCCTCGTACAACGCGTTCTGCCCCATTCCTGAGCCAGAACACGGGAGAAAAACGAAACTTTTCCCCCTCCTGCGCTGGACACATCGATTTCCACATCAACCCGGGCACGCGGAGCAACTTCCCAGAATGATGTCCCCAGGATCGGAGTCGTAATCGAAACTTCCCGCCGGCTTGTTCCGAGCACGGAAGCAAAATGTCCGTTCGCGGGAGACCCTTTTTCTTTTATCCGCGCTCTATCTCCGGCTTGAATCATATTCCATATTCCCTGTTCTTTTTTACTCAGACCGAACAATCCCATCAGTATATTTCAATATGTCTCCTGACACCCCTTTGCGGTACGTACGGCTCTATCATCCATCATCTTTCTGGCAAGAAGCCGGAATCTTTCCGCAGCCCGGGTATACCGGCATCCGATCATAAATGGTTTACGCAATTTGATACTTCTGATCATATCGGAATTTAAACACACGATACCGGAGCATTCGATGTCTTTTCCCAAAAACTTTTTTACGGTATCGGTAAAATTCGCCGCGACCGCCTCCGCTTCTTGCAGGGAATGAGCATTGTTAATAATAAAAGACGCGTCAGCCTGAGGATTCGCTTCATAGATTTTCTTTAATCGCTGGTAGGCTTTTATTTTTGACTCTTCGCTGGGAGAAAAGACCATAATCACCTCGGGAAGCATAAAGGAAAACCTCAGATCTATTTCATTAATAAAAATAATATCGGCGCTGTCCCGTAAAAAAATCTGCATATCGCGCACGAACGCATCATGGAGGGACGACTCCCACATGTGCACATTCTCGAGGACTTCAACGCCTCGTATAAATCTGGTTCTTACCGGACCGGAGTACAGCGCGTCCGAAAACACCCGCTGCCCTATTTCCACGTCGGTAAGGCTTATGGGCGCATCAATACCTAGAATAAGAGCAGTGTTGATGCTATGCGAATGAGCGTCGAGAACAGCGACCCTCTGGTTGAACTTCGCCAGAGCAATCGCCAGGTTTCCGGAAAGATTACTCAGAGATAAGACTTCCCGTTCGGCGCCGGAAAGGACAAAAACAGGCTTACCCTGAAAGAAAATAGCTTCAATGACATGCAAAAACCCTACGTTAACGCCCCGAGAAATCTTTTCCATCATCCTTCTTAAATTATCCGCCTGATCGATGTTTATCATACTCATAGGCTCTCTAACACCTGCTCCCTTCAAGCTTCCGGGCCGAGAGAAGGTTATCCCGTCCTTTCAGGATAAAATTCATCAGCCGGTCTATTTCTCCAACTTCAATATCGTCGGGTACGTTCTGTCCCGTCGTAACATAGGAAATCGGCTGGTCGACCTTTGCCGCGACGTTAAGAATATTCCCGAACGTTTTGCATTCGTCCAACTTGGTAAAAATGACCCGGTCAATATGCATAATGTTGTAACAGTTAAAAATCTCGATCAGCTCTTTGGCTTTCGTCGTCAGACTGATCAGAAGATGCGTCTCGATATGAGGTTCCTGGTCGAGGAACTTTTTGAGCTCGCCCATGCGAACCATATCGAAGGGGTTGCCGCCGGCAGTATCGATAAAGATGAGGTCTTTATCCTGATTTTTACTTAAAGAAACCGAAAATTCATTCGGTGTAAAGACCACCTCAACGGGTATTCCGATAATTTCGGCATAGGTTTTCAGCTGATCGACCGCGGCGATACGATAGGTGTCTATCGTAAGGAGCGAAACCTTCTTCCTCTCCACCAGAGAGAAATGAGCGGCAAGCTTGGCAATGGTCGTGGTTTTACCGACGCCGGTGGGCCCGATAAAGGCGACGACTTTACGTTCCCCGGTGGCGATAGGCCCGGAAACTCCGATGTGCCGCCGGATATATCCGCTCAGGAAGTCTTCGAATATCAATGGGTTGGTGAATTCTTTTTCTTTATATTTTCCCTGAAATTCCGCGAGAATACGATCAATGAGATCTTCTTCGATATCGAGATCTCTCAGTCGTTTTCTCATATTTTTTATCGCCGGATCAAAAATACCCTTGGGTTCGGCGCTCTCAAGGACTACCGAAGGGGTCGACGCGACGGCAGCCGGCGGCGGAGCGGGAGGCATAGCGTTCATTTTGGAACTGATATTCTTCACGCTTTCCTTAAGCTCCTTCAACTCCCACTGCAGGAGTTCGATCTTGGCCGTATCCAGAGAAGGCTTGCTTTCTTCCTTACCGGCAACCACCTCTATTTTTTTCATCTTTTTACGGAATAACCGTTTTCGCGTAATATCCTTCATATAGAGAATCGTCGCCGACGGACCGAGATCGACTTTGATCTTGGAAATAACCTCCTGAATATTCTTGCCTTCGTACCGTTTGACTTTCATGTTATGCCGTCACGCTTCCCAATACTTTTACTTCCTGTCCCACCGGAATCTCACGATACGATAAGAGCGCAAGATTAGGCAGGCTCCGTTCGGTCATCCGGCGCAGAGTCAGCCGCACTTGAGGAGAAACCAGAAGGACCGGCTGATACCCTTTCGCCAGTAACGGCTCAAGCCCTTTGGCTACGGCGTTGAGCAGCTTTTTTATAAATTCCGGATCAAACGCGATATCCGGCTCATCTTCGGAAGATTGCATACGGTCGGCAACCTCCCGTTCAGTTTCAGGGTTTAGCGTCGCCACATAGAGCACCTTATCCGGCGACACATATTGTTTACAGATATTGTATCCCAACGACGCCCGAACGATTTCAATAAGAGCATCGATGTTTTTGGTCGTCCGGCCATGATCGGCCAAAGTTTCGCAAATCGTCACCAAATCCCTCACCGACACCCTTTCCCGCAGGAGGCCTCTCAGAATCTTCTGGATGTCACCGATACTCATCACATTGGGAACCAGTTCATCCACAACCGCCGGATAATCTTTCTTTAAATTATCCAGAAGGTTCTGCACATCCTGACGGGTGACCAGCTCGGGAGCATGCGTTTTAATAATCTCGCTTAAGTGCGTAGAAATAACCGTGGCAATATCGACAACGGTATACCCGTTGGTTTCCGCCCGGCGGCGTTGCGCTTCCATAATCCATACCCCGGGCAGGTTAAATACCGGCTCGGATCCCGCGATCCCCTTGATTTCTTCCTTCACCTTCCCCGGGTTGATCGCCAGATAATGGTTCAGCTGGACTTCCTTACGCGCCACATCAATACCCTTCACTTTTATACTGTACTGATGAGGGGCGAGCTGGATGTTATCCCGGATTCGTACCGGAGGAACCACAATCCCCAGATCCAGCGCCAGCTGCCGGCGAATGAGTCCTACCCGGTCAAGAAGCGTACCCCCCTGTTCGGGGTTTACCAGGGGAATCAGACCGTATCCGATTTCCAGCTCGATAGGATCGACCTTCAGAAGGCTCACGACATTTTCCGGTTTACGTTTGAGTAGGGCTTCTTTCTCGCTGCGTTTCGACTCCTCTTCGCTTGTCCGTTTCGCCGCGTTTTTGACGACATAGGCGATCCCTCCCGTAGAAAGGGCCAGGATAAGAAACGGCACCTTCGGCAGAGCGGGAACAAAAAGCAGAAGCGCCAAAAGCCCCGCGGTCACCACCAGAGCCTGCGGCTGGCTGAAAATCTGAGAAGAAATATCCTTCCCTAAATTCGATTCGGTCGAAACCCGCGAGACAATAATACCGGTCCCCGCGGCGATAAACAGCGCGGGGATCTGCATCGCAATCCCGGCTCCTACCGTAAGCAGGATATAGGTACGTAACGCATCCTGAACGGCAAGCCCCTGTTGAAGAATCCCTACGATAAACCCTCCGATAATATTTACGATAATAATGATGATGGCGGCAATCGCGTCTCCCCGGATAAACCGCGCGGCACCATCCATCGCGCCGTAGAAATCGGCTTCCTTCTCGATATTTGCCCGGCGTTGACGCGCCTCAGACTCATTGATCAGGCCGGCGTTGAGATCGGCATCGATCGACATCTGTTTCCCGGGCATCGCATCAAGCGTAAACCGGGCGGCGACTTCGGCGACACGCTGAGCGCCGTTGGTAATAACGATAAACTGAATGATGATCAGGATAATAAAAATAACCAGCCCCACCACGTAATTTCCGCTGATAACAAAATTACCGAACGAACTGATAATATTCCCGGCGTTCACCCCCCGGGTGAGGATGGCCCGGGAGGCGGCGATATTCAATCCCAGACGAAACAGGGTCATCATGAGCAACGCGCTGGGAAAGATGGAAAAATGAACCGATTCCTGCACGTACATCGTAACCAGAAGCACAACCAGGGAAACACCGATATTGAATACCATAAAAAGATCGAGCAGAAACGGCGGCAGAGGCAGAAGCAGCATCCCCACGACGACCAACAGCCCTAATCCCATCAGCAGTTCGCCGAACTGAGTAAATCTCTTTAATTGTAATGCGTCGCCAATCATATACTTTAGTCTCTGGCCTCAGGGTCTCTGGTATATAGTATTTTTTTCTGTTCTCGACGAGATACTATCGACCGAAGACTATAGGCTTTCTCCATTAGTTCCATTTCTTCTTCAGTTTTCCCATACGATATAAATACGCCAGGACTTCCGCTACCGCCTGGTACATCGCTACCGGAACTATCTTGCCGACCTCAACCAGCTTGAACAGCTTCTGGGCCAGCGGTTTATTTTCCACAACCGGCACGCCGTGTTCTTTGGCGAGAGCGACGATCTTTTCGGCGACAATACGAGCCCCTTTGGCGACAACCATAGGCGCCATCTGTTGAGCCGGGTCATAGAGAATCGCGATTGCCAGATGCGTCGGGTTGGTCAAGACCACATCGGCTTTGGGAACCTCCTGCATCATCCGCCGCGTAGCGTATTGCCGCTGGAGAGTCTTAATCCTCTGCTTGATCTCAGGCCTCCCTTCATAGCGAATCAGCTCTTCTTTTAATTCCTGATGGGTCATCCGCAACGATCGTTCATGTTCCCAGCGCTGGTAAAGATAGTCCAGTATCGCCAGCGCTCCCAGCGCCAGACAGAGCTTGATAATCAGCGAGAATACGATCTGCCCGACCATAAAAAGACTTTGCTGGGGGGCCATGGAAATCGTGTAGACCAGCCGGTGGAGAGAAGAACGAATAACGCTATAGGTGATGGCTGCGGTTATACAGATTTTAATGATCGACTTGACGAACTCCACCAGAGACCGGGCCGAAAAGATACGTTTGAACCCGTTGACAGGATTCAGCCGGTTCAACTGGGGCTTAAGTGCCTCCCGGCTGGAAAGAAAACCTACCTGAATAAGATTAGCCAGGATACCGACAACGGCAATAGCCAGAAGCATCGGCGCTATCGTCATCAAAACCCTCAGCAGCAAATCAGGTGCCTGAGCCAGAATCAACGTAAGCGTAATATCCTGATCGGGAATGAACGTAAAACTTTTTACCACCAGCTCCTGGAGACTGGCGAACATAAAGGGGAACAGGAATCGCAGTAAAACAAACCCCCCCAGAAGAACAAGCGCCGTATTGATCTCGATACTCTTGGCAACCTGCCCTTTCTCTCTGGCTTCGCGGCGGCGATGCGGCGTTGCCGGAAATCTTTTGTCGGTATCTGGCATATTATCCGATCAATTGATACAGGTTTCTAATACTCATAAATATATTCAGAAATTCCCGTTTGATAATCCAGAAAAAAAACGGCAACGTCATCAGCAGGAAAAAGGTCCCCAGCCCGATCTTAAGCGGCAGGCCCACAATGAGGATATTCAGCTGCGGGATCGCCCGGGCAACCACCCCATAGGACATCTCGGCTAAAAATACTGCCGCCACCACCGGCGCGGCAATTTTAAATGCGATAAAAAAGATCTGGGCGAACGTCTGATTCACCAGCCGGAACAGCCGGATATCGAAGACGAAATTCCCCAAAGGGAAAACCCGGAAACTTTCCACCAGGCTCCGGATAATCAAATGATGCCCGCCGATAAGAAGAAACAGAAGCGCCGCCAGAAGATAGAGAAACTGCCCGGCCAGAGGAATCTGCGCCTGTGATTCCGGATCAATAACATTTACCAGACCGAATCCGGTCTGGTAATCGATAAACTGCCCGGCGATCTGAAGTCCGACAAAAATAAGGCTGACAAAAAAACCCAGAAAAATACCGATCCCGAATTCCTTGATAAACGCGACCGTCAGAACAAACGGATTCTCATACAGAGCGGGTATTTTTTCCACGAACGGAAAGACAATGAAACTCAGGAAAAAAAACAGCCCGATTTTCACCATGCGCGGGATCACATTATTGCTGAACAGCGGCGCCGAGACGAAAACTCCGGAGAAACGCGCCGCCAGAAGAATAAAACTCTGAAACTGCACCGTATTGAGTGTACGTAACTGTGACAGTATTTCCATATTACCGGACTAAATTAGGCATTGAAATCAATAAATCAAACGTAAATTTTACAATTGACCGCAACATCCATGGACCGAACAGAACCAACGCCAGGACCGTCGCCATGATCTTAGGGATAAATGTCAGCGTCATATCCTGAATTTGCGTCACTGCCTGAATAATACTGACCAGGAGCCCGGCGGTCAGCGCGAATGCCAGAATCGGCCCCGCTAACTGCAGATACATCGTCAGAGCGTTCTGCCCCAGTCCTAGAAGATAGGCTTCATTCATAGTTTTGTCGTTTCCCGCCTACATCTTTATTCGGCGGGATCCCGCAGAGCTAAACGCGCATGCGGGACGTCAAATATTTCTTTCTTCAGCGAAAACTGTATACCAGAGAGCGCGTAATCAGATGCCACCCGTCGACCATGATAAATAAAAGCAGTTTAAACGGAAATGAGATAAGAATCGGTGGCAGAAGCAGCATCCCCATGGAAATAAGCGTACTGGCGACAACCAGATCAATCACCAGAAAAGGAATAAAAATAACGAAACCCAGCTGAAACGCTGTCTTCACCTCACTTAAGATAAAAGCGGGGATCAGAATCGTATTGGAAATATCCTCCACATTCTGAGGCTGGGAGGAACGGGAAAGATGCACAAACAATGAAATATCGTTCGGGCGGGTCTGTCTGATCATAAACTCCCGCAGGTATTGGACACTGGTATCGAATGCCGCCGCTTGAGTAATCTCACCTTGCAGATACGGCTGAAAGGCGTCATTGTTGATATTCTCGATAACCGGGGACATCACGAAAAACGTAAGGAACAGAGAAAGCGCGATGAGAACCTGATTGGGAGGAATTTGCTGCGTAGCCATCGCCTGACGGATAAAGGCGAGCACGATAACAATACGGGTAAATGATGTAAGCATGATCACGATCGCCGGAGCAAGCGTAAGGATCGTGAGGATAAAAAGGATCTGCAGCGTAAAGGCGACGTCGCGAGGCCCTTGGGCTTCGCCGAATTCCACCGAAACGCTGGGGATGGGAATATTCTGGCTGAACCCGGCACTAAAAATTCCCAGGATAACTCCCCCGATAAGAATACATATTGTGAAACGGACTATGTGTTTCTTCATCTCTTTGATCCGAACATCTTTTTTAAAGACTCCATACTTCCCCTCAGGTACATCCGTAACTGCTGATTCTTCTGCGCTGAATGCAAATATTGCTGGAACGGCTTTGCCTGCTGCCATCGTTCATTCCGTTTTTTCAGCAGTTCTTCAACCTCCTGGGGGTCATCGATTTTAGAAAGGAGATTCAACCCTTTATCCGACGCCGCAAGGACCAGCACTTCTTTGGCCACATTGACCATATAGACATATCGGCCCGGCCCCAGATACAGCGAGTCGATAACCGAAAGATTGCCGAACTGAAGGTCCTGCCGTTGACCGGGACTGGAGGTCAGGTTTTTTAAAACATACACCGTCAGGTAGATAAACACGATAATAATCGCCAGCGACACCCCGATTTTCAGCAACATACCCAAAAACCCAAAAAACGTCGCGCCCGCGGCGGGTTCGGGAGGAACATATTCAACTACCTCACTCTGCGGCTCGCCGGTATCCTGCGCCGGAACAGCCGGCCCCCAGAGAGCACCCACGCAGACTGCGGCAATAAGAACAATAAATATCCTCTTATACTCTTTCATGCGGACTGACAATATTAACGATCCTTACGCCAAAATTTTCATCGATAACCACAACTTCACCTTTCGCCAGAAGCTTATTGTTCACTTTGATATCAACCGGCTCTCCGGCCAATTTCTCCAGCTCAACAATCGATCCGATTCCCAATTCCAGCACATCCCGCAGGGACATTTTCGCCCGGCCGATCTCAACGCTGAGATGAAGAGGCGTATCCAGAAGGAAAGATATGTCATTTAAAGAAGCCGCCGGCTTGTCTTTTTTTAACTCTCCCAGATTCCAGCCTTCGACTTTACCTCCCTGGGGCGACATTTTTAATGCCGCCATCTCCAATACCGAATTTACAAACATAAGCGGCATGATATCGTACACGATCTCCTCAAAGAACCCTTCAATCCCGGCCGAGACTGAGGAAAGGATACAGTCCTCGCCGGCATCCAATTCTTTCAAGAGCGCCGCGGGCGTAATCGCCTTTACCTCCTGAAGCTCAAGCACGAATTTCTTACTGAGCAGCTGACCGTACGCGGTCCCTTCAGCTTCAAGCAGCTTTTTAAACGCGTGAGTCAGGGCTTCGGTATGCTGTTCGGTGAGGTCCTCGGGCAGATTTTTACCGTCCTGACCCAGAAGGAGCTCGGCCAGAAGGAGCGCCAGCTTTTTGGGAAATAACTTTATCCCGGTCACCTCCTTAGCGTGATCAACAATATATGTAAAGGCTATTGCTTCCTGAGGAAGCTGCGTGGAGATATTTTCCAGGGTATCAAGCCGGATCTCCTTAAACAGCATCTGCACCGGCTTGCTTAAAAGAGTGGAAAACACCTTGGTAATTTTCTTGGTAATTTCACTACTCACCTGCTGAAGCATTTTCAGATCTTTCGGCGTTACGTTTGCTCCCATCGTTAACCTCCTTTAATGATCCCGATCGGTGTCGGGAGAATGCCCCGCTCCATAATATTTTTTATTCAGCGGGGGGGCTCCCGCTGTTTCGGGATCCCGCCTCAATAATGAATCGGTGGCGGGACGTTCGATATAAACATATCGGCACGGGAAAACCTGTGATACTTTTTCCCTTGCATAAAAACTTCAAAGCACATCATTCTTCGTCTGAAGTGCTTTCAAACCCCTTCATTTCCTGCCGCAGGACGACCAGCACGACTCTTCTGTTCTGAGCTCTTCCCTCCGGCGTATCATTCGATGCCACGGGACGGTATTCAGCATATCCTGACGCTGAAATACGCGCCGGATCAACACCTTTTTTCTCAACCAGATACTTCAATACGTTCACCGCGCGAGACAGAGAGAGCTCCCAGTTGGAAGGGAACTTCTCGTTCCGAATCGGTATGTTGTCGGTATGCCCTTCGATGGCCAGCGGATTCGGTAAATTAATAATCTTATCGCTGATGACCTCCAGAATCGGTAACGCTTCGTTCATAAGCCTGGCCTGACCGGAACGGAACATGATACTTTCGGTAAGGGTAATCGTGAGCCCCTGTAAATCGATGGCCAGGCCGATCTTATCTTCCAACCCTTTCTTTTTCGCATAATTGGCAAGTTCAAGCATAACCCGGCGTAACTGTTCTTCATCGAGAACGACCGGCGGCTTCTTCATCTTTTTGAAGAAACTGCTGAACTTGACGATGTTGATATCCGAAAGCGTAAACAGAAGCACGAAGAACACAAGGATCAACGTCACCATATCCGAATAGGTAAGCATCCACGGCGGAGCAGGTTTACCTAATTTTACCCCTTTGGTCTTCATGATTCTTCCTTCTTTTCTTCCTGAGGTTCCGCTTTTTTCTCAACCGCCGCCTCGCCGGCCTTGGCTTTCGGCGCATGCACGCCCAGTTTTTTCATTTTCGGATCGAGATAGGCGTGCAGTTTTTCCCGGATCAACCGCGGCGCCTCGCCCGCATGCAGAGAAATAACTCCTTCGATCGTCACCTCTTTGATAAGCATTTCCTGCCGGGCCCGCACTTTCAGCTTCCCGGCCATCGGGATAAGAAACAGGTAAGCGGTCAATACCCCGTAGAGGGTAGTGATGATCGCCACCGCCATCCCCGGACCAACCTTCTTGGGATCATCCAGGTTATACAACATAATGACCAGACCGATCAGCGTACCGCCCATCCCGAACGCGGGCGTATACGTCCCCATGGAAACCAGGACCTCCTGGCCGGCTTCATGCCGGGCGTTCAAAAAATCCAGCTGTTTGGTAAGGGTTTCCTTGATTTCGTCCCGGCTGACGCCGTCGATAACATTCTGCACGCCGCGTTCCAAGAAATCATCATTTACGTTGGCAAGCTCGGCTTCCAGAGCGAGGAATCCTTCCCGCCGGGCTTTCTCGGCCAGCCCGACAATAACCTCAACCGCGTCGTAGGGATTCATCGGCCGGGTGAAAAAAACTTTACTGACAATTTTAAATACTCTCAACACATCGGTGAGCGGGAAGTTCAGACACGTCGCGGCAAACGCACCGCCAAAGGTAATCATCGCCGCCTGAGGATTGATAAACAGGAAAAAGTTTTCCCGAATGGCAAGAAAGATCAACGTTACTCCGGCGAAAATACCGACAATACTGGCAATATCCATACCTTACTCCTCGTCTTTTGCTACATGTACCTGATATATTTTTTGTTTATACGCAACCACCCTTTGCATCACTTCATCGACAGACTCCTCGACAACCACCCGGTCGCCATTGGTCAGAGTTAAGACGGTATTCGGTTTTGATTTCACATAACTGATCAAATCGGCGTTTACCACAATCGGTTCTCCATTAATTTGTTTCAGCTTAATCATACATCTAATCTTCTTTAAACCCCAAAATACCCCCGCCGGGCTACGGCGAGGGTATTTTAGGATACAGAAATCTCTGTAGCTAAATTCCGCTGTTACCGTTTCAGAGTCAGCAGTTCCTGCAGAATCTCATCCGACACGGTGATACTGCGGGAGTTCACCTGGAATCCCCGCTGCGCAGTAATCATATCGACAAATTCCTGCGCAATATCCACGTTCGACATTTCCAAAAATCCCGCAGAAAGCGACCCGCGCCCTTGGGTTTCGGCGACACCAACATCAGCCGAACCTGAATTGGCACTCTGACTGAAGAGATTGTCACCTTCTTTAATCAACCCGCCAGGATTGTCAAAGTTTGCCAGCGCTACCTGAGCCAGTTCCTGGTTCAATCCATTGGTATAAATTCCGGTAATGATCCCGGAAGAACCGATGGTGAAGGAATTGAGCTCACCCGCTTCATACCCGTTTTGAGAAAACGCCACCAGGCTGTTATTTGAAGCGTACTGGGTAACACCGCTGAAATCGGGAGCCGTTACGTTAATCGGCGCCGCGGCCGGAATATTGACCGTAATGTTGATGGGGTTATTGACCACCGAGGAAGATAAACTTCCGTCGGTAGCGAAATTCAACGTCCCATCCCCGGCGTTGACGGTGATGCTGGCGTCGGAGGTCTGCGCCGTCCAGTCCCATTCGTTGCTATTCTGCGCGTCGTGACGAAAGAGTAACTGTAACGTATGCGTCGCCCCCATAGAGTCGTATACATTAATCGACGCGGTGTGCGTCGAGGAACCGGTCCAGGTGCCCGCGTAATTGGCGTCAACGGCATCACCACCGCCGGAGGTAACGATAATATCATCGGCGGTCCCGTCAAATACCGTCGGCGTGGTCGAATTGATCAGCTGTACGGTCACGTTATCCCCTAACCCGCTAACATCAAGCGTATCGGTTGCCGCGCCGAAGGTATCAGCCCATACCTCGCCGGCGGTACCGGTGATCGAACCGGTATCGTCCACCCGGAACGTATAGGTGATGGTATTGGTACCCGAACTCGCCCAGACTCCCGCGCCACTAGCCACGCCGGTTATCGTCCATTCATTGAAGTTTGCCGTCGGAGTCAATGTCCAGGTAACCGTCGAAGTATTTCCGCTGGGCCCATCGGTGAATGTCTGTGACGTAACGTTACTTGAGATCGACCCGAATGTTTCGGCATCCAGATTATTGTTAAACACGATCTGAGATGTCGCCTGCGGCGCAAGCGAATAGAGGGTCGGGGGGATATTGATGTCGGTAAGATTGGTCGTGTCAATCGATGAAGTGGTACTGTCATACACATATCCCTGCACCCGGTACCCGTTGGCAACGTTCTGCAAATAGATATTCCCTGATGTGTCGCGGGGTGAGAACGCGAACTGGCCGGCCCGGGTATAGAAATCTACTCCGTCGGCGTCGCGCAGGATGAACATCCCGTCCCCCTGAATCGCCAGGTCGGTATTGACACTGGTCAGCTGTAAATTTCCCTGCGTGAAAATCGTATCGATACTGGCTATCGTCATACCCAATCCTACCTGTTGCGGGTTGGTTCCGCCGATATCTCCGCCGGGCCCGGTCGTAGGGGAACTGGCCCCCTGCATGAGCTGGCTTAAGATATCACTGAATTGAACCCGGCCCCGCTTGTAACCGACCGTATTGATGTTGGCTATATTGTTGGAAACCACATCTAATCTTACCTGGTGATTCCGTAATCCGGAAATCCCGGTAAACATCGATCTTATCATATTACCTCAGCCTCCTTCCTGTCTCTTAGAGGCCTCCTCAATAAGAGGTCCAGCCCCTTACCTCGCTACGCGAGGCAACACAGATGCATACAGATTTCAAACAGATCAGCACAGATCTTTTTATCTGTGGTTATCTGTGTCTTCATACTATTATCGCGCTATCGATATTGGTAAACACATTCTCTTTCACGTTCTTGCCATCGATAGCGGTGATCACGGTACGGTTCTTGATGCTTACGATAAGCGCCAGATCTTCCATCAGCACCAGCGAGGAACGCGCGCCTTTCTTGTCCGCCATCTCCACCGCGGTTTTGAGTTTCTCCAGACGAGCCTCATCGAAATTAATCTCGCGGCGCTGGATTCTCTGCAGGGCGTGCCCGGAAAATTTTATCTCATGATCGAGCTTCGCCTCAAGGATATCCTTAAACGATTTTCCCTTCGGCGTAACCTTACCCGGCGCCTTAGGGATCCCGGCCTTACCGACCCCGTGAATCTGATTATGTTTAATCGGGTTTACGTCACTCATGATTCCCTCACTTTGACCACATTACCCAGTCCGACCTCATAGGTATCGGCACCGTCGCTGAAGGTCACAAGCACATCTCCTTCGTAAAATCTGATCTGTGAAACCTTCCCTTCCAGCGTATTGCCGGCGTTATCGAGCGCTTCTATCGTCTTCCCCAAAAGGTTACTCGATGAAGCAAGCGTCTGCATCGAACTCATCGACTGCAGGGTTTCATTGAGATTAATCATCTGCTCCAATGAGTTAAATTGCGCCAGCTGGGCAAGATAGTCTTCATTTTTTATCGGATCCAGAGGATCCTGATTCTGCATTTGAACTACCAGAAGCTGCAGAAAATCTTCTTTTCCCACCGAATCATCGCTTAAGCTGTTTATCCCGTATGTTGTCGTTACCCCGTTTACCACGCTTGCGAACATGTATCATTCACCTCCTCTCACGCTAAACAATTCACTCCCTCAGAATCCAGATACAGCAACCCGTAGCCGCGCACCGTCTCTTCGTCAAAGAGAACCGACGAAGGAAGCTGCGCCAAACCACCCTGTCCCTGCTCCTGCCGGGCGTTTAAATCCGGCGAAAACAGGCCCTGGTCAAAAGAGAGATTCGGATCCACATCGACATTGACCTGCTCAACTACCAATCCCTTATCCTGAAACATCTGAGTCAGATCGTTCAGCGAATTCTGGATCATCTCTTTTGCTTCGGGGACCTTCACCAGAAAATCAAGCATCACCTTCTGCTCGGAGAGTTCCACGCGAAGATGCGTCTGGCCAAGATTCGGCGGTTTCAGGTCAAACACCGTCTGGATCGTATTCGGTTCGGCACGCACCTGGATCCGATCAACCAACTCTTTGATGCCGGTCAACAGATCCACGCGCGCCTGCATATCGACGGCTCTGGGTTCAATCTCACCACGGGCGACGGTATCGCCGGTGGTAACCAATTGAGCCTCTTTCATCAACGAGAGGAATTCGGCTTCGGGAGAATTCAACCCCGGCTGAGGTACCGGTCCATCGAATCCTTCTTTTACTACGTCTTTGGCAAACGAAGCCTCTTTTTCCTGAAACATCTCGACAATCTGCGCAAGAATTTCCTGCGCGTTGACTTTTGCCGGAATCGTATCGGCATTGGCGGCCATCTCCTGCTGTGCCGTGCCCATCACATCCGGCGAGCCCGGTTCGGCATTCACATTCAGAAGATCATCGATCGCAGAGCCATTCCCTCTTCCATGCGTTTCAATCCTTCCTTTTCCCGTTTCTCCTGCCGTGAGATGTTGCCCGAAAATCCCGACCAGAAGCGAAGCCTGTTGGCTTTGAGCGTCCGCTAAAGCCTCCCTTAGCTCCTCGGGATTTTCCGCAGCAAGAATCTCTTCGAAAAAGGAAATGAGGTTTTCGGTATCACCGTGCATAAAGCTCTGCACGATGTGGGCGGTAACGTCATCGAGAACCTGAGCTTTCTGGGTCTGGGTTAAGCCCATTGAACTGAGAAGCGCATCGAGATGCTCGATTAACTGCTTAAACTGAGAAGAGTCAAGAAGCTCTGCCAGCTGCATATTTTTTCTGATATCAGGCGGCAGAACTTTATCCAGCTCCCGGTTCACCATGCGTTGGAAAACCTCATTCGCCTCGCTGGGGAGCGACGAGGATTGATTCGCAGATTGAAGGCCTCCTTGAGGCATCAACAACTGCAAAATCGCATTCATCTTGTCTCACCTCCTTTCTTTATTGATTTTTTTGGTAGTTAAAGTTTACCGTCCCCATTTCATCGATAAACCTGTTTTCCCACTGGTCGACATACGTTTTAAATTTTTTATATTTATTTTCTTTCAGCTT
>CAZABB010000024.1:0-27900 GCA_964483625.1 uncultured Planctomycetia bacterium | reverse complement strand
TCCCCCCAGGACCACCCCCTGATAAATCAATACATCATCGCCGATTTCGGTCGTCTCACCGATAACGACCCCCATCCCGTGATCGATAAAAAATCGCCGGCCGATCCGGGCTCCGGGATGGATTTCAATACCGGTGAAAAACCGGGCCAGGTGAGAAAGACAGCGGGCAAACGTTCTCCATTTCTTCCGCCAGAACCAGTGAGCGACCCGGTAGGCCCAGATCGCATGCAGGCCGGGATAGCAAAAAAGCACTTCCAGCGTACTGCGAGCGGCCGGGTCTTCCCGGAACGCGGTACGAATATCCTCACTCATACGGTCGATTATTGCTCCCATAACACAATACCTTAATAGAGATTGCCCCTATTGTCAATTAATTTATGAGATTGGCTTCGCCAATGATGACAGTGACTACGCCTGCGGCGTCGATCGCGTCGTGCGTACCGCGTATTGCGCTGCCCTTCGGGCAACCCACAGATGATCACAGATTTGGAATGCACAGATGATCGCAAAACGCGATACGCGATACGGACATTATCTGTGGTCATCTGTATCTGCTGTCTGTGGTTATCTGCGTAACCCCGAAGGATCAATCAGGTAAGGTAGACGTGAATCTGGCGGACTCCTCCCTGCCGGATCCGATAACTCCAGGGCGGAGAAAGAAACGGATTTCGGGTAAGGTGAGACGACCCCTTATCGGCAATCACCTCAATCCTGTCTATCGCGATGTCCTTGCGGTAGGTATCTTTCCGACTCCGATTGTGATACACCAGAAGGATACGGGAGAACAGTTTGCAGGCAAAACTATGCGGCGGCAGAGTAATCTGACGACCATCAACGGTAAGCGAACCTCGTTTACGGGTGAAAAACTCCGCATTAAGCAGCGGCCGGGGTGAGAAATAGAGATTATTCTCGGCATCGGTATAAAAGGGTTTAAACCCCAGACACATCACAATCCATATATTGAGCAATTCGCTGGTCGCTCCAGTGAGCCGGGCGACAAATCCTTTGCCCCATAGTTTTTTATCAGGGAAAGCCGAACTTACAATAAACGATGAGTTTTCCAGAAAGCTTTTCCCGTACCGGGCCGGATCAAAGAAACATACTCCGCAATTAAAGAAATCCTTATAAAATTCACTATACAGACCCGCTTTTAACAACTCCAGAAGGTATTTATATTCCATATGCAGCCATATCGATTCATTCTCCAACCAGCCGGGAGGGAACGCCCGGCTGCGGCCGATATCCAGAGGAGCACTTTTCAACGACGCATTCAACCGGTACATTTTCAATTCCCGGTCATACAGAGGGGTTTTCTTCACGGCGCGGGGGATATCGCCGGACTTCTCCACCCGTAAGGCATGAACCGGGCCTTCCAGAAAAAACGGCAAGGCTTTGCGTTTAACTTTCCTGGGAACAATCGACCGTTTATGGCCATTCTGATAGGTCTGAATTTCATAGGTAAAATACGTGTAATAGGCTTGGGTCTTCTTGTCTTTTGCTTTCTTCACTCCCCGGTCCAGGTGCTCGATCATCGCGTCAAGGAATTCCGTGAGTCTGGCTACCGTAATCGTATTCTGAGGCCCGGCAATCCCCCAGAAAACTTTCATGCGAAATTCTTCCTTGGCGGAGCTGGCTTTATCCCACCACGCCATATCGCGCTTTGACCGGGGCATCTTACCGATGGCACGCTGAAGCTTTTCCAACGCCGCGAAAAAAGTGTGCATTTCGTGACAGATTTTAACCTGCGCGGCAGGTTTTTTCCGTTTTAAACCTCGTTTCAAAAGGAGCGCGGTCCGTTTCAACTCAAAGGTCTCACAGATTGATGACCCGAATAAGGCCGGCAACCCGTTTAACGAATCACACCAGCCCGGTTTATCCGCCTCCATCTCGATCCCGATACCGTCGAAATCCAGCGTCGCGTATTTCGTCAGGACCAGAGAAAGCAGTTTCTCTGCCAGATTCGTCTGATACAAAGCCCCCTTGCCCGACTTCGTACGTAAAAAATTCCTGAACCGTTTCCGGTGATGCAGAACTTCCTGTTTATGAGGAATCGCCCGCACCGCATTGAGCTGAACGACTTTCCCATCCTGGACCAGATAGCGTTCGCTTCTTCTTCTGACTTTATATTCGTCATCCCAAAACATATATGAGGTATTAAAGAAAAGCTCTTTTTCCCTGTCGGGATAAAACATGAGGAAACTTTCGATCAGGTCGAGATTGTACCGCCAGTGATCCACCCAGAACCCTTCGCCAAAATCCGCCTGCGGTTCACATTCTGCGATCTCAAACAGGCTCGTTAAGAATTTCTGCCGTACCGAAGCCGACAGAATAATACCTTTGGAATCGAGCAGGCGGAAAAACTCTCCCAGGTAAAACCCCTTTTGAAGAAAAGCGCAGACATCGGAATCCCGGGGAATTTTGTATTGTTTTAATAATTCCTGGCAGAGAGAACGTTTGGGAATATACAGCTTCTCCCCCCGGACAACCAGGGGATTATACCCGTCGAGACGAATCAGGTTTAGAAAATAAACGACATTCTTCTTGGCAATCGCCGGGTTAAAGAACAGATCCATGCGGCGGTTCTGGTTCACATCGCGATAATTACCCTCCCCTTCGGAGAAATAAGACGCGAGTAATTTGAATTTATTATAATCGCGCTCGAGATCACCATGTTTACGGGAATACAGATAGTAAATCTTCTCATGATTGAACACGAAGGGATACCCGCCCCGGAGAATATTATCGAGATAACTGCATTGGATATATTCATCAAACTTCGGAATATTGCTTACCGAAAGCGCGTTCGATTTCAGATTTCCGATCAGCGCCCGGTTCTCATGACGCTTTGCTTCCAGAGTCGAAACATTAATCTGCTTGAGCAGTTTCGGCAGGTTTTCCTTATGGAACACTCCGCCGACGACGGTATAAAGAGATATCTTCTCTTTTTTCTGCAACGATGTCGTAAAATACTGAAAAGCGCAAGGCGTTCTGCCGCACATTTGCTGGGCGGCCGGATAGCGGAACCCTCGGGAAGAAAAAGCGACCGGGAATTTCTGAGATGTATCTTCGGCGAATACTGTCTGAGGATCGACGATCGAACGCGGCAGGATATTCTTCTTTCCCTGCGCACAGAATCCATACTGAAAATTCGCACCCTCGATATACTGAGTCGCCGCGACATCTTGGGGGTTTACGTTTAATTTAAAAAAAGCATATTCCCGCTTACCGATCTTTTCAATACCTGAGTTCATCCAGGCCTCAAGTGTCCGGGAAAGATGTTTTAAGAAAAGATCCCGGCTGCCGAAAGGAATTATCCGCGGCAAACCGTCGATTACCGCTATGTTTTTTTTCGCCCCGGAGATGCGCTGAACAGTCAAAACTCTTACCAGGCCGCCGAAGGGCATATTCGGTAATGTGAAATAATTTACCGAAAAATTAAGACCGATTGAGGGGTTATGCTCCTGGAGAGAAACATCATAACTGGTAATAAGCAGACGTTGCTTTACGCGGGGATCACGAGAAAGCTGAAACGGCTCATAGACTTCTCTGTTATTGATTTTAACAAAGGTACGGAATCCCAGCTCAGGCGTCGCCTGATAGGCTTTATTGGCAGGATAAAATTCACCGATGGAGTGATCTTTATCTTCTAACCCGAAGCTGATCATCGCCTGACCGCGATTGACAAAAAAAGCCCAGAGAGGAACTCCCCAGGGGCCGCTGATCGAAGGAAGAAAATCAGCGAACGGATATGTCCGATTATAATCTTCGATAACGAATTTTCCGTCTTCCAGATAATATCTACTCATATATCTTTAAAATATCTTCCAGGGACCGAATGATCCTTGTTCCCCGGTATGCTTCTCTGATTTCGCCGGCTGAACTTGAACCACCGCGGATGAACAGGGCATCTACCCCGGCCCGGCGGGCAGTTTCGATATCAAGAGCCATATCCCCCACAAATACTCCCTCAGAGGGAGAGAGCTTAAAGTGACGTAACGTCCTAAGTAAGATGTCCGGATTTGGCTTTATCTTTCTTATTTTATCGGCACAAAGAATAAAATCAACATATTTTAGAAAATTTAGTTTCTCAAGAATAATCTTTGTCTGCGGGGTGGGACGGTTGGACGCGATCGATATAAGACGTCTTTTGCGCTTAAGACGCCAGAGTACCGAACGGGCGGGCGACCGGGGTTTGACCCGATAGGGAAGAATACGCGTATGATGACGCCGGTACAGGCTCAACGCCCGGGAGACCTTATCGGGAGAGAAAAATTTCCCCACAAACAGACGGTCCCCTTTGCCTACCGATTTCTTTACCGTCCGGCAGGAAACCGGACTATATCCCAATGTTATCCGGGCGAAATTCAGGCTTTCCTGGATAGCTCCATAGGCATCGGCCAGCGTACCGTCTAAATCGAACATGAATATTTTTTTCATTTACGGGAGACGATGGGGGTTGAGCATTCCTCCGGATACGATAAGACGAAGAGCTTCCTCGATGGTAATATCCAGCATCATGACATCCTCCTGAGGGATAACAACCATAAACCCGGTAAGCGGTGACGGGGAAGAAGGGATAAAAATATTATATAACTTTTTCTGCGTCGCATCTTCAAACGCACCATTGGCCTCACCGGTGATAAACCCAATGGTATAAATACCTTTTCGCGGATACTCGATCATAACCACTTTACGGAATGTCCGGGTCGGCTGAAAATAAAGAAAATCGACTATTTGTTTGATCGGAAAATAAATTTTATTTACCAGGGGGATCCGTAAAAAGAGCGATTCCATAAACCGCCGCAATTTATTCCGGGAAAGACGCAACAGAACCCCCAAAAAAAGGATAATCAGAAGAGAGAGAATAATACCGATTCCGGGAATAGTATAATTCAAATAAGATTCAAGATACCGGTTAATATGAGTACCCAGCATCCCGTCGGCAAACTGAAACAGACCGACGATCACATAAATCGTGATCACCACCGGAATAACGGCCGTTAATCCTGAAAGAAAAATACTTTTCATCGTTTCTTATCTGTTTTTCGCAATCAAAGCGCCGGCCGCGACCATCTTAAGTAGATCGCCGAGGATAAAGGGAAGTACTCCCAGCGTGAACGTCTGCCCCCAACCTACCCCATAGGCATAATGCATCCAGATTATACCGCAGCCATACACACATACCAGCATTGCTCCCATATATAAACTTACCGTCTGCAAGAAAAACCAGGCCGACGGCTTCATCCGCTCCCAGAGATACGGCACAATAAGGGCGAAGACGCAGAATCCGAAAATGTATCCCCCCGAAGGAGAAACCAGCGCACCCAGAGACGCTCCCGCGCTGAAGACCGGAACCCCTAACACCCCCAACATAATATAGAGAAACTGGGCCCCAATGGCCTTACGCTTAAGGGCTCCCACGCTTAACGCCAGGACAAAGGTCTGTAAGGTAAAGGGGATCGGAGTGAAAAAAAGCGGGATTCTCACATGGGCCGATAACGCCATCGCCACGGAAAACGCCGCAACCGCCAGCATCTGAACACACACCCCTTTACTACGAGTCATTATCGAAGTTTGCATATTCATCTTTCCTCCGTCGTTTTTTGTCCCTTTTATTTATTATTCCCGTAAGAACACTAATTATATCATATATTTTTGAAAGAAGAAGCGAATTCTCTATGGGGATTACAATGATGGAATACGAATATGATTACAGTGAGAAAAAAATCTTCGAAAATCAATGCCCCTCATAAACAAAAATCACCGCAATCCTTTTTAATCATTGTAATCGATGCCGCAGGCGTAATCTCCGTAATCAGTAAACTCTGTTTCAGAGTTTACTCAAAAAAACCTTGCCAACCCCACGCCGCCCCGTTAAGATATTGTTCTATGTTAATTAAATTCAAAAGTCAGCACGTGCGAAAAATCATCTGGGGCCTTATCTGCCTCATTGTCCCCGCCTTCGTTCTCTGGGGAGGGCTGTCGTATCTGGCTTCCCGCGATAAAGATCTCGCCGGAAAAATAGAAAATCACCGCATTAAACAACAGGAATTCGCTCAATATATCCGCCTGGCAGAAGTCGCGACGCTGTTCCAGTCTCCCCAAGGTCGCCCTATCCTCAACGCAGAGCAAATCAAAAGCAAAGCCTGGCAATTCTACCTGCTTCTCTGGAAAGCGAAAAAAGAAAACATCCAGGTGAATGACGAGAAAGTCATCGAAGAATTACGTACCATATTCACCCGTGACGGAGTGTTCGACCGGGACTGGTATTTCGCCCTGATGAAACGCCGTCGCATTCATCCGAGAGAGTTTGAAGAATACCTCCGTAAATCACTGATCATCGGCAATTTGTTCGATACCTATGTAGCCGAAGATATACCCGAAGAAGAAGTCCTGGATGCATACAAAAAAGAGCACGAAAAAGCAAAGGTCGCCTACATTAAGATCCCTTACGAAGAATTCTCTGTGCCCCAGGATGTCTCCGACGAAAAAATAGAAGAATTTTATACCGCGCATAAGGCTCAGTTCAAAGAAGAAGCGAAAATAAAACTCAAATACATATTGATTCCCGAAGAAGAATTCTCATCCCGCAAAGAGATCCTCCCTCAGGCGCTCAAAAAAACACGCCATATAGACAGCCTGGCTGAGACGCTCTCTCAAGACATCAAAGAAACCGATTTCCTTACTCTGAACAGCCCCATCGAGGGCCTGGGATGGGAGCCGGAGCTTATCCGCGCGGCGTTTGAGGCGCCGTTACGATCGCTCAGCCGGGTATACCAAATTAAAACGGGTTACGTGATATTCGAAAAGATCGCCAAAAAGAACGCGCACATTCCGGCTCTCGCCGAAGTCAAAAAAGCAGTTACCGAGGCGTTCGCCAAGAGCTTTCAGAAAGAACAGGCGCAAACCTACGCCGATACGCTTTTGAAAGAAATCGAAACCAAAAAAATACAGGATATACGTGTTTTTGGCAAACGGGAAAAAAGCGAATACGGCGAAAGCGAGTATTTTAAATTTTACGATTATGTTCAGGGAGTGGGACTGTACGTAAACGTCAATGAAGCGATATTCGCGGCCGAAGAAGGAGAGATCATACCGGAAAGCTTCTCGTTGCCGAAGGCGACATATCTCATCCAGGTACAAGAGAAAACTCAATATGATCCGGACGCATTCAGCGAGAAGAAAGAAGAGTACCGCAGGAAGATTTCAGACCAGAAATTTATGGTCAACCAGATCAAATTCCTCAATCAACTGCAACAGGAATTCAACCTGAAAATATATTCTAATCTTCAACAATAATCGCGTTTACCGGACACTGGCTGGCAACTTCATGAAGATTACAGCCGCAGGTTTCGCCTTCCTTTACTTTCGCGACGCCGTTATCAGCCATTTCAAAACAGTGAGGGCAATTATTCACGCAGAGACCGCATCCTACACAAGCATTTTCATCAATTGTGACCTTGGCCATGATTAGCCTCCTTTTTTACGTTTTTGGATTCAACCCGTAATATTCTATATTCTTATCGGCTACTTCCTGAACTTTTTTCAATTCAGTTTCATTTTTCAGCAGGTGTTTGAATCTTCCCTGCAATTTCAGGTATTCTTCAACGGGTTTAGGAGAAGGGAGTTTGCTGACACGTACCAGCTTTCCGTATTCATATTCAACCAAAGGGAAAAGCCCGGTAGCAACGGCAAGCTTGGCGATTTTGAGCGTATCGGCCGGCTCCGAAGCCCAGCCTAAAGGACAGGGAACATGGATTTGAAGAAATTTAGGGCCGCGGATCGCCAGGGCCTTTTTAACCTTATTCTGCACATCACGCGGATTCCCTACCGAAGCAGTTGCCGCATAAGGAATATGATGCGCGGCACATATTTCCACCAGAGGTTTTTTCTGTTTAGGATTACCGGCCGATTTAGTTCCCCGGGGAGAAGTCGTAGTGTGCGCGTTAAAGGGAGTAAGTCCACTGCGCTGAATCCCTGTATTCATATATGCCTCATTATCGTAACACACATAGAGGATATCGTGCTCTCTTTCCAGCATCCCCGAAAGCGCCTGTAAACCGATATCAGCGGTTCCTCCGTCACCCCCTTGAGCGATTACCCGGATAGAATCGATTTTCCCCAGATATGTCAACGCAGCTTCAACTCCTGAGGCAACCGCCGCGGAATTTTCAAAAAGAGAATGAATCCAGGGAGTCCCCCACGCCGTTTGCGGAGCTAACGTAGAGAAAACCTCCAAACATCCCGTCGCATTGGTTACGATCGTATTTTTTCCGGCTACATCGGCTACCAGCCGGGCACCCATCGACTGGCCGCATCCGGCACAGGCGGTATGCCCGGACACAAAACAATGTTCCTGGAAATGGCTTCGTTCAGACACGAAATTCCTCCCATAATAATTCGTTTTTAAGATCGACAAACGTACAGCCGTTAACCTTCTCTTTCGTCTGAGCGAAGACCGAAGCGACTGATGTTACCGTAATATCCCGGCCGCCTAATCCCATAACAAACCCGCTGATCTTTTTACCGTCGGCACAGGTGGCTTTCACTTCGGTATAGAGAGCTCCCGTAGCCCCCAGAGAGATGTTTTTATCGACCACCCCCACGTAAGGGACATCAGCCAAGGCTTTTCTGACCGCTTCTTCGGGGAACGGGCGGTAGGTAACGATCTTAAGCAGGCCGACTTTCTCCCCGGACTCGCGTAACTGGTCAACGACATCCTTTATTGTTCCGCATACCGAACCGGTGGCAACGAGGGCTACTTCGGCATCGTCCAGTTTATACCCTTCAACCAGCCGTACCGTATCGCGACCGAATTTCTTTTGGAATTCTTTCCCTACGGTCGGGATCACATCTAAAACCTCTTCCATCGTTTTCTGGATGGCATAGCGGGTTTCCATATAGACATCGGGCCCGCCCAAAAGCCCCATACTCATCGGATTTTCGACATCCAGTTTATAGGGCGGAGCATAGGCGGGAAGGAACTGATCTACCTCTTTTTGAGTGGGCATATCAACTACTTCCATTCCGTGCGTAAGAATAAAACCATCGACACATACCATAACGGGAAGCATAATCTCAGGTCTCTCGCCGACCTTATATCCGGCAATGATCAGATCTACCGCTTCCTGGTTGTTTTCGGCGTAAAGCTGAATCCATCCGGAATCCCGTAACGAAATCGAGTCCTGCTGGTCATTCCAGATATTAATCGGCGCCGATAACGCCCGGTTGGCGCAGACCATTAATATCGGCAAACGCATACCGGCTATATTAAACACAACCTCAGACATAAGCATTAACCCTTGCGAACTCGTACAGGTAAAACTTCGTACTCCCGCGGCTTCAGATCCCAAGACAACCGATGCCGCCGAATGTTCGCTTTCAACGTTGACTGTCTGCGCGTCCATCTCGCCGTTGGCTACGAACTGGGCTAAATGCTCAACGATATGTGTCTGAGGCGTAATCGGATAGGCGGAAATAACGCCCGGCCGGCACAGTTTTGCGCTTTCGGCGAATGCCCACGAACCTTCAAGAAATTTCTTCATACGTCTTAAGCCCTCTTATTTGGAATCCTGATTGGAAACCATCTCGATATCTTTTTTGGGACAAATATCGGCACAGAGACCGCATCCTTTGCAGTAATCCAGATCGGCGTTATACTGGTTCTTCTCGGTCCCTTCGATACATCCTTCCGGACAAATCATTTTACATAACCCGCAATTAATACATTCTTTCTGAAGATAATGAGGTTTTACTAACGACCGCCAGGATCCTGTCCGGTTACGGGAAGATGATTTAGGTATCGCAGCAAGCACACTAAACACTTTCGTATCCTTTCTTTACCGCGTCGAGATTCTTCTGTAAGATCGCCGGTTTTGATTCAAACCGTTTTCCTACCGCCTTCAGTACCGAATCGAGTGAGAACGCCCCCGTGACTTTGGCAAATGCTCCCAAGAGAACCGTATTGGCAAAAGGCCGGCCGATAATTTCAGTAGCGATTTTTTCCGCCGGGAGGGTATGGACATCAATCCCTTCCGGAGCAGAAGCGGAAGTTTCCGGCCGCACCGCGACCACAGCTTTAGCCCCTTTCTTAAGACCGCTGAAAACCTTCTGGCTTTCAATTAAGGTAGGATCGATAACAATGATGTAGTCAGGCTCATAGATCTTTGAACGCAGCCGGATCGGCTTCTCGTCAAAACGCAAAAACGCGTTCATCGGAGCACCCATACGTGCCGCGCCGAAATGAGGAAACGCGTAGGAGTATTTATCTTCATAAAACAGCGTTTCACCTAAAATCGCCGCGGTGGTAATGGCTCCTTGTCCGGCACGAGCAAAAATTATTATTTCTTTCATAAAGGCTTTTATATCATATTCGGAAATGCAATGCAAGTATTTTTTATTTTTTATTCCTTTTTTTCTGCTCTTGCCTTAGTATGTTTTTTCCAGCCGCACGTCACGATAATACTTTTTGAGGATTTCGCGGTAGGTGTACCCCTGACGAGCCATATGCATGACTCCTTCCTGAGACATCCCCACGCCATGCCCGAACCCGGCTCCCCAGAGAAAAAGCATTTTCGGCACGCGACGGCCGTGCTGTGATCCGTATTTTATTTCATACAGGAACGCGCTGCTTTTGAGGTGTCCGAAAAAATTCCGGATGGGAAGATCTCCTTCGATATTTTTCTCAAAAGCACCGGTTTTTATTTTAATTTCTTTCAGATGCCCACAATCCCCTTTTTGGACCGAAATTATTCTTTCCAACTCTTGTAGAGGAAAACCAAATTCTAAATAAAAATCATCCCGATCATACGTCCGTTGCCAACGGCAATGCCGGCCCTGATTAAATCCGCATAATCGTTCGTCGTTCGACTTAAACCATCTCTGATACCACCAGGGATTGTCGCCGAAGGCTTGGCGGCTTTTATCAAGGATATTCCTTTGAAAATACGGCTGCTGGCCGAAGATATCTCCCCGGATACAGCCGCCGCAATTAGAATGGAAAAAGGCCGAAATAGGTTCATCCCCGAAAAGAAGAACCTCTCCCCGGGTCGCATCGACCGCAGCGGTGGTCGGAGAAGTTTCGGCACTCACGCCTCGATACACCTGACAATGCGTTGTGCTGCAAAAATCGTATCCGGCGCGGCGGTGGCGTTTTAAATTGCTCATCGCATAGGTCCGGGCGGCAACAGCCTGAGCTTTCAAAGCTTCTGGATGAGACGAAGCAAGAATTTCCGCCGAGATAACACCATATAGATATTTTTCCATACTTAATACGTTAATAATGCTCAGAAGTCCGGCATCATTCCGTATTTCTAAATCGCCCCGGTATATTGTATCAATTGTCTGAGGCGAAAAGCTCCCGGTCCCATGCGTGATATCGAGAATATAAAACGGACACCCTTTCGCTTTGATCTCAAGCGGCAGGGTAAAGACACTCTCAATCGATCCCTCGCCGGCGCTGAAAGAGACGCCTCCCCCCTCCCGCGCGGTCAGGATATAAAACACCCCGGGATTCCCTTCGCGTCGGGTATGCCCATCGCTGAGAGAGAAAGAACCGCCGCACTTAAACGTGACTTTTGCCGCCTTGACGACTCCCACCTTCACGCGCATGGCCGTATCATCACCGAGATCATCGCAACGCAAGGCTACTTCCTTACGTTCGGTCTCCTGGTCCTTTTTCCGTTTGGCAAAAAAATCATCCCCCAGCTTTTTTTTCACCATACGCAGCTTTTTCTTCAGGGCCTTATCCTGAGGATAAAAACTGATCGCTTTGGGTAAATACCGGTAGGCCTGTTCATAATCGTTCCGGCGCAGAAGGCAATCACTTAAAAAGTAGTAGGCGGGACGGATGCTCGAATCAAGCCTGATCGTTTTGAGGAAATACCGTATCGCCCCGGCCCAGTCACCTTCGCGATAAAGATATTTCGCCAGACGGTAAGAGATCGCGGCGGAAGGATCGATCTTAAACGCACGTTTATAGTACTGAATGCTGACTGAAGAATCACCCAGGGCCTCGTGAATTAATCCCAGATAGAAAAATGTTTCCCCTCTGTTCTCACCGGATGTAGAAAGCCAGTTAAACAAAGAAAGAGCCCGCTGTTCATCCCCGATAAGATAATACAATTCTCCCAAAAACCGCCAGGTTTCAATTGAAGGATCTTCGCGGTTTTCTCCCCCCCCGGCATCCAGATAATACTCCAGGACCCCGATCGCATCCTGATACCGGCCCATTTCCTTGTACAGAGAAGCCATATCCAGATAGAACTTCTCTGGTTGAGGGGTTTTTTGAAAGTACCGGAGATAGACCGAAAGGGCTCTTTCGAAATCACCCTGCCGGTAGGCCTGATCAGCTTCGGCGGTGGGGTTTTCTTGGGCAAAAGAAAGCCCGGTTATGCAAAGGAGGCAGACGGCCAAAAAACTTTTGAGAATACACCTGTTCATTATATCCGTTTCTGGCCGATAACGGCAATGCCGGCCCGGCGGGCTGCCGGTAGAAATTGTTCTTTATGTAAGATCAACGTTCGCTGCGCCTCAAGGACCAATGCCGCAGCTCTGATCCGCTTAAGTAACCGTAATGTCTTAAGACCCACAACCGGAACGTCAAATCGTAAATCCTGGTCTTTTTTGCTGAACTTCAGGACCGTACACCCGTTCCCGGCAATACGGTATCCCCGTTTGATCGTATTATCGGTACCCTCAAGCGCCTCCAGAGCGATCGGTGCCTTCTTCTTCACCACGATCGTCTGCCCCACATCCAGCTCAACATAACGGGAAATAAGCTTCCGGCCGAATTCTATATCCTGAGCGAGACGATCACTGACGACGACATCATTGAGATTTCCTTCAGCGGCAAGAATCTCCTTCATATACAGGGTAGAATCAAGGAATTCAAAGCCTTCCGTCTCCAGATATGTAATGAATGCCGAGAAAATAGAATGAGCCCGATAATCGACTCCCTTAACTATCGATTGCATAAGCGAATCCCAGGCGTGAGGATGAAAAATCCGGCAAGGAGAAATCTGGCCAACCATTACACACCGGGAGATACTCTCTTTTTTCAGAATATCGATAAGACGCTGCATCTGCCCCACGTTAATCCAGTAGGATTTGTGAGCGAGTTTTGCGACAGCAGGAGAAGTCTCCCCTTTAAAGCAAACCGAAACGACCTCCACCTCAGGATTTTTCAGGGCGGATTGCAAGAAGACCAAGGGAAGACTGCGGTTACCCGCAATTAACGCTAACTTCATCGGCGGTTATTTTTTTGAGTTTATCGGCAGATACCCCGTTTGGAACTTGTTATAAATGATATCAGATTCTTTATCTCCGGTTCATCGGAGATGGATGCGGGGATCACTTCTTTAGCTTCACTGAACGAGTGACCCGCAAAGAAAAGAAGCTTAAAGGCTTTACGCAGCATATCGATCTTTTCCCGCCGGAATTGAGCCCGGCGCAGACCAATAAGATTAACCCCATGGACTTTTGCCGGATGACCGTCACAAAGGCTATAGGGCGGAATATCCTGGACTACTTTCGAACAGCCCCCCACAATACAATAATCACCCAACCGGCAAAACTGGTGAACCGCAACCAGCCCACCGATGACGACATGATCGCCGATTTCGACATGACCGGCGATCGTCGCTCCGTTGGCCAGAACATTATGGTCCCCCAGTGAGGAATTATGGGCAATATGAGAATACGCCATGATCAGATTGCTATTACCCACCCTGGTATACGTTCCCTCGTCGGTACCCGGGTTAATCGTCACAAATTCCCGGATAATGTTATCGTTTCCTATCCGGAGAAAACTCTTCGCTTTTTTGTACTTAAGATCCTGCGGCGCGCTTCCGATAACCGCGTATGAATAGATATGACAATTCTTACCGATCTCGGTCTCACCGGTCAGATGGACCCCGCATTCAATTCTGGTCGAAGAACCGATCTGAACTCCTTTATCGACAACAGCATAGGGCCCGATTTTTACATGTTCATCAATATCTGCACCGGGATGGATAACCGCCTGGGGATGAATTTTTACACTCATTTGGGAGTTATTATATCAAAAATGCCCCGAGAAACAATATAATTTCTTTTATCTTGCGACAAGAGGGAAGGAACTGGACAGAAAGAGGCAAAAGCCCCGGGGAAGAGGATTCCGATCTTTTTAAGAATCGACCAGAGCGAACATCAAAGTCGCCTCAGCTACGGGCTTATTGTCCACAAAGGCTTTGGTATATACGGTGCCGGTTTTACTTTTGATCCGGCCGCATGTAACTTCGATGAGAAGTTGATCCCCCGGCTCTACCGTTTTGCGGAATTTTACTTTGTCGGCGGCCATGAAGTAGGCTAGTTTCCCTTTGTTGATCTCATTAGCGAGCATCAGGACTCCTCCCACCTGAGCCATGGCTTCAATAATCAGAACCCCCGGCATAACCGGGCGCTGGGGGAAATGCCCCTGGAAAAAGTAGTCATTCACCGTGACATTTTTAATTCCCACGGCCCTTTTGTTCGGTTCCATCGCAACAATGCGATCGATCAAAAGAAAAGGATACCGGTGAGGCAGGACCTTCATGATATCCTCAATCGAAAGTTCCTTTTCGGTCGCGACAAACCCGGAAAGGGAACCAACCCCGCCGTGAGCGGCTCTTTGCTGTTGTTCTTTAATCTTTTTTACCAGACGGATATTTAAACTGTGACCGCTTTTAATAGCAATCACATGACCTTTGATCGGTCCGGCCAGGTATAAATCCCCCAAAAGATCCATGACCTTATGTTTTACAAACTCATCTGAAACTCTGGTCTGGTTTTTAATAATCTCTTTTTCGGAAATAACCAGCGTATTATCATAGGTAGAACCTTTTCCCAACCCCATATCAAGCAGAGGCTGGACTTCTTCCTGGAGACAAAACGTACGAGCCTGATAAATACTTTCATCGGTAACACTGCCGTTCAACATCAAGTCGATGTATTCGGTGTTAATCAAAGAATTATTATATTGCAGCGTATAGGAAACTCTCATAGAGGGATACGGGAAGATAGCCAGGCTGGTATTGCCTTCCTCCACCCACAACGGTTCTTTTACCGCCACGTATTGCCGGGAAGGTTCCTGTTCGATGATTTCGGCCCCCCGCAAAGACTCGACGAAAAGCTTGGCGCTTCCGTCCATCCCCGGCACTTCCTCTCCCCAGATATTTATATACAGGTTATCGATACCCAGGAAATTCAAAGCCGCCATCAAATGCTCAATCGTATGCACACAAACCCCCTGATGGGCAATCGAAGTACGGCGAGGAAATTGCTGTGGATCAAGCATGGAATAATAATCAGCCTTAATCATTACCTCCGGGCTTATATCCTTGCGCACAAAAATAATACCGGCGTTAGGAGGCGCGGGGAGTAATTCTACTTTCACCTCTTGCCCGGTATGCAAACCGGCCCCTTCCAGTACCGTTGATTTTTTAATCGTTCTCTGTCTATCCATTGGTCTGTTTCTCTTTTTCCAATACCTCAATTTTTTTCTCGAGTTCTTTAATGCGTTTATACAGCTGCGGGAGCATCTGAACGCAGGCATTGACTCTCTTTGCCGTCTGGTGAGGTTTAGCCGGATACCCCGATACTTTGATGTTGGGGGGGATCGACTTGGTAACCCCGGCCTGAGCCGCAACTATACCGTTATCGCCAACGGTGATATGGCCCACAAGCCCGGCCTGGCCGGCAAGAATGACTTTCTCTCCCAGGGTCGTACTCCCGGATATCCCGGCCTGAGCTACAATCGTACAGTTTTTACCGATCACCACATTATGAGCGATCTGAACCAGGTTGTCTATCTTTGTCCCGGCCCCAATGATCGTTTTATCGAAGCGAGCCCGGTCAATGGTCACATTGGCACCGATCTCAACATCATTCTCCACGACAACGGTACCAATCTGAGGGATTTTCTCCTGGACACCTTTGACGGTAGCAAACCCGAATCCATCACTGCCGACGACCGCACCCGAATGGATAATCACCCTTTTTCCTATCTCAATCCTCTCTCTCACCGTTACATTATGATAGAAGAGACACCTCTCCCCGATAACCGTATGGTGGCCGATATAACATCCCCCATAGATAATACTGTTATCCCCGATCGTTACCTTATCTCCCAAAATGACATACGGCCCGATGGCAACATTATTCCCCAATTTCACATTGTCGGGGATGACCGCGGAAGGATGGATTCCCTTGGGATGAGCAATATCGTTAGGAGCCACAAGCCCCACTACTTTGGCAAAAGCCAAAGAAGGATTGGCCGTTTTGATAATGGGTTTCTTGACTCCCTGTCCATTGACACTGTCACGGGAGGTAATGACCGCCGAGGCCTTTGTTGTCTTAAGCAACGTGGCATATTTTGTATTGGCCAAAAACGTAATATCTCCGGTTTTGGCCTCTTTGATTCCCGAAATTCCCGTCACGACCACATCAGGATCACCGAATAACTCACCTTCGATAATCTCTGCTATCTCTTTAAGCGTGAATTTCATTCTCACTTATATTTCTGATTCACAATACGCAGGATATCCTGAGTGATGTCGTATTTTTTACCGCCGTAAAGCACCGCGCCTTTGTTCAAAATGATATCGTACTTGTTTTTATAGGCATAGTCCTCTACGACTTTATCGATATCAGCTACGATTTCTTTCATCTTGTCGTCTCTCTTTTTCTTGAGATCCAGAAGATATTGCCGTTCCAGCTCACGATAATCCATGGCAGCCTTGGTTATTTTTTCTCGCTCTTTTTCCTGCTGGCTTTCTTTCATCAGCTCTAATTTTTCCTGCATTTTACGGATATCCTCTTTTTTACCCTCAAGTTCCTTCTCTTTTTCAGCCCGTTCTTTTTCCAGGACTTTATCATAATCCTTGGTTTTCTGATATTCATTAAAAATCTGATAAATATCCACATATCCGACTTCTAAGGCATATGCCGAATATGCCGAACAAAACAAACTACCTGCCACCAATAATGCGATAAAACATTTTTTCATAACATTCCCTCCTTTGCTTTCCTGTTATCTCGCGGGATTAAAACCCTCGACTAATACTGAAGTGAAATCGGCCTTCCTTATCTTCTTCCCCCGGTTCGGTATTGAGCGGCCAACCATAATCAAGGTCAATCGGGCCCAGAGGGGTTTTTACTCTCAACCCTATACCAACACTCGATTTAAATCCTCCCGAGAGGAAATCACTTCTATCCTTCCATACGTTACCCGAATCGAAAAACGTTGCCACTTTCAAGAAATCCATTAACGGATAGGTGTATTCGACATTATACACAAACAGAGCCTCACCGCCAATGGGATCTTCGGTGACACTATCAATCGGCCCGACCTTCCGTTCGTTATACCCGCGGATCGTTGCTGACCCCCCGGCGAAGAACCTCTCGTAAATCGGAACCGTAGCGCTGTTATCAAACGGCTCAGCCAGCCCGGCTCTGGTCCGCAGCTCAATCACCGATTTTTTAAATAGCGGAAAATACACACTGAACCGGGAGAACAGCTTCGTAAAATCCTTATCCCCTCCCAGAAAACCGCCCGTATACTGGAACGAATTGGAAAAATAAAAACCTTCCGAAGGGTTAAATACGTTATCCCGATGGTCCCACTGCAGGCTCAATTCCATACTGCTCAAATCATTTTCTCCCTCTTCGGCTCTCAGCTCGGCAGTAGCATTATCGACAACATCACTGATCTCTACCTGTTCAAACCGATAGGCGACCCCGCCTTTTACATGATCGCTGAATTCTCTCCCCATCCGTAACGTTCCGCCGCGAATATCGGAATGGTAGGCGTATCCCACATCTTCTTCCCGTTCGTGTTCCCGCTTATACAAATCGAATCCGAACGAAACCGGCCGGTCGAAAATCCAGGGATTGGTAAAACTTACTTCGTACGATTCAGATAAGGTGCCGAAACTGGCATAGAGACTCAAATCCTGCCCGGCTCCGGTAAAAGTCTCCCAATTCTTATAATCAAAATTCCTCTGCCTGAGTTCAATAAACCCGATGAATTCATTAATCGAGGAGTATCCACCGCCGAAAGAGAAGTATCCTGTTTTAGCCTCCTTTACATCGACAATCAGATTCTGCCAGTCGGGTTTCGACCCGGGCTCGGTATCGAACCGTACTTCTTCGAAGAAACCAAGATTTTCAAGCCTCTGGCGTGATTTCTTGATCTTTACTCCCTCGAATTTATCTCCGGGATAAATGCGCAATTCGCGACGTATGACCTTATCCTTCGTCCTCTGATTCCCCTGGATATAGACCATCTCGACATAATTGATGTCACCTTCGGTTATCTCAAAGGTAATATCGACCTGTTCGGTTTCGGGGTTAAATACGCTCAAGGGTTTCACTTGGGCAAAAATATACGCCCGGTCAAAATAGACCTCCTGGATCTTCAGCGCCTGCCGATCGACTTTGTTCTTATTGTAAATCTCGCCGGTTCCCAGATCAATCACCTTAAGAATTTCAAAATCAAAGATGTTCTCGTTTCCTTTGAAGTTTACAGACCCCAAACGGTACTGAGCCCCCTCATTCACATAAATATCGATGTAAACGAACCGGCCTTCGTAATCCCAGGCATACTCAACAGTCGCTTCACTAAACCCCTGTTCAACATAAAAATCCTTGATGCGACGGATGTCGTCTTCGAGCAATTCTTCCTTAAATATCCCCTTACGGAAAAACCACGCCTGACGGGTTTTCATTAATTTCTTGATTTTCTTATCTCTGAACGCCGAATTCCCCTCTACGTTTATGTCCTTCACCCGGGCCACTCCCCGCTCGTGAACGAGAAATTCCACAGCCGCCTCATTTTCCGCGTCATCCCGGCTTATCCGGTATTCCACGGACACTTGCGAAAATCCTTTGCGCTGATAGAGATCCCGGACTTTTTCCACAGCCTCTTTCAATTTTAACTCGTCCAGGAATGTACCTTCGGCAAGATCGAGAAGTTCGGTGATCCGCTTTTTATGAATACGACGGTTGCCCGTAATGGATATCTCCTTGACAATCGGCTTCTCATACACGGTAAACCGTATAACCGTTCCTCCCAGTACATCGAGTTTTTCCACGTCCACCTTCTCGAAATACCCCAGGCCCATAAGCGTTTTGATATCGGAATTGATAATGTTTTCGTTATACGGCTGGTTGGCTCTCATTTTTATATTGGAAATGATGGTAGCGGTACTGATGACCTTATTCCCTTCGATTTCGATCTTGGAAACGGTCTCCTGGGCCCGGACGGGCGAAAGAAAAGCCAAGAGAAGCAGGCTCAGGCAAATTACTCTTACCGATTGTCTATAAAAAATCCGAATGGGCAAGAATCCACACATTGTGGCCACTATCTTTCGTATGTATTCACCATACGTGCTGCGGTATCCTTTAAATATTGAACGTCCCAGTATCCTGCGCATTATACACTAATTGATTTTAAAAGTCAATCTTCTCTCACCTTGGAAAGATTAACGAATCTCATGAATTCCTTTACGAATCCCACCGAGATACTGCCGACCGGACCGTTCCGCTGTTTGGCGATAATGATCTCGGCAATTCCTTTGTTTTCCGGAGTAGGATTATAATATTCTTCTCGCAACAGCAGGACCACCACGTCGGCATCCTGCTCGATCGCTCCCGATTCACGCAAATCGGAAAGCTGCGGCCGATGATCCTGTCGCGATTCTACCGCCCGGGAAAGCTGACTGACGGCGATAACCGGCACATCGAGTTCCTTCGCCAGCGACTTAAGGGCCCGGGATATTTCGGAAATCTCCTGCTGACGCGATTCGCCCCGATGCGCCGAACGAATCATCTGCAGATAATCGACGACCAGTAATTTGATATTATGATGAGCCTTTAATCGTCGCGCTTTGGCTCTGATTTCGAAAATGTTCATCGCGGGAGTATCATCGATAAAAATCGGCGCTTCCGAAAGCCTTCCCGCCGCGCTGGTCAACAGCGGCCATTCATTGGGAGATAAAAAACCCGTCCGCAGTTTATGGATGTCTACCTTCGCCTGAGAACATAAAAAGCGCTGAATAAGCTGCGCCCGGGACATTTCCAGACTAAAGATAGCAATGGGCATTTTTTCCTCTACCGCGCCATTCTCGGCGATATTACATACCAGAGCACTTTTTCCCATCGAAGGCCGCGCCGCGACAATAATCAAATCGCCCGCCTGTAATCCCGCGGTCTTGACATCGAAGTCAACGAATCCGGTGGGAAACCCGGTGATATGAGATTTCTTATGGTACAACGACTCAATAACCTCTATGCTGTCTTTTAAGACTTCTTTGATATGAATATAACTTCCCTCGACCCGCCGTTCGCTGATTTCAAAAATCAGCCGTTCGGCATGGTCAAGAATACTGCTAACCTCTTCTTCTCCCTTATATGACAACGACAAAATCCGGGTGGCATTCTGAATTAACGACCGCAGAATGTTTTTCTCCCTTACAATGCGGGCATAGTAGGCGATATTACTCGCCGAAGGGACGAAATCGGTAAGGGCGGCAAGATACCCGGCTCCGCCGGCACGTTCCAGCAGTTTTTTCTTGGTAAGATCCTCGGTAACGGTGAGCAGATCAACTTTTTTGCGCTGGTCAAAGAGGGATACGACCGATGAAAAAATGATTACATGCTCTTGTTTATAAAAACTTCTCTCGTCGACATATTCCAGGGCTTCGGGAACAACTCCGTCATCCAAGAGCATTGACCCCAAAACGGCCATCTCTGCTTCGATATTTTGAGGCGGAATTTTGTCTACTTCTTGCTGGGCAAAGGGGACATTCATTTTTTTACTACCCATACCCGTAATGTCGCGTGCACGGAAGGATGTAGTTTTACTTCTAAATTATACACACCTAACTTTTTAATCGGCTCCGGAATCACGATCGATCCCGGATCGAGATTGATCCCTTCAGCTTCAAGCCCTTTTTCAATCTGAGCCATATGTATCGATCCATACAATTCATCATCATCTTTGGCCTCCGATGTGATCGTAAGAGAAATTTTCTCGATCTTTTCTTTCAACTGAGACGCCCACTCTTCTTTTTTCTTAAGCGCTTTATTTTGACGCGACTGGATCTGTTCTATTCTCTGGAAGTTTGCTTTTGTCGCTTCAAGCGCCACACCCCGCGGGATCAAATAATTGCGGGCATATCCGTCTCTTATCTCCACGACATCGCCGCTTTTTCCTAATTTCCTGAATTCTTTGAGCATGATGACCTTCATAGCTACCCCTTTAATTATTTACCTATATAAGGAAGGAGACTTAAAAACCGGGCCCGTTTGATCTCTGAGGTCAACTTACGCTGATGCTTGGCACAGTTGCCGGAGAAACGACGGGAAACAATCTTACCCTTAGAAGACACGTAACGGGAAAGAAGGTTAATATCTTTATAATCAATCCCCTCTTCTTTTTTACAAAAAACACAGCTCTTTTTAAAATGAACCTGTTTGCTTCTTTTTTTCTTCATCATCGGTCAATTCCTCCTATTCTTCTGATCCGAGATTCTCCAGGGAGACGACCTCTTCGGGATCGTTCCCTAAATCGATATCCGTCGAACTTTGCGCCCGGGCTCCCTGCGGCAAAAACTGCACTCTCCCGGCACGCACCTCAATGGTGCTTCTATTCTTACCTTCGGAATTCTGCCAGGTACGCGATTGAAGCCTTCCTTCGACCAAGACCGCCCTTCCTTTTTGGAGATACTGATTGCATACTTCAGCCATGTGAGCCCAGACGATCACATTAATAAAACACGTCTCCTTCTTCGCTTCCCCGGCCCGGTCCTTAAATGTCGTATTGACCGCAATACGCAACGTCGTAACCGCCGTCCCTTGCGGCGTATACCGTAACTGCGGATCCTGAGTCAGATTCCCCACCAAAAAGACTTTGTTAAAGTTTACCACGGGTACCCCTCCTTACACCTTGCTTGTCCGAAAAATGACATTCCTTAATATATTCTCCTCTAACCGGAGCGTTTCCTTTAAATCACCCAAGCGTTCGATATCGAGCGAGAAATTCAGAAGCCAGTACAATCCTCGTTCGTATTTCTTGCGGCCGGCACCGCGCGACTGGATAAGAGAACAAAAATTCCTTTCCTTCGCCCAGACCTTCGCTTCGATAACTTTACCGCCTAAATCCTTGACCCTCTGGGTTATTTTATCGAAAATACCTTCCCGTTCTTCATCGGTCAACTCAGGTCTTAAAATCATCATCGACTCATACATGCGTTCCATTATTCCTCACTTTCTTTGATTATATTTCTGCATTACATATTCAATCCCAGACAGGAGCCAATCCCGACAGGCTATCGATGCCTGACAGACGACGTCTTCAACCGCATCCCGTTGCTGACCCTCAAAATCTTCCAGGACATATTCGACGGGATCTCCTTTTGGCGGACGGGAAATACCGATTCGCAACCTTTGGATTCGATCGGTCCCCAGCGCTTCTATGACTGAATACACCCCGTTATGTCCGCCGCTGGATCCTTTACGGGCAAATTTCATCCGCCCCAATTCAATATCCATATCGTCATAGACGATCAAACAATTATCCGGTGAGATTCGGTACGAACAAAGAATTTTTGCCACCGTATTGCCTGAATTGTTCATAAACGTCAGAGACTTCGCCAGGTAAACCGACTGATCAGCCATAGACATTTTAGCAATCCAGGCCTTTTTTAGCAAAGAACGTTTAAAAAGAACATTGCTATCCCGGGCGATCCGATCGACAACCATATGCCCGACATTATGCCGGTTATGGCAATATTTCCTGCCGGGATTGCCTAAACCAACAATTACTTTCAATGGGAAGATTTACTTTTGCTTCAAAAAGGATCTTTTTATTTCTCGTTCTCTTGATCCTCGGCCTGAGGCTCTTGGTCCTTTTTCTCTTTAATTACTTCCGGTTCCGACGGCTTTTCTTCTCCTTCGATAACTTCTTCCTCTTCAGGTTCTTCCGGTTCCTCTTCCTTAACCGCCAGCGTGGCGATTGTTTCTTCGGCGTGAGTCAAAATTTTTATTTTATCCCCGAAATTCAGGGTTCCCACATGGATCGAATGCCCCAATTCCAGAGAAGAGACGTCAACTTCAATCTCTTCGGGTAAATCTCCCGGAAACGCTTCGATTTCTACCTCCCGCAATAAATGTTCCAGAATCGCGCCTTCTTTCATTGCCGGGGCCTCCCCCTTAAGGACGATAGGAACTCTTACCCGGATCTTCTCCTTCATCGAAACCTGGAGAAAATCAATATGGATCACCTCCTCGGTCAACGGATGAAACTGGATATCTTTAATAACCGCGGTGACCGGCTCGGAACCTGAATCTTGCGACTGATCAACGGCGATTTCCACCAGAGCGCTTTCGGAAAAGTGATGAGCCCGCAATATTTTCAACTCGGTCACCGGCAACTTCATCGGCAACCTTTTCTCCCGGCCGTAAATAATCGCCGGTATGAATCCGTTTCTTCTTAATTTTTTTGCTTTTTCCTGAGTCGTTATCCGGCGGGATTCCCCTTTAATCTTAATTTTTTCCATTGCTAACTCCTTATTGAATCGAACAAAATACTGATCGACTGTTCCAAATGTATTCGCTTGATTGCTTCGGCAAAAAGCTTACTCACGGTAACGATCCGTATTTTTTTGCTTTTCTTCGCCGCCGGCAAGGGGATCGAGTCGCTCATAACTAAAAAATCAATCTCTGAATTTCCCAGTTTTTCCACGGCATTCGCCGAAAGTACTCCATGGGTAATACAGGCATAAATCTTTTTCGCGCCGGCTTTTCTAATTGCCCGGGATGCCTCCACCAGAGAACTGCCCGTAGCAATAATATCATCCACTAAAATAACGTTCTTTCCCTTTACTTCTCCCAGGATATGCATAACTTCGGTCGCCTCGGGGGAATTACGTCTTTTATCCACGATTGCCAACCCGGCGCCGAATTTTTTCGCATAGGCCCGGGCCATCTTTATCCCTCCCACGTCGGGAGAAGTAATCGCCAGATTGTTCAACCGGATTTTCTTGAAATAATCAAGGAAGACGTTTACCGCATAGAGATGATCCAGCGGTACATCGAAAAAGCCCTGAACCTGACCGGCGTGAAGATCGAGCGTCAAAACGCGGTTGACTCCGGCTCCGGCAAGAAGATTAGCAACCAATTTTGCCGTAATCGGAACTCGCGGCTGATCTTTCCGGTCCTGCCGGGCATAGCCGAAATAGGGCATAACCGCGGTTAACCGTTTGGGAGAAGCCCGCCGCAAAGCGTCAATCATAATCAACAATTCCATGATATTCTCGTTTACGGGAGGACAGGTAGACTGGACGACAAATACATCTTTCCCCCGGATATTCTCCTGAATTTCCACCCGGATTTCCCCGTCGGAAAATCGTCCGACTAAAGCTCGGCCGACTTTAAGGCCTAACGCTTTGGCAATTTTTTTGGCAAGCTCCGGATTAGAATTTCCGCTAAAAATAAGCATCTGATCAACCCTTCTGTTTACGAAAGCGACGTGCCGGCACACCCACCACAACGGTATTGGCCTTTACGTCTTTCGTCACCACGCTCCCGGCCCCCGTCATTGCCTTGCTGCCGATCTTAACCGGGGCGACGATAACGGTATCGCAACCGATAAAAACCTTTTTACCCAGAACGGTTTTATGTTTGTGTTTTCCGTCGTAATTGGCGAACACCGTCCCGGCCCCGATATTGGATCCTTCGCCAATATACGCATCACCAATATAACTGAAATGCTTGGCGCGTACGCCTTTGGCCAACACCGAACGATTGATTTCTACGAAATTTCCCACACTGGTATTGGCGTTGACAACCGATCCTTTCCGTAATCGGACAAAAGGACCGATGCGACAATTGCTGCCAATTATAACATCATTTTCTATAAAGGTAAAGGGGTAAATTACCGTATCCGGACGTATCTTTACCCCCCAATTGACATAGGTCGACGCCGGGTCGATAATCCGCACACCCTGCGCCATCATTTTCTCTAACATATTCTGATTCAATATATTATACGCTAAAGCCAGGTCTTTTTGATCATTTACCCCCATAATCTGGGTCCAATCCTCTATCTGATACGTACCGACCGGCAAGCTCGCTTTGGTGAAAATCTCAATGATATCGGTCAAATAATACTCTTTTTTACGGGAATTGACTTTTATCTTTTTTAAACCGGAAATCAGGTCTTTACGCTTAAAACAATAGATACCGCTATTGACCTCATCCGGAGAGCCACCATTTTTGAGCCGAGCCAGATCACGTTTTTCGATGATTCCAACGATACGCCCCTGTTCGTTACGCAGGATCCTTCCCAAAGAGTTTTCCTGGGGGATCACACTGGTCATCACCATCGCCGCACATCTGCGACGACGAAACGTACGAATGAAATCGACAAGGGTCTTCTTCTTCATCAGAGGGGTATCCCCGCACAGAACCATAATCTCTGACTGAGTTGCCTTAGCCGCCGCGGACTGAACGGCCTTGGCCGTCCCGTTTAACTTCTTCTGATAGACAAATCTGACCCGGGGGAAAACTTTACTGATGAGCGGACGGATAATTTCTTTCTTATACCCCAACACCACGATAATATCTTTGACATACCGGGATGCCGCACATAATTGATATATGAGATGGAATATCAGCGGGATACCCCCTAAATCAAGAATAATCTTGGGAGTTTTCTGTTTTATCCGCGTACTTTTACCGGCGGCAAGAATAATAACACTCACTCGTCTGGCGTTCATTTCTTCTCCCTATTTGCTTTACCAATAATATAGACATACCGCCACAGAAGGCATACGCTTTCACTTTTTGAACAACAGGATAATTGTTCTGCCATCCCGATTGAATGTCGGGATGGTTGCCCGGTGAGGACTCGAACCTCAAAACTCAGAACCAAAATCTGATGTGTTACCGATTACACTACCGGGCAACATATATAAAAACATTCCAGAGAACCATCCCCGAACCAGTACTTCTACGATTCGGGGTTGCCATGAACCGAGTTTTACTCTGGTTCACGGCAAAATCTGATGTGTTACCGATTACACTACCGGGCAACTACATAAAAACATTCCAGAGAACCATCCCCGAACCGACCCTTCGGGTCTGATTCGGAGCATTACCGGAAAGTTTATCTTATCCTCGCACACAGGTGCCGTCTCGATACCGCAAGGAAAATTCTCTTACCTATTATACCTGGATACATATGTACCACGAAGGGGGAATTATATACAGCCTTCTTTGCAGAGTGTCTCCGTTTCACCTCGAGGGAACCGATCCGGTGGTTATAAAGAAGAAGAGGATTCCTTCTCTACATCGGCACTCTCAGGACTCACCGTCTGGTCTGCGGCCTGAGCCCCTTCTGCCTGTTTCTCCTGATAATACGCATCAAGAACCTTGCTCTGCAGGTAATCTCTGAATTCCTGATTAATCGGATGAGCTAAATCCTGATGCATCCCCTGTTTGTTCTGGGCTAAATCTTTTGGCGGAGGCGGTGCCTGAACACCGCACCAGTTGCAGAAACGAGAGCCGACTTCTACTTTTTTTCCGCAGCGGGTGCAAAAGTTTTTCATTTTTCGGGCCGGCATTGCGACAAATAAACCCTGATTCCCCTCTACGACTTTGATGTTCCGCACTACGAAAGAATTATCGAACGTAACGGTCGCGTATGCTTTAAGCCGTTTCGATTCGCCTTCACGAAGAGAAATCCTGACCTCAGTAATCTCCATAGAAACCCCTCCTCCTTCTTACAGTCCTCGCACTCTGTATGCTTTCCAGCTTCTCGGCATCATTTTTTTTAGCTTCTCGTAGTCGGCTGCACGATCTATTAGTGTGAAAAAGGCACTACCGCTGCCACTCATGATGAATCCTCTTTTCTTCAGGAGGTCTTTGCGTTTCCTCAATTCCTCTGAACATGCGAATGAACCGGCTTCCAGCGCATTGAACACACTTCGACGCAATAACGTCGTGTCCCGATGTTTCAAAGCGTGATATATAATGTTAGCATTGTCCAGAAATTTTGTCAATTTGACTTTTGTCATCCGATAGATCTTCTGCGTAGAAAGACTCCGGCCGCAAAAAACGATCAGATAATCCAGACGCCGCTTAAGATGCAACGGTTCAACTTTCTCTCCCCTGCCCCATAGCCGGGCGAACGAACAGCCGCTTAAGAAAAAATTGATATCGCTGCCCAATCTCGCTCCCAGCCGATAGAGGTCTTGTTGTTTTAAACCTAAACCGAAAAGGACATTCATCCCCCACAGCGTCGCGGCGGCATCGGAAGAGCCCCCGCCTAAACCCGCCCCGTGAGGAATCCGCTTGGTAAGCGTGATTTCAACCCCACCTCGCATCTTTCCCTTCCGCCGCAGGGCATGGGCCGCTTTTACACAGAGATTGTCGGCATTCTCTAAATCAGGTACATTGCACCGCAACGAAACAGAACGGTCTTTCGTGCGGCGGATCGTCAATTCATCACAGAGATTAATGCGATTGACGATTGTTTCTATCCTATGAAAGCCGTTAGGGTAGGTTCCCAGAATATTAAGATAAAGATTGATTTTGGCGGGACAACGTATCTTAATTGCGCAAGGATTCTTCGACTTTACGAGCAATGGCATCGCCGGACAGTTCATACTTTTCCATTAATTGTTTCGGGGCGCCGGATTGACCAAAACGGTCATTCACTCCCACACTGAATACGCGGACAGGATGCGTGCCGGAGGTGAATTCACATACTGAGGAGTAAAGGCCGCCGGCTCTCTGATGTTCTTCGCACACAATCAGCGCGTTGTATTTCTTCGCCAAAGCCAGCAACAACTCCTCATCGAGAGGTTTGATCGTGGGCAT